>NZ_AWFF01000031.1 GCF_000682755.1 Hyphomonas beringensis
GCCCCTGCGCGGCAAGATCCTGAACGTCGAACGCGCCCGCTTTGACAAGATGCTGTCCTCGGATCAGGTCGGTACGCTGATCATGGCGCTGGGCGCCGGCATTGGCCGCGATGAGTTCGACATCAACAAGCTGCGCTATCACAAGATCATCATCATGACCGATGCTGACGTGGACGGCGCGCACATCCGGACGCTGCTGCTCACCTTCTTCTATCGTCAGATGCCGGAGATTATCGAGAAGGGCTATCTCTACATTGCCCAGCCGCCCCTCTACAAAGTGTCGCGTGGCAAGTCCGAACGCTATGTGAAGGACGTGCCGGAACTGGATGCCTACCTGATCGAGGAAGGCACGACCGGCGAAGCGCTGATCCTGCCGGATGGCAGCCAGATTGCGGGCGAAGATCTGCGTGACCGCGTGCGTCAGGCCTCCAACTTCAAGGCCAATCTGGCCCGCCTCGCCCTGCGCGCGCCGGCAGATCTGATCGAACAGGCCGCCATGGCCGGGGCGATGGCTGCAGGCGCCGGAGAGACCGAAGCCCAGCTGACGGCAGAGCGCATGAACCGCTTTGCCGAAGAGGGCGAAGACACCTGGGAAGGCCGCTTTGTCGAAGGCGCCCTGGTGCTGCAGCGTACCGTGCGCGGCGTGGACGAAACCTCTGTGCTGCCCGCCCCCCTGCTGGCCAGCCAGGATGCCGTCCGCCTGGCCGAGCGCGCCAACTCGCTGCGGGATATGTATGAACAGCCGCTGATCCTGCGCCGCGACAAGGGCGGGGAAATCACCGTTCACGGACCATGTTCCCTGTTCGCGGCCGTTCTGGAAGCAGGCCGCGACGGCATCAAGATCCAGCGCTATAAGGGTCTGGGGGAGATGAACGCAGACCAGCTCTGGGAAACCACGCTGGACGCCAATGCCCGCACCCTGCTGCAGGTGCGCGTCGACCATGCCGACGAGGCCGACGAAATGTTCACCAAACTGATGGGCGACGTCGTGGAACCCCGCCGGGAGTTCATCGAAGAGAACGCGCTGGATGCTGAGGTAGACGTCTAGCATCCACACGCCGCATCCCCGGGCTTGCCCCGGGGCCTTCTGCGGGCGGCTCCCCGCGCGTGCCGCAAAAGACTCCGGCATGCGCCGGAGATACGGACAAGAGGCAAGCCAACAGGCTTGACGCATGGCGCGCAGTATTCCCCTATCTTCTTGAAGGGGGGAATATGGCATGGCGTTTTACGTCTACATCATGACGAACAAACCGCGCGGAACCCTCTATTGCGGCCAGACAGACGACATAAACCGCAGAGCCTGGGAGCACCGCAACCGGCTCATCAAAGGGTTCACTTACAAATACAATTGCCAGATGCTGGTCTGGTATGCGGGCTTTGATACACGCGAGGCCGCTATTGATCGTGAGCGCCAGATCAAAAACTGGACACGCGCGTGGAAGATAGATCTTGTTGAGAAGACAAATCCAGAGTGGCGCGATCTCGCCACCGCGCTCATCTGACACGCGACGGAACCCCCGCCCGTTCCCCACGTTTCTTTCATTGAGATGAAAGGAACACCGCTTATGAAAGCCAAGTCCGAAGCCCAGCAGAAGGCCGCCGGCGCGGCGCTGGCCGCCAAGCGTGGGGACATGCCGAAATCGAAACTCCAGGGCGCCTCCAAGGAGATGTATGAGACCATGACCGAGGACGAGCTCGACGACATGGCCTCCACCTCTCACGACAATCTGCCCGAAAAGAAGGAGGCCTAGTACATGGACCGCAAGCAAGTCTGGGATACTGAAAAAAGCTTCTGGCTCGAAGGGCCGGATTTCTACCGTGACCGGATGGTGTCTGACGCCTTCATGGTCTATCCCGCGCCGACCGGCATCCTGATCGGGGCCGACATTCTGCACGCGCTGGAACAGGCGCCGCGCTGGGAAACGATCGACATCAAGAATCAGCAACAGCTGGATACAGGCGACACGACCGTTCTGGCCTACACGGCCACGGCAACCGTCGATGGCGCAAAGCCCTATCAGGCCCTCTGCTCCAGCACATATGTCTGCATTGATGGCCGCTGGAAACTAATGTCCCACCAGCAGACGCCCGTGTCATGAGCTACGCCAAAGGCACGCAGGTAGAGTGGGACTGGGGCAAGGGCACCGGCCAGGGCAAGGTGACAGAGGTGTTCACCGATACGGTTGAGCGCACGCTCAAGGGCGCCAGCGTGAAACGCAATGCGACAGAAGACGACCCCGCCTATCTGATCGAGCAGGAAGATGGCGACGAAGTGCTGAAAAGCCATACCGAGCTGCGCAAGGCCTGAGACCTGGGGTGCAAGAATGTCTGTAAACGTCTGAAATAAAACCCGCTTTCCGGGGGATAGGCGGCGGCCCGAATGGGCCATACCCCCCGCAACGCCGCCCCATTCCGCCCCGCGCGCCATGGGGATATCCCGCGCCCAATCCTGCGCAATGCAAGGCATGACAGGGTTGGCGCATGACGTATAAGAGCCCCGATTTCCTTATCCATGCCGGCCGGTTTACCGTGCAATGGCTGGACCATGCCACCGCCGGCTTCCGGCGCGCGCTGGGGCTCACCCTACTGCCGGCCCTGCCCTTTCTGCCACGTTGGCAATTGCAGCAGCTGACCCGCTTCCTCTCCCATGCCGAGCCGGTGATGCGCCGTATCCTGTATCTGATGGCGGCTGAGCTTGGCGCCCTTCCCGTCCGGGAACGGACATCCCCCTCTGTCCCGACAGGCGCGCCCTCCCCGGCCCGGCCTGCAAAGACACCCCGCCCGCTTTTCCCTCAGCCGCGCTTTCGCCTGACCGAACCGGAAGACCGCCCGGAGGCGACGCGCCCCCCGCCGCCGAAACGCTTTCGCACCGGCCCGCGCATCCGCCGCTTCGATGTGGAAACCCCTGTCGACCTGTCGGAATATCCGGCGCAGCCTGACGATCTTCTGCCCTCGGCGCGTCAGGTGCGCCGCCTGCTGGCGCTGGAAGATGTGTTTGAGAACATGTCGCGCTATGTCACCGCCCTGCGGCGCCTGATCGGCAAGGCACAGCCCATCTTGCGCCGCGCCCTGCCGCCCGCCTTCCGGCGTAGGCCCCTGACACCACAGCAGCAGCAAACGGCCTGTGACTTCCACGCCGAAGCCGCACGCTTGGCCTTCAATACATCCTGATACGTCTCTTGAAATCAGATGCCTTGCCGGACGGGCCCTGCCCCGCACCGGCCCTTTGTGCTGCGTGAAACATCACCCCACCAGACTCAGCCCCACGCCGGCAAAGCGGATTTCAAATCCATCCACATCCAGCCCCAGCTCCCTTGCCCGCGCCAGCACGGCGTCGCGATTGTCCACCTGTATTCCGAATGCCGCCAGCCGCTCCACCGCCCCCTTGCGGAAGATCAGGGCGCCATCCTCAACATACAGCGTCGGGCCATCCACGATCAGGCCCAGCGCCAACGCCCAGCGGCCTGCCAGGCTAAGCGGGTCCGGCGTCTCGATGGCCAGGCTGACCAGCCTTCCGGGTACAGACCGCTCCCGCCAGTCCGGACCGCCCCATCGCCAGCTGCCAGAGGGGCGCGGCTCATCAACCGAGACAATGCCCCCGCCAATATCGGCCGGATGCAGATGGCTGGCAGAAATGTCCGGCAAATCAATATTCCACACTCGGCGGATGCCCAGACTGTCCACCCGTGCGCGCAGGGATTTCAAATTCCCGGTCTGGAAGATGGCCATATAAGCGCCCTCCCCATAGCGCGTGAGGAAACGCTGCGCGGGGGCATCGTCTTTCACGGGAACAACGACTTCCAGAAACTGGTCGCCTATCGCATAGACGCGGTTTTCCAGGCCAAACTCAGCGACGCCCGGATCGACAAAAGACTCCCCCAGGCCCAGCAACTCCCCCAGCTGGTCTGCCGTCTCCAGAGTCTTCGCGGCGATCACCAATTGCCGTATGCGTGGTACCGGCATGCCATTTCCCCTATAGTTTTTTCTTTGTTAGCGGACACAATAGCATAACAAACGCAACGCTATCACACCTGAATTGACCCTTTAGCAAAGACACGCCACCAAGGGCCAATGAACGATCACACGCACGATTCCTCCGACCACGATCACGAGCATGGGCACGACCATGGCGATCATGGCCACTCCCACGGGCACAGCCACGCACATGGCCATGGCCACAGCCATTCCCATGATGCGGACATGACGACAGCGGATTCGCGCCGCCGCGTTGCCCTGGCGGCCATGCTGACGGCGGCCTTCATGGGGGCGGAGATTGCCGGCGGCCTGATCTCCGGCTCCCTCGCCTTGCTGGCGGATGCCGCGCATATGCTGACCGATGCGGGCTCGCTGGCCCTCGCCTGGATCGGCTACAAGCTGGCCGAGCGCCCGGCAGACCCGCAGCGCTCCTATGGCTTTGCGCGGACGAAAATCCTCGCCGCCTTCACCAATGGCATCCTGTTGATATTGCTGTCGATCTGGATCGTGTGGGAGGCCATTCACCGCCTGATGGAGCCGGTGGAGGTGATGGGCAATGTGCTGATGCTCGTCGCCGTCGGCGGTCTGCTCGTCAACATCATTGCCTTTGCGATCCTGCATGGTGGCAGCAAGGAAGACCTGAACCTTCAGGGCGCGCTATGGCATGTGCTGGGCGATCTGCTCGGCTCGGTCGCGGCGATTGTGGCGGCGATCATCATCATGACGACCAGCTGGATGGCGGCAGACCCGATTCTCTCTGTCCTGGTGGCGATTCTGGTTCTGGTGGCCGGTGTGCGCATTGCCCGCCAGTCAGGGCACATCCTGCTGGAAGGCACGCCGGAGGGCCTGTCCCCGGCGGAAATCCGCGCGGATCTGGTGGAAGAGATTGAAGGTGTCGCCGAAGTCACGCACATCCACGCCTGGGCGCTGACTGAGCACAAACCCCTGATTACGCTGGAGGTTTCCGCCGCCCCCGGCACGGATCTGGATCTCTTGCGCCAGCAGGTCAAAGCCCGCCTGGCAGACCGGTTTGACGTCTCCCATGCCACGGTGGAGATCGTTTCCGCCACCGCCGAGCCCAGCGGGCAGTGTTCACATTGATATGAGCGCGATAGCGCTTTAAGGCTCATGCAGCAGTCCCTATATGCGGGGCCGAGAGAACACGAAAACAAGATGGCGGAGCCTTTCCATGGCTGAGACGAAACATACCGAAATCCTCATCATCGGCTCTGGCCCCGCGGGCTGGACCGCAGCGGTGTATGGCGCGCGCGCCATGCGCGAGGTGACGGTGGTGACGGGCATCCAGCCGGGCGGCCAGCTGACCATCACGACCGAAGTGGAAAACTATCCCGGCTTCACAGAGATTCAGGGCCCGGACCTGATGGTGAAGATGCAGGAACATGCCGAGGCCATGGGCGCCAAAGTGCTGAATGATCACATCGCAGAGGTGGATTTCGACTCCCGCCCCTTCCGTGCGGTGGGTGAGAGCGGCACGGTCTACACCGCCGATTCCGTCATCATCGCGACCGGCGCGCAGGCCAAATGGCTCGGCCTGCCCAGCGAGGAGAAGTATAAGGGCTTTGGCGTTTCTGCCTGCGCCACCTGTGACGGCTTCTTCTATCGCGGCAAGGAAGTGCTGGTTGTCGGCGGCGGCAATACGGCCGTTGAAGAGGCCCTGTTCCTGACCAATTTCGCCTCCAAGGTCACCGTCGTGCATCGCCGCGACGGCTTCCGCGCCGAGAAGATCCTGCAGGATCGCTTGTTCAAGAACCCGAAGGTGGAGATCATCTGGAACAGCGTTCTGGATGAAGTGCTGGGCGAAGGCGACCCGGCCGGCGTCACCGGCGCACGCATCAAGAATGTCGAGACTGGCGAAACAACCGACATTCCTGTCCACGGCGTCTTCATCGCCATTGGCCACGCGCCCTCAACCGAGCTGTTCAAAGGCAAGCTGGAGATGAAGGACAATGGCTACCTCATCACCGCGCCGGATTCGACCGCGACCGGCATTCCCGGCGTGTTCGCGGCGGGCGATGTGACGGACGAGACCTATCGCCAGGCCGTCACGGCGGCCGGCATGGGCTGCATGGCCGCGCTGGAAGCCGAACGCTTCATGACGGAGCAGGAAGCCCACGCGGAGTCAGTTGCTGCGGAATAAAGTCTAGCGCCTGACAGGCTATGCGCGAATGCGATAGTCACACATGACCATTATGTTGGAACGCATACAATTATCGCGGCAAACATCACGCATTTCCGTTACACGCTAATCACTGTGTCCCTTGATGACACCTCAAAAAGCCACTCTTTGGCATGAGAGTGGCTTTTTTCATGCTTTACACGGCGTTTTTCCAGACAGGTTCCTAACCGCTCCGAAACGGAGTGATTTTCTGAGCCGGTCCCATTCAACCTGTAGGACGTACTGCACAGTCGCATAAGTTAACAGCAAATAAAGGCTGCGCACGGATCATCCTTAACGCCAAAAGCGTAATATGGGTTACGTAGAACTACCTATAATTGCTAACCTCCAAGTAACCTGTTTGCGCTCTCATAGCCTCATGTTCAAAAGCTTCCCATGGGGAGCGTTTTCGTTTACGGAGACGGAATTCATGTTGAGAAAAGTCGTCCTTGGCACGGCCTTGATACTCTGTACCCCAACCGCTCTGGCAGATACCGCTACAGGCAATCTTCAGGTTCAGGCCGTTGTGCTGAACACCTGCGCCGTGGCGACTCTGCCGGTTGTGTTTGCAGATGTCGGCCTGACCTCCACCACCGCGAATGGCACCATTACGGTGACATGCACCAATACGGGCGGTTTCACAGTGGCCCTGAATGGCGGAGGCTCTGGTGACATAGCCGCCCGTGAATTGAGCCACCTGACTGAAACCTCCAGTTTTGAATACCAGCTCTACACCGATGCCGGCTTCAGCACGGTCTGGGGAGATGACTCCACAGGCTCCACCGTATCCGGAACCGGCCCGCTGGATGTTCTGACCGTGTACGGCCAGACCACGAGCACGCCTGAGATAGCCGGTTCTTACAGCGACAGCGTTCAGGTCACAGTGACTTTCTAACAGGAGGCTCACATGTGGCGAACAGGTCTTGCGGCTTTCTTCGCCCTGATCCTGACGGGCCCTGCCCTGGCGCAGGGCCTGACAGTGTCACCGATCCGGATTGAGTCTCCGCCACAGGGTGGGCCGAACTCCATCCTGATCGGTTCCCAGCTGGAACAGCCGATCACCGTACAAGTAAGGGCCTTCAGATGGACCCAGACGGACGGCGAGGATCACCTTGCCCCGGATCCGGACCTGCGTCTGGCACCTGAGATCTTCACGGTTTCACCAGGCAAGGCCCAGACCATCCGCATGCTTGTGCCGAATACGGAAGGCACAGGTAATTGGCGGCTGGTAATTGACGAATTGCCCACCCCTTCTTCTGCAGGCCCTGTTCCGGCCAATGGCCCGACGCAGCTGAACATCCGCATCCGCTATGTGCTGCCCATGTTCAGCAGCACCGCTGCTCCCGCCGATGCGCTCAGCATCCGCCGGGAGGAGGATGGCATCACCCTGACCAATCACGGCAAGGGCTATCTGCGCCTTCATGATATGGCGCTGACACATGCTGGCGGCGAACGGGTCCCGACCAGCCCGCCGCTGGTCTATATCCTGCCTGGCGCCAGCATATCCGTGCGCGATGGCAATGGCAGCCCGGATGCGGAGATGACCGCCCTGCACTTCCGGATAGATGGCAATGCGCACACGCGGGACCTGAAGCCGGACCCGTGATGCGTCTGGGCCTTGTCTCTTCTTCCAGCGTGCTGGTCAGCCTGGCCGCCAGTGCCGTGGAGATTCCTGATACGCCAAACGCCGGAGCGCCTTCGGCCTCCCCTTACCTGCTGGTGGAAATGAAGGTGAACGGACAGACCAGCCAGAGCGTGGTGGAGATTGTGAAAGTCTCCGCGGCCTGTGACCAGATCGCAGTGCGCTACCTGAACCTGGCCGGGCTTTACAATGCGCCGGAGACCGCAGTCTGCCTGCAGGATGTGCCCGGCATAGACTACCGGATCGACACAGCGACCGCGACGCTGGAAATCTTCACGCGCGCCGAACCGGAATTGCTGGCCGCACCGCACCATGCTCGCCCCACTTTCTTGCGCCCCACACCCGGCCTGCTGGGAAGTTACAGCCTGTCCGGCCAGCGCGTGGAAACGGAGAATGATACGGACTGGAACAGCTTCGGCAGCCTGTCCCTCGGCTTCTATGCCCCGGCCGGGCGGCTGGAGAATGAAGTCATCGCCAGCGTCACGGAGGATCGCTCCAATGTCCAGCGTATCCGGACGGTCTACCAGAAGGACTTCCCGGACAGTCTGACGACGCTGAGCCTGGGCGATAGCTTCACCCGCGCGCCCCGCTGGGGCCGTGTCACCGCCTTTGCCGGGTTGCAGATCGGCACGGATTTCTCGATGGACCCTGAAGGCAATTACATGCCCTTCCAGATGTTGAAAGCCCTGCTGCGCGACCAGTCCGAAGTCAACATTCGCATCAATGGCGTCACGCGCCGGCATGTCGGGGTAGATCCCGGCATGACCGAATTCGATATCGCCCCCCAGACCGGCCTCAATGAAGTGGAGATGGTGATCCGGGAGGAGACCGGCCTCACCCGGATTGAGAATTTCAGCTTTTTCAATTCCCGCACGGCCCTTGCGAAAGGGCGCACGGACTATTCGGTCAGCCTGGGCGTGCCACGCCGCTATGTCGGGGCCGAGGCCGCCTATCTGGACCGGGTGATCGGCAATGCCTATCTGCGCCGCGGCCTCAGCAATGAGGTGACAGGCGAAGTCTATCTGGAAGCCAGTAATGAAGGCATGCTCGCAGGCACTGGCGCACAGCTGACCACAAGACATATCGGTGTGCTGAATGTCTCGGCTGCGCTCAGCGAGTCTGATGAGAGCGGCACCGGCGGCCTCTTCGCCGTCGGCTTTGAGCGCATCACCCGGCGCACCTCGCTGCAGCTGGAAGCGCGGTTTGCCGGCGATGCCTATCGCGATAGCGTGTCGGCCAATGGCGTGCCCTTCCCTGACCGGACAGTCCGCGCCAGTGTCGGTGTCGCCACCGGGCTTGGCTCTTTGCGGGCGTCCTATCAGGAAGAAGAGGATATTGATCTGCGCGACCGGCGCTTTGCCGCCCTGTCCTGGGAGCGCCCTTTTGAAAGCCAGAGGATCTCTGCCTTTGCCAGCGCCTATCACGATATGGAACAGGATGAGAGCGGCCTCAGCCTCGGCCTGCGCGTCCGGTTTGGCAACAACAAGACCGCCAGCCTCAGCCGCACACAATTGGACGATGACTATGCCAATGTCCTGCAGGTAAACGGCTCTTCGGGAAAGAATGACAGACTGCAATGGTCTGCTCAGGCCACGGATGGCAACCGCACCGACAGCGTTCAGGCCTATGGCACCCTTCAGGGTCGCCAGGCCGAAATGTTCGCCAATGTCGGCCTTTACGAGTCCATGAACCAGGCCTCAGCCGGCATTCGCGGAGGCTTTGCCATGGCGGGCGGCATGCTTGCGCTGCGCCGCTATGCCGGCACATCCGCCGCGCTGGTGAATGCGGACGGACTGGTGAATGTGGACGTGTTCCATGATGGCCGCCCGGCCGGGCAGACCAATAATGACGGGCGCATCCTGATCATGGATCTGCGGGCACATGAGGCCAACAAGCTGAGCCTGGAGCCGGAAGACCTGTCTCTGGACTATGCCGTCGAGACATATGAAAAATCCGTACGCCCCATGCGCGGCATCGTGCAGGTGGACTTCAAGGCCCGCCGCGCCCTGTCGCTGGCCTTCACCATTATCCAGCGTGATGGCAGCCCCCTGCCCGTCGGCAGCACGGTGCGCATCCTTGATACCGGCGAACTCTGCCCGGTCGGCTATGACGGCCGGGCCTGGTGTGAGCACATTCTGGATGACCAGACCGTGGAGGTTGTCACCCCCGAAGGGCGCTTTACGCAGAGGGCCGACCAATTGAGAGAGGAAGGCGTGATGAGACTGATCGATGCCCCTTCCCTGCGCATGGCGAGTACGGACAGATGATGAAGCGCCTTTTCTCTCTCGCGCTGGCTCTATGGCTGGCCCATGCGCCGCCATCCGAGGCGCAGCTGGGCACAGGCGCCACCTGTTCCGTCTCTGCATCGCCGATGCAGTTCATTTCCTATAATGCCTTTCTGGATCTTCCGAGCGATACGGTCTCTACCGTGACGGTCACCTGCTATGGCCTGCTGAACGTCAACATTCCCTACCAGCTGCGCCTGTCCTCGGGCCAGTCCGGCGACATCAATGCCCGCCATATGACCAGTTCCGGAAGTTCGGACCAGCTGTCCTATCAGATCTACACAAACCTGCTGCGCACCAATGTCTGGGGCAATGGCACTCAAGGCAGCCAGATCAATGGCACGATGCTGGTGCAACTCATCGCCACGTCTTCCCTGCATACGGTGTATGGCCGCGTGCCCGCCGGTCAGGTCGTGCAGTCAGGCACGTATGATGACTCGCTGCTGGTCACAGTCGTCTTCTAGGCCCGCCCGCCTACAGCATACGGGCCGCCAGCGCCTCGGCCTCTGCATTGCCCCGCTGCAGCTCTGCCTTCAGCGTGGCGGCGCGGGCCTGCATCACCTCCTGAAGTACGCTATGCGTCGGCACGGTCAGCGCCGCTTCAAGTGCGGCGGCAATTTCGTCATGATATTTGCGGCAATTGAGCGCCGCCAGCGCGCGCGCCCATTGCCAGTGGAGGGCGGCGTCTTCCGGATCGGTGGCAATCGCGGCCTCATAATGCGCGCGGCCATCCTTGACGCTGGCGCCCATGATCATCGCGCCAATGCGCCCGCCGCGGCGCACCACTTCAACATTCCAGACAGACAGGAAACCATGGGCGTAGACATTGCCGGGATCATCTTCCAGCACGCTGCGCGCCAGATCCCGCGCCTCCTCGCCCCAGCCTGTCTTGCGCGCGGCACGCGTCGACATGGGCCGCAGGATCAGTGACAGGGCAATCGCCCGCTGCAGGCGGCCTTCCACATGTTTGGGGTCTATGGCGAGCGCGGCATCGGCCTTGTCCAGCGCGGCATGCAACAGGGCTTCGGGCGGATCGGATGGTCCGGACATCGCCTCCGCCAGCAGGGCCCGCGCGCTGAAGGCCAACTCATCAGGGTCGGTCGTGTCAGACGCCTCCGCCAGGGCGGCCTGATACTCCCCCGCCGCAAACGAAGCCTCCGCCGCCCCCAGCTCCGCCGTCGCCGCCCCGGTAAATACCAGCGCGAACGCCGCAAGAAATGCCAAAAGCTTCTGTCTCATTCCCAAGAGGATAGAGCGCCTATGCCAGACTGGTAAGCCCTTGCCGCAAGTTTTAAGGTGAAAGGCCTTCTTCCTAAAAAGAGAGTCTACCCATGACACTTGCCCGTATCGCCTGCTGGAATGTGGCCTGGCATGGACAAACCAGCAAGCGCGGAAAGCTGGCCAATGCGCACCTGGAATCCACAGAATTTGATGTTGCAGTCATCTCCGAAACCAATTCCGGGAATGATCTGGGCTGCCATATGATCAGTGGCGGCGCGTCATGGGGCTACCCCATTTCTGTTGCGAGTCGCCGCAAGATCGCCCTCCTCTCGCGCAACCCCTGGAAGGACACAGTCTGCCTGGAAGGCGCACGCCCTCTTGCTGGCCGCTATGCCTCCGGAACAACCACGACGCCCGCTGGGGAGGTACGGGTAGTTGGCGTTTGCATTCCCTGGTTCGCCTGTCACGTTTCCACCGGCGCGCGAGACCGCAAGAATTGGGAAGAGTATGAAAGCTTTCTGAAGGCCGTTGAACCGCAATTGCGCGCCGAGCGCGACACCGCCCTGCCCCTGATTGTGGCGGGCGATTTCAACATGCCGATCCCACACCATTCAGGGCAGCCGCCGCAGGCGTATCATCAATTGCTTGAGCTGCTTGGAAGGGTCGGTCTTGAGGTCGTCACGTCTGCACAGGCAGTGCCCAGCGGGAAGCCGCGATTACTCAATCATATCTCAGTTCATGATCTGCAGACTCATTCTGTGACCACATGGTCCAATGTGCTGAACGATATGGAACTCACAGACCATGCCGGCGCCCTGGCCGAATTGGCCCGGCCTTGAGCCGCTTTAACCAAGCGTCCCAATCCCAACATGAATGCATTCCAGAGGATGAATGGTGGTTCGGGGGAGACTTGAACTCCCGACCTCGCGATTATGAGTCGCGCGCTCTAACCAGCTGAGCTACCGAACCGATCGCTGATGCGAAGGGCGCCTCATACACGCGGTTTCGCCGCCCTGCAAGCACCTGTCCTGCACTCGATGCAGACATTTCGCGTACATTGGCCGATGCGTCGCAGGGGCCGATGCGTCGCAGGCACGCGCGGCAGGGCCTGGCCACAGCACTGGCACGGGGGGGCCCTGCCCCGGTCAGTCCCGATTGCTGACCAGCAGCACGGCAATCACCAGAGCCTTGATCCGTGGCAGCCAGGCCAGAACCGCCCCGATCACCATGCCCGCCGAGATAGGCAACGTGACCCACATTGGCCAGCCGGACATCGAAATGAACAGGGTGAGCGCCACCAGCACAGGGCCGAGCGTCAGCACGGTGAGCCAGGCCGGGCCATCCTCGGCCGGGATCTCTCCAATAGGCTCCCCACAAACCTCGCAGGTGTCGACCTGTTTCAGATAGGCGCGGAAGATATGCCCCTTGCCACACACCGGACAGCGAAAGCGCAGGCCGCGCCAGATGGCGGTGCGCAGTCGGGGCGTCGGATAGGCATGGGCAGGCTGGGTCATGCGGCCAGCTGTGCGCCTGCCCGCGAGCCAAGGCAAGACGGTGTGAGCGCGCACCTGAACATGTCAGGAGGGCGCAGCAGAAAGGCTCAGGCGAGCTGGCGGATGTCCCGCCCGGCTTCGGCCTCGGCCTCCTTGTCGGCGATCAGGATGTCCGCCAGCGTGGCGACAAGGGCGCGCGGACGGATCGGCTTTTCGATCATCGTGGTAAAACCGGCGCGCTGGCAGGCCAGCCGACGTTCCGGGCTGACATCAGCGGTGACGGCGATGATCGGCGCGGCGGCATTCGGACCGTCTGAGGCGCGCAAGGCTTTCAGCACCTCTTCCCCTTCCGTACCGGGCAGGTGAATGTCTGTTAGAATGGCCTGATAGGGGGTAATGAGGGCGCGGTCGATGGCGCCTTCGCCCGTCTTCACGGCGTCGACCTCCCAGCCCGCTGCAGAGAGGGCGCGCGTAATGACCAGCGCGCTGACGGCGTGATCCTCTGCCAGCAGGATGCGGCCTAGATCGAACGCCCGCATGCGGGGCTTTGCCGGAAGGCTGGAAACGGCCAGGCGGGGCCCGGCCTTCTGAACCGGCAGCGTGACCGTGAAGATGGAGCCGCCCTGCGGATTGTCTGCCAGGGTGATCTCTCCGCCGAGACGGCGGGCAAGGCCCTTGGCGATGGACAGGCCCAGGCCAGAGCCACCATGCGTCTTCGCGGTTGATGGCGCGGCCTGTTCAAAGGCCTCGAACAGGCGGGCCTTGTTGGCATCACTGATGCCACAGCCGGTATCTTCCACGGTCATGCGCAGCTTGAGACTGCCAGCCGCCTCGAAGGTGGACAGCTCCACGCCGATATAGCCGCGCTCGGTAAATTTCAGCGCATTGCTCATCAGATTGAACAGGATCTGGCGGATGCGCATCGCATCGGATTCAAGACGCGGGACGGCATCGCCCGCCACCTTGATACGCAGATCCAGCCGCTTGCCCGCCATGCGCGATTGCCACAGATCGCGCGCATCACTGGCGAAGTCCCGCAGGTCAAACGGTGCCTGACTGACCGACAATTTGCCGGCCTCAAGACGGGAGAGGTCCAGGAGGTCATTCAGCAGGCGGTCCAGATGGCTGCCGCTTTCGGAGATGGTGCGCGCCAGGCGCTTGGCCTCTCCACTGGTCTGGTCCTGCACCAAATCTGCCACGCCCAGAATGCCGGTCAGCGGCGTGCGGATTTCATGGCCGACAAAGGCCAGGAAGCGGGATTTCTCCAGCGCCAGCTCTTCAGAGTCGCGGCGGGCCTTGATCAGCTTTCTCTGGGCAGACTGCATCGCGCGGGCGCGGGCGGCATTTTCCTGCGCCACAGCGGAGAGCAGCGCCTGTGGGCTGATCAAGCCAACATAGCGCCCGCCCGACAGAACGATAACGCCCGCATTCAGCGCGCTGGTCGAGCCATCAGCGGCGAGCTTTGCGACCAGGCCGACCGGGGTGCCCTCTTCCGCCATGACCGGCGCAGGCAGCATGTATTCGGTCACCGGCAGCGCAGCGATCTGCGCGCGCAGATCCGGGCGGGACATGGCTTCGGTAATCGCCTGGCGCGTCACCATGCCCAGAGCGGCGCCACTGCGCACAACCGGCATGGCAAACAGGGAGGGATCAGACAGGAACTGGCCCAGCACGGCGGACACGGTGGCGGCTGGCGGAACAGGCCGCACAGCGACCGCGATATCTTCTACACGTACCGGCATTACAGCTAGGCAGCCCCCTAGAATGGTTAAGGCCGCCACCTTGCGCCATAAACCTTTACGCGCCGCAAACACATCCCTAACCAAAAATGAACGCCCGAACCTGTAGCAGGCCGGGCGTTCATGATTTCAAAATGACTTGAAGCGTAAGGGCGCGGGAACGCGCTATTTCACGTCGCTGCGATGGTTCACGATCTTGCCGACGAGACCGTAATCGACGGCTTCTTTCGCGCTCATCCAGAAGTCACGATCCGTGTCTTCCTTGATCTGCGCCAGCGTCTTGCCGGTGGCTTCCGCAAAGATGTTGTTGAGGCGTTCGCGCATCTTGATGATCTCGCGGGCCTGAATTTCAACATCGGTCGCCTGACCGCCGACACCGCCGCGCGGTTCATGAAGCAGGAAGCGCGTATTCGGCAGCGCGTAGCGGTTTTCCTTCTTGGCGGCGGCATAGATCAGCGCGCCAGCAGACGCGACCCAGCCTGTGCCGAGGATTTTCACCGGGGCTTCGACGAATTTGATCATGTCGTGGATCATGTCGCCGCTTTCGACGTGGCCACCCGGCGAGGAGAGCACCAGAAGGATCGGCTCCTTGCTTTCGGACGACAGCGCCAGAAGGCGCTCCGACACGCGGCGGGCCTGCATGAAATCAATCCCGCCGGTCAGCAGGATAGTACGGGCCTTGAACAGCGCTTCTTCGAGAAACGCGTTCGGCTCAGTGGTTTTCTTGTCCTCATTCTCATCGTCGAGGCTGTAATTGCGAGTCATGCGGTCTCCCGGACTGGTGGAATCTGTCTTGGCTATAGGTGAGGCTCCGCGCGCGCCGGGTCAAGGTGAACACGGCTTTCCGCTGGTGAATTTCCCCCGCCGGACGGGCAATCTGTCGCAAAACCTGCTGCGAAGCCCCCAGAAACCGAGGATCGCGCCGCATCCGGGCGGCATCGGCATGTTTCCGGCAATCCGCTAGGCCGCCTCAGCAATGATCCGGGAGACATCTTCAGCATAGCGCTGGGCCTTTTTCTCGCCCACGCCGCTGATCATGCGCAGCTCGTCCGCGTCTGTGGGGCGGTCTCGCGCGATCTCCGCCAGAGTGCGGTCATGGAAGATGACATAGGGCGGCACGCCGCGCGTCTTCGCTGTCTCTGTTCGCCAAGCACGCAGTGAGTCGAACAGCGCCTGATCGCGGTCCGAGAGGTCTGCCAGCGCCTGTGTCGCGGCGGCGCTGCGGCCCTTTGTGCGCTTGCGACTGGCAGCAGGATCAGCGCGCAGCAGGATCGTCTTGTCTCCCCGGAACAATTCGCGGGCGATTTCGGCGTCCGGCACGACAACGGCCGGGCGGTTGACCTCTCCCCCCTCCGCCAGAAGGCCATCATAAAGCAGCGCATCAAAGACGCGGCCCCAGCCCTGCTTGGGCAAGTCCTTGCCGATGCCAAAGGTGGAGAGCGCCGCCATTTCCTGATCGAAATCATCACGCGCCTGCCCCAGCAGATGATTGACCAATCGTCCGCGTCCGATCTTCTGGCCGCAGCGCAGAACGGCAGAGACCGCCATCTGCGCCCAGCGCGTTGCATCATAGGGCTCTCCGCTTTCACCGCGGCAGATGTCACATGCCCCGCAAGGCTGGACATTCTCTTCGCCGAAATAACGCCGCACGGAGGCGCGGCGGCATTCATCACCATCAAAAAAGGCAAACAGCTGGCGCGTCTTGGTGATCTGTACACGTTTGATCGTGTCCGGCGCATCGCTCTCATAGGTCCAGCTCAGCGAGCGGCGCATGTCAGCCGGGCCGTAGAGCGCGATACCCTCAGCCGGTTCACCGTCGCGCCCTGCGCGGCCGACTTCCTGCCAGTAGGCCTCCAGCGTCTTGGGCGGGTCGGCATGGATGACGAAGCGCACATCGGGCTTGTCGACGCCCATGCCGAACGCGACCGTGGCGCACATGACGAGACCGTCTTCCAGCAGGAAGCGCCGCTGGCGCTCGGCCCGGACATCGGCGTCCAGCCCGGCATGGTAGGCGAGCGCGGGCATGCCGGACCGCTCCAGCGCTTCGGCCAGATCCTCGGTGGCATTGCGGGTCGCGGCATAGACGACGCCCGACAGGCCCTTGCGCGCTTTGACGAGGGACACGACACGCTGTGTGCGGTTGCCTTCCTTCGGCTCTGCGGCCAGCGCCAGGTTCGGACGGTCAAAGCTCGCGACATGCTGGGCCGGTTTGGTCAGGTCTAGTTGGGCCAGAATGTCTTCGCGCGTGCGGGCGTCTGCTGTCGCCGTGACGGCCAGGCGCGGCACACCGGGGAACAGGCCTTTCAGGCGGCCAAGCGCGCGATAGTCCGGACGGAAATCATGTCCCCACTGGCTGACGCAGTGCGCCTCGTCCACCGCGATCAGGGAAATGTTCATCTGCGACAGGCGCTGGGCGAGGCCATTACCGATGCCTTCGGGCGAGACATAGAGCATGTCCATCTCGCCGCGCGCAGCCGCCTCCAGCGCCTCGGTCCGGGCATTGAAATCCATCGAGGAGTCGAGCCGTTCGGCCCGCACGCCGACCTGTTTCAGCGCGTCCACCTGATCGGCCATCAGCGCGATCAGCGGAGAGACGACGATGCCCACCCCTTCGCGCAGGATTGCCGGGATCTGGTAGCAAAGCGACTTGCCGCCGCCGGTCGGCAGCACGGCCAGCGCGTCCCGGCCCGCCAGCACATCCTCGATCACATTCTCCTGTAGACCCCGGAACGCATCATAGCCATAAATGCGCTTCAGCAGCGCACGGGCATCATCAAGTGTGGGACGGGCAGACATGGCGCCCGTTGTGGCGGGCGAAGTGAGTCGGGGCAAGAGGCTGTGTGTGCCGTGATGCCCTCACCTCCCCCGCCCTGACGGGCGCGGGCCCCTCGCATCACCAATGGGAGGCAAGGGCCGAAAAATCTTGCGGTTGTGATCATTCCTCCATAAATTGAAAGAGGAAGGGATTGATTGATGGAGCCGGAAAAGCCGCTCGACACCAAAGACCGTGAAAGCCTTGGGCGGCTGCTGCGTCGGCGCGAACGCAGAGTAAAGGCCAGCGCCAATCCCAATACAGAGATCAAAAGCTGGGCAGAGTATGGCAGCGTCACGCTGACGCCCGGCCCAGACAGAAGCGACGCTACCCGCTGGGTTGTGATTATCTTAGCCCTTGTCTTTTTATTCGGTCTGCCGATCGCCATTGCGCTGATGCAGCCACTGGACCTGATACATCCAGGAACCTATAGCAACGACCTTCTGCTCGTTTGGTCCACGTTTTTAAAAACACTGATCTTTCTGACGTGTTTTGCCATCGCTTGCCTAGTCGGCCTTGGCTTGCTGTCCCCCTTCATGTGGCTCTACGCCAAAATGGATAGCGACACTGTGAAAGACAGGGACCGTTTAATCAGGCGTGCCGAACGCCTCAACCAGGAACGTATGGCGGCGGGCGACGGCGAGAGCGTCGCGGGCATAGCCGCCGCCGAGGACACCGCAGACGGGCACACCGGCTGACCGGCAGGCGCGGGCGACATAGGTATCGCGGGCCTTCAGGCCATCATCACTGAGAGACAACAGCCCCAGCCTATCCTCCTCATGCGGATCGACCCCGGCATTATAGAAGACAATATCCGGCGATGTGCCGAGCGCGGCATCGACCAGATCTTCCAGCGCGGACAGATAGGCCGCATCGCCCGCCTCTTTCGGCAGGCCGATGTCGAGATCAGAGGGCGGCTTGTCGCGCGGCCAGTTCTGCTCGCAATGCAGCGAGGCGGTGAAGACGCGCGGATCATAGCGGAAGATCAGCGCCGTGCCATCGCCCTGATGGACATCGCAATCAATCACCGCAACGCGTTGCACGCTCCGCTCATCCAGCAGCAGCTTTCCGGCGACGCCGACATCATTGAACACGCAAAAGCCGGCCCCGCCCTCCGGCCCGGCATGATGGCTGCCGCCTGCCAGATTCACCGCGGCCCCCTGCTCCAGCGCATGGCGCGCGGCAAGGATGGTGCCCGCGACAGAGGCCGAGGAGCGCCGCGCAATGGCGGGCGTGATCTCGAACCCGATCTTGCGGGCGGCTTTGGCATCCAGTGTTTGCGTCAGGATCGCAGTGACATAGGCCTCGTCATGGGCCAGCTGCAACTCGTCCGCGCTGGCATAGCCCGGCAGGATGAAGTCATGGCCCGCCTCGCGCAGCAGCCCTGCCACGAGGGCATATTTGCGCATCGGGAAGCGGTGGTCATCGGCCACAGTCTTCGCGTCATAATCGGGGTGGTGGACAATCGGCAGGCGCATCAGGCCCGGAACCTAGAGGGTTTTCCACTCATTTCCACTTATTCCAAGCAGGCATAAGTGAATTCAGGCGCACCCGCCTACTGGCCCTGCCAAAGCCTGCGCATATTCGCTGCAACAGATGCGAAAGGAGATCGAGATGATCGATTTCAGACCCTTCAACAAGCTTGGCCGGTTCCGGAATGACTGGCTGAACGCCAATTACCATTTTTCATTCTCTGGCTATCATGACCCCAGCCGCATGGGTGAAGGCGCCTTGCGGGTATGGAATGATGACACGATCCAGCCGCAGACTGGCTTTCCGCCCCATGGCCACCAGTCGATGGAGATCATAACCTATGTCCGCAAAGGTGCGATCACGCACAAGGATTCCATGGGCAATACCGGCCGCACGGAGGCCGGTGACGTCCAGGTGATGAGCGCCGGCAGCGGCATCCAGCATTCGGAATGGAATGCCGAGGATGAGGAAACCACGCTGTTCCAGATCTGGATTCTGCCCCGCACGCAGGGCGGCCAGCCGGGCTGGGGCGCGCGGAAATTCCCGAAGGGGGACCGGTCCGGCAAATGGGCAATGCTTGCCTCTGGCAGCGGCGAACAGGACAGCCTGGTGATCAATCAGGATGCCAATGTGCTGGGCGCAACGCTGAAAGCTGGCGAAAGCCTGACCTATGAAGTGAAAGCCGGTCGGCATGGCTATCTCGTACTGGCGGAAGGCTCTGTCAGGCTGAATGGCCAGGTCATGAATGCCCGCGACGGCGCAGCCATTACCGGCGCGGAAAGCCTGATTCTGGAAGGCATAGAGGACGCGGAAATCGTGTTTGTGGACACGATTTAAGATGCCTCACGCGGGTGTGACTTTTGGTGAGCGAGGGCCAGTGATAGGCTGCATACATAACAGATCAGGAGATACTCCGATGAAAAAACTAGCCCCCCTTGCCGCTTTTGCCCTGCTGGCCTCACCAGTGGCGCTTGCTGGCGAAATCAACGTCACCTACTCCCCCGAATTTTCCGAGAAGCTTCAGGATGATTATGGCATGCGCGAGGGAGAGTACCTCTCCCATGAAATTCAGGAAGACCTGACGCGCGAGCTGTCCAAGGCGAAACTGGATATTCCGCGCATCGATGTGACGATTATCAAGGCGCAGCCGAACAAGCCGACCTTCAAACAGCTCGGCGATACGCCCGGCTTGGATTACGGCGCATCAAAAAGCATTGGCGGCATGAAACTTTCTGCCGTGGCCTACGACGCCGATGGGAACCCGACAGGCGATCTGACGTATAAATGGTACGAAACAGATATCCGTCTGGCCGGGATCACCACTTGGCAGGATGCCCAGCGGGCCTCTGACAGATTCTCACGTAAATTCGTGAAAGACCTCACCGCAGACAAGGGCGGCAGCTAACCCCCCTCACCCCTTTGTCTGGCCCCCAAGGAGCCCCCGGATGCCTCGCATTCGGGGGTCTTCTTTTGTGTTCAGAGAACCAGTTCGCAGCGCTCGTTCAGGCTGGGCCGTGCCAGCGCCACACGCTTCAGGCCCGGCAGGCCATCTGCCAGATCCGCCGCCGCCCACAGGCAGATACGCTCCAGCGTCGGCACTTCGAGGCCCGGAACTTCGTTCAGCAGCGTATGGTCCAGCTTGGCCGCCGTGGCCTGCAGGCATGCCGTCAGATGGGAGAAATCCTCCACCCATTGCTCACCCGGCTTCACAACGCCCGCAACCGTTGCCTCCAGCTGGAATGAATGGCCGTGCATATTGCGATAGGGATGGCCTTCCGGTTTGCCGCCCATGAAATGCGCGGCCTCGAAATTCACCGATTTGGTGATCTCGAAAACGCGGCCTTCCGGGGAAAGCGACGGGCGCGCGGCGCTGGATGTTTCAAGCTTCGTAGTCATGGCGGTTTGGTTCAACGTCCGGTATCTGGCGGGCCGGAATATGCTGCCCGCACGAATTTTGCCCCCAAATGATGGAAAACAGGCAAAAAGTCCAGTTTTTAAGGCTGTTTCGGCTGCAGTAGGCTCCGTCCGCCCCTAGCGGCTGGCAGCCCATTTCTCCCAGCCTCTGGCGCGCAACTCACACGCCGGACAGGTGCCACAGCCATGCCCCCAGTCATGCAGCTCGCCGCGCTCGCCCAGATAACAGGTATGGGTGTCTTCCACGATCAGCCGAACCAGCGCGTACCCGCCCAGCTGGTGCGCCAGCGCCCAGGTTTCGGCCTTGTCGATATACATCAGTGGGGTGTCTATCTGTATGGGAACGTCGAGCCCTAGACGCAGGGTTTCAGCCTGCGCGGCCATCGTGTCGGCCCGGCAATCAGGATAACCGGAATAGTCCGTTTCGCACATGCCGCCGACCAGAACGCCGATGCCCCGGCGGCTCGCAAGCGCCCCTGCCAGCGTCAGGAACAGCAAATTGCGCCCGGGAACAAAAGTTGACGGCAGGCCTGCCTCGGTCATCTCGATGCTGACCTCATGCGTCATGGCCGTCTCGCCCAGGCTTTTCAGCACGGTGGCGTCCAGCATGTGATCCTCGCCCAGACGGTCGCCCCAAAGGGGATTTATCGCCGCGATTCCCTTGCGGACAGTCTCCCTGCAGGTCAGCTCTATCCTGTGGCGCTGACCATAGTCGAAGCCCACGGTCTCCACTCGCTCAAAGCGCGAAAGCGCCGAGGCCAGACAGGTCGTCGAATCCTGCCCGCCGGAGAACAAAACCAATGCAGAAGAAGAAGGATCAGCCATGTCTTCGCCTGTATCAGGCCGGACAGTTACGGCCAAGCTGGGCGTAACATTTTTAACACCCGCTATTTTTTCCCGATGTCTTACGCTTCGGCAATGTTGACAGACCCGTCATCCATGCAGTCTGATACAAAGTGAAGCAGGCCCGACAAGAGGCTCGCTCGGTACAAATTGCTCGAGGCCAGCAATCAAGCGGCCCGAGGGGAGGAAACAAAACATGCGACTCAAAAGACACTCGAAGTGCGTCTGGCTGGCAGGTGCGTCCGCCATGGTGATCGGCCTGGCCGCTCCCGTTGCGATTGCACAAGAGGAAACCGACGACATCCAGCGCACGCTGTCCACCGTGACGGTGACCACGCAGAAAACGGAAGAATCCATTCAGGATGTTCCGATTGCGGTTTCAGCCTTTGATGAAGCCGCCCTGGACAAGATGCAGCTCGCTGGCGGGCCGGACCTGGTCAAATCCATTCCGAACGTCAACTTCACCAAGGGCAACTTCACCGGGTACAACTTCCGTATCCGCGGCATTGGTGTGGATGCGGTCTCTACGTCCGGTGACGCCGGTGTGGGTGTACATATCAACGATGTGCCACTGACGGCCAACGCCTTCTTCGAAGCAGAATTCTACGATGTGGAACGCATCGAGACCCTGCGTGGCCCGCAAGGTACCCTGTATGGCCGGAACGCCACGGGCGGCGTGGTCAACATGATCACCGCCAAGCCTGTGCTGGGCGAATGGCAGGGCAATGTCAAAGCCACAGTCGGCAATTACAACACGCACAAATTCAAGGGCATGCTGAACGCGCCTCTGGGCGACACTGCCGCCCTGCGCATCGCCGGCTCCTACCTTGAGCGCGATGGGTATGTGGACAATCTGACCACCCAGAACGACATCGACGACCGCAATCTTTATGCGATCCGCGGTTCATTCGCATGGGAACCAACGGACCGCTTCCGCGGCTTGCTGATGGCGGAGTATTTCAAGGAAGACGACAACCGCCTGCGCTCCGGCAAACAATATTGTAAGAAAGACCCGACCAAGACCTCCTTCGGTGGCATTCCGATTTCGGCCTTTGACCAGATCATTACCTCTCAGGGCTGTGTCGAGGCAGACATCAATGATCCGGCCTCTCTCGGCGGTGTGAACACGGCAGGTACGCTGGCGGGGTCTCTCGGCATCCTGGCCGGTCTGGTTGGCGGCATTGATGCCAATGGCAACGCGGTCAATGTCGATGCGAACACCAGCGGGATCAATCCGGGCCTCCGCACACTGGAGAGCTTCATCGATCCGACATATGAGTCTGAGCAGACCCTGTATATGTGGAGAGGTGAATACGATCTCACTGACGCACTGACCCTGACCTATCTGGGCAGCTATAACGAGTATGAGTCTATCTCTCAGGAAGACTATAACGAGTATGGCGCTGACGTGAATTTCAACACGGCGGCCAGCCCGTTCATCGCCCTGAACGGGGCAACCGCAGGCGCATTTGCCGCCCTGTACCCGAGCCTGTTCCCGGGCGGCGTTGTCGCAGACCCACAAATGGGCCTGACCACAGCCCCGGTCGCAACCGACATTTCCGGGGCCTATGCCGAACAGACCACACACGAAGTTCGTCTGCAGTCTGACTTTGACGGCCGGTTCAATTTCAACCTGGGGGCCATCAAGGTTGATTATGAAACCAATACGGATCCGAAGCTTCAGGAAAGCTATTATGTGATGTTCAATGCGGCCTCCGCATTCATCCAGTTGAACAACGCAGCTTCCATGATCGCAAACGGCGTACCGGCCTTTACGATTGCGGATCCGGCAAATGCCGGTGAAACGCCGATCGACAATCTGAACGGCAATGGGCGCAACTATTTCCGCTCGATCACGCCTTATACCCTCGACAGCTTCGCAGTGTTTGGGGAAGGTTATTACGACGTCACCGACGATCTGCAGCTGACGGTCGGCCTGCGCTATACCAGCGATGACAAGGAAGTTGGCCGTATCCCAACCTTCCTGCTGGTGCCGGATGCTGTGCGTCCTGACCCGCTTGCCTATGTGCCGGTACCAGGTGCATCAAACGATCTCGGCGGCGACGGTACCTACAATGTCACGTTCGAAGAAGTCACTGGCCGGGTCGGTCTCGACTGGTCTCCGGAGCTGAGCTTCACTGAAGACACGCTGATCTACGGCTTCTACTCACGAGGCTATAAGGGTGGTGGTATCAACCCGCCGCAGCCAGCAGACACACCGGACGCCTTCCCGCAATTCTTCGATCCGGAATTCATCAATTCCTATGAGATCGGAACGAAGAACACGCTGGCTGGCGGCGCACTGCAGCTGAACGCAACTGGCTTCATGTATGACTATGAAGGCTATCAGATCAGCCAGATCGTCAACCGGTCTTCGGCCAACTTCAACGTCGATGCCAAGATCAATGGCTTTGAACTTGAAACGGTCTGGAACCCGGTCTCTACATTCGTTCTGAACGCCAACCTCGGCCTTCTGGATGCGAAGGTGAAGGATACCTACGGCATCGACGTTCTGGACCGCACCAATGGTCGGGCAGATTTGGTAACGCTGAAAACCTTCCCGTCTGCTTCCAATTGTGTGGTCTCCGCACAGGGCTATGCGACTGTGCTCGGCGCGATCCAGGGCGGCTTTCTTGACCCGGGTTCAACTTTGGGTCTCTGCACCGGCGACTTTGTCGGACAGGAAGCGGCTCTGGGCCTCGGCGGTGTGACCGTCAGCTATGTCGACTCCGATGGCGTCACGCAGACAGTTTCTGCGCTGACCCCGTTCGATGGCGAAGCCAAGAATCTGGATGGTAACAAACTGCCCGGTACGCCGGACACGACGTTCAGCTTCGGGGCTGAGTACACCTGGCTACCGAGCGGTCAGGGCACGTTGGCCGACTGGTCCGCAACGGCTCGCGTCGACTATTACTATCAGGCTGACAGCTACAGCCGCGTCTGGAATACCGGCCGCGACCAGCTGGAAAGCTGGGACAACATCAACCTGTCCATGCGCTTCGACAATGAAGCCAACAATGTCTCTGTCGAGATCTTCGGCAAAAACATTGCGGATGATGATGTCATCACCGGCGCGTATCTGACCGACGACTCCTCAGGCCTGTTCACGAACGTGTTCCTGAACGAGCCGAGAACCTTCGGTATCAGCGTCAGCAAAACCTGGTAAATCAGGCGCATTGAAACCAAGCATCGGGGGGCGGCCTGACAGGGCCGCTCCCTTTTTATTTGGCCTTGGCTGCCCCCTGCCCTATTGTTGCCCGCAAAGAAGCCGCCTTTTCAGGAGACTGCCCCATGCGAACTGCCAGCCTCGTTTCCCTCACCGCCCTGCTCGCAGCCTGCGGAGGGTCAGCCGACCAGACGCCAACCGCGACCAGCGATTTCGATGTCAAACTGACCCCCGTGGTCGAAGAGGCCGAATGGCCTTGGGGGATGGTTTTCACACCGGAAGGAGACCTGCTGTTCACTGAAAAGGAAGGTGGCCTGAAATTCGTCGCCGGCGGTGAAGGCACGGCCACACCGGTCAGCGGCCTGCCGGATGCCTATATTGAAGGACAGGCCGGATATATGGGCATTACGCTGGACCCGGACTTTGAGACAAACCGCCTCGTCTACATTTCCTATTCCAAGGGTGATGACGCCGCCAATGCGGCCGCCGTCATCAAGGGCCGCCTCAGCGAGGACAACAGCACGCTGGAAGATGTCACCGAAATCTTCTGGGCTGATCCGCGCGACACGGCCTATCATTACGGCTCGCGCCTGCAATTTGCCAATGACGGCACGCTGTTTGTCACCCTCGGCGAGGGCTTCAAATACATGAAAGCCGCTCAGGACCCGAAGATTACGCACGGCTCCATCGTCCGCATCAATTCAGATGGCAGCATCCCTGAGGATAATCCGTTTGCAGATGGAAAGGATGGTAACCCGGCTGTCTGGTCCTATGGCCACCGCAATGTGCAGGGCCTGTATTATGACGCAGAGACCGGCACACTGTATGAAACAGAACACGGCCCCAAGGGCGGCGATGAGCTGAACATCATCAAACGCGGCGCCAATTATGGCTGGCCGGTCATCACCTATGGCGTGAACTATGATGGCACGGTGATTACCGAGAAAACCGAAATGGAAGGCATGGAACAGCCCCTGACCTATTGGGTGCCGTCGATTGCCCCGGCGGGCCTCACCATGCTGACCAGCGATGTCTATCCCGGCTGGAAAGGCGATCTCTTCACCGGCGGCATGAACGGCCCGGCCGGGCTGGAGCTGACCCGTATCGACATGGAAGACGGCCAGGTGGTCGGCAAGGAATCCCTGTTCGATGGGGAATATCCGATCCGCGATGTCATTCAGGGCCCGGATGGGCACCTCTATGTCGCCACGAAGGATTTTGACGGTATCTACCGCGTGGATGTCGTTGAGGCCGTCGCTGAAGAGCCTGACACGAAGTAAGTGCCACGGGCCTGCGCCTGGTGCAGGTCAGACGTCCCGGCGAGACCGGAGCGCGGCGGCAAGCGTGCCATCATCCAGATGGTCCAGTTCGCCGCCCACTGGTACGCCATGGGCCAGGCGCGTAACGCTGGCGCCCTTCCCTTCCAGCAGGTCTGCCACATAATGGGCCGTGGTCTGGCCATCGACCGTGGCATTCAGGGCCAGGATCACCTCGCGGATTCCGCCCGCCTCGACCCGGCTGATCAGCGTCGCAATGTTCAAATCTTCCGGCGTGATACCATCAATGGCCGACAAGACACCGCCCAGAACATGATAGCGTCCGCGAAAGGCGCCGCCCCGCTCCAGCGCCCACAGGTCCGGTACGTCTTCCACAACACAGATGAGGCCGTCGTCGCGGCCATCGGCCTGGCACACCGCGCAGGGCTGCACCGTATCGAAGTTCCCGCAGATTTCGCAGCGGTCAATCTTCTCGCCCGCTTCCGCCAGCGCTGCCGCGAGCGGCTTCAGCAGCGTATCACGGCGCTTTAACAGGAACAGCGCCACGCGCCGCGCAGACCGGGGGCCCAGGCCCGGCAGTCGGGAGATGAGCTCGATCAGACGAAGTATTTCCGGGCCGGCAGAACGTTGTGACATATGCCCAATGTCAGCTATTTGCCCACTCTTGCAAGCGTGCATCTGAAAAGAAGAAACCCCGGCCAGGGGGACCGGGGTTTCTGGAGTACTCTTAAATAATGGCAGCCTGTCAGGCGGCCTCCTCGATCTCATTGGATTTCGAGCTTGGGCGAGGGTCACGCAGCACATAGCCGCGGCCCCAAACGGTTTCGATATAGTGTTTGCCACCAGTAGCCTGCTGCAGCTTCTTGCGCAGCTTGCATATAAACACGTCGATGATCTTCAGTTCCGGCTCATCCATCCCGCCATAGAGGTGGTTGAGGAACATTTCCTTGGTCAGCGTCGTGCCCTTGCGCAGCGAGAGCAGCTCGAACATCTGGTATTCCTTGCCGGTCAGGTGAACGCGCTCTTCGTCCACTTCCACCGTCTTGGCATCCAGGTTCACAATGATTTCGCCTGTGCGGATCACACTCTCGGCATGGCCTTTGGAGCGGCGCACAATGGCGGTAATACGGGCGATCAGCTCGTCTTTGTTAAAGGGCTTTGTCAGGTAATCGTCTGCGCCGTAGCCGAGCGTCTTAACCTTGGCTTCGATGTCAGGGTTACCGGACAGGATCATGACCGGTGTGTTCACACGGCCCATGCGCAGCTGCTTCAGCACCTCATAGCCGGAGATGTCCGGCAGGGAGAGGTCGAGCACGATCATGTCGTATTCGTAGACTTTTCCGAGATCGACGCCTTCTTCACCAAGGTCGGTCGTATAGATGTTGAAGCCCGCAGCTTTCAGCATCAGCTCGATTGAACGCGCGACAGCGCTATCGTCTTCAATAAGCAGGACGCGCATTATCTCGTCTCCCGAATCAACTTACGACCAAACTAGTCGCATTTCCTATCAAAGTGAATCCTACGGGCTGATCCTTTAACGAAGGTTAACGAGCCGTGCGATTTGCCTCAAAAAAGTTCTACTTTATTCACACAGATTAATAGCCAAGCTCGGCAGCGGAGCCCGCACCGATCAGCATCTGTGAGATTGCGATGGCATCCTGGATCGGCTGCGCCTGCTGATCCGTCGAGATCAGTGTTTTCTGGCAGCGGATCGCATCCCGCACTTTCGGATCCCGCATAACGGTGCCCGCAAGGTGTGGACGGAAGCCAAGGAAGGTCTGGCAGGCGCGCGCGATCGCTTCATAGGTTCTTTGCCCTGCAGCGCGCGAATCGGCCTGGTTAATACAGATCACGGGTTCTACGTTCGGCGCGTAACCTCTCAGAACCTTGATGAACGCATAGGCGTCCGTCATCGAGGTCGGCTCGTCCGTGATAACCATCAGCGCCTTGTCGGCGGCACGTGCCAGGCGCATGCAGTTCGCCTCGATGCCAGCGCCAAGGTCGACAACCACCTGATCATACTGGAGGGCCAGCGCAGAGAGACCCGCAGCAAGGCGGGCGACTTCTTCGGGCGGAAGCTCAGCGAGAGCGCCTGAGCCTGATCGGCCCGGCAGCACATCAAAACCACCTCCTGCAGCGCCGCCATCGACCGGCGTTACCGCATCATCCAGTTCAACCCAGCCTGCAATCACGGCAGCAAGGTCTGTTTCCGGGGCAATGCCCAGCTGAACGTCCACATTGGCGAGGCCAAGGTCACCATCGACCAGCAGGGTGCGCTTGCCGGCCTGCGCAAAGGCAGATGCGAGCGTGATGGCCATGAACGTCTTGCCAACTCCGCCCTTGCCGCTTGCAACAGCGATGATCGAAGCCGGAGCGACACGCGGAGCCGGACGCTGTTGCGGCCGATCCTGAGATTTTCGAAGCATGAAGCTCATGAGATTACGCAGCTCCTTTCAGGGCGATCACATCGCCCGGGGCATCTTCCATCAACAAGGCAGCGAGCCGGGAGGGCGCTGCCGGCACCAGACCGCCACCGATAAACGGCGTCACGGCCAGGTGTGAGAAGGCAATTCCTGCCGACGACAGGGCGGATATAGCTCCCCCCCTCCGTCGGGCAATGTCGAGTTTGGTCAGGATCGCGCGGCGGATGCCGGCGCGGGCAAAGGCACGGGCCGAATCGGCCTGATCTTCCGGATGGCCCTCAGCAGACATCACGAGCACGGGCTCGGCGCGCACAACGGCAATCAGGTCCTGCAGGCTGGCCATGTCATCCTGGTCAAACGGGTTGATGGCCGGCAGGTCGATGATGCAGCGATTGCCGGTCTCGCGCAGCTTGCGCAGCACATTGAACAGGGCGTCCGGCGTTTCGGCGATGCGGATCTGGCCGCGTTCCTGCTCCAGATAGGCAGCCAGCTGGTCACCCCCGGCCGTGCCGTCGAGGTCAGCCGCAACAGGCATGATCTGGGTGCGGGCCACGGCGGCGCGGCGCGTCAGCTTTGCAGCTGTGGCAGTGCGACCATGCCCGGGAGGGCCGACGAGAATGATATCTTTCTCCAGACGCGCCGGGATCGGATCGCAGGTAACGATGCGCTCCAGACCGGCAGCGATGGAATCCTCAGGGGCGCAGCTTGGCGTACTGTGGCGCCCAGCGCCTTCATTGGCCACGCGGTCTGCAAAGCGCTGGGGGGCGCCATGCCAGAGCAGCGCATCGCGCACACGGCTGTAGAGGGGGTTTTCAGAACCGCGGCCATGACCACCACGCGACTCACGCAGGAAGAGTGGCTCGCTTGGCACGACCCCTCCGCCCAGCTTGTCTGTAGCCGCGCGGACCTCGACTCCCCCGTCGATCTCGCGCTCTGACAGGATCACCGCATCGGCGCCCATCTCGGCAAAAATCATCGCCTTGGCAGCTTCGAAAGTCTCCGCGGCGAACATCTTCATGCGCATGTCTGCATGTTTCCCTTGTTACACCCCATCGCACACCACCCCATTGGCGCGACAGGACATGCTTATCGTCGGAAAACAGTTAACACCGCTAAAGGTTAACAGTTTCCTGCCCTGCGTTAGGAATTGTGAAGGATGTATGGGATTTAATGTTGGCTGCCGAAATCTCAGGCAGCTGCACGTTCATCAACGATTTCGGACAGGGTGACCCCCAATTGTCCATCAGCGATGACCAGCTTGCCGCGCGCCATCAGGCGGTCGGAAAGGTAAATATCCACCGGTTCGTCTGTCTTGCGCTGAAGGGCAATGATGTCCCCTTCGGACATGGCCATCAATTCCTCGATCGGCATGCGCACCTCGCCCAGCACCACATCCACACGGACAGGCACATCCATCAGGCTCTTTTTCAGGGCGGGGTTTTCGGAATCAGTCATGGTGGTCCTTCCGGCTATCCTCTGGATGGGTCGGATTTGAGGGATTGCTGCGCGGCGAACAGGTCCCCCTGCCCGTCTATGATGGTGCGGGCTGTCGCCCTTATTAACCGAGTGGCCCGCTCACTGAAACCCTCGTCCAGCGCGCAGGCCTCCAGATGGCCTGTCAGGGCCACCAGATTGGCCAAGGCCTCGTTGAGGGCATTCGTGACCGCCTGCAAGCGTTCCGCCTCGTCACACGCCTGCTCAGCGCGCACAGTTGCGGCGCCTTCGGCCCGTGCCTCTGCCAATAGCTGTACCAGTTCGGGCGTTGTCAGGCGGACGGGTGGGTCGTCTTCGATGACAGCAGGCGTGGCTTGCGCACCGCTGAAATCGCTGCGGAAGTCAAAAGGCGTGAGGGATTTGACCGCGCGCTGCATTATTCGACCAGTTCGTCCTCATCTTCCGGCAGACCGCCGCGAATATCACCCTGGCTGATCAGGGCGCGCGCCAGGCGCACCAGCTCACGCCGAGCCGCTTCCACTTCGCTGCGGCGCACAGGGCCCAGCATGGCGATTTCTTCACGCAGCAGGCCGCCCGCACGTTGTGTCATGTTGCGGAAGAAAGCCGCCGCCGTTTCCGGCGTCGCCCCCTTCAGCGCCAGGGTCAGCACAGTGCGGTCTGAAGAGGACAGCAAGGTCTGCAGGCCTGCCGTGTCCATCTTGGCGAGGTCATCAAAAGTAAACATCAGCGCGCGGACGCGGTCGCCGACGCCTGGCTCGGCGCTATCCAGCGCAGAAAGCAAATTCTTCTCGGCCTGGCTGTCCAGCTGGTCAAAGATCCGGGCAATGCGCTCATGCCCGCTGGCAATGGAAGGCCGCAGACTATTGTCCAGCCAGCCGGTCACGGCCGTTTCCAGCCCCTTGAGCGCAATCGGGTTCACCGGACCGATGTGCAAGAGGCGCTGCATGATATCGACAGCCTGCCTCGTGCGGATCACTTTCAGAACGCGCGCGGCGGGCTCGCCGTCCATGCGCGACAGGATCAGCGCGATAGTCTGTGGATGCTGCCCACCCAGCAACTGGACAAGATCTGCCGTTTCCATGGCAGACAGCCGCGACCAGACGCTGCTGCCCGCTGCCGGTTTGGGGGTGTAGTGCGTGTGCGCCTTCACATAGGTCTGCACGGCTTCGGCCTCATGGCCGTAATCATCCTCCAGCGCGTCCATGGCGACAGACAGCGCATGGGCCTCTTCATTGGACAGCTCTCCCCAGACAGGGGCAGCATCGGGGCCAAGCGCGCGCATCAGACGGGCAGACCTGGCCAGGCCTTCCGGCGGGCGCGCAGACGGGCCAGCCTGTTTCAGGGCGAGGGCGTTCATGCGGAGCCCCCTTCCCCATGCATCCAGCTGCGCAGGATGGAGGCTGTACGGGCCGGATCTTTCTGGACGAGCTTTGCGGCAGCGCCGGGCTCAGCGGTCAGGGCCGGTTTGGCCTTCACCCGTTTCTCGACAAGGGCAGGCTCAAGCGCGGCTTCCACCGGCTCTGCGGTCCTGGCCCGTTTTGCATCCGCCGCTGGCACATCTGACGGCTTCAGCCCAATCCAGGCCAGCATTGCCAGCAAGGCCCCATAGAGGCCAAGCTCTGTCCAGCCTGCAGCAGAGGGACGCCCCGGCACGCCGCGCGCAAAGGCGGCCTGCTCGATGACCAATTGGTCACCCTCTTCCGGATTCATCATCAGTGCGGATGTTGTCAGGCGCTCCAGTGTGGGCGCCGCTTCACTGGCGCGCGTCGCCAGCAGGATCAGGACGGAATGGGACGTACCCTTGCCAGTAACCGACAGGCGGATATTCCCCATGCCCGCAACAGGCTCAAGAATGCCCATGAGAGAGGCTTCAACGTCAGAGCCAGGCACCCACTCATCGACGGGCTGAGTGAACAGGCTTGTCCCCCGCCAACAACCGAGAAGGATCACGATCAGACATGCAAACAGCGCGACGGCCTGTGTGGAGGGCCCCGCGCTGCGCTGTGATTTTGCGAACCGAAAATCCATGAAACACTCCTGACGCCGGAAGCAGATTCCGGCATTCAGGACTATTCATAGGTCTCCGCGCGTAAATTTGTGTTTAACAGACAGGATCTCGTTAACCCTGCACCGGACTAGCCGCGATATTGCTGCAGTCGGGTCGTACGCAGCCCTTTGGTGCCGTGGCGGTTGTAGAGCTTTTCCCAGGTCTCGTATTCCTCGTCGCTCAGGCTGTAGCGATCACAGGCTGCCTTGCGGGTCAGCAGGCCACCAGACACTGCTGCAACGACTTCAGCTTTGCGACGCGTCACCCAGCGGGAGATGTTCGGGGACGGCAGGTCTGCCAGGGTCAGCGTCTGGCCGTCGGGGCCCTGTACGCCTTGGTTACGTGCATTATGTTTTTCCATGTCCACACCATTCTGGTTGCATAGTCGAAATCAGCCCGGCTTCTCCGGGAGCTGTGGACAGGAAGATACACTGAGGGGTTTAAGCCTAGACGTAAGGCAATCTGTGAGTTTTACAGCTTCGGTTAGGAGGATGTTCGTAAAGCTGTACCGCCCCGGTACAAGAGGTGAGAATCTCGTGCATTCATTACAGAAATGACAAGATTTTGGCGAATTATGGCAGCAGTTCCAGAGCGCCATTATCCCGTGCCTGGGCCGCGTGACGACGCAACATGGTCAGGAACATCTCGTCTCCACGCTCGGTCTGTTTGACCAACATCGCCGCGCCAAATGCCACCGACATGCCGTAAAAACTAAACCACCGGTAGTGGCGATAGAGGTCCTCAAACGCATAATCGGTGACGCCCTGATCCTGCAGGCAGGCATGATAATAACGCAGCAAGGCTTGCTCGTGCTTCGGCCGGTCGTCACGCGTCAGACCCGCGCCGATGAAATAGGCGACATCCCCGGCCGGGGCGCCCTTGCCTGCCGTCTGCCAGTCCACAATCGCCAGCGGCCTGGGCGCGCTGCCCTTGCCAAACAGCATATTGTCCAGGCGGAAATCATTATGGGTCAGCGCGTGCGGGCCTTCATACCCATCACTCCAGGCCGGCAGTGCAGCGGCATAGGCATCGCCGACTTCTATATCTTCGGCGCTGAGCCGTTCTCCATAGCGATCCTTGAACCCGTACCACAGTCCGACAACCTGCTCTGGCGACAAGGCAGGCGGCGGCGCCAGATCGCTACCTTGTAGCCAGGCATAAGTATCTAGCGCGGGATCATTCCAGTGCGCCGCGTGCAGCACCGCCGCAGACGCGAGCGCCTTTTCGGCCTCTTCCACAGTGCAGCCGCGCAACTGATCGCCTTGCTCTGACGGGGCCATGTCTTCCATGATCAGGGCGAACCGGTTCGTCTCCGGCTCGTAATCTGTGTAGAAAGCCTTCGGCGTGATGATTCCCGCCACTTTCGGAAAGGTGCGATAGAAGTGCACTTCCCGCTCATAATGGCCGAGCAGTTTCGCCGTCATCAGGCTGGCCTCACTGCCGGAGGGGAATTTGCCGACCAGAGTGTCCGGCGCGTTCGATCCCTTGCGATTATAATCAAACACAAAGCGGACATTCTCGCCGATCTGGCCTGTGCCGATGGATTTCGCAGTGAGGTCCTTTACTTCCGCATCAATGCCAATTTCTTCGAATAGCGCATTAAACCAGCCCGCTCCCAGGGTGAGCGGGTCTGCATCGAGGCCAGGTCGGCTCATTCATTTTCCTCCACTTATATCTAATCATCGGCAGGATTTTCCTGCTCTTTATCTTGTTGTGTATCTGTCTCTTCCGCCTCTTCCGCGCGGCGGCTGCGGCCCCAGCCGGTTACGCGCTGGAATTGCTGCATGCGGTCTTCTGCGTCCCGCAAGCCCCGGTCGAGCGCGGCCATGGTCAGGGCGAAATCTCCGCTGGTTTCCTTGCGCCAGGCCCGCTCTGCCTTGCCGATGACATAGGCGATGCCGACGGCCTTGAGAGGCACAGGCGCGCCGGACCGGCTGTCGAGCCCCGCAGAGACGAGCGCCCAGTCCGCCGAGCGCTTGCGCGCTGCCGCCAGTTTCAAAAGCAGGGACGGCATACGGTCGCGATACTTCATCAGCGACGTCAGACCGGCGCGATGGTCTTCCATCGCTTCAAAGCGCAACATGATGACATCAAACAGGCGCTCACTCGGTGTCTCGTCATGCGAGACGCCCTCTTCCGACATGAATCCATCGAAATAGGCATCGGCATGGGCGGCCAGCTCATCTTTCCCGGCAACGCCATGAAAGTCTGACAGGCTGAGGCCTGCTGCATCTGCAATGTCTGAAAGGGTCAGGTCAGCCCAGGCGGTTTCGGCGGCCAGCTCCAATGCAGCGAGCAGGCCCTTTTCAAGTATGCCTGCCGTATCACTCATCGCTGGGTCCTCTAATCCATGTCTCTGGACAGCTCCCGGTCGCGGGTTATGGCGGCCCGGAGTGCCTTGCGCATCAACAGAGGCATCCCACCGTCATCCATGAGGATGTCAAGAGCTGCCTGTGTGATGCCGCCGGGTGAAGTGACCGCTTTTCTCAACGCCCCTGGCGTTTCATCCGATGCGGCCATCAGGGCCGCGGAGCCTGTGACAGTATCCACCGCCAACCGCAAGGCCATCTCGCGCGGCACGCCTTCGGCCTCTGCCGCTTCTGCCATCACTTCAGCCAGCAGGAAGACATAGGCCGGGCCGCAGCCGGAAATACCGGTCGCAGTGATCAGCATCTTCTCGTCCATAGGGCCTTCCACACGGCCGAGCGGTTTCAGGAGGCGCTGAGCGGATCCAATATCGGTGTTGGTGACAGACGGCGCAGGCGCCATAAGCGCGACGCCCTTACCGATCGCGCCTGGCGTATTGGGCATGACGCGAATGATGCGCGGCGTTTCCAGCCTGTCCGCCAATTGGCCCAGCCTCAGCCCGCCCATAACGGAGATGACCAGTGTTTTCGGGCCGATCCAGGCCTTTACACTTTCCAGAACTCGCGGAAAGACCTGCGGTTTGACACACAGAACGACAATGCCAGCGGGCGACGGATCAGGGTTCAGAACCACTTTTCCGGCATCAGCCCAGCCCTGAACCAATTCTGAGGGCGCAGGATCAACAATCGATAAATCAGGAGAGGCCTTGCCGGACAGCCAGCCTGTCGCCAGCGCCGATCCCATTCTCCCGGCCCCAATCAGGACAATCGATTTTGCGCTGCTCATCTTTTACAGGTTTTCCAAGGCCTCAGGCTTCGCCATGCGTTTCAAACATGACCGCATCAATGGATTCACGGGGCGATTTGCCCGCCCAGATCAGGAAGTTGAACGCTGGCACAAAGCGGTCCACCGCGCTGACCGAAGCCGCGACAGCAGAGCGAATCTCGCCCAGAGATACCTCATCCCGGTCTGTCATCGGGAAAGTATAGCGGAAAATCACCACGCCTTCATCGGCCCAATAGTCAAAATGACCCAACCACAGGCGTTCATTCGCCATAATGATCAGCTCTGACAGCTGCGCACGCTTGGCGGCGACCGGCTTGATGTCCAGCGTTACGGAAAAATGGATGGCTGCGGGTTCAGGGCGGAACGCGAACAAGGCGCCCATGTCGCCCCAGCGGGTTTCCGCGACAGCCTGAATGGTCGATTCTTCATCGCGCTCATGCTGCCAGCCAGCGATTTCGAGGGCTTCCTCAACACGGTCCAGTGGATCTGCCGCAGCAAACTCATCGCGTGAAAGATCAAGGCTCATGAAAGTCTCCCCTTCTTTCAGAGTTCATGGGTGCGCGGATTCGCGCCACATGGCCAATGCCTGTTCAAGCGTGGGTAACGCTTCGCGTCCAGTACGATTAACAGGCAGGCAAGGTTAGCCTGCAGTAAAGGCTTAATCCGAAGTCACCTTCGCCTCGAGCTCTTCAAGGCGCTTTTCCAGTGTTTCGACCCGCTCCAGAGCCGTGACTGCGAGGGCCTTCAGGGCCTCGACCTCATCCCGGCCAGCCAGGTCCATATCCGCGATCATGGCCTTCACACGGCCTTGTGCGGCGGTCTTCGCCTCTTCGCCTGCAGCCCGCGCTGCGCCCATCGCTCCGGTCATCAGACCTGCAATGTCATCAAGCAGTGGATTTGTTGCGGCCATGAGGCTACTCCTTCGCGGGGTCGGGCGGACAGGTTCACTCCTAACAGATAGGCCCGGGGCAAGACAGGGAAAAGACGCCGCATGCTGGATATGATGAGTTTTGCTGCAATGGTGATGCCTGCAGCCGCGCTGACCTTTCCTGATGTCAGCCCGGCGATCTTCTCGATTGATCTCGGTTTCCTCGGGCTCGGAGAGTTTCATCTGCGCTGGTACGCGCTTGGCTATATGGCCGGAATTGGCCTCGCCTGGTGGTATGCCAGCGCAATGCTGAAGCGCCCTGCCCTGTTTGGGGGCACCGCGCCGCTGACCAAGGACCAGCTCGATGACATCATGTTCTGGATCATTGTCGGCATCATTCTCGGCGGACGCTTCGGCTATGTCCTCTTCTATATGGTGCCCTATCAGTTTGACGTGATCGCGAATGACCCGCTGACCATCTTCAAGATCTGGGATGGCGGCATGGCCTTCCATGGCGGCATTCTGGGCGTCACGATTGCACTCTGCCTGTTTGCCTACATCAAGAAGGTATCCCTCTATTCCATCGGAGACATTGCGGGCGTCGTCGCACCGATCGGCATCGGCCTCGTCCGCCTTGCTAATTTCGTTAATGCAGAGCTTTACGGCCGCCATACGGACGCCCCTATCGGCATGGTCTTCCCGGAGGGATATGTGCCCGGCTCTACCCCGCCTGCCTATAATTGGGCGACGGGTGAATGGGTCTATTCGGGACTCGAAATGGCGCGCCACCCCAGTCAGCTCTATGAGAGCGCACTGGAAGGCTGGGTTCCCCTGATTGTGCTCTCTATCCTGATCTGGCGTTTTGGCGCGCTGAAGCGTCCCGGCCTCATCGCCGGCCTGTTCCTGTTGATGTATGCAACGGCCCGCACACTGATTGAGAATTTCCGCATGCCCGACAGCTTTGTCGAGGGCCTGCCGGACTGGATCACGATGGGGCAGCTGCTCTCCATCCCGATGTGGATCGGCGGCATCTGGCTGGTCTGGAACGCGCTTAAGAAGCCCGCTGCCAAAGCAAACTGATGGCTGACATGACCCTCAAGGAACGCATCATCCGCCTGATCGAGACGGACGGGCCGATCCCGGTTTCGACCTATATGCAGCTGGCCCTGCACGATTCTACGCAAGGCTATTACGCCACACGCCCGGGCCTTGGCACGGATTTCATCACCGCCCCGGAAGTCAGCCAGATCTTCGGGGAATTGCTTGGCCTGTGGGTTGTGCATGAGTGGAAGGCGCTGGGCGAGCCCGACACTTTCCAGCTGGTCGAAATCGGCCCTGGCCGCGGCACGCTGATGGCCGATGCGCTGCGGCTGGCCTATGTCGCGGGCGGCCGCAAATTTGCCGACGCCGCCCAGTTAGGGCTGGTGGAGCCGAGCCCGGAGCTGCGCAAGGTCCAGGCCGAGCGCCTGACAGATTATGACCCTGCCTTTGCGGGTACGATGGCCGAAGTGCCCGCCGAGCCGATGATCCTCATCGCGAACGAATATCTCGACTGCCTGCCCGCGAGGCAATTCCGCAAGGATGGCGAAAGCTGGCGCGAATGCGTGATCGGCCTCGACAGTGACGGAAACCTCGCCTTTGGCCTTGCGGCAGATGAGGCCCGCGCCCCTGAAGGCAACGCGGCATCTGCGCAATGTGTTGAGGTGCAGACCGGCTTTGACCTGCTGGTGGCAGACCTTGTCACCCGCGCTGATCCATTCCGCGCGCTGTTCATCGATTATGGCCCGGCCGATGCCACGCCAGGCGACAGCCTCCGCGCCTTCAAACTTGGCGAGCAGGTCTCCCCACTGGCCTTCCCCGGAGAGTCCGATCTGACCGTGGATGTGGACTTTGGCCGCCTGAAACGCCTGGCAACCAAGATCGGCCTCGATGTGACCGGCCCGACTCCGCAAGGCATGTTCCTGATGGGCCTCGGCGCGCAGGCCCGCCTGAACCAGCTGGTCGAGGCAAATCCCGATCATGCCGAGGCGATCTACAACAACGCCCAGCGCCTGATTGACCCCAAAGACATGGGCAGCCGCTTCAAGGCCATCTGCCTCTCCAGCAAAGGCCTCTCGGCCCCTGCCGGATTCTAGAAAAAGACTGGGAAACCCGTCTAGGGCGCCCCTTATTGACCCATATGCTGGTCAACAAAATCGGCCATGGCTTGCAGGGTCGCAAGACGCGTCTCACCGGATGACAACCAGTGATCTTCGCCCTTCAGTTCAATAAAGGTGACGTCCTTACCGGCACTTTTCAAAGCATCCTCCATGATGCGGCTCTGCCGGATAGGCACCACCGTATCATCGCGGCCATGGATCAGTAGAACTGGTGCCTGAAAGGCCGCAGCTGACGTAGCCGGCGAAATGGCATCAAGGTCCACATCTTCCGAATCTGGATCTCCCATCTGGGTTTTCCAGTAATCAACGACCCAATGGTCACCCCCAGCATCCTTGACTTCCTGCCTCAGCATTGCTGGCAGATCTGAAACCCCAGCAATCGAGATCACGCATTTGTAGAGGTCCGGCGTATAGGCCCCGCCTGCGAGAGCCGAATACCCACCATAACTGGCGCCCGCGATGCAAACACGCTCTGGGTCAGCCTTTCCTTCGTTGATCAGAATCTTGACGCCGTCAGTTACGTCATCCTGCATGGCTTTGCCCCACTGGCCGTAACCAGCAGTCGTGTGCGCCTGGCCGTAACCCGTGGAGCCACGGAAGTTTGGTTGAAGGACCAGATACCCCCTATTGGCAAAGTACTGCGCCATCCAGTCAAAACCGACATAATCATACGCGGCTGGCCCACCATGCGGAATAACGACAAGAGGCGCATTCTGTGTCGTTTCAAACGTCTTTCCAGCAGGAAGTGTCAGAATGCTTGGAATCATCAAGCCGTCACGAGCCGGGTAATTGATCGCCATGATCTCACCAATAGATTCTTTGGGGATGTCAGTACGCTGATCGAGGATACGTGTCAGGCCGCCCGTTGCCCTGTCTTCCAGAATATAGCTGCCAGTCGTATCACTGCCATTGAACAGATACAGAATTTTTGACCAGTCAGACGTCCAGTCAACAATCCGGATCGAGGATGCGGGAAAAGCCGCCAATAGGCTTTGCACACTCTGGTCGATCTCCGGATCAAAAAATTTGTAGGATGGCAAGGCACCTGAGTAACGCACGCCCACGACGAACCCATTTCCGTCTGTCAGCGTACCGTCAATATCCATCCCCTCTCTTCCGAGACCGAGTGATGTAATTTCACCTGAAAAACTCAGTTCATACAGCTCATCAAAGCCCGCATCTTCGTTAGCCCCTTGTGACTTTACAAACAGAAGTCCGGACTTGTCTGACTTTACCCCTCGCAGAGAAATAGGAACCTGAGGTGCCTCGACCTCATAAAGCACTTCCTCCTTGCCATTTGCCCATGTGGTGATGCGATAGATATTCTTCCGGTTGTCATATTCTTCCCTGGCCAGAACCGTCCCGTCAGTATCTACATAGAAATTGATCGTATTGCTTGTCCCCTGCCATGCACGGCGCCCACGGCCATTGTCGAGATTTGCGCGCAGAAGCGTGTATTCAGGATCACGCGTCCCCATCCACGCCGCCATGAAGATGGTATTTTTGTTCTTTGCATCCCAGCCGATAATATGGCTTAGGCCACTTTGCGCGGGGTGAAGGCCTTTAGTCTCCCGCAATAGCGGCCGGTAATTACCCGTCTGCAAATTGTAGGAATAGGCCTGATACTTTTCGAACTGCCCCGGAATGCCGACCACGCGTTCTGTGTCAGAAGCAACAATGATCAGGTGCTCGTTATCCGCAAACCCCAGGCTACGCGTAGATAGGTCTGTCAGCTTGAGGCGATAGTTCAACTGCCCCGTTCGCGCATCATAGATCGTAACCAGGTCCGCCCCATCGGCACGTGTAATAAAAGCGACCAGATTGCCATCCGGTGAAATGGACATGGACCGGATTGCCGGCAACTCTCCATACGCCTCGATAGATGGCTGAGGAACCTCAGCACTGGCTGGCTGACACACAAACAAAAGCATAGTCGCGCAGAACGCGGCAAAGACTCTGAACATTCAAATACTCCCCTAAACCTCACAACGAAAAGCTAGTGGAGATAGAAAGACGAGGCAATCTTCTTGCTGATACTTCTCTCATCCCTTCCATGTCCGCATGCTTCCACCTCTTGGCATGGACGACGCACACCCCATCTCTGTCAGTGTGACGTGGCCGCTAACAGGTCGCAAACGCCGATCAGGGAGCAGACACTTGGCAAATCTTTCCATTCTGGAATTGGGGCGTGTGCGTGAAGGCTTTACGCGCACCGATGCACTGAACGATGCCCGTCGCCTGGCGCAGCAGGCAGAGAGTTTCGGCTACAAGCGGTTCTGGGTGGCAGAGCACCACAATATGCCCGCCGTCACGACCGCTGCCACATCGATTGTTATTTCCCATATCGCCGCCGGCACGAAAACGCTTCGCGTCGGCGCGGGCGGTATCATGCTGCCCAATCATGCGCCCTACATCATTGCCGAACAATTCGGAACGCTGGACGCGCTCTATCCTGGCCGGATCGATCTGGGCCTTGGGCGTGCGCCGGGGACAGACCAGACCACGCTGCGCGCCCTGCGCCGCGACCCGATGAGTGCAGACCGCTTCCCGCAGGATGTTCTGGAGCTGCAGGCCTATCTCGGCCCCGTCGAAGACGGCCAGCGAATTGAGGCCGTGCCCGGATCAAACTCAAATGTACCCATCTGGATCCTCGGCTCCAGCCTGTTTGGCGCGCAGATGGCCGCCGCCTATGGCTTCCCCTATGGCTTTGCCTCCCACTTCGCGCCGCAGGCACTGGATGACGCGCTGGCCGTCTATCGTCGCCAGTTCAAACCGTCAGAACAGCAGGCTAAGCCCTATGCTCTTATCGGGGTCAACATCATTGCGGCGGACACGGATGAAGAGGCGAAATATCTGGCGACCTCACAGCAGATGTCCTTCGCAAACCTGGCCCGCGGGCAGCGCAAACTGACCCAGCCGCCGATTGACGACATCAACACCTACTGGACGGAAGCAGAGAAACTGCGCGCCAGCCATATGCTGGCCGTCAGCATCATTGGCGGCCCGGACAAGGTGCGCACCGGCATCCAAAATCTGCTCGCCCGCACAGAGGCGGACGAGCTGATGGTTGTCTCCGACATGTATGATGTCGACAAGCGTATCCGCTCATTCGAGATTATCGCCGACGTGATGAAGTCCGTAAACGGAACCTGATCACTCGCCGATATTCTGGTCCACGAAGTCCGACATCGCCTTCAGCGTCTCAATCCGCGTCTCACCCTGTGACAGCCAGTGGTCCTCTCCGTCCAGCTCGATCAACGTGACATCCTTGCCTGCCTTGCGCAGCGCCTTTTCCATGGCATGGCTCTGCTCAATATCCACAACCGTGTCATGCTTGCCATGGATCAGAAGAACCGGCGCCTTGAAATTCCCTGCTGAATTTACCGGAGAGACGGAAGCCATGTCCACTTGCCCATCCTTCCCGCCGATGAACTTCGTCCAGTACGCAATCGCCGAAGACCCGCGGTCTGTTTCCTTGCGAAGGCGCCTCATCATCAAGGGAATGTCAGCCACCGGAGCAATGGCAACAACACATTTGTAGAGGTCTGGCGTATAGGCACCGCCCGCCAGGGCGGAATAGCCCCCATAGCTGCCACCGACAATGCATACGCGATCCGGATCAGCCACGCCTTGGCTGACAAGGGCGTTTACGCCATCGGTGACATCATCCTGCATCTTGCCGCCCCATTCTCCATAACCCGCCTCGACAAAGGCCTGTCCATAGCCTGAAGACCCCCTGAAATTGGGCTGTAGGACGAGATAGCCGCGATTTGCAAAATACTGGGCCATCCAGTCGAAATAGACTGGGACATTCGATTGTGGACCACCATGCGGAATGACGATCAAAGGCAGATCCGAAGCTGTCTGCATGTCGGCGCCCGCGGGCCATGTCACTATGGCGGGAATGCTCAGGCCGTCCCGTGCCGGATACGTCACCGCCACCATCTGGCCAATCGCTTCAGGCGGAATGCCTTGCCGCCCATCTGCGATAAAGCTGAGACTGCCCGTGTCGCGATCCTGCAGCACATACGTGCCAGGCGTGTCGCTACCATAAATCCGGTACAGGATTCTTGACCAGTCCTCAGTCCAGGCTTCCACATATACGGCCGCTGCTGAGAATTGTTCTGTCAGGGCACTTACCGCTGAGTCGACTTCTGGATCGAAGAATTTGTAGCGCGGCACCGGACCGGTATACCTCACACCTACGACAAAACGATTTCCATCCGTATAAACGCTACCGATATCCGTATCGCTTTTTCCGAGACCGGAAGGTTTAACGCTACCCTTGAAATCCATCTCGTAGACCTCATCATAGCCTTCTTCATTTTCACCGGATGAAACAAAGATTATGCCAGACTTGTCAGCCTTCACTCCCAAGAGAGAGAGTGGGACAAGGTCACTATCTTCTTCATAGATCTTTTCACGCTTACCGTTCACATAGGTCCAGATCGTGTAGATATCGCGTTCAACATTATAGTCTTCCCGCGCGAAGACGGTTCCGTCCATATCCGCAAACCAGTCAATCGTATGGGCGGTGCCGCGCTTGTACGTACCGCCCATGCCTGTCTCCAGGCTTACCCGCAGCAGATCCATGGTGGGGTCCGCCGGCGGCTTACCAATATAGGCTGGCATGTAAACGTGATCGGGTTTGTCGGAATAGCCAATAATTCTTCCGAGCCCGCCTTGGGCTGGCCAAAGGTCTCTGTTCCCACGCAAAAGCGGCTTCAAGCTTCCGGTCTTGAGATTATAGGAAAACGCCCCGGAATACTCGAAATCATTCTTATACCCATAAAGCCATTTCCGGTCTGATGCGAGTATGATGACATGCTCATCATCTGCAAACCAAACGCCACGCGCCGACACATCGCTGACTTTCAGCTTGTACTCGGTCTTACCGGTTTCGACGTTATGAAGGGCGAGAAAGTCAGTCCCATCATGACGCTGGATGAAACTGATCAATTTGCCATTAGGCGACATATCCATCATTCGGATGGAGGGCAGATCGCCATATTCTTCGAGGGGAGGATGAGGAACTTCTGCGTTGGCAGTGCGCCCCGCACAAGCCAGGACCAATGCCATCATCATGGCCGCAACAAAACGCATACTCAACCTCCCCTGATTTGAGGGAAGGCTATTTGAGATGGAAAATTACAGCAACCGTGAAAGTCACCAGAAAGAGTGACTTTTCGGCTCAGGATCAGGCGGGCTGCTTGATCTCGTTATTGTCGCCGAGCAGGACGACCGTTGGCGCATGCTGGCGGGCCTTTTCGGCTTCCACGCCCGCAAAGGCCGCAATGATCACCGTGTCGCCCACAGCAAAATGACGGGCCGCAGCGCCGTTCACGCCGATGGTCTTGGAGCCACGCGGGGCTTCCAGCGCATAGGTCTGGATGCGGGCACCATTGGTGACATTCCAGATATCCACGCGCTCATTCGGCAGGATGCCAGACGCATCGAGCAGATCCTGGTCGATAGAGACCGAACCTTCATAGTGCAGGTCACACTGCGTAACAGTGGCAGAGTGAAGCTTGGCTTTCAGCATATTGAGCAGCAAGGAAGGACCCTCCTGAAAGTGTTTGCGCGGCATTATGCTCACAATGAGCATATAGGTATGCCCTCCCCGCTGGGCAAGGGGCTTATTGCATCGCACCATATCCGAGTAAAGACTGTAATGGTCTTTGCAGATAATGGCCTATTTGGATTGCCAGCATCCCGCCCCGGCCCAACCAGCTGAACCGCGATAGGCCGTTTAAGACCTCGCCATGGCCTTACCCCTCTGTTAACTATCGTTAAGGCTGGGGAATATAGGGGACGCGCAAGATGAAATCATGGTCAGCAATCGGTCTGTCAGTCGTATTGGGCACTTTGGCCGGCTGTGCCTCCGGGCCAGAAGCAGGGCCAACAACAGGCACGCCGCCGCCCTCCCCTTACCCTGACAGCCCGGTGCGCGGTACACCGACACCGGATGATGACTTTCTGGGTCCCCCCACACCCACAATGCGCCGCGATATTGGCCGGGCAAGCTCAGCCGCCCAACCCGCCATGGATTACCTGCCCTTCATTGATGTCGCCATCGATGAATCCGCGGTCTATTCCGAATATGGCGAGATGCTGCAGGACCGCTATACCCGCATCCAGATCGTAACGCTGAAGCCCAACGCCTATGACATGGATGGCGTAACCAGTGGCACGCGCCAGAAGAATATGGACATGCGCAATTACAAGGATGAGAGCCGCGGCTGGTTCTCGCGCATGATGTCGTCACGCAACATCACACGAACGCTGATTGCGGAGTTCGACGTCGCAAAGCCGGACATTACCGCCACGCAGGCGCTGTTCTCTGCCAGCTTCTCCTCCAACAATCGCGAGGGCGAAAGCTGGACCACGAATGAAAACATCTCTTCCTATGCCACGCCCTATTTCAAGGTCGGTCCGAACACCACGATCGAGGCGCGCTTCCGCATGCAGCTGTCCGACGAGAAGGAAAGCTCTGCCGGTGCCAATGTGATGAGCGCGCTGACGCAGGCCGCAAATCTGATCGCGCCGACCTCAACGTTGGTCACCTATTTCAATGCGCCGCTTATGCTGGAAGCCTCAAACTTCCTGAACACATCCAGCAGCACCCTGTTCGGACAGTCGATTACCGAGCAATCCGTCAGCGCCTTTTCGGTGAAATCCTGGACAGACAAGCCGATCCTCGTCATCTCCGCCGAAATGCCGGATACGGATGACATCAAGAACACAAAGGACAAGGGCTCCATCGGCATGTGGGCCGTCTATCTGGACCAGCCAATCCCCTCCATTTTCACGGCAGGCGTCTCCGACGCAGGCTATCCGGATTTCACCGGCGTGACGTCCGGAGATATCCTGGCTTTCGATGTGGGCGAGGATTTGACCGTCTATGACTATATCTTCTCGCGTCTGGACCTGTCAGACCGGATTGCCACGCTGAATGACACGGCCGACCCAGACGTGGCAGGCCTGATCTGCAACCGGATTGAACGCGGCCTCTCCGAGATCGGCTTTACCAGCTATGACGCCGCCGCTGGCGTGTGGGCCGCTTCGGCGTCAGACCAGTTCAACAGCTCCGCCAAAACCGCCTTCCAGAGCGAAACGAGCTGTGAAGCCATGAAACGCTGGCGCATGCTGGGCGGCTGAGACGGCCCCGAAAACGGAACCATTGCCTCTGGCCAGCGTCAATCAAGGGCAACCCAGAAGAAGGGAGCCCTATCATGGCCAAGAAAGTCCGCATCCTGCACACGGAACCCATCACCCATAATGTCCGCGCCTATCGTGTGGAAAAGCCCGAAGGCTATGACTTCAAGCCCGGCCAGGCGACCGAAGTGTCGCTCGACAAGGATGGCTGGCGCGATGAGAAACGTCCTTTCACCTTTACGGCGCTGGAAGAATGGGACGATCTGCAATTCACCATCAAATCCTATCATGACCATGACGGCGTTACGCATGAACTCTGGTCGATGGAGCCCGGCGACAGTCTTCTGATTGACGACGCTTGGGGCACAATCACCTATCAGGGCCCCGGCGTCTTCATTGCTGGCGGCGCGGGCGTGACGCCCTTTATCGCCATTCTGCGCCGGCTCGCAGCAGACGGAAAACTGGACGGCCACACGCTGATCGCCTCTCACAAGACGGAGAAGGACATCATCCTGCGTGATGAATTCGAGAATATGAAAGGCCTCACCTGTATCTGGACCGTCACAGGCCAGGACGGATCAGAGCTCGACCGAGGAAAGATCAACAAGGATTTGCTGGAAAGATATGTCGATGACTACAGCCAGAAATTCTATATCTGCGGCCCGGACAAGATGGTGGAAGACATCAGGGCTGACCTTAAGGATCTCGGCGCGGATGCTGACGGCATGACGTTCGAGGAATAGACCCGCTATTCAGACCTCAGAAAGTGCGCCACCACCCGCCGCGTATGCGGGGCATCGCGATGCTCAAACAGGTAAATTCCCTGCCATGTGCCAAGCGCCATGCGCCCGCCAGAGACCGGGATGGAAAGCGAGGTCTGCGTCAGCGCCGCCTTGATATGCGCGGGCATGTCATCCGGTCCCTCAGTGCGATGTACCAGATAGCTCATGGATGGATCATCCGCTGGCGGCGCAAGCCGCTGGAAGAAAACCTGCAAATCCCGCTGCACATCCGGATCGGCATTTTCCTGAATGGTCAGGGAACATGAGGTGTGCTGGCAGAAAAGCATCAGCAGGCCATTCCCCTGCCCGCGCGTGAAGGCTTCCACATCGCTGGTGAACTCATAAAGGCCAGGGCCACGCGTCGAAAGCGTAATCGTTGTCTGCATGGCCCCGGAATATCGCATATGAGGCGTAAGCTAAAGGCCCGGTAGCTTCCCTCCTGACAAGCGGAATTGGCCCGGAGCTAAACCCATCTGTCAAACATTCTAGGGTGACGGATTGGGCCCAAGGCGCTATCCCGGATATTCGCCCAATGAGTAGGCAGGATGGAGTTAAGCATGCGCTGGCAAGGTGGACGCAGAGGCGGAAATGTCGAAGACAGACGCGGGCTTGGCCCCGGTAAAGCAGTCGGCGGCGGTGGTCTCATTGTCGTTGTCATTGCGCTGGTCGGTTATTTCGTCTTCGGCATGGAGCCGAAGGATGTCGAGCGCCTGATCGAAAGCACCAGCACGCAAACCTCTTCCCCGCAGAGCGGCGAAATTGGCACGCCGGAAGACCAGGCCGGCCAGTTTGTCGATGTTGTCGGCGCAAACATCAATGATGTCTGGAGCGGCATGCTGCCGGACTATCGCGAGCCTACCGTCGTGCTCTATACGCAAGGCACCACCACGGGCTGTGGCTATGGTCAGGCCGCCATGGGCCCGTTCTATTGCCCAAATGACCAAACCGTCTATCTGGACCTCTCCTTCTGGCAGCAGATGGAAGACCAACTCGGCGCATCCGGTGCAGACTTTGCACGCGCCTATGTCATCGCCCACGAATTCGGCCACCATGTGCAAACGCTGACCGGCACCTCACAGCAGGTGCGTCAGGCGCAGCAGCAGGCAGGCAGCCAGGCTGAAGCGAACAAGTATTCCGTCGCACTGGAGCTGCAGGCCGATTGCTATGCCGGCGTTTGGGCAGCCAATGCCGCCAAGGCCTCCAATGGCGCCGTTGCGCTGGAGCCGGGCGATATGCGCGAAGGCCTGAAGACCGCAAACGCGATCGGCGACGACATGTTGCAGAAACGCTCTCAAGGCCGCGTCACACCGGAAGCCTTTACACACGGCACCGCCGAACAGCGCATGACCTGGCTGAACCGCGGTTACGAAACTGGCGACCCACGCCAGTGCGATACATTCAACTGACCCCCTGCCCCCGCAGGACCATAAACATCATCAAGGGAGATCGCCGACATGACGGACGGCAAGCCGATGGGCTTTGAGACTATGCAAATTCACGCCGGAGCGGTTCCGGACCCGGCCACCGGCGCACGCCAGGTGCCAATCTATCAGACGACGGCCTATGTGTTCCGCGATGCAGACCACGCCGCCGCGCTGTTTGGCCTGCAGGAAGTCGGCTACATCTATTCCCGCCTGACCAATCCGACAGTTGGCGCCCTGGCAGACCGCATCGCGGCCCTGGAAGGCGGCGCAGGCGCAGTCTGCTGTTCCTCCGGTCATGCGGCACAGATAATGGCCCTCTTCCCGCTGATGGCACCGGGCCGTAATATCGTTGCTTCGACGCGCCTGTATGGCGGCACGATCACCCAGTTCAGCCAGACCTTCAAACGCTTTGGCTGGTCCTGCACCTTTGTCGACTTCGACGATCTCGACGCCGTAAAGGCCGCGATTGACGACGACACCCGCGCCATCTTCTGCGAGACCATCGCCAATCCGGGCGGCTACATCACGGATCTCGACGCGATCGCAAAGATTGCGGATGAGGCAGGCCTCCCGCTGATCGTCGACAATACGACGGCCACTCCGTATCTCTGCCGTCCCATCGAGCATGGCGCGACGCTGGTCGTTCATTCGCTGACCAAATACATGACTGGCAATGGCACAGTCACCGGCGGCGCGATCGTGGATTCCGGGAAGTTTGACTGGTCCGCCTCTGACAAGTTCCCGTCCCTGTCACAGCCGGAACCGGCCTATCATGGCCTGAACTTCCATGAAACGTTCGGCCCGGCCGCTTTCACCTTCCATGGCATCGCCATCGGGCTGCGCGATCTCGGCATGACGCTGAACCCGCAAGCGGCGCATTATACGCTGATGGGTATCGAAACGCTTTCGATGCGGATGGAAAAGCATGTCGCAAACGCGCAGAAAATTTCCAAATGGCTGGAAGGCCATGACGCTGTTGAAAGCGTCACTTATGCCGGCCTCGACTCTTCGCCCTACAAGGACCGTATCCAGAAGATCTGCCCGAAGGGCGCTGGCGGCCTGTTCACCATCCAGCTGAAAGGCGGCTATGATTCTTGCGTGAAATTTGTCGGCGCGCTGAACCTGTTCAGCCATGTCGCAAATCTGGGCGACGCTCGCAGCCTGGTCATCCACCCGGCCTCCACCACGCACCGTCAGCTGACGGAAGCACAGCAGATTGCTGCTGGCGCTGCGCCGAACACCGTCCGACTTTCCATCGGCATTGAAGATGCTGACGATCTGATTACGGATCTGGATCAGGCGCTCAACGCGGCGCTCTGAACCTGGTCTATTCTTGGCGGGCCATTCCGGGAATGGCCTGCCAGGTCTATCCGTCTGCCGGGGCAAGCTCCGTTTCCGGGTTGGCGTCGGCCACGCTTGTCACCTCCACGCTCTGACGGTTCAGAACAGCCGTGCCGAAGATGGTCATGAAGCTGATATCTGTCGCATCACGGCCGGTTGTAATGCGCACCAGGCTGCGCTCATCCGCCAACTTGGTCGGATCAATCAGCCGCCAGGCATCGTTCAGCCAGACCTCCACCACCGCATGAAAGTCCGGTGGCTCAATGCCAGGCGCATAGGCCGAAACCATGCGCGCGGGAATACCGGCGGAACGTGCAAAACTGATCAGCACATGGGCATAGTCCCGGCACACACCCTGACGCGCCATAAAGCTGTCTGCAGCCGTTGTCTCGCCATCACTGGCGCCGGGGACATAATCGAAATGCTCATAAATCCAGTCTGCCATGGCCAGCACCTGATCCCCGCCCTGCAAGCCAGAAAAGGTGCGCTGGACAAAAGTTCCCATACGGTCGGATTCGCAATACCGGCTCGGGAACAGATAGGATGTCACATCAGAGGGCAACTCATGGTGAGACGGCACGGACAGGCCCGCCAGTTCGACCGGGCCGCGCGTCACGTCGACCAATGCCTCATACGTTATGATGACGTCTCCCTGTGCGTTCATCCATTGCCGGACGCCCTTGTCATCAGGGCCATCGGCGACACTCAGATCGCAAGGCGGCGTCACCCTCAGGGCATCTGTAATCACACGCTGGTCCGGGGCGCGAGCCGCCTCCAATGCCAGCAAGACATCAGCGGGTTGGGGGAAACTGTATTCCAGATTAGCCTTGATACTGACACGCATGAATGGGGTATCCTGAAGGGTGAAAGAGGATCGCCCGGATGACGATACGAGGATAATGCCCTGCTAAGGGTTTCGTTGCCGCCTCGCAAAAACATTTCACACTGCTCCGCTACCCTGCGCCGTCACAGGTCAGCCGGGTGTGAAAAGCCCCTGAAAGCCGACAATGATTGCGATAATACCGAACACGGCAATCGCCGTGGTGAACGGATCAGCGCCTTTGGCAACCGGGTCTTGCGTATTCCGCCCTGCCCGCACCCGGTCTGTCAACAACAGTACGCCGGTAATCAGGCCGACCACTTCAAAATGGAAAAGATGCGGTCCGCTCGTCAGGTGAACGATGATATAATAACCAGCCGTCACCAGGGCGACGATACCAATCAGCCACCCAAGCTGGGCCAGCTTTGCGGCGCCTTTGGCCAGATCGTCCCCGACATTCGGGATTTTCGCGAGCAGGCCAATGGCGAGCAGGAAGCCGCCGAAAATATTGGCCAGGTCCAGAAGAAGTGAAATCATGATGCAGCTTTCCCGGTAAGGTTACACCGCATCAACCCCGCAAGACGTGCATCCGTTCCCTAAAAGGCTGTGTCTAGAGACGCTGGATCAGGGCCTGCGCGGCGGCAGGGTTGGTTTCCTTCGCCCCGGAGATAAAAAACGCGAACACCTCACGATCCGTCGCCCAGCCGCGGACAGTTTCCGCCCACTGATCGAGCTGCGCAGGCGCATAGCCCGTTTCAATACCAGACTGGCTGTTCTGCAGGCGCGCATAGGCAAAGCCTGCCGTCTTCATGTCCGGCATTGGCCAGTCTGCATCATCGGCAAATACCAGCGCGCAACCATACTTGCGTAGCATGTCTTCAAAGGCCGGCGTGTTGAAACTTTCATGGCGCACTTCAATGGCATGCCGCAGGGCCACCCCCTTACTCTCTTCTGGCAGGGCAGACAGGAAGGTGTCGAAATAGTCCGCATCGAACGTCTTGCTGGCAGCGAATTGCCAGTTGATCGCGCCCAGCTTGTCGCCCAGCGCGGTTACCCCTCCGCCGACGAACCAGTTGATCGCCTCCTCAATGGCCGAGGGCGTATTACGGCTGGTCGTCATGCGCTGCGCCTTCACTGTGAAGCAGAAGCCGTCCGGGGTCTCCCCTGCCCAGCGCGCATACACATGCTCCGGCTGATTACGGTAAAAGGTGGAGTTGATCTCAATGGCCGTCAGGCGGCGGCTGGCATATTCCAGCTCTCGCGTCTTCGGTAGATCCTTCGGATAGAAGCGCCCCCGCCAGTCATCAAAGCTCCAGCCGCCAATTCCGATATGAATGTCGTGTCCCATGACGCATATCCCCCAGCCACAAACAAAAAGGGCGACCCACAGGCCGCCCTTTGAAATTGGATCAGGTATCCAGGAAGCTGCGCAGCTTCCGGCTGCGGCTTGGATGTTTCAGCTTGCGGAGCGCTTTCGCCTCGATCTGGCGAATACGTTCGCGCGTCACGCTGAACTGCTGGCCGACTTCTTCCAGCGTATGGTCCGTATTCATCCCGATACCGAAGCGCATGCGCAGCACGCGTTCTTCCCGCGGGGTGAGCGAGGCGAGCACGCGGGTCGTCGTTTCGCGAAGGTTCGACTGGATCGCGGCATCGACGGGCAGAAGTGCCATCTTGTCCTCGATGAAGTCGCCAAGGTTTGAATCCTCGTCGTCGCCAATCGGCGTCTCCAGGGAAATCGGCTCTTTCGCGATCTTCAGAACCTTGCGGATCTTCTCCAGCGGCAGGCCCAGCTTTTCGGCCAGCTCTTCCGGGGTTGGCTCGCGGCCAATCTCGTGCAGCATCTGGCGCTGGGTGCGGATGATCTTGTTGATCGTCTCTATCATATGCACCGGAATACGGATCGTCCGGGCCTGGTCCGCGATGGAGCGGGTAATGGCCTGACGGATCCACCAAGTGGCATAGGTCGAGAATTTGTAACCGCGGCGGTATTCGAATTTGTCGACCGCCTTCATCAGGCCGATATTGCCTTCCTGAATCAGGTCGAGGAATTGCAGGCCACGATTGGTGTATTTCTTGGCGATGGAGATCACGAGGCGAAGGTTGGCTTCCACCATTTCCTTCTTCGCGATGCGGGCTTCACGTTCGCCCTTCTGCACCGTCTGAACGATACGGCGGAAATCATCGATCGGAATGCCGATTTCCTGCGCGATTTCGGAAATCTCGTCGCGCGTGCCGTTGACTTCTTCTGCCTTGCCTTCAACGAACCGTTTCCACTTGGCAGACAGGGTCTGCACGCGGTCGGTCCAGTCCGGCTCCAGTTCGCGGCCGAAATAGTTCTCCAGGAAGTCCTTGCGCGGCACGCCATAGGCGTCGGCCATGCGCATCAGCTTGCCTTCCAGGCCCATCAGCTTCTTGTTGATGGCGTAGAGCTGTTCGACCAGCGCCTCGATCCGGGCATTGTTGATGTGGATCGTCTTCAGATTTTCGACGATGGAGTTTGACAGCGCGTCATACTCTTCCTGCGCCTTCGGCGTCAGGTCCTTGCCCTCAAGACGGCGATTGACCAGCTTGTCCTGCAGCTTGCGGTACTTGGAAAAGTCCTCGGCAATCTCGTTCAGCTTGGCCAGAACACCGTCGCGCAGTTCCGCTTCCATGGCGGACATGGACATTGCCGCGGCATCATCCTCGTCCTCATCATCATCGTCGTCTTCGGACTCGTCGCCATCGGCCTTGGCCTCATCGGCTTCGTCGTCCTCATCCTTGGGCTTCGGCTCTGGCGGCGGGTTTTCCGCGCCATAGGTCGCTTCCAGGTCGATCAGGTCGCGCAGCAGGATGCGTTCGTTCACCAGTTCGTCGCGCCATACCATCATGGCTTCGAAGCTCAGCGGGCTTTCGCACAGGCCGCGGATCATCGCGTCCCGGCCGGCCTCGATGCGCTTCGCAATCGCGATCTCACCCTCGCGGGAGAGCAACTCAACGGCGCCCATCTCGCGCAGATACATGCGAACCGGGTCGTCCGTGCGGTCAGAGCCGCGCGCATTGCCTTTCTTGGCAACGACCTTCTTGTCCTCGATCTTGGTAAGGGCCTTGCCCTCTGCCTCGGCCTCTTCCTCGCTCTCAACGACGGCAATGCCCATTTCCGAGATCTGGGACATCACGTCCTCGATCTGGTCTGAGGTCATCTCATCATTGGGAAGAAGGGCGTTGATCTCATCATGAGTAATGAAGCCGCGCTTTTTCGCACGGTTCAGAACCTTTTTTACGTCGGTGGCGCTGAAATCGACCAGGGCATTCTCATTGTCCTTGTCATCATCTCCGTCACCGTCGCCGGAAAGGTTCTTTTTCTTCGTGGCTGTTGCCATTCAATTCTCTCCCGTGAGGTTCCCGACCACGCCCGTCGGATACCCTCGCAAAACTGCCTGCCTTGTAGCTTTCGCTGACTTTACCTGCTGCCTTCAAAATTCATGCGGGCCCTGGATGCCCATCGTTCTCTAACGCGCCAAAAGCCCTGCTGCCATCTCATGGCAACAGCACCAGACCCTAACTTACAGCACCTTTCGTGCCACAGGTCAGGATCAGACTCGTCTGAACGTCCGGCTGCCGTGTTTTGCTCGGGGGCTTAAAGCCAATCCCTTGCCTCGGGTTCTTTGACCGCGATTGAGGCGTCTCGGGGTAGTCGTTGAGCAAGCTGACAGCGCGCATGTTCCCTGCTTGCTGTAAATGGGCACTGATTCCTCTGCGGTCAATAGGTTTTCCTGTGTTTGAAGGACAGGAATCATGAACCGCCCGGGGTATCTCCCTTAAACCACGGGTTCTGCTCCTCAAACTGTTTCCAGAAATCGCCGATATTGGCCTTGCCCATGGCCTTCTCCTGCTGGTCCAGCAACACACGCTCCTCGAAAGCCTTGCGCCGCTCTGCCACCAGACGGCGTTTCAGTTTGAGACGGCGCACCTCATCATCCGCGGTCGGCGTCGTATCGACCGGTATGAAGGCCTCAACTGCCGCCTTCCAAGAGCGATAGGCCGGGTCAGTCAGGCGGATATTGGAGATCTTCTTCACATCGATCTGTGCGATTTCCTTTTCATGCCCCTGCCGCACCATGCTCTCCAGCACGGCGTCCAGGGTCAGATCCTCATCCTCGATCAGGAAGTCCACGATCAGATCACGCAGGCCATTGGAAATCTCGTTGCGGAAATCCGCCGCGATCAGCAATTCTTCCATGCCAGACAGGATTGACGGGTTCAGCACCGCCTGCAGCAATAACAATACGCCGGGGCGTGTGCGGCCTGCCGCCTGCACCTGCGCGACCGCCGCCGGCCCGGCCGAGCCGGTATCCGCCCCCCTGCCCTTACCCTTGCCCGGGGTGAAGCTGCTTTTGCGCTTGGCCTGGCGAATCTGCCAGAAATGGTCCCGCATGCGGGCTTTCAGATCCCGCTCATAGGCGGCCTTCACGCCGGGATGCTTGATCTGGGCGGCCGCACTCATCAGCCGCGCTTCGAGGCCAGCCTGGCGTTCCGGCGTATCGAGGGGCTCTGCGTCTCGCTCGCGCTGCCACAGCAGTTCCGATAGCGCGATCCTGCCATCCAGCGCTTCGCCCATGGCGGCGGGTCCGCGCTCGCGGATCAGATCGTCCGGGTCCATGCCATCCGGCAGCAGCACAAAGAACAGGGATCGCCCCGGCTCGACATGCGGCAGGGCCCGGTCAATCGCGCGATAGGCGGCGCCGAGGCCTGCCCGGTCCCCGTCAAAGCACAGCACAGGCTCCGGCCCCGCACGCCAGAGCAGGCTGATCTGGTCTTCTGTCAGCGCGGTGCCGAGGGGCGCGACCGCCTGGCCAAAGCCCGCTTCGGTCAGCGCGATGGCATCCATATAGCCTTCGCAGACGATCAGGCCGCCACCATCGCCATGGCCCAGCGCTTCCCGCGCCGCCTTGTAGCGGTAGAGCACACGCGATTTGTGAAACAGCGGTGTATCACCAGAGTTCAGATATTTCGGCTTGGCATCCGGCGTCAGCCCCCGGCCGCCGAAGGCGATGATGCCGCCCCGGCTGTCCGGAATCGGGAACATCAGCCGCCCACGGAACGCATCGTACGGTTCTCCGCCGCGATCACTTGTCTTGGCGAGACCTGCCTCCAGGATCTCGTCCTGCGTAAAGCCCATCTGCTTCAGATGCGCGCCGGTCTTGTGCCAATCATCCGGGGCAAACCCCAGTCGGTGACGTTTCCACGCGATCGGTTTGAGACCGCGCCCTTCCAGATACTCGCGTGCTGCGGCGCCGTCAGAGGATTGCAGCCGGTCTTCATAATAGGCCGCGGCCGCTTCGCAGACTTCCTGCAGGCGCTTGCGATGGTCATAGACTTCAGCGGACTGCGGGTCTGCCTTGGGCAGCTCCATGCCTGCCTCTTCAGCCAGTTTCTCGACAGCTTCCATGAAGGAGAGCCGCTCGGTCTCCATCACGAAGCTGATGACATCGCCGCCCATGCCGGAGGAGAAGCATTTGAAGATGCGCTTCTGGTCGTTGACGTAAAAGCTCGGAGACTTTTCATTCGTAAAGGGCGACAGGCCGACCCATTCCTTGCCCTTCTTGGTCAGCTTCACCTTGCGGCCGATCACGTCCGAAGGCCGGATGCGGGCCTTCAGTTCATCAAGGAAACCATCGGGGATGCGGACTGAGGAGGACATAGGCTGACAATGTAGCGCTTAACCCTCTTTGGTGAAACATGAGACTGCCGCCCTTCCCCAGTCAAACGCAGGCAAAAAAAGACCCTGCCGAAGCAGGGCCTTCTTTGGTGACGCATCTTTCCGACATTAGTCGTCCATCAGTTCAATGCCAGGGGCGTCGGCATATTCCTCGGACGTGACATTCAGAACGATTTCACCATCACTGTCGCCTTGGGCAATCGTGATTGCATCCGGACTAATCAGGTAACGATCAGAGGTCAGGGCATCGACGACACCATCTGCAACGACAGCGTATTTGACGGTGCCATCCTTGGCCATGATGAAGTCCGTGATACGGGCATCCTTGTCATTGAAGGCAAGAGTAGCATTCGTGCCCATCAGCTCAGATGCAAGACGATAATCATTCAAACCCTCTTGTTCGAATTCCGGCATGGACTCGAGAGTCTCGTCGGTTACAGAAAGCGTCGCGACAGGCTCTTTTTCCTCGTCCCAAGTAATCGTTGCCTGGTCGAAAGCGACCGGGTGAAGGTCTCCCGCGACACCATCGCGAATGATCAGCGTGGGCTGCGTACCGTCGCCTGAGATCATGACGTCGGCAATTTCGCCGATTTCATCGCCATTGGCATCATAGACATCTTCGTCGATCAGGTCGGATGCCATCATTTCGCCCGTGGCCGGAACATAGGCAATGCGGGTGATCTCTTGCTTGGCGTCCATATCATTGACAGATGCATCAACGACTTCGCCGCCATACATGGTGTCAGAATCATTTGTTTGGGCCGTTTCCTCAGCAGACGCTTCAGCCTTCTGCAGGTCGGTTTCGCCTTGGGAACACGCAGCGGCACCGAGCATCAGGGCAGCTGCACTGGCAGTAATCAAAAGCCGTTTCATTTCGTGGTCCTTTCTAGGTGACTAACACCCCATTAACGGACCCCGCGCCTGCTTTGTTCCTCAACCTTTCGGCGATTTAACTGTTTTGCCCTGCTCCGGTCGTCAGGGCCTTGCGCATTGCCTTGCCGGCAGCACCCGATTCGATCATGTCAGGATAGCGCTGTTTCAGGACGCTCATGCAGCGCCCCAGATCCTTCAGCTTGGACGCGCCCAGATCCTCGACAACTTCCTCGACCGCCTGGTCCAGCGCCTTACCGGCCAGAGGCACCGGCAGGAACTGCTCGATGACCTCAATCTCCTCGCGTTCGCGAATCGCATCTTCGATGCGACCGGCATCATCATATTCGCGCGCCGCAATTTCGCGCTGCGCCACCATGGTCTCCAGCACTTTGCGCACATCTGCCTCGGGACAGCCTTCGCCGTCACCTCGCCCGCGTGCGCACACATCGCGGTCCCGGATCGCACAATCGATCAGGCGAAGCGTCGCCAGACGCACCGAACTGTCGGGCTTTTCGCTCTCGACTTTCAGCGCATGCGCCACCTGCGTTTTCAGTGTCATCTTACAAGATTTGTCTTCACGGCCCATTCTAAATACGCCTTTCACACCAGCGCAGCGGCACACCGCTTGACGCCAAGGGGACTCGGCCCCATTAACCGGGCAAAATGTCGGACGATAGAGTTAAAGGTCCGACAACAGGCCCGGAAGGGAAGCGAAATATGTCCGACACAGAAAAAAAGCAAGACAAGACAACTGCCACGGGAGCTATCGCCTTGGCAGACGGGACAATTTTCCTCGGCGCAGGCGCCGGGGCTGAAGGAATCCGCGTCGGTGAGCTGTGCTTCAATACGGCCATTACCGGCTATCAGGAGATCCTGACGGACCCGTCCTACTCCTCGCAGATCGTCCTGTTCACATTCCCTCACATCGGAAATGTTGGCGCCAACGCAGAAGATCATGAAGAATCTTCAGCGCCTGCAACAGATGCAGCGCGCGGCACGATTTTCCGCGAGCCGATCACGGCGTCCTCAAACTGGCGCGCCGGTGAAGGCTTTGACGCGTGGCTGGCCAAGCGCGGCATTGTTGCCCTGTCTGGCGTTGATACCCGCGCGATCACTCGCCTGATACGCGAAAACGGCATGCAGAAAGCCGCCATCTGCAACAAGCCGGATGGCAATATCGACCTCGACGCCCTGATCGAAACGGCGCGCAGCTGGAACGGCCTGGAAGCCGCTGACCTGGCCGCTGTGGTTGATACGGACGCCTCATTCGAAAACACCGAACAATTGTGGACGACCGAGCATGGCTACGGCCAGCTTGAAGACGCCCGGTATCATGTCGTTCTGGTGGATTTCGGTGTTAAGAAGAACATCCTGCGCAATTTGGCCCAAGTCGGCATTCGCGCCACAATCGTGAACGGCGATACGAGCGCGGAAGACATCTTCGCGCTGAAGCCAGATGGTGTGGTCTTCTCCAATGGCCCGGGCGACCCGGCCGCCACAATCCAGCGCTCCGGCGACATGATCCGCGCGGTCATTGACAGCGGCCTGCCGATCCTCGGCATCTGTCTGGGCCACCAGTTGCTCGCATTGTCGCTTGGCGCACAGACAATGAAAATGGCGCAGGGCCACCATGGCGCAAACCATCCGGTCAAGGATCTTGCCACCGGCAAGGTGGAGATCGTGTCCATGAATCATGGCTTCACGGTTGACCCCAAGACGCTGCCTGATGGTGTGGAAGAGAGCCACCGCTCCCTGTTCGACGGCACCAATTCCGGCCTCGCGGTGAAAGATCGCCCGATCATTTCCGTACAGCACCACCCGGAAGCCAGCCCCGGACCGCAAGACAGCTTCTACCTGTTCCAGCGTTTCGCGGACCTGATGGCAGCTGCCGGGAAATAGCCCCGCAACAGCGCCCTTAAAAACCAGCCCCCGCATGACTGCGCCCCTCCCCCTGCCAGGCGACAACCGTCTCGGCTGCGTGATCGAAGACCTGGCCAGTAAGGGCTGGTCCTGGCAGCCGGGCTTTTTGCCGGATGCCCTGCTGATCGCCTTGCGTGAAGAGATTCATGCGCTGGAGGCAGAGGCCGCGCTGGCCCCGGCAGGGATCGGCCGCGAAGATGCCTTTCAGGTTGATCACTCCATCCGCAAGACGCGCATCACCTGGCTGGACGATTCCAGCCCTGCGCAGCTGGCCTTCTCCGACTGGGCGGAACATCTGCGTGAAGCCCTGAACCGCTCGCTGCTGCTGGGCCTCTTCGAATTCGAGGCTTGCTACGCAGTCTATCCGCAAGGCGGCTTCTATGACCGCCATCTCGACAGTTTCGAGGGGGCGAAGAACCGGATCGTCTCGCTCGTCGTCTATCTCAATGATGAGTGGAGCGAAGATGATGGCGGCGCTCTGGTCGTCTGGCCGGAAGGCGCAGGAGAGGATGACACGCCTGCCGCAACCCTGGTGCCGGAAGGCGGCGGCGTGGTACTGATGCTTTCAGAGGCCATCCCACATGCAGTGCAGCCAACCGCGAGGCAGCGCTATGGCATTGCCGGTTGGTGGCGCGTGAACCAGGCGATAGACGGACAGGTCATCCCGATCAGCTGACCCTAGCGCAGGCTTCTCAGCATGATCTCGAACACTTCGAGCACCCGCTCGACTGTGGCACCATTTCTTCCGCGCGCCAGGGCAAAGCCAGAGCCGTTCAAAGCACCCTGCACGATTATGGCCGAGGCATCGGCCCGTTCCGGGGCAATTTTTCCCTTGTCGACCAGGAACTGGATTCCAGCCCGCACATTCTGCTGGCCGAGGTCATGATCAGCCTCATACCATTCTGCAAGGCCCAGAGCCCGCGGGCCGTCCAGCAGCACGATGCGTTGATAGTCTGTCCGTATGACCCAGTTGAAATAGACGCGCGCGCCAGCAAGGAAAGCCGCATACGGGTCCTCCGCGGACATCGTATCCACCGCCGCAATGCGGGCTTCCTTGTCCATCGTGATCTGCAGATCACGCCAGACTTCATAAAAGAGTTGTTGCTTGTTCTCGAAATGGTGGAACAGCGCGCCTTTAGTGATGCCCGCCTCAACCACGATACTGGCAATGCTCGCGTCAAACCCCTCTTCCGAAAACCGGTTTCGAGCGGCTTTCAGGATCGCTGTGCGCGTTTCGCGAGCTTTTCTGGCACGAGGCTTAGGCATGGCGGCTTTTCAGTTGTCCACTTAACATACCAGTGGTATGTAAAATCACCAATGTGGACTTTTCCGGGTCTGCAAGGCCCGGAACGGCACCACCAACACCACAACAGGCTGGGTGGCTTTCCGAAACCGCATTGCCATAAGGGGACGCGGGGCGACCGCGCGAACAGGCTCCAATCCTGTACGCGCGGTCGTCTTGATTCAAAGGCGCAAAGCCAAACTGGCCATCGCTCAGAAATCGCATAGCAAACACTATCAAATTCCCTCCTAACCTGTAATTCTCACTACAGGTTAGGCGGAAAATGACAAGTCGGCAGAAGCGCCTTCTGAGGCAGATGATGCCACCGCCTGCCCCTGAAGTGCAGGCGAGGATTTTAGCCTAGTCTGCCGCCGAAAACCGTACTGTCGCAGAGGCGCCTGCCGTCTCTGCGGTATAGCCAGGCTGACCTCCACCCAGAGAGATCACGGCCTCGCCGCCGGTGGGCGTCACGAAATTGCCGTCAGTGTCATAATAGCCGAGCCGATCTGGAGACAGGTTGAACGTCACCGTCCGCGTCTCGCCCGGGTCCAGCTCCACCACGTCAAACGCGATCAGTTCCACCTTCGGCACTGAGGCGTTTGCCCGTTTTTTGTGCTGGATATAGGCCTGCACCACTTCGCACCCCGCCATATCGCCCGTATTGGTCACCGTTACGCTGACCGGCAGCGGCTGGCTCGCATCATGGCTTTCCGGCACAGACAGGCCATCATAGCCGAAGCTTGTATAGGAAAGCCCATAGCCGAACGGATACAGCGGCTCGCCTTCATAGTATTTGTAGGTGCGGTTCTGCATCGAATAGTCGCCAAAGTCCGGCAGGTCCTCGACCGATTTATAGAACGTTACTGGCAGGCGGCCGGACGGGCTGTAGTCACCCCACAGAAGGTCTGCGATGGCATTGCCCGCCTTCTCCCCCGGATAGAAGGCCTGCACGATGGCCGGCAGATTCTCGCTTTCCCAGTTGAGCCCCATGGCAGAGCCGGAGAAATTCACCATCACGACCGGCTTTCCGGTCGCATACAGATCTTTCAGTAGGCTCTCCTGGCTTTCCGGCAGTTTGATGTTCGTGCGGTCCCCGCCAAGGAAGCCGTCCAGTTCGACGCCCATTTCCTCGCCTTCAAGATTGGCATCAATGCCGCCAAAGAACAGGATCACATCGGCGTCTTCGACCGCCGCCATGGCCTCGGCCTTCATATCCCGCGAGACATCCGTCCAGTTCAGATAGGCATATTTGTCGAGTTGGTCGCGTGGCCAGCCGCTGTCGAATTTCAGCGTCATCTTCACGCTGTAGGGTTCGCCTGCCGTCATCGCGATATCGTCGCGTTCGCCAACTTCCTGGCCATTGATCTCGACCGTGGACCAGCGCGACGGCTGGAAGCGGTAGACCCCATCCGTCTCCGGAACGATCACGCCTTCCCAGGTGGCGCCGAATTCATCATTCAGCCCGCCCGTGCTCGGTGTGCGGTCCCAGTAGAAATCGATCTTGTCTTCCACCTTCTCGACCGCAGGGTCGCCTGAAAGATCCTTCTCGACATAATAGGCTGCCTTCACGCCGGGCACCAATTCGCCTGTCTCATCCTCATGGAACAGAACGGACGCCGGCACCGGCTTGTAGTTGGAATAATTGTCGCCCGCGATGGTGGAGCCGACCGCATAGGTCACATTCTCTGCGCCCACTTTCGCCGTCACGCCTTCCAGCGCCGTAACAGGCTGTGTCGGGCGGCCATAATAGTTCGCCACCAGCGTCCACCAATTGTCGGCATTCGGACCGATCACCGCCACCTTTGTCTCCGGCGCCAGCGGCAGGATGCCGTCATTTTTCAGCAGGACCAGAGATTGCCGCGCAGTCTTTTCCGAAAGGGCAAGGTGCTCGTCATTCGCCACAATATCCAGCGGCAAATTCGCCCATGGCACCATGGCCGGGTCATCATACATGCCCAGTTTGAACAGCGCCGTGTAGAGACGAATGACCGCCTGATCTATGGTCGCCTCATCGATCAGGCCTTGCGCAACCGCGTCCGGCAACGCGTCCATCTTGTTGCCAAAACCGTCTCCGCAATTCAGATCCGTGCCCATCTTCACAGACAGGGCCGCGGCCTCTGCGCGTGTGTCGACATAGTCATGCGCCACGTAAGGCGCTTCGCCGGCTTCTTTCTTGGCTTCATCATAATAGAAGTCGCCAATCGCGCCGCAATCGGAAACGACATAGCCGTCAAAGCCAAGTTCCCCGCGCAACAGATCGACCATCAGCCGCTCGCTGCCACAGGCCGGCGCGCCCCAGACGGCATTATAGGCGCACATGACAGAGCCTACTTCAGTCTCGTCAAACGCCATCTTGAAGGCTGGCAGATAGGTCTCCCACAGATCTGCATCGCTCGCATGATAGTCATCGCGGTGGCGCGACGGCTCCGGCCCGGAATGAACGGCATAGTGCTTTACCGTCGCAACGGCCTTCAGATATTTATCGTCATCGCCCTGGATGCCATTGACGAAATTCACCGCCATGCGGCCCGTCAGGAACGGGTCTTCTCCATAGGTTTCCTGTCCCCTGCCCCAGCGCGGATCGCGGAAGATGTTGATATTCGGAGACCAGAAGGTCAGCCCGCCATACATGGCGTAGACATCTTCAGACGCATAATAATGATGCTTGGCGCGGCCTTCATCGGAAATCGTCGTCGCGACATCCAGCATCAGGTCTTCATCCCAGGTCGCCGCCAGGCCGATTGCCTGCGGGAAAACCGTGGCATGGCCTGCGCGGGCAACGCCGTGCAGGGCCTCATTCCACCAATTGTATTCATGGATGCCAAGGCGCGGAATGCCGGCGGCCTTGTCATACATCTGGGCCGCTTTCTCCTCCAGAGTCATGCGGCTGACCAGATCCGTCGCCCGCTCTTCCGGGCTGAGAGAGGCGTCCATATAGGGCAGAATCGCAGGCTCAGCGGCCTCTGGCGTATCCAGCGCAGCCTCAGGCGTCTCGGCTGGCTCTGTACTCGCACAGGCCGCCATCAGCGCGAGCGAGGCTGCCGCCCCCATAAGACTGAATTTATTGAATAATTTCCGGTTCAACATGGCTATTTCCTGCTCCCTCTGGATTATCAGGAGGGCACAGAAACAGCCAGGCGCCCCCCATATTTGAGGGCATTGTTGCACGCTAACATTTTTAAGGCCAGACGCTTTTTCGCCTTTTTCGCGGGGCCCGCAACCGGTTCCCTAGACCGGCTTCAGCGTCTTCGGATTGATCCCGCCCATGCGGCAGACTTCCTTCCACTCATCGGCCTTCACCGGCTGAACGGACAGGCGGAAAGACGTCACCAGGCTCATCTCCTCCAGCGTCGGATTGGCCTTCACCTCTTTCAGCTTCACCGGCTTCGGCATGTCGGCCAGCGCCCGCACATGAACACAATCCCAGCGCTCATCATCGGTCGTGGAATCCGGCGCGCTCTCGGCGGAAATCTCGACAATGCCGACCACTTCCAGCCCTTTGTTGGAATGATAGAAAAAGCCCCGGTCGCCCACTTTCATGTCGCGCATGAAATTGCGCGCCTGATAGTTGCGGATGCCGGACCATTCCTCGCCCTCATCGCCCTTGGCCTTTTGCTGCTCCCAGCTCCAGGCGTCCGGTTCGGATTTGAACAGCCAGTATTTCATCTATCCTGCCTCACTCTGTCTGCGTGTGTCTTGACCTAATAGGATTCCGGGCCGCGTCCAGTGCTGCGCGGACAAGACGCTGATACGCCGCCCAGCCCTTATAGTCTGCCATCTCCGGCGTGATGCCCTGCCAGGCCGCCTCGAATGCATCCACGGCCCCCTCCCCCAAGAGCGCCGCGCGCAGCGGATCCATCACGATGCGGATGGTGAACAAGACCGCGCCCGTCTCTGGCAGTTTGGTGATCGTCTGGCGCTCAACTCGCAAATGCAGCACATCCAGCGCCGCCTCATCCGGCGCCTCACCGGCCAGTGCCTTCAGCGGCGCGGAGCTGGGCGTGAAGCGCGCATCGCCTGCCTGAACGGTCCAGTTGAACCGCTCAAGCATCAGACCCGGCTGCAGCCCGTCGAAGATGCGGGAGATCCTCCTCACCAGATCCGGGGTCGCACCAGGAACAGGCGCGTGCAGACCGCCCAGCGGTTCGCCAATCTTGTCAGAAAGCCGCCAGAAGGTCGGCGCGCATAGGCTTGCCGCCTGTAACTGCCACAGCCCGTCATCTCCTCGCATCATCAGGCAGAGATCATCGGACACCTCCGCAGATGCGGCCTCCAGCGGCGTCGGCCAGCTGGCTTCAGGCGTGCCCTGCCCCAGCGCAGCCAACACCAGCTGCCCCGCCTCAACCATCTCGGCCTCTGCTCCGTGGGCGGCAAACACCTCTTCGCGCCGTGCCTGCATCAGCGCCCGTTTCGGCGCCAACCAGGCGTTGGCCTCCGTATCGGGAGTCAGCCAATCCTCAGCCGCAATCGGCTTCAGGCCAGGGGTAAGGCCCGGTGGACCGCTTAGAAAAGGCAGATAGGGCGGCGCGCGCATTCCGCGTCTCAGACGGGCACTGCCGCGCCCCAGCTGACATAGCCTGCAATTCTGGGCGTAGACGGAAGATACATCGTCTCCGTCCCGTCCAGACGAAACCCGGCCGACGCAAACATGGCTTCGGTGTCGCGTGTCAGATGGCACCCGCCGCCGAGGGGCTTCCAGACCGGCTCTACCCGGCGCTGCCATTTCGCAACGCCTTCATCAGGCGCCAGGCCATGCTCTGAAAACAGGATCTTCCCATCCGGCTTCAGCACGCGGCGCACTTCGCGCAGGCTCGCCTCCCAATCCGGAATGGTACACAGCACAAATGTGATCACCACAGTATCGATGCTGTCATCTTCCAGCGGAATGGCTTCGGCGCCTGCCTGCAGGAATTCGATATGATTGCCGATGCCGAGCGCGCCCGCCTCGCGCCGCGCCTTCTTCACCATCGCTTCAGACGGTTCCAGCGCGTAGAGATGCTCCACCTTGCTGGCATCATAATAGCGGAAATTCGTGCCCGCCCCACAGCCGACCTCCAGAACCTGCCCCTCCGCCAGCGGAACAATTTTCTCGCGCTGCTTCATGATCGGTTTCGAACAGCATGCACAGGCAACGAGATGCGGAACAACGTAGCGATCCCACGGATTCACTGTCCGCCCTCCAGATCACTGGCAGGCATGTTCGTGTCGGGCGCATCTGCGGGCGCAGTGGCCGGGCTGTAGCCCGGATATTTCTGCCGCTGGATCAGGGTTTTCGTCCCCTCGGTCGGGCGCGCGATCAGGGCATCCTGCGAAATGTTGACGACATATTCGAACTTGTCGCCCATCGGCTGATAGGTGGCAGAGCCATAATCGGCATCAATGCCAAACCGCCCGCCCTGCTTCTCGGCCAGCGTATAGACATCCAGCCCGGGGTTCTGCGCCAGCGCGATGCCATTGGTCGTTGCCTCAGTCACTTCCGTCGTGGTGAAGCGACGCGACATGCGGCCCTCAATATAGTCCAGCCGGTAAATCGAATCATAGCCGAGCATATTGGCCATCGGCTTGAACTTGATGACCTGCGCGCCGACCTCGAACTGGTTGCCGCGCAACACGGGCTGAGTGCCATCGGCCTGTACGAGTTTGGTGCCGTCCGACAGGGTCATGTCCAGTGCATAGGTACCGTCCTCGCCCGGCACGGCGGCAAACTTGATATTGGCGGCGTAGCGTTCCTTGGTCAGGCGCTTATAGGTCTGCAGATTCAGGCCCGCAAAAGCGACAACCCCCGCAAGACCCAGAAATCCCACGCCAAACACGAGACGGAAAAAGCCCGATCCCGCTTTAAGCTTGGCCAGCTTCCCGAAGCCTGCAAACAGAAGCATCAGGCCAATGACCGCAGCAATTGCCGGCAGGATCCACCAAATCATTCCCATCACACCATTTCTCCTGTCTGCACCGCGCCTGCCAGCCCCACCAGGCCCGGCCGCCAAAGCCCTTATAACACCTTATTAACACTTGTTTAGCGCGTCAGATACCGCTCAGTTCCGGCGCAATTAGGGCAGAGCCTCCCCGCCCCTCTCCTGTCAGCTCGTCTACAGAGGCAATAGAGTCAGTCGCGCGCTTTTTTCTGCCCAGCCTGCAAAAATCCTGCTAACGCCACCAGCATGAACTTTCGTGACTTTATGCTGCTTTTCGCCGTCTGCCTTGTTTGGGGGCTGAATTTGGTCATCACGCGCTGGGTGGTGGCCGATCTTGGCGTGCCACCGATCTTCTTTGCGGCGACCCGCTTTGCTGGGGTTGCGCTGTTCCTGCTCGCCTTCCTGCGGCCCAAGCCGGAAGATTTGCGAATGCTGTTCCTGATCGCGATGTTCATCGGCGCGGTGCATTTTGCCCTGCTCTTCCTCGGCCTGCAGAATGCGGAGGCGTCTGCCGCCTCGATCACCGGACAGCTCGGCGCGCCCTTCTCCACGCTGATGAGCATGGCCTTTCTGGGCGAGACCATTGGCTGGCGGCGCGGTCTCGGCATCATGCTGTCCTTTGCCGGCGTTGTGCTGATTGCGTTCGATCCGGGCAGCTTCAGCATCTCCATCGGCCTTGTCTACATCACCATCGCGGCCTTTATCGGCTCAATCGGCGGCATCCTGATGAAGCGCATGGCCCCCATCAAGGCGCTGCAGCTGCAGGCCTGGGTCGGCCTGTTCAGCTTCGCGCCGCTGTTCATCACGTCCGGCCTTCTGGAAAGCGGACAGATCCAGTCCGTCATGCAGGGCGGGTGGCAACTCTGCCTGGCCTGGCTGTTTGCCGTAGTGGGCGTGTCGATTTTCGGCCATGGCGCATTCTATTCCCTGATCAAGAAATACGACATCTCGCTGCTCTCCCCGCTGACGCTGATGACCCCGGTCTGGGGCGTCATCTTCGGCATCATCCTGCTGAACGAGCCGATCACGGCGCGGCTGGTACTCGGCTCTGTTATCTCCCTGTCAGGCGTGTTCGTCATCGCCGTGCGCCAGAACCAGCGCTTGCCCGAAGCCTCCATCGTGGAGAAGATGAGCTCAGGAGGCAGCTGATGCAGATAGACCGCGTGGAGAGCCCGAACTTCAATGCCCGCCGCCAGGCGCTCGACATGCTGGTGCTGCACTATACCGGCATGGAAACCGGGGAGGCCGCGCTGCAGCGCATGTGCGACCCTGCCGCCGAAGTCTCCGCTCATTACATGGTCTGGGAAGATGGCCGCATCACCCAATTGGTGGAGGAAGACCAGCGCGCCTGGCATGCTGGCGTCTCCTTCTGGCAGGATGATGATGACCTGAATTCCCGCTCCATCGGCATCGAGATCGTCAATGGCGGGCATGATGTCCCGCTGCCGGATGGCCGCCTGCCGCCCTATCCGGACCCGCAGATAGCCGCTGTGATTGCGCTATCGAAGGACATCCTCTCACGCCACATCATCCGCCCATCCCGCATTGTCGGGCATTCGGATATCGCCCCGGCGCGCAAGATTGATCCGGGCGAGCACTTCCCATGGGCGCAACTCGCCGCAGAGGGCATCGGCTATTGGCCTGCCCTGCCCGCCATGTCAGGCCGCGATGGCGGCAGCCTTCTGCCGGGCGACACGGGCAAGCATGTCGAGCGTCTGCAAGATACCCTCAAGGGTATCGGCTATGAACTGGCTGTGGACGGGATCTATTCGGATGAAACGGCCAGCATTGTGCGCGCGTTCCAGCGCCGCTGGCTGCCCATGCGGCTGACCGGACATGCCGGCGCGGGCACGCTGGCGCGCATCGCGCAGATTCATGCGGGGCTGGAGGCCTCTTCCGGCTCACTGACCTCCTGAACTGAAATAGCGTCTTCCTCATCCTCTTCGGCGATGACGCCTTCCTTCTGCATCCGCGCGGCCCATTCCACTGCCAGCGCTGCGCCAAACAGCAGCGATGAGACGGACACGGACAGCCAGATGAAGCCCAGAATTACAGAGGCCAGCGCGCCATAGAATGTGTCGAGCGCGGTGAATTTCAGATAGAGGTGATAGCCCCACGTCGCGACCAGCCAGGCCAGAGACCCGGCCGCCGCGCCCAGCGCCTTGGCCTTGTGCCCGCTGATCCGCCCGCTCAGGGACAGCGCGATAATCAGATAGAAGATCACAAAGCACGCAATCCCCTTCCCCAGCCACAACTGGGCGGCAATGTCGGAAATCGTCTGCGCCAGGTCGAACGCGATGAAGCCGTCGCGCTCTGTCACGATGGACAGGATCAGCTGCAACGCGCCCAGAATCCACACCGACAGGATCAGCAGCGCCGTCATCAGGATCGACACGCCCTGGAAGCGGATAATCTTTGTGCGCCGTTCACTTCCCGCCACCATGCGGATGCCCGTAATAGCCGCCTTCGCACCGGAACTCGCCGTATAGAACACGACGATCACCGCGATCAGGGCCTGGAAGGTGATCACCTGCGGCGTCGATTCATGGATCGTGTCGAGGTCTGCCTTGCTGAGCGGTGCGACCGCAGAAACCAGAACCTGGTCAACCGTGTCGGCCAGATGCTGGCTGATCTCGCGTGGCAGCAGGGTGAAGAGCAGGGTCAGCGTCAGATAGACAATCGGGAAGATGGAAAACAGCGCATAGAAACTGATGCCGCCCGTCACAATGCGCACTTCCGGCTTTGACAGCCGGACCATGGCGCACCAGAGCGGTCCGATCAGCCAGTGCTTGACCGGCTGGGGGATGGGCAGCTTTCGAATATAGTCCAGCATGCACGACGCTCCGGCAATTGTGCAATATATGGAGCAATTCGCGCCGCTCTCCCACCCCTGATGGGTTAATGCGAGAATTGAACATCACCCCCGCCTGAGATATATGCACCCCACATTCCCGTGTTGCCGCGGCTGCTGACCCCACGACAGCATGAGGAATTCACCATGTCACATCCCGCAAATCGGGCGGCGCGCCGTGCGGCTGCCCGCAACCATAATGGCGACCGCAAGGCAGAGCCAACCTATCGCGGCTTTGCAGACAAGAAGTGGCGCCTGATCTATCTGCGCCATAACAAGCTTCACAGGGCGCGCCAGATCGGCAAGATCTGGCCGTACCGGGAGTGGGAGAAACTGATGGCAGATGCCGTGCCTGTAAAAGTCCTGTTCGTCTGCAGCCACAACAAATGGCGCAGCCCGACGGGCGAAGCCGTGTTTGCCAATGTGGCAGGCGTGTCCGCCCGCTCTGCCGGAACGGCGCGCAGTGCGCGTCACCAGATCAGTCTGGCCGACATCCGCTGGGCCGACCTCATCCTGGTGATGGAGGACAAGCATGCGTCACGGCTGAGGGCCGAATACCGTCAGGACATCGCCTACAAGGCCATGCATGTGCTGGATATTCCGGACGACTATCAGTTCATGGACGAGGATCTTGTGGACATCCTGCGCGCCAAGTGTGAGCCGCTGATCTTCGGGGCCGAATAAGCGCCCCTCTCGTTCGGCCTACGGGCCGCATGTCCAGACGCCCTGATAGGTCCGCTCGGCGCCATCGGCGCGCTGGACCAGCAGGTCTGCGCTGTGGCTGACCGTCTCTGTACCGTCATTCACGCGCTTTTCATTGGGCGTCAGCGTCAGGGTCATGCCCTTGCCGCCAAATTTACCGCCTTCGGTCTCCAGTGCGCTGAAGCCACCCGTCTCTACGCCGGTCAGCGTTTCGGCATAGCCATTATTGTTGATGCCGCCACGCGGGCGGAACTCATCGCCGACATTGGCCTTGGCGACGAACAGAAGGGCGTTGTCAGGCTCGGTCTGAAAGCTGCAGCCCAGTTCCCCTTCAACATCCAGATCGGTATCGGCGGTGATCGGCAGGAGCTGGATGTTCGATCCATCTCCGCCGATTGTCTCAGACGTGCCCGCCTTGTCCAGCGGCTCACCCGTCTCTGCGGGGGTCAGCGCCGGAACCGCGTCGGGCTCTAAAGGCGTGGCATCCTCCTGTGAACAGGCCGCCACAAGGGCAAGAGACAGGGCGAGCGCGGTGACAGTTGCTTTCATCATGGCGTGAAAACGAACTGCCCCGCCTTCAGTTCCCGGCGGATGGAAACTTAATCTGCCGCCAGCGCCACTTTGCGGCTCTCATCATTCGCATCGGCAACAGATTGCAGCATTGCATCCAGATCTTCCCGGTCGAACACATTGCTGCCCAGTGTCACCATCTCAATGGCCCGCGTGGCGGAAATGTCTTCCAGCGGATTCTCCCGGAGCAGCACCATGTTCGCCTTGCGCCCCGCGCTGATCTCGCCGGTATTGCTGCCCATGAAGGCGGCCGGCGTCACCGTCGCAGAGGCCAACACCTCGGCCGGGCTCATGCCTGCCTCATTGATGGCCTCCAATTCGTCATGGAAGGAAAAGCCCGGCACCATGACCGGCACATTCGCATCCGTGCCCGCCAGAATGTCGACGCCATGTTCCAGCATCGCCTCGAATAGAATGTGCTGCGCCTCGGCATAGGCCTTCCAGTAGACCAGGCTGCGGGCCTGGCGGCGCGCGTCCATGCCTTCCGGCCAGCGATAGATATTCACCTCCGGCAGCCAGCCCATGCCACGCGACGTGATCACCGTGCCCTCGGCAATGCCCGGATTTTCATATTCCAGTTCAGCGGCCTGCAGCACATCCTTCAGATGGGATTTCTGGCGATGAAAGCTGTCGACCAAACTCATCGTGGAGGTCACCATGATACCCTCCTGCACCAGATGCGCGGCCACATCATCGCTCCGCTCCCGAACGAATTCCAAAAACGCCTCTGCCTGGTCTGGCCCATAGCCGCCAAACTCCTTGTCCAGCTGCTTGACCAGTTCTTCGATGTGCGCAATCTCGGACGCGCTGCCACGCCATACAGCATCCAGATCTGTCGCCATCGGAATATGCCCGACCAGCGGCATTCCGGCCTCGGCGGCAACCTCGCTCAGCTGGTCATAATTCTCCCGACTCAGATAACTGCTGGATTTCACCGCGTCATAGCCTGCCGCCTGAAAGTCTGCGACCGCCTGCTCTATTTCTTTCCGGTTACGAACAATGGTTTTGCGCTGTGTCCAGCCGACCATCACGCCTTGAAAGCCGACAAAGGTCGCAAATTGGGGCGCGACGACGAAAATCTCCGGCCCGACCCGGCCCGCTTCGATCTCTCGCTTCCAGGCCAGATTGTTCGGCTGGCCATTCATCTCGCGCACCTGTGTCACGCCATTGGCGATATAGAGCAACAGATCATTGGCGCTTTCCCACAAATGGACATGCGAGTCGGTAAAGCCCGGCACCAGATACATGCCCTCACCGTCTATGGCGCGAATGCCTTGCGGCACCTCCCCTGCCCCGACTGATCGGATCAGGCCATCCTCGACAATCACGGACTGGTCAGGAATGAAACGGTCCGCCTCCGGCGCCAGCACACTCACATTGACCAGCGCATAGGTCTCTGCCGCCTCGGCCTCAAGCTCCGGCTCGGCCACCTCAACAAAGGCGCCATACATTCGGTTCAGTTCGCGGTCGACGAACAGATAGCTCGACACCGTCCCCAGTACCGCAATCACCCCCACGGCCAGCAGGCCCCTGATTACCCATTTCATCATGATCGTCTCGCCTATCTAGTCACTGTCTAGATTTGCTCCTACAGGCACATCTAGACAGTGTCAAGTTTAATGCTATGATCCTCCACATGACAGCTTCATCCCCCTCTGCATCGCGCGCGAGTTCAAAACGCTACCATCATGGAGACCTTGGCCCGGCCCTGCTCAAGGCGGCGGAGGAAGAACTCGTAGAAAACGGCACAGAATCCTTCTCCCTGCGCGCCGTTGCCAAGCGCGCAGGCGTCAGCCATGGCGCGCCTGCTCATCATTTCGGGGATGCCAAGGGCCTGCTCACAGCGCTTGCCGCCATCGGCTATGACCGCCTGATCGCGGCACAGGAAGCCCGCCAGGCCGCTGCCGCAAAGGATACGACATCCCAGCTGATCGCCATCGGCCTTGGCTATGTCGATTTCGGCACGGCGAATCCCGCCCTGTTCCGCCTGATGTTTTCCTCTGAAAAACCTGACCGGACCGATGAGGCCTTCGCGTCCAGCTCCCTCACCGCGTTCGGCAAGCTGGTCGATCTGGTGCAGGCCGAAGTCGGCGCGGACCCGTATGCAGACACTGCGGCCATGAAGGATGTCGTCGCCTCCTGGGCCATGGTGCACGGCCTCGCGGATCTTATCCTGTCCGGCCGCATTGAGCGTCTCATGGGCCTCAGCCAGCGCCCGCAAGCGGAAACGGATGCCATCATCACAAACATTTTGCTCCGCCCCATAGAGCGATAGGGCCTTACGCGCCTTCCATCTGGCGTGGCCCGCGACTTTCCCCTATACAGCCCCCAGACCAGACGGCCGGGCAGCCGCTGGCATGCTGGTAACGGCATGTTGGAGGAAAGTCCGGGCTCCAGGGAAACAGGGCGACGGCTAACGGCCGCCCGGCGCGAGCCGAGGGAAAGTGCCACAGAAAGCAAACCGCCCCTTCTCGAAGGGGTAAGGGTGAAAGGGTGGAGTAAGAGCCCACCGCAGGCCTGGCGACAGGACTGGCACGGTAAACCCCGCCCGGAGCAAGACCGAATAGGGGGCGCATATGGGCCGTTTTCCGCCCGCGCCCCGGGTGTGTCGCGTGAGGTGCCTGGCAACAGGCATCCCAGAGGAATGGCTGCCAGATCTCCGCAAGGGGACGAACAGAACCCGGCTTACAGGCCGTCTGGTCTTTTCTCCCGGTCGCGTAAAGCGCGGCAATTCGATCGAGGATCGAATTGAGGGAGAAAAGGCCTGAAGCGCAAGCGAAGGCTTCTCCGGTGACGCTGCGCGCCTTCACGCTTGCCATGTCCCCGAATTCCCTGGCTTGCCGGCCCAGAAGTGTGTTGCGATGCCACTCAACCAAAAGTATAAGTTCGGTAAGCGCCCTGCCATTTGCCACGGGCCATTCTGAAGACAACTATCTCGAAAGGATATGGGGTGAAGAAATCTGGATTGGCGATGATTTGGGTATCTGTTGTCGTGGTCGCGGCGGGGCTTTTCCTTTTCTCTCGGACCGGACAATACCAAGAGGCAAAGCTCGATTTCGACAAAGCCGCCGTCCAGCTTGAGCTGTGCATGAAAGTCGTTCAGTCCTGCGACACGCCGCGGGACAATTTCGAGGCGGCCTATGCGCGTTACAGCAATACGGCTCCAGATCCGGTCTATAGTTATTTTGCGCTTGGCGCGGGTGGCGTTCTGCTCCTGCTCGGCACAATCCTCTTCGCCGCTGGGCGCATTGAAGAGTCAAACAGACTCGCGGCCGGCTAATCAGACCATTGCACAACACTGCCGCCCACCAGGTCAGGTATTCAGTACAACGTCAAACCCACCAAAGATCATCCGTGAACCATCGAACGGCATCTCCATGCCGGCCATGCGCTCATCCGCCATCAGCTTTTCCCATGCCGCATCGCGCGCCTCCTTGGATGGCCAGCTGATCCAGGATAGCACGACCGTCTCCCCCTCTTCCAGCTTCACAGCCATCGGCATGGAGGTCAGCTTGCCCTCCGGCACGTCCACGCCCCAGCATTCGACCACAGACAAAGCGCCCACTTCCTTGAACAAGTCAGCCGCTTTGCGGGCATGCTCCAAATAAGCCGCCTTTTTGGCCTCTGGCACCGCCGCAAGCATTCCATCCACATAACTCATATCGCACCTGTTGCCTCTCTCGCCCCCATTCTCCAATCCTATCTTCCAGCACAGGAGCAGACCATCGAAAACTTTGTCATCCTCTCCGGCTGCTCCGGCGGCGGAAAGTCCACGCTACTTTCGGCGCTGGCGGATCTTGGCCATGTCACCATTGACGAGCCCGGCCGCCGCGTGGTGGAGGCCGAACAGGCAAGCGGCGGCTCCGCCCTGCCTTGGCAGGATATGCGCGCCTTCCTCACGCGCGTCATAGAACTTCGCCGCGCTGATCATGACGCCGCCCGCGCCCAGACCGACCCGGTCTTCTTTGACCGCAGCCTGATCGATGCCCTGACCGCCTGGCATCACTTGACCGGCTCAGCCGAGCTCGCGCCGCTGGCCGGGCAATACCGCTATGCCCGCACGGTCTTCCTCACACCGCCCTGGCCGGAGATTTATGAAACAGACACTGGCCGCCAGCATGGCCTTGATGAGGCACGCGCCGAATATGACCGTCTACTGACGGCCTATCCCGCCCATGGCTATGACACGGTCCTGCTGCCGAAAGTGCCCGTGGCAGAGCGTGTGAGCTTCCTGCTGGGCCAGATTGACATGGACGCAAAGGGGGACTGAGACGGCCTTGTCCCACACCCTTTTGCGCTGAACCTGTTGTTATCACTGGCCAGGCGAAACCTGAATCCGACACAGTCATCGCCCGCGATAGGCTACGCGCCATGGATCGTCTGTTCGCCCCTCCCACCTGCCAGCTGCCGCCAGAGATGGAGCACTTCCGTTTCTGGGTCTGGGTTCAGCTGATTTTGGTGCGGATGTATATCCGGTCGATCAAGGGCCCGGGCGTACCGTTCCGTTATACCGTGAACCGGCGCGGCGATCTCATCGTGCTATATGTTGGCAAGACGGAGGCCGAACTCGACGCGGCCCTCGCCAGGCTGAGACAGCTGGAACCAAAGAAGAAAGATCCGATCGCGTGGGAGCCGTCGAAAGCGCTCACCGCCGCGCTTGATGGCAGCGGCCTCATCTCCGCTCACCCTGGCGAAAGCCGGGGCCCAGGACAGCAGGCTATGAACGCGCAGTTCTGGGTTCCGGCTTTTGCCGTGATGAGCGCCAAGGCTGCGGGATACATGCTGCCCCCACCCGACACCTGACCCATCTCTCTACGGATGAAAACTCAGTCTCTGGAAACGAAGCGCCTTCACGGGCGTTGCACGCGCAGGAAAATGCCTACACCCGGCCTGCGGTCATTTCCTGAATGAAGGCATCTGCCTCGGCAATCGAGCGCTCCATTTCAGCAATCAGGTCGGCCACATCGGTCTCGATGTCACGCGTCTCATTGCTGAGCGCCGCAATCGCCCGCGCATTCAGATTATGCTTCAGGAACAATACGCGGTCATGGAACACGGCCAGAACCGGGTCCATGGATTCCGCAGCCTGGTCCATCTTGTTCACCAGGATACCATAGCGCTCGCGCGTATCTTCCAGCTGCTGGGCCGAGACGCGGCGCAGCTCAGGATCGGAATATTCTTCCAGTTCCTTGCGCCATTCCACGAACAGATCGCGCGACACGATCTTCATGCTCTTGATGCGGGCGCGCACCTTTTCGGCCTTGTCCTCGGCCCGGTCATACGTATTCGACAGGCGGTCATAGGAGGCTTCCAGCTCTCCCCCGTCCAGCGCGACGACAGAGCGGAAAGCTTCCAGCGCGTCATTGAACTCGACCTTCGCGTCTTCCTGCGCCGCGGCAGCCTCATTCACGCGCGAGACCAGCAGGTCGCGCTTCTGATAGCCGAATTGTTCCATCGTGCCGTAATAGGCACTGGAGCATCCCGCGACACTCGATGTGGCAAGAAACGCTGCAAGCATTGCAGAACGCAAGCGAATGGTCATGACGTCACCCCTTCCCGTGAAGACTGCTAGCCCCTGTCTGCCGTGCGCCGCCGTGTCAGTCCAGCAATCAGACGCAAAAACCTTCTCACACCCGGGAAAATGCGCCCTTCACGGCGCAGACGGCCACGTCCCGCTAGGCTTTCAGGGCGCTCAGCAGCGCGTCGACCTCTTCAGCCTGCGTGGTCCAGCTGCAAACCAGCCGCTGGCTGCCGCCCATCCAGGGATAGAACACGGCCCCGGCAGCACGCAGACGGGCGACCTGATCGTCAGAGAGCAGCGCAAACACTTCATTGCCCTCCGGCGCAAAGGCCAGCTCCACGCCCTGGCTTTGCAGCCCGTCTGCCAGTCGGCGCGCGGCCTGATTGGCCTGCATTGCCAGCTTCATCCAGAGATCGTCTTTCAGCATCGCCTCGGCTTGCGCCGCGATGAAGCGCATCTTGGGCGGCATGTGACCGGAGCGTTTTGCGCGCGCTTCCAGCTCCCGCTTTTTCTCGCGCGCCTTGCCAAACAGAAGGATGATCTCGCAGCCGATCGCGCCGGTCTTGGTCAGGCCGAAGGTCAGCACATCAATACCGGCCTTCCAGGTCATCTCTGCGGGGGCGGCACGCGTGGCGGCCAATGCATTGCCAAGGCGTGCGCCATCCATATGCACACTCAGGCCCTTCGCATGGGCCCGCTCCGCATAGTCCGCCACCTGAGCAACCGTGTAGGCGGTGCCGTTCTCAGTCAGATTTGTCAGGGACAGGACATGCGCCGGCGTCTCATGCACAAAGTCATGATTGATGCGCGCCAATGCCTCGTCCAGCTGCTCGCTGCCGATCTTGCCATCAGGCCCGCGCAGCAGCTGCAGCTTACCACCGCCGGAAAAGAATTCCGGCGCGCCGCGCTCATCCACCGCAATATGCGCGCCGGCATGGCACAGCACCGCGCCGGTCGGTGGGCAGAAGCATGACAGCGCCAGCGCATTTGACGCCGTGCCGGACGCCGTCATCCAGTAATCGAAATCATCCGTGCCAAACACATCGGCCAGACGCTGTCTCAGTCGCAGGGTGATCGCATCATTGCCATAGCTCGCCTCCAGTCCTGTATTGGCGGCGGCAAGCGCCTCCAGAACAGATGGGTGCGCCGGGGCGGACGTATCGGAAGAGAAATTCATTCAGACCTGCGTATCCGGGGTTTGCCACATCAGATGCTGCCCGCCATCGCTGGCAATCATCTGTCCGGTCACGCTGCGCGCGGAGATCAGATAGCGCATGGCGTTCACGATCTCTTCGGGGCTGGACCCCTCCCCCGTCAGCGTCGCGCGCGTTTCGGCGGCGAACTCTTCCTCACTCTGATGTTTTGAGCGAAGTGTCGGCCCCGGCCCGATGGCATTGACGCGCACAGTCGGCGCCAGTGCCTGCGCCAGTGTCTGCGTTGCCTGCCACAGCGCGGCCTTGGACAGCGTGTAGGTGAAGAATTGCGGGGTCAGCTTCCAGACCCGCTGGTCCAGCATGTTGATGACCAGGCCACGCTCGCCCTTTGGCAGGGCCTCGGCCAGGCATTGTGCCAGATGGACTGGCGCGCGCAGATTGGCGTTCATGTGCGCGTCCCATCCCTCGCGGGTATGGGTGAGGGCCGTATCATCCTCAAACAAGGATGCGGAATTGATCAGCAGCGTCACCGGCCGACCGAGCTTTTCCGCCGCCTTCAGGATCAGGTCTCCGGTCTCGGCCTCATCGGTCAGGTCGGCCTGCAGCGTGATCGCCTCTCCGCCGGCGTCGCGGATCGCGGCGGCAGTCTCTTCGGCCCCGTCAGCTGAGCTGTTGTAATGGACAATCACATGCCAGCCATCGGCGCCCAACGCTTCGGCCATGGCACGGCCCAGCCGTTTGCCGGCCCCGGTGACAAGCGCGGCGCCGGGGGTCATGCCGCAGAGGGCTGGACCAGGCCCAGCAAATTGAACCTGCTGATCAGACCATAGATATAGAGGGCATAGATCAGCAGCATCAGAACTCCCATCAGGCGGCCAAGGCGCGCATGGGTCATGATGAAGACACCGATCAGCAATGCGGCGAAGGCCATGACCCAGTGGTCATACTGCGTGAAAGTGGGCGCAATCTCAATCGGCCCGAAGAAGGAGATGATGCCGCCCGCGCCCAGAATATTGAAAATATTGGAGCCGAGTACGTTGCCGATGGCCACTTCGCCATGCCGGCGCATGGCGGCCGCAATGGCCGCGCCAATCTCTGGCAGCGAAGTGCCAATGGCCAGCAGGGTCAGGCCAATCCATTCCTGGGGCACATTGTAAAAGGTCGCGATACCGACGCCGCCAGCAATGATCAGATGCGCGCCCAGCACCAGGCCGCCAATGCCCAGCGGCACATAGGCCAGCGCGCGGGCGACGCTGATATGCGGGGCCTCTTCCAGTTCCACGCCGGGGTCTTCCCCGCTCGCCACCGCCCGGCGCGCCTGGATCAGCGTCACGCCGCAATAGCCGAGCAGGATCATCAGGAACAAGATGCCGGTCAGCGGGGTCAGCGTGGACCAGCCGGTTACGCATATCCAGACGGCCGTCGCCACCAGCATGGCGATCAGGGCCCGGCCCTGCCCGCTGCCGCCCGCGGCAAACGGCATGATCAGCGCGGGCACGCCCAGCACGAGGAAAATGTTTGCAATGTTGGAGCCGACAATATTGCCGATCGCGAGCCCTGCGCGGTCTTCCAGCGCAGCGTTCAGCGATACGATCATCTCCGGCGCAGATGTGCCGAAGCCGACAATGAATATGCCTGCGATCAGGGGGGAAACACCAAGGCGCCTGGCAATCGCCACCGCGCCGTTCACAAGGAAATCCCCTGCAAACGCCATGATAACGAGCCCCCCGATCAGGGCGGCGATCAGGGTAAGATCAGGCATTTACCAGGAAAACTCCTAGTCCAGGCGCTTGTATTCAATGAAATTCAGGATGCCGAACACGATCACAATCGCGGCAATGGCAATCAGGGAAGGATGGATCATGGCGCCGTCTCGCTGTTGTTCTCTCTCGCATTTCCATGCTTTCGCCATCCCATAGCGCGCGTTGCGCAGCTTGGCGAGAGTTAAACGGCAGGAAAATTTTACATCCTGCTGAGATATATGCCTCATTCCGGCAATAATTTACCCTATGAGGGGAGTCCGAATGCCTTCCTTGAGAACCCGCCTGTTTCATGTCTATGCCCGCCTGATACGCCCGATGACGCTGGGCGTGCGGGCTCTGGTGGAGAATGAGAAGGGCGACATTCTTCTGGTGCGCCACACCTATATTGGCGGCTGGCACATGCCGGGCGGCGGGGTTGAGCGGGCCGAGCCCTGCGAGGAGGCTCTGCGCCGTGAGATTCTGGAAGAAGGCGGCATCATCCTGACCGGGCCGCCGCGCCTGATCGGAATCTATTCCAATCACGTCTCCTTCCCGAATGATCATGTGATTGTCTACCATGTGACGCCCGATATCTGGCAGGCAGGCAAGGCCACAGCCCATGGCGAGATTGCCGAGGCGCGCTGGTGCTCGCCAGCTGACCTGCCGGAGGGCACGACACAAGGCACAAGGCTACGTCTGGAAGAAGTCTATCGCGGCGCGGCGCCTTCCCCCTATTGGGGCGGGCAAAAACCCTAGGATCAGGCTCCGGCCATTGCCAGGAAAGCCGGCAGGCACAGGAACAACAGCGCCGCCAGCAGCACAGTCACAAGCTTCATCGTGGGGGTCGCACGTGTTCTCATGCTTCCCTTGTCGCCCGCGATTGAGTCCGAACGCGGGCTGACTTCCGGAGAAATCATGGAAATGCAGCCTCAATGACGCCGCAAAATTTCGCGGGAACTTTTGTAATCGCCGGGCATTTCGAATCGCGGTGGTGGGACAGTTCTTCTCTCCTGACCCTCCATCAGACGACTTTTCCGCGGGCTTGTTCCCCCTTGCCAAGCTTCCGGAAGCGATAGCTGGAACGCTGGTTGCCTTACCCCTGGGCTGCCAGCGTTCTTTTTTGCGGTCTTCGGATTGGGAGACAGGCCTCAGCCCTTCGGGCGCAGCGCAGCCTTCATGTATTGCCAGGCCGTCTGCCAGGACAGGATCGCCGCCACCCAGAGCAGGCCCACCACGGCAAACACGATGGCCAGAACGGCCAGCGACACCTCTTCACCCTGAAGACGCTGCGGGTCTGGCGCAAAGATGGCCAGTGGCAGCATCATGCCGATAATCGCCGCCATCTCGAACCCGGTTTTCCACTTCGCCATATTGGACGGCACGATCACGGCGCTTCCCTTGGGCGTCGCCCGGAACCAGGTGATGAACACATCCCGCGCAATGATCATCGCCGCCGGAATATAGATCAGCCAGCTGCGGAACTGGATCGACAGGCAGATCAGCGCCGCCGCAATCAACAGCTTGTCGGCAATCGGGTCCAGCCAGACGCCGAACCGGCTATGCGCATCCAGCTGCCGTGCCAGCCAGCCATCCAGAAAGTCCGTCAGTGCGCCGGAGAGGAAGGCCAGAAAGGCAAACTGGTACCACAGCTGTTGCAGCGTCGTGCGCACGGCGGAATCGTCCGCGCTGAGGCCCGCCTCGGCCGGGTCCAGGCTCAGCGCCTGCCAGAAGCCGAGCAGCAAGAGGCCGGCAAAAACGCACCGCGCTATGGTCAGCGCATTGGGAAGCCATTTGAAATTCATGCCTTCCCCTCTGCCAGCGCACGCGCCCGTACGCAATGACCTACATCTGCAGCAGGCACTCTGGCCGACGGCACGCCTGATCGTAAAGCTTGTTGTTGCTTTTTGTTAATGTTGCAGTTCGTATGAGTGCTTATGGGCCGGGTGTGTGACCGGTTCTCATCGCGTTTGAATGGGTCACGGTTTTTCCCAGCGGACAGGGACCGCGACCGGAAATTTGAAAATGGGGGAGGCATCCAAATGAAATCAGCCATCCGTCTGGCTATCGCCGCTGCAACGCTCGCTTTCGCGACACAAGCCAGTGCTCACGCACAAGCCAAATACCTGGACGATAATGAAAGCCAGTTTATCAAGTTCGTGCTGCAAAGAGATTTTGAAAAAGCGAATTTCTACATTGGCCAGGGCCTTGTTGACCCCGAAAACCTGTCAACCGGGAAGCCCTTGCCCTATTACCTCTACGGGCCAGGTACGATCAGCTACACAAGCTGCCATATACCTTCCTATTCCCAGTCCAGTGATGGCGATTGCAACCCCGACAGTTACGTTACCGAGTATCTTCTGAGTGGCAATTTCGACTTGAATGCCGAAACCGAGAATGGCCGCCGTCCCATATCATATGTGTGCTGGGGCACCGATATCGGATTTATGACGACCCAAAAGTTGGTCGTGGAGGAAGGTGTCGATGTCAACTTCTATGATGATTATGGATTTACCCCATTGCATCACTGCGCGTGGCGCGGAGCTCATCGCCACAGAGAACAGAGCCTTGAGAAATATCTCAACATCATGGCCACCCTGATTGCCTATGGCACAGATGTGGATGCCCCCCTCAAAATTGAGAGGACACTTGGCCCTCATAAAGAAAAACCGATCAATCCAGGCGCGACCCCACTTATGCTGTCCCTATCGACATGGGGAGGAGACCGGGAAGAAATGGTAGGAATCAAACTTTTGATTGCCCTTGGCGCAGATACGAAAGCCAAGGATGACACCGGCGCAAGCCTGATGAACTATGTCTCCTACCCTTCAAGCAGCCGCCACTACGAGCCGACTCTGAAACTGCTGACCATGCTGCACAATAATGGCGCAGATATCATGGAGCCGCGCGGCAAGGACAAGAAGACCTTCTTCGAAACGGCGATGGCCAAGGGCGATGTTGATTTCGCCATGCAGATCATGGCCCTGACACAAGACCAGTAAGCAAGGCCAAGCGGCACCTGCCAACCGCAAGACCGAAAAAAGCCCCTCACCTTTTCGAAAGTGAGGGGCTTTTCATATCAGTCCTGGTTCGGGTTGCCGGTCACATCCTCAATCGGGATGGCATAGTGCCGGTTGCAGAACTGACAATCGATGGCCAGCGTGCCATCCGGCTCGACCATCTCCTTCAGGGACTCGTCCGGCATCTGGCGCAGCGTCTCCAGCAACCGGTCCTGATTACAGGTACAGCGATCGTCCAGCGCCTGCGGGGTCTCCATCGTCACGCCGCGTTCGTGGAACAGGCGGAACAGCAGATCCTGCATCGGCAGATCCGGATCGGCGAGTTCGGCGTCGGTCAGCGTCGCAAACAGGGCCTCGGCTTCGCGCCAGGCATCATCGGTATCTCCACGCGCATCATCATTGGCAATCTTCTGCACCATCATGCCGCCAGAGACCCAGACGCCAGGCTCGCCCTTGCGGTCCAGCTCGGCCACTGACAGCTTGATCCGGGTCGGCACCTGTTCGGACATGGCGAAATAGTCTTCCGCGCATTCAGACAGGGTGCCTTTTTCCAGCGGCACAATGCCCTGATAGGGCTGGATCGACGGATTGTCCTGAATGATGATCAGGCCCAGTCGGCCATTCGGGCCGAACAGCTGGGGCATGTGCGGGGCCGCGCCCTTGTTCACCTTGTCCAGATGCGCCCAGGCCTCGGGATCAAAGCGCGCATAGCCACGCACGCCGCCATCGGTACGGTATTCGCCGACCAGCATGGAGACCGGGCCATCGCCCTCGGCCTGTACCAGAAGGCGGCCATTGAATTTCAGCGAGGCACCTACCAGCGTGGCCAGCGTGACCGCTTCACCCAGGATGCGGGCCAGATTGGTGGGGTAGTCGTGGCGGCGAAGGATGCCCGACAGGCTGCCCTGACCCATGCGCACGGCCCGCCCGCGAACGGGACGGTCCACGATCTGGAAGTTCGTGACGAAATCGGTGACGGCATAGGCTGCGTCGGACATGGCAAATACCTCGAATTGGTGCCCCCATGTGGCAGCGCCCCGCCCCTATCGCAAGAGGTGGGTATGCCAAGCCCGGCAGCTAGGCCGAACAGCTGCCGCCGCCTAGGACACAGAAGCTGGCGCACCAGGGATGGTTCAGCTTCACCGGATCGGCTGTCGCCTCGGCCAGGGTCTCCCCCAATTCGAAGGCCGGGTCATCCACCAGCAGCGTGCAGGCGGTGACCGTGGCCCGGCCCGCGCCCTTGCGGCGGATCACCATACGCTGATTGGCGCACATGATGTCGTCCGCCGACTTGCCCAGAATGCCCCAGCAATCGGTCGTGATCTCTGGCGGATCATCGCGGGCGATCATTTCCGGGAACAGAACCAAGTGTTTCGTGTCGGCGGGGTTTAGCTTCAGACCCAGCGAAGCAGCCAGAGCGCCATAGGCGGCGCGCGCCGTGGAATCATCCTCATTCAGGGCCTGTCGGCCTGCCAGCGCGACCTGTACGCCGCGTTCACCTAGCCAGCGGAGCCCCTTGCAGGCCTCCTCAAAGGCCCCTGCTCCCCGCTCTGCATCATGGATCGCCGGATCATGGGAATCGAGCGAGACGCGCAGCACCATACGGGGGCCATATTGCGCGGCGAGCGCCTCAAGCCCCTGCTGCAGGCGTGGGCGCATCATCGGGCGCATCGCATTGGTCAGCAGCAGCAGGCTGTGCCCGCGCGACATCACGTCTTCCATGATGCCCAGGATTTCCGGGCACATGAACGGCTCTCCGCCGGTAATGCCGATCTCAACAGTGCCGTCGATCTCTTCCAGAAAGGGGCGCACATCGGCACGCGTCAGATAGACAAGCCGGTCATTGGTCGGAGAGCTTTCGATATAGCAGTTCGCGCACTCGATATTGCAGAGCGTGCCGGTGTTCAGCCACAGCGTCTTCAGGCCCGTCCAGCCAACGCTGGCGCGGGTCTCTCCCTTGGCAGTCACATCGGGATCGGAAAACTTCGCGGGGACAAAATTCGTGTCAGCCATATACAGATGTGTAGCGCGTTCGCGGCCCGCTTCCAGCGCTTTTGCCTGCCAGACACCCAATCGTGAACATTGCCGATTTTTCAGGCTGCGCTATTTAGCCCGTCATGTCTGAAAATACGCGTAAAACCGTCATGCAAATGCTCACCTCCGGCGATGATGGCCGGGTGTGCAAGGATATCCCCGAAAGCGCATGCAACGCGGAATCCGGAAACTTCCTCAAACACATTACCAGCCTGTCGGCCAGCAAGATCTCGGACGGGTTGATTGACCCGAAACTGGTGCTGAGCTGGCTGCTGACAACGCTGGGCGCCCCGGCCTTCATGATCGGCCTGCTGGTGCCTGTGCGAGAGGCTGGCGCGCTGTTGCCGCAGCTGTTCACGGCGGCATCTCTGCGACAGCTGCCCCAGCGCAAATGGGCATGGGCCGTGGGCTCTACCGTGCAGGGGCTTTCGGCTGCCTGTATCGGGCTTGCCGCCCTGACGCTGGAGGGACGCGCGGCTGGCTTTGTCATCGTCGGCGCACTGGCCGTGCTGGCGATTGCGCGGTCTGTCTGTTCGGTCACCTACAAGGATGTGCTGGGCAAGACGGTCTCCAAATCGCGCCGGGGCACGGCGACCGGAGCGGCCAGTACGATTGGCGCAGCCGCGGTGCTCGCCTATGGCGGCCTGCTCAGCCTCGGCCTGATTGACCGGATGAACATCGTCGCGACAGGCCTGTTCCTGGCAGGTGCGCTCTGGATCGCAGCGGCGCTGGTTTTCACCACGCTGAAGGAGGATCCCGGCTCTACAGAAGGCGGCGGCAACCCGATTCAGTCCTTCAAGGACAATTTCTCGCTGCTGGTTGAGGACAAACAGCTGCGCCGGTTCATCCTGACGCGCGGCCTGTTGATCTCCACCGCCCTCGCCCCGCCCTTCATGGTGGCGCTTGGCACAGACAAGGATCAGGCCGGGCAGATGTTCGGCGGGCTGGGCCTGCTGGTCATCGCCTCTTCAGGGGCGGGCCTTGTCAGCTCCTATGTCTGGGGACGGCTGGCGGACCGCTCCAGCCGGAAAGTGCTGATCCTGACGGCCACGGCGGCAACGATTGCTCTGGCAGCGACACTGGGCCTGCATCTCAGCGGCCTGCTGGAGCAGGTCTGGGCGCTGCCACTGGTGCTGTTCGGGCTGATGATTGCCTATCAGGGCGTGCGCCTTGGCCGCTCGACGCACCTCGTTGACATGGCCAGCCAGGACACCCGCGCGGCCTATACCGCCCTCTCCAACACGATCATTGGGGGCCTGCTCGTGCTGGGCGGGGGCTTCAGCCTTGTCGCGGAATATGCGGGCAATGCCGCCGTCATCGGCCTGCTGGCGGTGATGAGCGCGCTGGCCATTCCCGTCGCATTCGGCCTGGCCGAAGTGCAGCAGGACAGCGACTAGACGCTACTTATCCAGACACCAGCGCAGCACGGCCTTCTGGGCGTGCAGGCGGTTTTCGGCTTCGTCGAAGACAAGGCTTTGCGGTCCATCGATGACTTCCGCGTCTACTTCCTCACCCCGGTGGGCCGGCAGGCAGTGCAGGAATTTCGCGCCGCCATTCGCCAGCTCCATCAGTTCTTCCGTCACCGCATAGGGTTCCAGAACTTCCAGCCTGCGCTCGGCATCGGCATCGCCCATGGAGACGAACGTGTCCGCGATCACAACGTCAGCACCAGCAACAGCTTCTTCCGCCGTATCATAGAGGTCGATCTTGCCCTGCAGTTCGCGGGCGATGTCGAGATCCTCATCGTCCGGCGCGAACCGGGCCGGCGTGCCGACCGCCAGGGAGAAGCCGAATTTCGCCGCCGCATGAATGAAGCTGGCGCAGACATTGTTGCCATCGCCCACCCAGGCAAGCCGCGCGCCGCGCAGCTCCAGCCCGTTCTCTTCCAGCGTCTGCAAATCCGCCATGATCTGACATGGGTGCGAGCGGTCCGTCAGGCCATTGATGACCGGCACGGTCGCATTGGCCGCGAAGGCCTCAACATCGGAGTGGTCATTGGCGCGGATCATCACCGCGTCGACAAAACGCGACAGGACACGGGCCGTATCTTCCACCGTCTCGCCGCGGCCAAGCTGCATGTCGCTGGAGGTCGCCGTGATGGACGAGCCACCTAGCTGGCGCATCCCCATGTCGAAGGAGAAGCGTGTCCGCGTGGAGGATTTCTCGAAGATCATCGCCAGCGTGTGCCCTTCCAGAGGCGCCCCGGTATCGACGCGGCCCTTCGGCCAGCCTGCACGCGCTGTCTTCATGGCATGGGCCATATCCAGAATCTCTCGCAGTTCAGCGGATTCCAGATGCCACAAGTCAATGAAATGGCGCAGGCTCGTCTTCTCGGTCATGCAGTCTTACTCCCTATGGGGGCTTCGCGAAGCCCGGGGGCATAGCGCGTTTTCGCCCGCAGCACCAGTAAAAGGCGAAATAGGCCCTGACGCGGCTTGACCGGGCCCGGACGAGCGGGTGCGGAAAATGACAAAAAACTAATTGAGAATGACTTGCAAACTCAACTCGACTGTGAGACACAGAATTTGAGAATGACTCGCAAATCAAATGGAGAGCCTCATGTGCCTGCCGATGGATGACACTGCCATGCTTTGCTGGCTGAAAAATCAGGTCACCGTGCTGGAAGCCTGGCGTGAAGAACTGACCTGCCGGCCGGAAACATCGATCAGCATGATCACACGGCTGGAAAAGCATCGCAGCTGGCTCCGCGAGGAAATCAGCCGTCTCGATCCGGGCCTGAAAGCCGCCTGATCCCCGAATTGTCGCGGCGCAGGATGTGTGCCCACCGTTTCCTCCCCGAAACACGCCTCCTGCGTCGCGGCATGTCTCATCTCCAGACTGGCGAACCGGCCGGGATTGCCCTATGTCACAGGGCAGAACAGCCGCCCAGACAGTCAGGGAGACTCAAGCAATATGGACAATGTCCTCATCATCGGTGCCGGTGCCGCCGGATCTGTCGTCGCACAGAAATGCGCCATGGATCGCGACACATTCAAACACATCCACCTCGCCTCGCGCCGCATCGAAAGCTGCGAGAAGGTTGCCGCGCTCTGCAAAACGCCGATCGAGATCAGCCAGGTGGACGCCGACAACGTCGAAGAGGTCGTCGCCCTCATCAATAAGGTGAAGCCGGACCTGCTGATCAACATGGCCCTGCCCTATCAGGACCTGCCGATCATGGATGCCTGCCTGGAAGCAGGCTGCAACTATATGGACACGGCAAACTATGAACCGCGCGATGTCGCGAAGTTCGAATACCACTGGCAGTGGGCCTATCAGGACAAGTTCAAACAGGCCGGCCTGACCGCCATTCTGGGCTGTGGGTTCGATCCGGGCGTAACGAACATTTTCTGCGCCTATGCCCAGGAATTCCTGTTCGACGAAATCGAATATATCGACATTGTCGACTGCAATGCCGGTGACCATGGCAAGACCTTCGCCACGAACTTCAACCCGGAGATCAATCTTCGCGAAGTGACGCAGGACGGCAAATACTGGAAAGACGGCGAGTGGATCGAGATCCCCGCCCTGTCGATCAAGACGATGATCGACTATCCGGAAGTCGGCCCGAAAGCCTCATACCTCATCTATCACGAGGAAGAGGAAAGCCTAGTCAAGCACATCAAGGGCCTGAAGCAGATCCGCTTCTGGATGACCTTTGGCGCCGAATACATCAAGCATCTGGAAGTGTTCAAATCCATCGGCCTGATCGGCCTGGAACCGATCAAGCACAAGGGGATGGACGTCATCCCGATGGAATTCCTGAAGGATTTGCTGCCGCCGCCTAGCTCTCTGGCCGAAGGTTATACCGGCAAGACCTCCATTGGCATCATCGCACGCGGCACCAAGGATGGCGAGCCGGTGGCGAAGATGCTGTACAATGTCT
>NZ_AWFF01000032.1 GCF_000682755.1 Hyphomonas beringensis
TCTGCAGGTGCGGGATGCCACAGGCAAACTCGACCACGTCGATGCCGCGCTGCACGTCGCCGCGCGAATCCGCGACCACTTTTCCATGCTCGGAGGAGAGCAGCTCGGCCAGCTCGTCGATATTGGCTTCCAGCAGGCGCTTGAACTCGAACATCACGCGCGCCCGGCGCTGAGGGTTCGTCATCGACCAGGCCGGGAAAGCCGCCGCGGCATTCGCCACCGCATCGCCGAGTTCCGCATCGGTCGCCAGGGAAACACGCGCCTGCACCTCTCCGGTGTTCGGATTATAGATGTCGCCGAACCGGCCGGATGTCCCTGAAAAAGACTGTCCGCCAATGAAGTGATGCACTTCGCGCATAGATCGCTCCCTGTGATTTTAACGAAAGCCTACAGCGCGCGTAAATTCAGGTAAATGGACAATATCGCAGACAATGACTGCGAATTTGCTGGTAAAATACAATCTCCCGGGATGGCCTTCGCCTCTTGCCGGATGTCACCGAAATGGGCTGACAGGCTGGCTCTATTCGCCCTGCCCCGGCGCATTCGGGAAAGAGAGGCTCTTGTAATACTCCAGGTCATGTGGCGGCGGGGCCTCGCCCTCCGGCAGGGGCAAATCGTTGATGCTCTGCCAGTAGGCGATGGAGGCATCCCGCCACCATTGCGCCTCTTCATGCTGGATCTTCAGATAGTCCGTCACCTGGTTGAAGCGCTCGGGGTCGATCTGCCCTTTGAGGCTCGCCCATTCAGCCTGCATTTCTTCCACGGTCGCGATGCCTCTTGAGTAATGCGCCACAAGGGACTGCCAGAGTGTGCTTCCATCCCGCATCTCATAATCCCACGGCACATGGTGGAACCAGAGCAACAAATTGTCTGGCACCGTGTCCAGGCTCGCCCATTCCTGCGCAATCGGACCGGCATATTGGTCCACGGCGTCAGAGCCGTTTTCCGTGCGATCAAAGCCGATGCCGTCCCTCGTCGCCTTGTGATAATAATAGGGTGTCCAGTCGGCGCGCCCGAGATCATCCACCCACGGGGCGGGCCCATAATGGTGGCCGGTCCCCATCAAATGGGTCAGCCCCAGCGGGGTCATATAGTCGACCACCGCCTCGCGGGACTTCATCATTATGGCGGTGATCTCATTCACAATCTCCGGCTTGCGGCTGAACGTCTGCTTTACCCATTCGCGCGCAATGTCTTCTGCAGACGCGTCCGGGTTCCAGGCAAGGCGGCCAAAGGCATACCAGTTGGCCTGGTCAAAGATGGAGCCTGCCCAGTTGCGATCCGTCCCGATATTCGAAACGCCGGCCATGCCGGTATAGGCATAGTCATGCGCCTCGCCATCAACCACAGAGGCGACCGTCGTGCCCTCACCTTCGGCATGGGTATCCGCAGAGAGGACCTCCTCCCACAGCGTACCGAGATAGGCGAGATGCGTGGAAAAGCCGAGATATTCCTTGGTAATTTGCAACTCGATCATCAGCGGCGTTTCCGGCATGGCGCCGAACAGCGGATGGAAAGGCTCGCGTGGCTGAAAATCCAGCGGGCCATTCTTCACCTGCACCAGCACATTGTCAGCAAACTGACCATCCAGTGGTACGAATTCCGTATAGGCCTGCTTCACCCGGTCTTCCGGCTCCTCCGCAGAATAGACAAAGGCGCGCCACATGACGACACCCCCATGCGGAGCAACGGCCCTGGCAAGCATGTTGGCGCCTTCAGCATGGCTGCGGCCATAGTCCTGAGGGCCAGGCTGGCCTTCGGAATTAGCCTTGACGAGAAAGCCGCCAAAGTCCGGCACATAGTCATAGATCTCATCTGTCTTGGCCTGCCACCAGGCCTGAACTGCCGGATCCAGCGGGTCGGCTGTGGGGAGCCCACCCAGTTCCATCGGCGCAGAAAAGCGCGCCGTCAGATACACCTTGATACCGTAGGGCCTCAGCACATTGGCAATCGCGGCGACCTTCTCAAGATATGGAGGTGTCAGCACGGTGGCATCAGAGTTCACATTGGTCAGCGAGGTGCCATTGATACCGATAGACGCATTGGCGCGGGCATAGTCCGTATAGCGCGGATCGACATAGCCCGGCAGGCGATGCCAGTCCCAGATCGACTGACCTGAATAGCCGCGCTCGACATGGCGGTCGAGATTGTCCCAGTGATTGAGCAAGCGCAGCTTTGTCTTCGGCCGGGAAGTGACGTCTAGATCCGCGACTGCATCCCCAGACGACATCCGGCGCAGATAATCGAACACGCCATACAGGACGCCAGCATCAGACTGCGCCGCAATCAGCGTCACCGGCTTTCCATTGATGCGCGTGGACTGAAGCACATAACCTTCCGGCCCCACCTGATCTACTGTGGGCAGTGCGCCATCGGGAAGGCTTGTGCCACATGCACCACTGGCCAGGACCAGCGCGTTGCGGCTGATCTTGCCACTCTGCTTCAGCGGCTGACCAAGCATGGACGCGCTGGCACGGGAGATTTCGGAAAGCGCCGCATCCAGAGTGGGCGAGACATCAGAACAGGCAGCAACGACGCTGTGCGGCGCCGCCTTGGGAACCTGATCCAGTCTCTCATACCGGAGCCAGAGCTCATATCCGTCTTCTGCGACAGCGTGCTGGAAAAGACCGGAGACGAGCAGGCAGAATGCTGCTGCGACGCGCTTTATAAAATTTTTCAACCCGATGACCTGATAGCTAAAAGGGGGAGGATTCTGTGTCCTCCACCCTAAATGTTTGCGTTATCATTATGTAACGCCTTAGCTATCGCCTGTCACGGCCTCCGATCGAAAACGGAGATCCGATCTATTGGTTTTCGGCCATATGGGTCGACATCTCGTCAAACCGGCCTGCCACTTTCGGCTTCACATCGCGGCCAAACTTGCTGACCAGATAGGCTGCCAGACCAGACAGGAAGAAGCCCGGGATCATTGCGTAAACAATGGATTCGAGGGGCTGCGCGCCCTCTTCACCCGGAATGATCGGCACGTAGAGCCAGATCAGAACCGTTACCGCACCAACGATCATGCCGGCCAACGCGCCATCCCGCGTCAGGTGACGCCAGAACAGGCTGAGCAGAATGATCGGGCCAAAGGCAGAACCGAAGCCGGCCCACGCATTGGAGACCAGATCCAGAATGTTGCTGTTCGGGTTGAAGGCGAGTGCAATCGCCACAAGGCTGACCACAACGGTCGCAATCCGGCCAATCGTCACGAGTTCCGTCTGCGAGGCTTCGCGGCGGAAGAAGGTCTTGTACACGTCTTCGGTGATGGAGCTGGAAGAGACCAGCAGCTGAGACGAAATCGTACTCATGATTGCCGCCAGGATCGCCGCCAGAAGGAAGCCGGAAACCAGCGGATGGAAGACGACCTGCGACAGCAGAATGAAGATTGCCTCGGAATCCGTCAGGTCTGCGCCGAGATCATGCTGATTGACATAGGCCACGCCCACCGCGCCGACAAACACGGCACCGATCACGGTCACCAGCATCCAGCTCATCCCGATGATACGGGCTGTCTTGATGTCCTTCAGCGAGCGGATCGCCATGAAACGCACGATGATGTGAGGCTGGCCAAAATAGCCAAGCCCCCAGGCTAGCAGGGAGATGAGCCCCAGGAAGGTCATGCCTTCCGGCCACATATTGAAGAAGTGGTCTCGGGTTGGCCCCGCTATCTCGGTAACAGGGTCTACATAGGGCGGCGATTGCAGGATCGCCTCCTGCATGCCGCTCCAGCCACCAACCACGACGAACGCAATGACCGGCACGACAATAAGCGCCAGGAACATGATGCAGCCCTGAACGAAGTCCGTCAGGCTGACCGCGAGGAAGCCGCCGACCACGGTATAAGCAAGTACAACGCCAGCCGTCACGAACAGGCCGAGCTGATAGTTGAGCCCGAAGGCCGATTCAAACAGCTTGCCGCCCGCCACAATGCCGGAGGAGGTATAGACTGTGAAGAAAATGATGATGACCAGCGCGGAGATGGTGCGGAGTGCGTGCGACGCATCATGGAAGCGTTTCTCGAAGAAATCCGGAATGGTGATCGAGTCATCGGCCATTTCGGTATAGACCCTGAGGCGCGGCGCCACGAACCGGTAGTTCAGATAAGCGCCGATGGTCAGGCCGACAGCGATCCATGCTGCTGAGAAGCCGCTGACATAAACGGCCCCTGGAAGCCCCATCAGCATCCAGCCACTCATGTCAGAGGCACCTGCAGACAATGCCCCCACAGCCGGGTGCAGGTTACGCCCACCCAGCATGTATTCAGACACATCGCTCGTAGACTCTTTGTACGCATAGAGCCCGATGAGCATCATCAGGACAAAATACGCGCCAAGGGAAACCATTTCCGGAAGGCTGATCGTCATAGTGTTCTCGCTATCCTCGTAAATTTTATGAACGGCGCCGCTGTTACACGGCGCCTGTACCAAATTTCTCTACGGTCGCGTTTGCCCCGCCCCGTGCACTAGATATTTAAAACTCGTCAACTGCTCCAAGCCAACTGGGCCTCGGGCGTGCATTTTGCCCGTGGCGATACCAATTTCTGCCCCCATTCCGAACTCTCCGCCATCCGAAAATTGTGTGGAGGCGTTGTGCATGACCACAGCGCTATCGATGCTGGTCATGAATCGGCGTGCGGCATCCACGTCTTCGGTCAGGATCGCATCGGTGTGGCCAGAAGAGTTCTTGCTGACAAAAGCGATCGCCTCGTCCAGCCCGTCAACCAGCTTCACGGATGCGATGGCGTCGAGATACTCGGTTGACCAATCGTCATCAGAGGCCTCAGCGAGGCGCGGTTCAATCGCGCGCGCATCTGCATCCCCGCGCAGTTCGCATCCATGCATGGCGTCGACCAGTCTTGGCAACACCTCCTCGGCAATGGCGCGATCAACCACGATACTCTCGGTTGCGCCGCAAACACCAGTACGGCGCAGCTTCGCGTTCCGCACCACCTCAAGCGCCTTGTCGATGTCGGCATCGGCGTGAATGTAGGAATGGCAATTGCCGTCCAGGTGAAGCAGGGTCGGCACCTTGGCCTCGTCCCGTACCAGCTCGACCAGGCCGCGTCCGCCGCGCGGAATAACCAGGTCGACATAATCAACAGCATGGAGCAGCGCTTTCACGGCGCCGCGGTCTGTCGTCTCTACAGTCTGCACTGCTTTCTCGGGAAGGCCAGCAGCTTGCAGGCCTTTCTGCATGCATTCGACGATGACGCGGGTGGAATTGCCGCTTTCCGATCCACCACGCAGGATCACTGCGTTCCCGGATTTGAGACATAGCGCGCTGGCATCCGCGCCAACATTCGGACGGGACTCGTAAATCATACCGATCACACCAATCGGCACAGCCACGCGTTCAATCTTCAGGCCGTTGGGCCTGTCTGTCGTATGAAGCAGTCGGCCCACAGGGTCAGGCAGATCTGCAATCTGTTCAATCGCAGAGGCAATGCCCTCAATACGCTCATCGGTCAGCTTGAGACGGTCAATGAAGGAGTCCGGCCGGGAATCCCCGACGCTGGCAACATCTTCGGCATTGGCCTGCAGCAGTTCTGACTTGGCCTGTCTCAAGGCCGCCGCCGCAGCGCGCAATGCTTCATTCTTTTGATCTGTTGTGGCCGTCATCAGGGCCTTGGCAGCAGATTGTGCATCCGAGCCAAGCCCGGCGATATAGGCGGTTAAACGGGAGTCCAATGTGGTCACGTTTCTTCCTTTACTTGATTGTAGGGGCGCTCAGCGCAGCTCCACAGCGCGCTTGTAAGCAGCCTCCGTCGTTGATTTCAGGAGCTTGGTCAGAGAGCCGTCACCATTCAGCGCGTTCAGGCCCGCTTCGGTCGTGCCGTTCTTGCTGGTGACAGAGTTGCGCAGGTTTTCCGGATCGTCACCGGTTTCCAGAACCATCTGGATAGAGCCATTCAATGTGCCCATGACGAGATCGCGTGCTTGCTCGGCCGAGAAGCCAAGCTCCTGCGCAGCTTCGATATAGGCGCGCGCGATTTCAAACACATAGCCCGGGCCACTGCCTGCGACAGCCGTTACGCGGTCCAGCATGTCCTCTTCGCCAACCCAAACGGCGGTGCCAGCAGCTTCCATAAGCTCTTGAACGCCATCCTTATGCGTCTTGCCAGCGTCTTCACTGGCATAAAGACCTGCCACCCCGGCTCCGATGGCAGAAGGCAGGTTCGGCATGATGCGGACAACAGGAAAACCTGGCAGCGCTTTCTTCAGGCGCTGTACCGAACATCCTGCAGCGATAGAGGCAATCGCCCCATCTGAAGCCAAGACATTCTTGTAGGCTGGCAGGATTTCATCGATCATTTGCGGCTTGATCGCCACGATCAGCAGATCAAACTGCTCATCTCCGAGATCCTCTACTTTCTTCAGGAGGCGCGCCCCCTCAGGCTGCTGATCCAGAAACGGATCCAAAATGGTGAAGTCGGCCTCTACCGCCTTTACCCATTGCGTCAGAAGGGCACCGCCCATTTTTCCACAACCCAGAAGAAGTATCTTCATGCTCAGCCTTTCTTTGTTTTCCTGAGTCGGCACATAATAATATTTGTTTAGAATTCAAATTATATACTGCAGGCAGAGACCTGGGCGGTTAGCAAAAAGCTACCATATGTCCCGTTAATTCGGGGTATTCGTGTATATGAGCAACACCCGCGGGTATTTTGTAAGCTAACCATTTGCATCCCGTGGGAAATCTACCTATGTCCGCCCCTAAGCTACTACGGGAGCATATTTTGCCTGCTAAAAAACGCATAGTCGTGAAAATCGGATCCAGCCTTCTCGCCAATCCTGACCTTCTCACGCCTCGCTGGGCATTCATACAACGACTTCTCGAAGACATCACGAAACTTCGTAATGATGGATATGAAGTCGTTCTTTGCTCATCTGGCGCCGTGGCCCTCGGCCTGAACATGCTGGGTGAAAAACCTGAAACCGCCGGACTTCGGGATAAGCAGGCCGCTGCAGCCTGCGGCATGCCGCTTCTCCTGAACGCCTACAAGCAAGTCGCTCATGAGTTTGGCTTCGATATCGCCCAGGTTCTGGTGACCCTGCAGGACATGGAAGAGCGCAAGCGCTTCCTGAACACAAAGAACACGGTCCACCGACTGCTCCAGGGCGACATCCTGCCCATCGTGAATGAGAACGACTCCATCACGACCGAGGAAATCCGCGTTGGCGACAATGACCGCCTCGCCGCAAAAGTTGCCCAGATGATCCAGGCGGATCATCTCGTGATCCTCACCTGCATTGACGGTCTGTATGATCGCAATCCCGAAGAGGAAGGTGCGCAACTGGTTGAGGAAGTCTCAGATGTCAGCGAGTACATAGCCGTGACGGATGGCACGAGCAGTCTCGGTAGCGGCGGTATGCTCACCAAGATGCAGGCCGCAAACATGGCCCAGAATGCTGGCTGCACCACGCTGATCGCCAATGGCGAACATGAAGAGCCGGTATCATCTGTCCTCTACGGCCAGCGCAAGCACACCAAGTGCATCGCGCATACGAAACCGGCCTCTGCCTGGGCAGCCTGGCTGACAGACCGCCTGCAAGTTGCCGGCAGCCTCGTGATCCGTGACGATGTCGCTAAGAAGCTCTCAAAAGAGATCGACCACATTCGCCACGAAGACATCAAGTCCATTCAGGGCCCATATGTTAAGGGCGACGTGATCCACGTCTATGATGAGCATGGTGAAGAGATCGCCCGCGGCATGACCAATTTCTCTTCCGAGGAAACAATGGTTCTGGCACGGCACCCGGAAATGCCGCCCAAGGACCTTCTGGGTTACCAGACGGGCGGCACAGTCATCAGCCGGGAAAACCTGATCATTCTGGAAGATCGCCACCTTCTCTGGGACAGCCCCAAAGAAGAGACATTCGTGGAAGTTTCCGACACCTGATCAATCAGGCTGGGAGAGATCTCCCACCTCAAGGATCGGCGCCGCATCCAGGCTCTCCGCGTTCATCATGGCAGCAAGTCTCTGCACAGATGAAACGAGGAGAGTCTTTTCCCACATCTCCAACGCATCGAACCGCTTCAGGAAACCTTCCTGGAGCGGCTCTGGTGCGTCCGCAAGATTCTTCCGGCCACGCTCGGTAATCACCACATCGATCACACGCCGGTCATCCTGATTGCGCTTGCGCTCCACCAGCCCAGCCGCTTCCAGCCGGTCGACAATCGACGTGACAGTTGCCTGCGACAGATGAATTTGCCGCGCAATCTCGGACGGCTTGTCCCAACCGGAGCGCGCCAGGGTCTGCAGCACCAGCAATTGCGGCGCCGTCAGCCCGGATGTTTTGGCAAGGCGTTTGGAGTTAAGGTCAATGGCCCGCGTTATCTGGCGCAGGGCAATAAGCAGATCTTGATGGTCAGACATACAGGCTAATAGAAAGACAAAACCGAAAGCGTCAAATATTTTGAGCGCTGAGCCGAATACGGCGGCCCACTGACAGATGGTTCGCCGCGTTTACGATGGCGTCTGCATCAATCATGAAGTGGCGGTAGAGATCAGAGATTGTGCCGGTCTGGCCAAAATGTTCCACGCCCAACGGCACCGTGCGATGCCCCGTGACAGACCCGATCCAGGCGAGGGTGGCTGGATGCCCATCCGTGACCGTGATCAGGGTCGCTTCGCGCGGAACGTCTGCCATCAGGCGTTCGATCTGGCTCATGGCGGAGGTGTGCCCTCGGGCGCGGGCGCGGCGCGCAGCCGTCCAGCCCGAATTCAGCCTGTCCGCAGACGTGATCGCGAGAACGCCGATATCGCGGCGATCATTGCCGATCCGGCCTGCCGCCTCGACCGCCTCGGGCGCAACACAGCCCTGATAAGCAATGATGATCTCGCAATTCGGGCCCGGCTCTCTCAGCCAGTATCCGCCATCGACCACGCCGCGGCGGAACTCTTCATCATCGCGCGCCTTCACGCCCGGCTGCTCAAGAGGACGCGTCGTCAGACGCAGATAGACCGAGCCGCCAGTCTCGTCGCGCAGCCAGGTGCGCTCGTCCGGATCGCCCTCGCCGCTGCGCTGCAGATAGTCGAATGACCAGTCCATGATGATGGACAATTCGTCCAGAAAAGCCGGCTCGAATGAGACAAGCCCGTCCTGGCTCATGCCGATCAGCTGCGCTCCGATGGATTGGTGCGCGCCGCCTTCCGGGGCCAGCGTGACGCCGGACGGCGTGCCCACGATCATGAAGCGCGCATCCTGATAGCAGGCATAATTCATCGCATCCAGACCGCGCGCCACGAAGGGGTCATACACGGTTCCGATTGGAATGATCCGTTCACCGAACAGGCTGTGCGAAAGGCCCGCCGCGCCCAGCATCAGGAACAGATTCATCTCTGCAATGCCCAGCTCAATATGCTGGCCTTCCGGAGAGAACTGCCATTTCTGCGTCGAGGGGATGCGTTCTTCCCGAAACCGGTCCTCGCGCGTATCCCGCGCAAATAGGCTGCGCCGGTTTACCCAAGGGCCGAGATTGGTCGAGGCCGTTACATCGGGGGATGTGGTCAGGATACGGTCGGCCAGCTCGCTGTCGGTCTTCGCCAGCGCATCGAGGATCTTGCCAAACCCCGCCTGTGTGGAAAGTTCGCGGTCATCCAGAAAGACAGGCCCCGGGCTTTTGACGATGGGCGCCTCATAGCGGCGTGCGCCTTTTGAGAAGAACTCCGCCTTTTCCATGAAAGCCTGAAGGCTTCCAGCATCATCCACTGCGGCAAACGGCTCCCACTCCTGGCCTTCGGGAATGCCCATCCGTTTCTGGAAGTCGGCCATCTGCGCCGGGTTCATCAGGCCGGCATGATTGTCCTTGTGCCCCGCAAGCGGTGTGCCCCAGCCCTTGATCGTATAGGCCAGGAACACAGTCGGCTGGTCATCATGAATGCTGTCGAACGCCTCCATCAGCGTCTCGACGCACTGACCGCCCAGATTGTTCATCAGCGCTGCCAGCTCATCATCGGAGCGTGTCTCCAACAGCTCTGTGACATCGCCCTGATCGCCAATGTCATCCATCAGGCGTTTGCGCCATGCCTTGCCGCCCTGATAGGTCAGCGCGGAATAATCTGCATTCGGACAGGACTGGATCCACTGCTTCAGCGCCTCGCCGCCCGGCTCCTCAAAGGCCGCGCGTTGCAGCACGCCATGGCGCAACACGACGGTACGCCAGCCAAATGCCTTGAAGATCGCGTCGATCTTTTCCCACAGCCCTTCGCGGACAACCCCGTCCAGGCTTTGGCGGTTATAGTCGATGATCCACCATGTATTGCGCAGGCCATGCTTCCAGCCTTCCTGAAGGCACTCATAGACATTGCCCTCATCCAGCTCTGCATCACCAACCAGCGCGATCATCCGGCCGAGCGGCGTGTCGCCCGCCCATGTCTTGGCCTCCAGATAGTCTTGCATCAGGGAGGCAAAAGCCGTGATCGCCACGCCAAGGCCGACAGAGCCGGTGGAGAAATCTACATCATCCACATCCTTGGTGCGGCTGGGATAGGATTGCGCGCCGCCGAGGCCGCGAAAATTCTCCAGCTTCTCGCGCGTCTGATTGCCCATCATGTACTGCATCGCGTGAAAGACAGGCGAGGCGTGCGGCTTCACAGCGACACGGTCTTCCGGTTTCAGCTCATGGAAATACAGCGCCGTCATGATCGAGACCATCGAGGCGCAGGAGGCCTGGTGGCCGCCAACTTTGACGTCGCCATCGGATTTGGCACGCAAATGGTTGGCGTTATGAACAATCCAGGCAGACAGCCAAAGCAGGCGCTGCTCAATCGATTTGAGATGCTGTGTCGTATCTTGTGTCATGGCTTCCCGGTAGCAGGTTTCATGGTGAAACTACCATGAAAACCGGGTAGCGCAGACTTACCGCTTTGTCAGGCTTATTCGGGGTAAAAATGTCGCCGGAGGGAAAATACAGGGTATTTTATTTCGGTTTCTTGGGGTTATCATCCCAACAATCTCCCAGAATGCTTTCCAGGACAGGCTTCATGGTCTCCAGGAATGTGGCCCGCTCCTGCTCAGGATGTCGCAAGGCCCGCGCAGGAAGCCCGGAGAACATAGTGAAGAGAAGCTCGGTGCGCAGCTGGATGGAATCGAGTCCGGCTCGTGCCAGAATGGCGCTAAATTCCTGACGCATCACGGCGTCATGGTTCTGTAGAATGTCAGCAACAGAGGGATTTCGCTGCGCTTCGGCGAGAATTTCGAAGTTCAGAACGGTTCGGAAAGGGTCTTCCTTACGCATGATGATGTCAGAAATCGTGCTTACGATCCCTTCCTGAACCATCTGCGGCGTATCATTCTCAAACTCCCGCATGCGCTCAAGCTGGCGGGTAAGTTCGCGTTTAGTTACGGCCTCGACCAGTGACTCCTTTGAAGGAAAATAGTGATACAGATGGCCAACGCTGATGCCACAATCGCGTGCAATTCCGGAGATTCCGGCCCCATGGAACCCCTTCTCAACAAAGTTCTTTTCAGCGCAATCGAGTATGGATGCGATGCGCGTTTCGCGTTTTGCGCTCATCCTTGTTCCCAAAATCTGACCCATTAACGTTTCCCACCCATAATTTCGTGCACCTGATCCTTGACTTGCTGCGACGCACCATTAGATAGAGCGCTCATTCTATAATTTGCATAGCCTGCGGGCTGGTCAGCCGTCAAGGAACTTTCATGCGCATACCAACACAAACCCTTTCGGCGCTGGTTGTGGCCACCTCACTGCTGCTTGCGGCGTGTGGAAATGACGCCCCAGCAACCGACATGAGTCAGCAACAGGCTGCCCCTCGCGTTGAGACGATGACAGCTGAGCTGACGAGCGTGCCCAACACGATCGAGCTGTCGGGCCGCGCACGCGCCTATACTGAAGCCGAAATTCGTCCTCAGGTGACCGGCCTCATCAAGGAACGCCTTTTCAAGGAAGGCGACGTTGTTCAGAAAGGACAAGCGCTCTACCAGATCGATGCGGCCGAATACGCCGCTGCGGCACGCAGCGCAGAAGCCTCGCTGGAACGTGCCCAGGCAACCGCAGATGTGGCGCGGGAAACCGCCAATCGCTACAAGCGCCTTGCAGAGATCAACGCAGTCAGCCAGCAGGAATATGACCAGGCGGTCGCATCCGCACGTCAGGCTGAAGCTGACATTTCCATGCAAAAAGCCGCCCTTGATCGCACGCGGATTGATCTGGCTCGCACCAAGATCACCTCACCAATCACCGGCACAATCGGCCGCTCTTCTGTCACGCAGGGCGCGCTGGTCACACAGAACCAGGCCGAGCCTCTGGCGCGTGTGCTGCAACTCGATCCGGTCTATGTCGACCTGACAGTTTCAAGCTCCCGCATCCTGAACTGGCGCCAGCAGATGGCATCCGGAGAGATTGCGACCACTGAGAAACGCACCATTCCGGTCAATATCCTGCTGAGTGACAATGACACAAACGGCCTCGTGGGCGACCTCGAGTTCAGCGAAGTGAACGTTGATGAGAGCGCTGGCACCGTCGCCGTTCGCGTCGTGGTACCCAACCCTGACGGCATCATTCTGCCGGGCATGTTCGTGAGAGCCAACTTCTCCGCTGGCAACTATGAGGGCGTATTCCTTCTGCCGCAGTCTGTTGTCTCAAGATCCGCCACCGGTCAGGCAACCGTGATGATCGTGAAAGACGATGGCACGCTGGAACAGCGCGTGATCGAGATTGCCGAACAGATGGACAATTCCTGGATCGTCACATCCGGCCTGAAGCCAGGTGAGAAGATCGCTGTATCCAATCTGCAGTCCATCCGTCCCGGCATGAAAGTCACGCCTATCTCCGAAGCCAGCAAGCTGTCCGCATCCCAGGATGCCCGCGGCGGCTCGAAATAAGACCTACGGAAGTTTCAAATGGCAAAGTTCTTCATTGATCGCCCGGTATTTGCCTGGGTGATTGCAATCCTCATTATGCTTGCAGGCGGCCTGGCCCTGCGAACGCTTCCGGTTTCGCAGTATCCGGATGTTGCCCCGACGACGATCAGCATCATGGGCAACTACCCGGGGGCATCTGCCAAGGCAGTTGAAAACTCCGTCACGCAGGTTATCGAGCAACAGCTGACCGGTCTTGATGGACTCGATTACATCACGTCGACCAGCAGCTCGAACGGCTCTGCCACAATCAACCTCTCTTTCAAGCCAGGTACAGACCCGGACATTGCACAGGTACAGGTTCAGAACAAACTGTCCCTCGCGACGCCTTTCCTTCCTGAACAGGTGCAGCGGCAAGGCGTGACCGTCAGCAAGGCCAGCAATGGCTTTCTGCTGATCACCGCGCTCTATTCTCCGAACGGAACATATGACCAGACCGATCTGGGGGATTATGTCCGCTCCAATATTTACGATACCGTCAGCCGCCTAAATGGTGTCGGCCGGGTTGAGGCATTCGGCTCACGTTATGCCATGCGGGTCTGGCTGGAGCCTGAAAAGCTGGTCGAGTACAAATTGATGCCTTCTGACATCGTGAATGCGATCAAGGCACAGAACGCACAGATTTCCTCAGGCTCCCTCGGTGGTGCGCCCTCTGTGGAAGGTCAGGAAATCAACGTCACGATCACGCTGCAATCCCTTCTCTCAACGCCGGAAGAATTCCGTAACCTGTTGATCCGCACGACACCCGAAGGCGGCTCTGTCCGTCTTGAAGATGTTGCAAAGGTTGAGATGGGCGCTGAGAATTACGAGTTCATCTCGAAATATAACGGCATGCCGGCTACTGGTTTTGCTGTCTCCCTTGCGACCGGGGCTAACGCCCTGGACACAGCCGAATTGGTGAAACACACTGTCGAAGAGATGTCGAAGGACTTCCCGGAAGACATCGAGTATGCCTTCCCGGTAGACTCCACCCCCTTTATCGAGACGTCCATTCACGAAGTACAGAAGACCCTGTTTGAAGCCATCATTCTGGTCTTCCTCGTGATCCTGGTCTTCCTGCAAAGCTTCCGCGCATCCTTCATTCCGTTGATTGCTGTTCCGGTCGTGCTGCTCGGTACATTTGCCGTGCTGCTGATCATGGGGATGTCGATCAATACGCTGACCATGTTCGCCATGGTGCTCGCCATCGGCCTGCTGGTGGATGACGCGATCGTTGTTGTGGAGAACGTTGAGCGTGTGATGCATGACGAGAATCTACCACCCCGCGAGGCGACGATCCGCTCGATGGAACAGATCATTGGTGCCCTTGTCGGTATCGCCGTGGTTCTGTCTGCTGTGTTTGTCCCCATGGCCTTCTTCCCGGGCTCGGCTGGCATCATCTATCGCCAATTCTCGGTAACCATCGTCTCCGCCATGGCGCTGTCAGTGTTTATCGCAGTCGTCCTGTCCCCAGCGCTCTGCGCAAGCATCCTGAAGCCCAAGAGCGATACGAAAAGCTCTTGGCTGGGCAAGCCGGCGGAAATGTTCAATTCCGGCTTTGACAAGCTGACCATTGGCTATGAAGCGGTCGTGAACCGCATCCTCAGACGGCGCCTCATAATGCTTGGCGTCTTCGCTATCATTGTCGCCCTGACGGGCCTGGCGTTTGCGCGTATCCCCAGTTCCTTCCTTCCCGATGAGGATCAGGGCAACTACTTCACCCTTGCTCAATTGCCGGCAAACGCCAGCCTTGAGCGCACCATGTCCGTCATGGATGAAGTCGTCGACTATTATCAGACGGAAGAAGGTGACAACGTCCAAGGCATCTTCTCGCTCGCTGGCTTCAGCTTCGCAGGTCAGGGCCAGAATAACGGCATCGCCTTCGCATCTCTGAAAGACTGGTCCGAACGCCCCGGCAAGGAAAACTCTGTACAAGCCATTGTCGGCCGCGCCATGGGCGAACTCTCCAAGATTGACAAGGCCCAGGTTTTTGCAATTTCCCCGCCCGCCATTCGCGAACTGGGTAATGCCAGCGGCTTTGACCTTTTCATTCAGAACACCGGCAGCCTGTCTCATGATGAGTTTGTTGGTGCCCGTAACCAGCTGCTCGGCATGGCCTCACAGGATCCGCGCCTGGTGGGTGTGCGCCCGAATGGCGTGGAAGACGGCCCTCAGTTCAATCTGAGCCTTGATTACCAGAAGGCTCAGGCCCTGGGCGCGTCTGTCTCTGATGCAACCAGCCTGCTGTCCACAATGTTCGGCGGCCTCTACGTCAATGACTTTATTGACCGTGGTCGGATCAAGCGCGTCTATATTCAGGGCGACGCAAAAGACCGTATGCAGCCGGAAGACATCTCCAACTGGTATGTAAGAACCACTTCCGGTGAGATGGCGCCGCTTGACGAGATGGTTACCAGTGACTGGGTCATCGGCTCACCTCAGCTGCAACGCTTCAACGGCATTTCCGCCTTGAACATTCAGGGATCCGCCGCACCGGGCCAAAGCTCCGGCGGCGCCATGGATGCCATGGAAGAACTGATCGGTCAGCTGCCGCCCGGCATCTCTTATGAGTGGAGCGGCCTCAGCCGTCAGGAACGCGAGTCAGGCAACCAGGCGACGACGCTGTACATCATCTCCATCCTGTTCGTGTTCCTCTGCCTCGCTGCCCTGTATGAAAGCTGGACCATTCCGGTTTCGGTGCTGCTGGTTGCCCCTCTGGGGGTGGCAGGTGCCGTGGCAGGCGCAACGCTTGGCGGACTGGCTAATGACGTCTTCTTCCAGGTGGGCCTTCTCACCACGGTGGGCCTCGCCTCCAAGAACGCCATCCTGATCGTCGAGTTTGCCCGCAACCTTGAGAATGAAGGTAAGGAACTGGTGGAAGCAACGATCGAAGCCGTTCGTATGCGTATCAGACCGGTTCTGATGACATCCTTCGCCTTTGCCTTTGGTGTCTTGCCTCTTGCACTCAGCAGTGGCGCAGGCGCGGCAGGCCGGAATGCCATCGGCATTATCGTTCTCGGCGGCGTCATCGCAGCGATGACCTTCAGCCTGCTTTTCGCCCCGCTCTTCTATGTTCTGGTGCGTAAGCTGACATCCCGTACTCCCAAAAATGGCGACACAGCCGGAGATCCAGCATGAGTCACAAACTGAACCTTCTAGCGGCGGCCAGCCTGGTCACCCTGACGGGCTGCATGAACATGGCCCCGGAATATGAGCGCGTTGACATGCCTGTGCCGGCTGAGTTCGACTCGGCCACAGTAGACCAAGGCTATGAAGCCCCGCTCTACTGGGAAGGTGTGATCACCTCCCCGGCCCTGAGCAACCTGGTAGAACAGGCCCTGGAGAGCAATCGGGACCTGCAGGCCGCTGCGGCAAATGTCCGTGCGGCGCAGGCCAACCTCGTGACGTCTCGCTCGCAGTTGTGGCCCTATATCAGTGCGAGTGCGGCAAGCCAGGTGGGCGACACATTCGACAATGGGTCTGGCCCCAACACCCGCTTTGTCGACAGCAATTATGCCCAGGTTGGCGTCTCGGCATGGGAACTGGATTTCTTCGGACGCATCAGCAACCTGAACGCGGCCGCCTTGCAAACCTATCTCGCAACGGCGGAAGGCGAACGCGCCACAAAGATTGCGCTTGTGGCGACGGTTGCCGAAACATGGCTACAGCTCGCATCCGATCAGGAATTACTGCGTCTGGCGAACCAGACTGTGGAAAGTCAGTCTGAAAGTCTTTCTCTGACGGATGAACTATTCGAAGCTGGCACCGCAAGTGAGCTGGACGTCCGCCGGGCGTCTGCATCCGTCTCTCAAGCTCAGGCACAAGCGGCTCAATATGAAGCCGCCGTGCGCCGCGACCTGAATGCCCTGCGTTACCTGACGGGCACGGACCTTCCTGCAAACCTGGCCAGCCAGGCTTCCCTCTTCCCGGCTCCGGTCAGAGTGGACATTCCTGTCGGCCAGTCTTCTGCTGCGCTGCTGATGCGCCCCGATGTGATCTCGGCTGAGCGTCAGCTTCTGGCCGCCAATGCCAATATCGGCGCGGCCCGTGCAGCCTTCTTCCCGTCAATCTCCCTGACCGGAAATGTTGGCGTGGCCAGCAGCGACCTTGATGATCTCTTCAGTGGCGATGCGACCAGTGGCTGGACGTTTGCGCCAAGCATCAGCGTACCTATCTTTGACTTTGGCAGCCGCAAAGGCCGGCTCGATGCGGCCCGCGCCAATGCAGACGCTGCGCTCGCCAATTATGAAAGCACCATCCAGCAGGCTTTCCGCGATGTCTCTGACACTCTGGCTGTCTCGGAAACCATCGACAAACGTCTGGACGCGCTTGAACAGCTGGCAGACGATACGACCGTCACGCTCTCCCTGTCATCAGAACGCTTCAAGTCCGGCCTGGATGGCTACCTGACGGTGCTTGATGCCCAAAGGGAAGACTACAGCGCCAAGCAGCAGCTGATCATTGCCAACCTGGACCGCAGCCTGAATGCGCTCGCGCTCTACCGCGCACTCGGCACATGGGAACAGGAAGCGCCAGACGCTGGCGAAACCAACTAAGCGGCGGAAGAGCCTGTCGGCTGCAGTGTCAGACTGCCGGGCTCTTCCCGCTCTTTCCCCGGATAGACCTTTTCCAGCCAGGTACGGACTTCCTCCATGTCGGCCTTTTCGACAACCCCGACCTTCACGATCAGGTCCTCTTCGACCCCGTAGATAAGCACATAGGATGGCCTCGCTTCTCTGACGGCCACCCGATCTTCGCTTCCGGACTGTTCCAGCATCACATTTGTGGCTGACGCCGTACCCGCATCCAATGCCGTGTAAACGACTTCGCCAGCATACCAGCCGCTTACATTAGCTCCGTCCACCTGCCAGGCCGGGGATGGCTTGCGCCAGACCCAAACGCTTCCCGTTTCACTGAAGCCCAGCGCGGTTTTGCCATAGGCGTGGATGAACTGGATCGGCACCGGCACATTGGCTTCGAACTCCTCTTCCGCCTCCTGTCTCAGCGTGTCGCTGGACGTCTTGACGAAGGCTTTCAGCAAACCGATGACAGCGGACACAAAGACCAGTGCCGCAATGAAGATGATGATAGTGGTAATGCCCATGATGCCCCAGCTCGTCTCTTATGGAGACATGAATCTAGAAGCATTGGCCGCAAAGAACTACACCCCTGGGGGGTATAGAGGGCTCGCGCAGCCAGTCTCTATGTGACGGCAACCCCGTTCCTTTAGTCGCTGAACAGGTCCAGCTGCTCGTCCTCTGAGCCACGCGGGTCCACCTCAGCAAGGGCATAGCTGGTAGCGCTGACGACGCCGAAAGGCTCCTTGTCTTCCTCTGGGGTATTCTCATAGCGCACAGCCCGCGTCACCATCAGCACAGCCAATGTGGCCAGAGACACACCGGAGAACACGAACAAGCCTGGCGCACCGAGCGACCGCGTCATGACCAGACCTGCCAGCACAGGCCCCATCGCTGAACCAATGGCCCAGATGGTCAGCATTCCCGCCATCATGGACGTTACCTGCTCCGGGTTGGCCCGGTCAGCCGCATGGGCCACCGCGATGGCATAGCAGCTAAGCGAGCCCGCCCCGAAGGCCAGCGCAAAGCCGAGAATGATCACGGCAGACCCGGATCCGGCAAACATCACCATACCCGCCGACGCAGCTGCGCCGATGGTCGCCAGTACGCACAGCACAAGGCGCCTGTCCACACGGTCAGAGATCGTGCCCGCCGGCCACAGCGCCAGCATGGTGCCAATGGTCAGCGCGGCATTGAACTGCGCGGCAAACACCGTGCTGGTTTCCGGCATCACCTGAGACGCATAGACCGGATACAACTGAGCAACCGCATTGTTCACGATCCCCACGGTGAAGGCCGTATAGACCGCACCCGGCGCTTTCCGGAGAATTTGCCTCGGCCCGAACGGTGCCGCGCCAGAGAATGATGGTTGCGCCCGGTTCGTCGCTGTCACCGGCAACAGCGATGCGGCAAACAGGGCTGCCAGCACCATGAAGCCTGTCGTCAGATTGCTGATACCCGCAATCACGAACGGCCCCGCCACAGCGCCTACTTTGGAAACAAAGTAATAGAAGCCCAGCACTGCGCCGCGCTTGTCAGACGGCGCGGCATCCGCGATCCAGCTCTCGCCGGAGGTCAGCAGCCCTGCGCAGCAGATGCCCAGAAACACCTGCAACCCGGTCCAGACCAAAATGCTGATGCTGAGCGTATAGGCCAGTGCCACAATCGCCGCGATCGCGGCAAAAAAGGCGAAGGAACGGATATGCCCGATCCGTTTGATCTCGAACGGGGACAGATTGGTCCCGATCAGGAAGCCTACGGAAAAGGCCGATGCGACAAGGCCCAGCGCCGCATTGGAAATGCCCGCATTTCGCAAATTCAGTGCGATCAGAACTGACAGCGCCGACATCGCGGCTTGCAGCACGGTCAGCGCGCCGACAATCGCGAGAATGTTGCGGTAACCCGACACGACGGGCTCTGGCAGTTGGGGGGTATCTGTTTCCATCATCGCCAGACCCATAACCAGTAAATGCGCGTATTTGCACCCCAAAATGATGCTGCGCGAACTGAAAGTTTTCTAAGTTTTTGGAAGCGGACTAGATGTCGCCAAATCCCAGCGAGGCGTTCAGCGTAATGATCGCGGCGGCCAGATCGGCCTGCGTATCAATCACGGTCTCACGGCTGGCGATCAGCTGACGCTGGGAATCCAGCACGTCCAGGAAGCTCGACAGGCCTTCCCGATAGAGCGCTTCCAGCTGTCGATAGGCCGACTCGCTGGCTTCGACGGCGCGGTTCAGCTCGTCCAGACGCTGTTGCAGCGCCTCAATGCGCACCAACGCTGTCTCGACTTCCTGAAGCCCGTCCAGCACGCTTGCGCGGTAAGTTGTCAGCGCAATATCAGCCTGCGCCTTCTGGGCCTCCAGCCGTGCCTTGCGCGCGCCTGCATCAAACAGCGGCACATCCAGTATGGCGGACAGGCCAAGGGTCACCTGTTCAGCCACCGAATTGCTGGAGCCTCCACGGGCCTGGATGGTGCCCGGCAAACGCAGAGACGGATAGAGATCCGCCTTGCGCGCGCCAACAGAGGCCAGCTCTGCCACCAATTGCGCCTCAGCCGAGCGAATGTCTGGGCGTCTGCGCAGCAAGTCAGCCGGCACTCCGGCGGTCAGCGATCCCTGATAGGTCGGCAGCTCTTCCTGACGCTCACTTTTAAGCACCAGATCTTCCGGGCTGCGGCCAGCGAGAACAGACAGTGCATAATCGGCGCTTTTGCGCGTTGCTTCCAATACGCCCTTCTGCGCGCGGGTCCGGGCCAGATCAGCGGCCACACGGTCAACGTCCAGCGCCGGGGAGAGGCCTGCATTATAACGCGACTGCACAATCTCCAGCGTCTGCGTCTGCAAATCGAGAGAGGATTGCAGCAAGACAAGCCGGGCCTCTGCGCGGCGCAGTTCGATATATTGGAGAGCGGCCTGACGGGTTACCAGCCGCCGCACATCATTGACTGTGATACGCGCTGCTTCCAGGCGCGCCATCGCGGCTTGCACATCGCGTTTGTTACCGCCCGCAATGTCCACATCATAGCCAAGCGTGCCGCCCGCGGCAGCGCTGACATCGCCGTCCACGCCGCCCGTCAGCACTGAGTTCAGCTGCGTCTGCATGAAGCCATCAAAAGACGGCAGCAAGGCCGCGCCGGCAATCGTGACATCCGCCTCCCGCACACGCACATTCGAAAGCGCGATATCAATATCGAGGTTCTGTTCCAGCACGACATTCATGACCCGGGAAAACTCCGCATCATCGAAATTCTCCCACCAGTCCGCATCCATGGCCTGATCGGCTTCCGGATTGATCTCAGTGAGGTATGTGTCCGCTACGGGAATGACTGGCGGCTCGGTCGACGGGCCAACCATACAGCCCTGCAGCACAGCCAGACAGGCGATTGCCGAAATCGAATACTTCATTCTGCAGGCCCCATATGCGTCTCGGGCTTTTCGCCGTGAGCGCTCTTGAGTTCATGGTCCAGTGCCTTGCCACTGGAGGTCCGCGTGCTCGCAAATCGTGCAATGCCGAGATACAGAACCGGCGTCAGGAACAGGGTGAATACGGCGGCCAGCCCCAGCCCCCCGAACACGACCCAACCAATTGCCTGGCGTGCCTCAGCCCCTGCCCCGCTGGACAGGATGAGTGGCACAGCGCCCAGCGCCGTGGAGATCACGGTGATCAGAATAGGCCGGACACGGATGGAAGCCGCTTGCTGAACCGCTTCGCGCACAGACTTGCCCTCTCCCCTCAACTGGTCGGCAAATTCGACCAGCAGAATTCCGTTCTTCGCCATCAGGCCGATCAACAGGATCAGGCCGATTTGCGAGAAGATGTTCAGCGACGTTCCCGTCAGAACCATCGCATAGATGGCCGCCGCCAAGCCGAACGGCACGATCAGCATGATGACCAACGGGCTGGTAATGCTTTCGAACTGCGCGACAAGCGCCAGGAACACAATGATGAGGGCAAAGCCAAAGGTCAGCAGCAATTCGTGAGAGGACTCTTCAAGTGTGGCCGCCTCTCCCTGCAGAACCAAATTCATACCGCTTGGAAGCAGCTCAGCCGCAATGCCTTCAATCTCTTGAACGGCATCGGCCATGGGAACGCCTGTTGCGACATCCATTTCAAACTGGATGGCCCGGCGTTGCTCCACACGGTCAAGCTGGGCCGCAACGCCTTCTTCCACGATCTTCGTAAGGCTGGACAGCGGGATCAGCGCGCCTGTGGAGGAGCGGACATAGAGGTTGCTCAAATCCGTTGGCGACACGATGGCAGTGGCCTGGGATTCCAGGAAGATCGGAATAGTCTCATCATTCACGTTCAAATCGACCAGGTCTTCGCCTCCGACCATGGCTCTGAGGGTCAGGGAAATCTCTTCCAGCGGCACATTCAGATCCGCCGCGCGGCGACGGTCGATCTCGACGCGCAGCTGGGGCTGGGTCGGCTGATAGGAAATTTCCGGATTGAACAGGTTAGTGGATTGCGTCTCGATGCGGTTCGCCATCTCCCGCGCGACCTCATAGATCTCCTGATAGTCCGCGCCGGTGATCGCAACCTGCAGACCCGACCGGTTGCCCCAGCCAACGGCCAGGCTGCTGCGACCAAACGCAGAGACGCGCGCGCCGGGAATGTTGGACAAGGGCTGACGCAGGCTGGCGATAATATCCTGCTGGCTTTTCTCACGGTCATCCCATGGCGCCAGCTCCGCCGTTACCATCACGCGGTTCGGGTCCCACTGGCCAACAACTGTAAAGACAGACCTTATCTCGCCGCTATCGACCAGCGGCTGCAGGATTTCCTCAATCTGGTCTGCCTGGCGTTCCATATAGGAAATGCCAACGCCATCCGGCCCGGTCGCAAAGACCTGGATGCGACCCCGGTCTTCCGGTGGCACAAGCTCGCTGTTCAGATTCTTGAAGGCGAAATAGGCGCCGCCTGCCAGCGCGACGGAAATGAGTACGGTGATGATCGGGTGCGTCAGGCTGGTATTCAGCGCGCGGTCATAGCCGCCCTGCATCACGCTGCCCACAGAGGAGATGAAACCGGATTTGTGGTCTGTCTCTTCCTTGAACTTGAACTGCGCCGCAATCGCCGGTGCGATCGTCAGCGCCACAAAGGACGAGATAATCACGGCGATGGCGAGCACGAAGCCAAACTCCCGGAACAAGCGCCCGGTCATGGAAGGCAGGAAGGAGATCGGCACAAACACGGCAACCAGTACAGCGGTCGTCGCGATGACGGCGAAGAAAACCTGCTCGGTGCCCAGCACAGCTGCAGCACGGCGCTTCAGCCCTTCGGACTGACGGCGCTGAACATTCTCCAGAACGACAATCGCGTCATCCACGATCAGGCCGGTCGCGAGAACCAGGGCCAGCAGGGTCAGCAGATTGATCGAAAAGCCAAAGGCCCAGATGCCGGCCAGCGTGCCGATCAGAGCCACAGGGATCGTCACCGCCGGAATGATCGTCGCCTTGAGAGAGCCGAGTGACAGCCAGATCGTCGCGATCACGATCAGGATCGTGAACAGCAGACTGGTCACCACTTCGCTGACGGAGGTTTCGATGAAGACGGCCTCATCGGAGGTGATCAGAACCTCCACATCCGGCAGGCGCTTGTTCAGCAGCTCCACCTTCTTCTTGATATTGCTGGAAATCGCAATCGTGTTGGACTGCGCCTGTCGGACAACACCCAAGCCGATCACCGGCGCACCATTCAGACGCAACATGTTCTCTGCATCCGCCGGGGCCAGCACCACATCCGCCACATCGCCAATCCGGATCGGGTCGCGAATGATGACATCCTTCACCAATTCCGGCGTTGCGGCCGTCGCTTCGGCGCGCACCAGCAATTCCTGGTCATCCGAGCGGAAGCTGCCAACCGGCACATCAAAGGGCGCCGCCCTCAGAGCCGTTGCAACATCACTGATCGTAAAGCCAAAGCGGTTGAGGCGAAGCGGATCGATCACCACGCGCATCTGGCGCTTACGCGTGCCAAATTCCTGCAGGGTGGCGACACCTTCGACAGCCAGCAATTCCGGCGAAATATCCTTTTCGATGATCCGGGTCAGTTCATCTTCCGGTACCGTGTCGCTTACGACGGCAATCGTCATGATCGCAGACGCATCCTCATCCGCCTTGGTGACGAAGATGTTCTCGACCCGGTCCGGCAATTGGCGGTTCACGCGGCTGACAGCCTCGCGCACATCCGAAGCGGCCACGTCCAGATCCACACCGGGATTGAACTCGACACGGATACGCGCGCTGTTCTCTTCACTGGAAGAGACAATTTCCCGGATGCCGGAGACGCGTGCAACGGCGCCTTCCAGAACACTCGTCACTTCTGCATCAATGGTTTCCGGCGCCCCGCCCGGCAAGGTTGCCCGCACCATGACGATGGGCTGGTCAACATCCGGCAGCTCGCGTACTTCCGTGCCAAACAGCGCGGCGAGGCCCGCAATAATGATCAGCAGGTTCAGGACTGTTACAAAAAGGGGACGACGGACAGCAAGTTCCGCAATCCCGCCAGAGCGGCGAAAATGCATTATTCCAGGGCCCCTTGAGCCGACACCGCACCCGAGGGCACGCCCCGGCTGATTTCCTTGCGCGACTCCACAATGTTCATCACCGGCGTGCCATCACGCACCTTCTGAACCCCTTCGGCAATGATCAGATCACCTTCCTGAAGATCGGCGCGCACCAGGACGCGGCCTTCCTTGCGGGTAATGATCGTCACCGGCATGCGCTTGGCCTTGCCATCTTCGACCGCCCAGAGGTACGGGCCATCGCCGCCCCAGACGATGGAAGCTTCCGGCACTTCCGGATAGGCGTCGCCGGCCACATCAAAGCTGACGCGGAAGCTCATGCCCGGGCGCAGCACATCATCGGAATTGTCGATGGCCGCACGCACGGTGAAGGATCTCTCTTCCACATTGATACGGCTGCCGACGACCGTGACTTCTGCTTCGACCTTGGCATTGACGCTGGCGAATGGATCGACATGCAGAATGCTGCCAGCCTCTATCTGGCCGAACAGCTGTTCCGGAAGCGAGAAGTCAACAAACAGGACGTCGCGGTCATCAATGCGGGTTATCTCAGTGGACTGAGTGACGCGCGCCCCGGGATCAATATCCGTGAAACCAACATAGCCAGAGAATGGCGCCCGCACCGCGCGGTCGTCCAGCAGCTCTTTAGACACGTCCAAATCCACTTTGGCCGCCTCGACGGCCGTCTTGGCAGCATCAATCTGGCTGGTAGAGACAGCGCCGGGCACATCAATGCGCTCATAACGCTCCAACAATTGCTGGGCATCCTTCAAGGCGATCTCAGCCTTCGCCACGGCTAGGCGCTGTTGGACATTATCCAGCTGGGCCAGGACGGTGCCCTTCTTCACATATTGCCCGGAGACAAAGTTCACGGATGTCACTAGGCCCGACGTTTCCGGGAATATCGTTGCGGCGCGCTCTGCGCGGGCCGTACCGACTGCCTCCACTTTCGAGGCCTCATGTGTCAGGCGGACTGGCTGAGCGATGATGCGCACACTGCGCTCGGCATCGCGCGCAGCCGGCTGCTGCGCCTCGTTTGACCCGCCGCACGCCGTGACGAGCAGAACACCCGGCACCAAAGCAGAAACTAAAACCTTGTTAAATAACACTTTTATCACCAAACCCGATCGGCCGCCTGAAATATCTCTCGTTAAACGGCCGATACGCCAAAATCCGTCGCAGAAATCTCGTATTTTTCGCTGCCATAGACACAGGGGTTTGCGCCCACGCAACGACCAGTCAGTATCTATAACAACAGATAAATTGATATTGCTCTAAGACCAGTCATTCCGGCGCTTTTGCAAGATTAATGTACACGGCCGCTTCGTTCATATCTTTGGTTACGTTCGGCGCGGCGGAACAGATCCTCCCTCGCCGGGCTACGCCGAAAAGCCCGACGCGGACCCCATCTGAGTCGGTAGCCACCCCTGCCTGCCCCCATCCCTGCCCGGCTTTGAACCAGCCCTGCTATTTTTCCCTGACAAGGTGACGCGGAACTGTAAGTCGCGCCCCCTCAAAACGTCACACAAAATTCATCTGTACTCCAAGTTTTCATGCTCTTTGCAGACTTTTGACGACACGGTTCCACCTCAAAGCGACAAAGCGGGCTTGTGTAGTGGAATTGCCGCATATCTGTTGCAAAACCTTGATTTGAGACACCCAACGGCAGTGACTAACCAGCGCCCCGGGGCGGCCATGTTGCGCCGCACACAAAGACGGGTTGAACAATGAAACGTTACTATCTCTCCGCGACGGCGATCGCGGCAATCGGCATTTCCAGCCAAATATCTGCATACGCACAAACTGCACCAGCAGATGACTCCCGCCGCCTGGAAGTTGTCACTGTGACAACACAGAAGCAGGAACAGTCCCTCATCGATGTGCCGATCAACGTGTCGGTCACCAGCCAGGACCTGATCGACAAACTGGCCGCCGATGACCTCGAAGATCTAGGCAATTTCATCCCGGGCCTGTCTGTTCAGGCGCAAAGCCTCAACGCGCCCAGCTATTCCCTCCGCGGTGTGGTGTCCGATAGCGGCACCCCGCGCGTCGCCATGTTCCAGAACGGCGTAGCCATCGGTAATCCGGGCTTCGCCTCGAACCTCGCCATCTATGACATGGAACGCGTCGAGGTCGTCAAAGGCCCGCAGGCCACCCTGTTCGGCCAAGGCGCGCTCGTCGGCGGCATCAACTTCATCCAGAACCACGCATCCCTGAATGGCAATTCCGGATCCGTGACGCTGGAAGGCGGCGATTACAGCTTCCTGCGCGGCGAAGGCCACTATAATTATGTCGTCAGCGACACTCTTGCGGTTCGCGTTGCTGCCCAGATCAAGAATATGGATGGGTATGTTCCGAACACGGCCAACTCACCGGACCTGATGGGCCAGGACACGACAGCCCTGCGCACCGCCATCCGCTGGGCCCCGACGCCGAAACTGACTGCTGACCTCTATGTGAATTATCAGGAAGATGATTCCACCGGCACGCAGTTCACCTCCGGCTTCTTCCCGGTCAATGGCAAGGTTGACCCGTATGGCGCCACCGCCATGAACGTCAATGATGACCAGGTTCGCGGCAAACTCGGCAATGATCGTGAGCTTTTCTATGTCACCTCGAACATCGAATATGATCTGAACGATGCCTGGTCCCTCACCTCTCTGACAGACTATCGCAATCTGTTCTCGAACGAAGCCTGGGACTCTGACGGCGTAGCCCTCAACCTGCTTCAATTCTATCAGGCCCGTCAGGCCAACACGTTCAGCCAGGAACTGCGCCTCAACTATGATGCCGGTGGCAAGCTGACCGCCTTCTTCGGCGGCAACTATTTTACAATCGAGGGCAAAGACGTCCTGCGCTTCTCGACAGACGAAGCCTACGCCCAGTCCCTGTTCGCACCACGCCTCGTCAGCGCTGTTGCCCCGGCCGGCACAACCGTAGATCAGTTCGGCGCCTATCTGGCATCCCAGGGCCTGCCCGGCGGGCAAAATCTCGGCAGCTTCGATACGCCTCTGCAATACTCCATGCTGGCCTTCCTTACGGGCGGCGGCGCCCTTGCTCCACTCTATGACGAACATCTTGAGGAACAGGTTGCCACCTATGGCCGTGACACCTACGACCTCTTCGGCGATGTGACCTATGCCCTGACGGACCGCCTCGAACTGACCGCAGGTCTGCGCTACACCAAGGAAGAATTGTCGGCGAGCACCATTGCCCACGTCCTTAAATCCAACCCATATCTGGGTGGTCGCAACGGCGTGACCCTGGCCCCGACCGTCGTTTTCAGCAGTGCAACGGTGGACAATCTCGCCTCGGGCTCTGCGGACACAGATGGTGCCTTCACCTGGCGTCTGAACGCATCCTACCGCGTCTCTGATGACATCAACACCTGGATCGCTTATGGCCGCGGCCGTCGTCCGGAAGTTCTGTCCGCCTCCGGAGCGACCTATGATGTCATCGATGCCGAGACGCTGGACAATGTGGAAGTCGGCATGTTTGGCCGCTTCTTCGATGAGCGCCTCCAGATGACCAGCTCCATCTATTATGGCGAGTACAACGACTTCCAGACAACGAAGTTTGACCCGCTTCAGGGTATCTTCATTACGGAGAATTCCGGTACCGCCACCCAGTATGGCTTTGAGTTTGACGGTCAGGCGCTGGTGTCTGACAATGTCCGTCTGCTGGCGACCTATGCCTATACACACTCCAAATATGATGATGAAGATGCTGACGGCAATCCGCTTCAGTTTGCCGGTAACAGCTTCCGCATCAGCCCGGAGCACAGCTTCTCTGTGGCCGCAGACATCACCATCCCGGCGGGTGAATACGGCCAGTTCTCCATCGTCCCGACCTATATCTGGAAAGACGACCACTTCTTCGAAGACGACAATGGCTTTGACTATGTCGCCGATGGCAATGGTGGCTTCACCCGGGTTCGCGAGACATATCCGGATGGCACACCAGTCGACGAGTTCCAGGATGCCTATGGCATTGCCAATCTCCGCGTAGGCTTTGACAGTGCCAGCGAGCGTTGGGGCGCCTATGTACTCGGTGAGAACATCTTCGATGAGGAATACCTGATCGACGTGGGTAATACCGGCGGCGCCTTTGGTCTGCACACGATCATCCGCGGCAAGCCGCAAATGCTGAAAGCGGGCGTCTACTTCAAGTTCTGATCCCCCTGACCTGGCCGGAGCAAATTGATTGCTCCGGCCTTTTTCTTTCAAAGACAGGCACACACCATGAAATACCTTATCGCTGCCGCTCCTGCCGTATTGCTCGCGGCCTGCAGCCAGGCAGAAGAAGCCAAGACAGCCCCTGCTGTCGAAACTTCACAGGTTGAAACATCCACTCCGGAAGCAGTGGAAGAAACCGTAACCTTCAAGACGCTGACCGGTGAAGCTCCGATCATCATCGCCCATCGCGGCGCAAGCGGCCTCTACCCGGAACACACGATCAAGGCATATGAAACGGCCATCGAACAAGGCGCAGACTTCATTGAGCCGGACCTCGTCATGAGCTCCGATGGCGTTCTCTTCGCCAATCATGATGGCTATCTGTCCGACACGACGGACGTCGCCGATCACCCGGAATTTGCAGACCGCAAGAAAGTCCGCCAGACACCTTTTGGCGACCGCGAGGATTGGTGGTCTGATGATTTCACCTGGGAAGAACTGAAGACCCTGAAAGCGCGCCAGCGCGTCGAGGGCCGTGCCCAGGAATATAATGACCAGTTCGATCTCGTCTCGTTTGACGAAATCCTGGATCTGGTCATGGATCAGGCCAAGAAAGGCCATAAGGTCGGTCTGCACATTGAGGCCAAATGGCCCAGCCACTTCTCCGCCGTCGGCATGGACATGGTTGCCCCCATTCTGGATGCCATGGACGCCAAGGGCCTGAAGGCTGCCGGTATTCCGGTCTATATCCAGTGCTTTGAACCGCAATTCCTGGCCGATGTTGCCGAGAAAAGCGACATTCCGCTGATCCAGAATCTGATCGGCCCGCCCTATGACAAGATGCTGGGCATGGAAATCAGCCTGGATGACGTCACCACGGCGGGCGTTGGCGCGAACAAGACCATGATCCTGAATGAAGACGGCACGACCACTGACTATATTGATCGTGCCCATGACAAGGGCGTTCTGGTCCACGTCTTCACTGTGCGGGATGATGAGCCCGCCCCCGGTTTTGCAGACTCCCGCGCAGAACTGCGCGCCCTGCTCGACGCTGGCGCTGATGGCATCTGGACAGACTATCCCGGCACCGCCGTGGAAGTTCTGGAAGACTACGAAACATCAGATCAATAGGCTCAGCTGAGCCGCACCAAACCTGATGCGATCCGAAACAAAAAGGCCGCACCTTCTGACAGGTGCGGCCTTTCTTGTATGGAAGGTTCGGCCCATTCACATCGGCCTGACAGATCACAGATCTTTCGTGGTGACATCCAGATCCGTCGTCACCGGAGAATCTGCACGCCCGGAATCTTCCACAACCCGGAACTCCCCGCGGCAGGTGTCGCCAGTAAAGCTAGCGCGCAGATAGCCACGCTTCTTGCCATTCAGATAAGACACATGCGGATTGGCATCGCGTACAATTTCCATATCGCGTGCCCATGGGCAGAAAGAGGCAATCGAGCTGCCCACCAGTTCATGGCCAATCCGGCGAGATGAGGGATCGAACTGGTTTTCTCGCAGCGTTGACGCCATCGCCGTATGCCAATCGCCTGTAAGGAAGACTGGATTGGACACATCATGACGGGCCAGCACGGACGACAGGCGATCCCGCGCGGCCGGATAACCATCCCAGCTGTCCATATTCGTCACCGGCTCTTCCGGCGCCTCGGTATAGCGGTAGGATGTAAACCAGATCTGCGTCGCGATCACATTGAAATTCGCCTCGGACCGCTTCAGCTCGCGCGTTAGCCAGGCCTCCTGCTCATGCCCCAGCATGGTGCGGTTCGGGTCAAGCGCGTCTTCGCAATAGGGCTTGCGACCATCACCACACGCCTGGTCGGAGCGGAATTGGCGGGTATCCAGCAAATGCACCTGAGCCGGGCCAAAACGGTATTTATTGTAGAGCTGCAAAGCCGGCTTCATATTCTTCAGCACTGGCGGCTGCTCTATTGGCATATGCTCATAATAGGCCTTGAAAGCGGCGTACTTCCGAACCTGGAATTCCAGCGGCGTCTGTTTCTCCGGGTCCTGAGGAATGTCAGCCGCCCAATTATTGTCCACTTCATGATCATCCATCGCAACGATCCATGGCGCAGCGGCATGGGCCGCCTGCAAGTGCGGATCAGACCGATAGAGCGCATAGCGATTGCGATAGTCCCACAGCGATGTGATCTCGCCGCTATTATGCTGGCGCACGATCTCGAAAAGACGGCGCTCGCCACCGCCAACATCCATCATGCGCGCCCCCAGCGGGCTGATCCCACCCTCATAGATATAGTCACCGACATGAACCACACAGTCCGGAGACCAGTCAGCCATGTCGCGATAGGCCGCATAATTACCCGTTTCATAATGCTGGCATGAGGCAAGCGCGATCTTCGCAGACGCATCTGCCGGATTGGAAGTGCGGGTCCGCCCGACAGGGCTCTCCTCATCGCCAAAATAGAACTGGTAGAAATACTCGCGGCCTGGCTGCAACCCCTTCACCTTGACGTGTACGGAGTGCGCCTTGTCACCTGATGTTTCTACAACACCATCCTGCAGCGTCTTGCGCATGGCGGCGTCACTGCAGACCCGATATCGTACCTGGGCGATGCCTTCTGGCATACCGCCGCCCTTCAGCGGCTCCGGCGCCAAACGTGTCCAGAGAATAACGCTATCGGGATGGGGAGACCCTGAGGCCACACCCAGCGTGAAGTGCGGTTTGGTGCTTTGGGCGAGGGCCAGCTTGGGCACCCAGAGGGCAGCACCTGATGAAGCAAGAAACAGACGACGGGAAAACATGGGGCAAGACCTTTGATAAAGGGGTGAAAGGGGAAGGCCACCGGCGGGGGATATCGCCGGTGGCCAGCCGTCCAATGCGGGCGAACACCTGACCGGGCTTGCACCCGGTCAGGTCATTGGACGGTTAGAAGGAGTACTCGTACTGGATCCAGAACGAGCGCGGCTTACCGTTCCAGCCATACTGGCGATAATAGGCCGCATCGTTTGGCCCGATCTCGCCTCGAACAGCCGCCCGATCGCGCGTATAGCTTGATCCGCCTGAGGCTCGTTCAAAATAATCTTCACCCAGAAGGTTCACCCCACGGATCAGGAAGCGGTGCTGTTTCTCATCTCCCAGGAAGTACTGAACAGACCCGTTGAGTACGAAATAGTTACCGAAGTTCAGACGCTCAAAGACGCGCTCGCCCTGCGGATTGACCAGTCGGGCCACAGACGTGCCGGAATTTGCAAACTCGTCGCCCTGCCAACGCGGGTTGAGGGAGAAGACCCAGCGATCTGTCGGCTTGTAGGTAATCAGACCGGACAGCGTCCAGTCAGGGCGCTCGGAGGACTGGATCTTGCGGTCACTGCCGCGAACACCGGGAATGATATAGCCATCCGGTGACAACAGCGCGGCAGACGCTCCTCTGGCGGTCAGCGTGCCTAGCTCTGCGGCCGTATAGTTTCCGTCCAGCGTGATGGCTGTGCCCTCAAGCCGGGCGAACTGGCCAAAGGTCGCGTTCTCCTCAAGGGATTCCATCTTGGTGAAGGAGAAGTCAGCCGCCCATTTGTCGAGGTCGAAGGCCACATCGATGGTGAAGCCCTGGATTTCCTGGGTGTTCAGCGCGTTGACGGAAACCCCCTGGCTGGCGTCAAGATTGTTTGAGGCCGCATAGGAACAGAAACTGTCCGGCGGGATGATCGATTTACGATTGTTCTGGATCGCAGATGTATCATTATCCAGATCCGGATAGAGCGGATTTGCAACATCGTTTGCATACTGCAGACAGACTTGGCCAATGCTGCGGGACGAGAAGAGATTTTCAATGTCGGTATCGAAGTAACCAATCTCGATATTGTAGGTACCGCCGAAGATATCCCCGTCGATCCCCGCACCAACATTGAGGGCATCAACCTTTTGTGGCTCAAGCCCTGGATTGATGTTGGTGGTAGGACCAAAGGCACCAATTTCATCAATCTTGGGCAGGCTGTAGGATGTCCCACCTGATCCACGCGCATAGAGTCCGTAGCCGAGATTCTGACGCATGCCGACTTTCCAGACTGACTGGTCATCGAATTTGTCATTGAAATCCTGGCGGGCGGCGAAAGATCCGCTGAAACCATCCAGAACAGGCAGGCTCAGGCGCAGGTCACCATAGATGCCCGTGCTGCTGAGGGTCACATCACGGACACCGAAATCATCGTCGGAATTATCGCGGTAGCTCGTATTCTGAACCCCGGCGACCACTTCCACCATGTCGTTGATCGTATATGTCGCGCGGGCGTTGAGGCCGAAATCGGTGTAACCGGACTCTCTTTGGTCAACCGTTCCGAAGCCTTTGGTCGGGCCACCATCCCCGAAGCTGGCCGTTGACTGGATGACATAGCCAATCGGGTTGCCAATCGGGAACGGGTTGTCGAATGTTCCAAAGGGCTGGCCATAATACGGGCTGTCCGGATCATTGTTCAGCCAGAACGACCGGTCGATTCCGTCCGGCGTGTTTGCCTTATCGTCATACGCGCCACCCGCGCCGCCATAAGGGTTTGTGACACAGCCAGCGGCAAGGCCCGGAATGTCTGCGGCAAATGCCTCGAACTGCGAAGCCGTACTGAAGCTGGTGATACCCTGATCGGCCGCGAGGGCCTGAATGTCTTGCGGCAAATCCTGAACGCGCGGAATCTGACAGATGCGGGCGTCGATCTCATTGTTTTTCAGTTGCGGGTTCTGGTAATGCCCTTCGACTTCCAGCTTCAGCTTGTCATTGAAGCGGTGCTCGAAAGCGGCATTATAGATCGGGAATTCCGTGAAGTTCGGCTGGAAGACTGTCGACTGCGGGAAGGAGTCGCGAAAATCGATCGTGGAATAGGAGGCGCCCAGACGCAGGTCTGTTTCGGGGGCAATCTGCCAGAGATATTTAAAGCCCAAACTGTTATAACTGTAAGGGAACTCGTGGCGGCCACCCAGGGCCAGCACATTGTCGCCATAGGCATCTTCGGAAAACAGCTCGTGCGCGTCCGTCTCATAGGAGCGGCCATAGACCAGGAAAGAGTGCTTGCCTTCCTTGTCGAGCGGCACGGATATGTTGCCGTAGATTTCGCGTGTTTTGAAAGCGCCGGCATAGACCCCGAACTGGCCGTTTAGCGTTCCATCCGGCTCCTTTGTCTTCACACTGACGACACCCAAGCCGCCATTGGACCCGAAATACAGGCTGTTGCCACCACGATAAACTTCAACAGAGCTGATCATACGCGGATCAATCGCTGTGGCCGGCCAGAGGTCCTCCAAAGGTGAGGACCGGTCAAAATATGGTACGCCATCCACCAGCAACAGCGTGTCACGGTCTGTGCCGCCATCGATGCGGATCGTGAATTCGCCTTCGTCAGGAGAATAACCGATATTGGCGCCGCGGATCAGGCCGGAAGCCAGTTCACCGAAATTGGTGAAGCCGCCTGTTGCAATCTCCTCATCTGTGATCAGCTGCACCTGGGTGCCGTATTCAGCGAAATCTATCGCCAGGTCGCTGACCGACGCATCCACTGTCTGCCCCTCAACGCGAATTGTCTCAAGGCGCTTTGTGTCTTCCCCACCGGCGTCCGGCTCCGCCAAGGCAGCGGGAATGGCAGCTGTCGCCAGAAGGGCGCTCAAGCTGAACTTCAACATTCTGTTCATTGGAAATCTCCGTATAACCCCATCACCCACCGGCCATCGGCGGGCCGCGGCAAGGCACAGGAAATGCTGCATTGCCACACCGCCGCTCTAGAGGCCGAACGCAACACTTCGATGAAGATTAAGCAAAACTTAGATGAACTGTATTTACTTCAAATGCGATTTATAATTGAGGAATACTCAACATAGGGATTGATGATAGCTGGAGTTGAAAATGGCCCATGGCTTAGCCCCCTCCGGGGCACATGATGTTGCCGCGATTGCGCGGACCACACGCGGATACCTCATGGACTGGGATGGATGCTGCGCTATCGAGAATACAGTGTCGCCTGCTGCGGCACGCTTTCTGAAGGCCAATCAGGACTGTGTTGCAATCGTCTCGAACAATTCCACACAGACCCCTCAGGACTTTCTGAACATTCTCTCTGCTGCCGGAATTGATATACAGGCGGAGCAGATCATTCTGGCCGGTATGGAAGCCATAGATGCGGCCCGCAAATATACTGACAGCCAGGTCATGGTGATGGGAGACCCGCACATGCGGGGCATCGCCCGGAATGCCGGCTTGCAGCTGACGCAGGAAGAGGCAGACGTGATCGTCCTGTTGCGTGACACGCGCTTCACCTATCGCCGTCTGGAGCGGGCCGTGAACAGTTTGCGACAGGGGGCCAGACTGATCGTGGCCAATCCGGATCTCACGCATCCCGGCAAGAATGGCCGCATCAAACCGGAGACGGGCGCCCTGCTGGCCGCCCTGAAGGCTTGTATCGATCCGGCGTCAACCGACATTGAGATCATCGGCAAACCGGGCCCGCATCTTTTTCTTAAGGGATGCAAGGCATTGGGCCTGTCACCCGCACAAGTGGTGATGCTGGGTGATAATCCGGCAACGGACCTGGCAGGCGCCAAAGCGCTCGGCATGAAGGCCATATTGACCTCTACTGACACGCCGGAAATCTTTGAAACCCTGCTGGGTCTACGCTAAAGTCTAGAACCGCTTCAGGGACAAAACATCGAATGTTTTCTTGAGAGTATCGGTCGCCCGGTCATAGTCCGCCAGCGCCAGTGCGGCGATCAGCGCGTCCAGCACACATAGCTGTGCAATACGGCTGGTCATGGCTTCGGTGCGGAACTTTGTTTCGCGTGCCATGGTGAAGAGTTTCACATCCGCATAGGCCTGCAGGGGGCTGCTGGAAAAATTGGTCACGATGATCGTTTTCGCCCCGGCATCCTTGGCAAGTCTTGTCGCAGCAAGTGTTTCATGTGTCGCACCAGAGTGCGAAATGGTCAGCACAGCAACGTCCGGTCCGGTTCGCGAGGCGCTGATCGCCTGCACATGGCTGTCCACCACAACCCGCGCATCCAGGCCAATGCGAAGCATGCGATACTGCGCGTCTTCGGCGATCGGGGCAGACGATCCGATGCCATAAATCTCAACCCGCTTGGCCTGGCGGATGATGTCGACGGCGGCGGCCACGGCATCGGCATCCAGAATCGAGAGCGTATCCTTCAGGGCCTGAATGCCGGCATGGAATGTCTTGCGGCAAACTGTGGCTGTATCATCCTTGGGCTGCAAATCCTCATGGATGAACTGAACCGGCTGGACAACTTCCTGAGCCAGGCTCAATTTCAATTGCTGAAAGCCTGACAGGTCCAGCTGCCGGCACAGATTGATAACACTACCATCGCTGGCGCCGGTCGCTTCGGCCAGTTCGGTGACAGACATGCCGACCACCTGCCGGGGATTATCCAATATGTAGTCCGCAATGGACCGCGTGCTGGGCCCGAGGGAATCATGACGCACACGAATGCGGGTCATGACATTGTCCACAATGGGCACATCACTGCGCCGACGCGCCGGAGATTTCCGTTTGCTCTTACTCTCAGTCATGCCGCCCTCTGTATAGATATATTGAGTTATATTCAAATTATCTCAACGGTATATGAATTCCGTAACACCAATGTCACAAGCAGGTGTTATTCGCTGACCCAGTGATATCGCGGCGCACAAAAGGCGTCCGGACGATTTGCCAACAGGGGAACACGCATGCGAATTCTCTCATTTCTCATCATGGTCACCCTGTCCCTCATGCCCGTTTCGGTGGCCGCGGCGCAGGCCATTGGCAGCGCCGAAAAGCCATTACGGGTGATGCTGATCCCGGCGGATGGCGGCACCGAAGACGGCACCAAGGCAGACTTCCTGCCCCTGTTCAATGCCATCACGCGGTCCAGCGGCCTGCATTTCGAGGTCAAGACGGGCCAGAGCTATTCCTCTGTCATTGAAGGCATGTGCGCGGGCCTGGCAGACATCGCCTGGTTCGGGCCGGCCTCCTATATCGAGGCGCGCGACCGGAACTGTGCGCAGCTTCTCGCAGTGGAAGAGCGCGATGGCAGCTCCACCTATTATGCCGGCCTGTTTGTCGGCGCCAATTCGGATGTGGACTCATTAGACGACATGAAGGGCGCCTCTCTGGCGCTCGGCTCCAGCCATTCGGCCAGCAGTTTTGCCTATCCGCTGGCCATGCTCGTCAATGCCGGGATTGATCCGCTTAAGGATCTCTCGGCCATCCGCATTACCGGCAGTCACACAAACAGCCTGCTGGCCCTGCGCAATGATCTGGTCGATGCGGCGGGTGCCTCCTTCATCTCCTTTGAGCGCGCCGTCAATCAGGGCGATCTCAACGCTGCCGATTTCCGCCTTGTGGCCAAATCAGACCCGATCCCCAATCCGCCCATCGCCATGCGGCCGGGCCTGCCGGATAACATCAAGACCAGTCTGAAAGTGGCCATGTCCACCGTGCATGAAGACCCGAATGTCCGGCCGGAATCCATTCGCGGCTATGGCGGCAAGCAAGTTGACCGTTACAATACGACTGCGCCTGAAGCCCTGTTCGACAAGGTCGTCAGCACGACCGCCTTCCTGACAGATGACTATCAGGCCGCCATCCTCAGAAAGGCTGACGACTCTCAGCGCTTCTAGGCCAGAGGGAGCCCGCTTCTGTTTATGACTGATCGCCTTCCCCCCGCCCCTGCCAGCCCGGCCCTTGAGCTGACGGCCCTGACCAAATCCTATCGCAATGGGCCAACGGCGCTGGATGATATATCGCTGAAAATCGAGCAAGGCAGCTTTTGTGTCGTGCTCGGATCATCGGGCTCCGGCAAGTCCACCCTGTTGAAATGCATCACCGGTCTCGTGACGCCCTGCCGCGGAGAGATCCGCGTAAAGGGCCGCCCGATGACGCGCCGCAATCTGCGCACCATCGGCATGGTCCATCAGGATTTCGGCCTGTCCGAGCGGCTGACGTCCGCTCAGAATGTCATGGCGGGCGCAGCGGCCATAACGCCCTTGTGGCGCATCCTGCTGCAGGCCTATCCCCTGCCCGTTCAGCGCAAGGCCTGCCAGCTGCTGGCCCGTGTCGGCCTGACAGAGGCCCATGCCAATCGCCGCGTCAAGGCGCTGTCCGGCGGGCAGAAGCAGCGCGTCGGCATTGCCCGCGCCCTGATCACTGACCCCAGCCTGATCCTGGCCGACGAACCCGTGGCCAGCCTGGACCCGCGCACCTCCGCCGAGATCATGCAGCTGCTGAAAGATGCCGCGCGGGAGCGGGGCGCCGCAGTCTTGTGCTCTCTGCACCAGATTGATCTGGCGCGCGCCTATGCCGACCGGATCATCGGCCTTCAGGGCGGCCACATCATCTTTGATGGCCCGCCGGCTCAGCTGGACCGCGCGGCCCTCAGCGCGATTTTCAAGGCGGAGGACTCCGGCCCTCATCTGAAATTCGCGGTGGCCTGAGATGACTGATATGCCCGCCTCCTCCGCCGCGCAGGCATGGAAACTGAAACAGCCCTATGGCTGGCGCACGCTTCTTGTTCTGGCGGCCTTGTTTGTCTTCTCGGCCATCTCTGCCGAGCGGATGCAATTCGACCGTATGCTGAGCCAGATAGGAGATTTTGCCCTGGCTAGCGTCGGCCTGAAGCAGGAATCCCAGATCGGCAAGGGCATGGGCCGCGTGGTTCAGGACATGTTTCCCATTGCCATTGCCGAACGCCGTCCGGTTGAGCTGATCGAGCCATTCGACGAAGCGAAGCTGCCGCTCTTTTCCCATATCGAAACCGTGAGCGTCGAACAGTCCAGCCTGAACCCCGAGACGCTGCAGATGGATACGGTGAGCCTTGAGAAGGCCTATCTGGTCGAACCGGTCGGGTATCTTGTCTATGTGCTGGGAAAGATGGTCGAGACCATCGAGATCGCAGCCTGGGCCAGCCTGGTCGCCATTCTGTTCAGCCTGCCGCTGGCCTGGCTGTGCGCAGGAAATTACTCCCCTCATCCGCTGGTCTACGGTGCGGCGCGGTCTTTGGTCTCTTTCTTTCGGGCCATTCCGGAATTGATCAGTGCCCTGTTTCTGGTTCTGGCATTCGGCTTTGGCCCGGTTGCCGGCATTCTGGCGCTGACCTTCCACAGTATCGGCTTCCTGGCCAAATTCTATGCCGAGGATATTGAGGGCGCCGAGACAGCCCCACAGCAGGCCCTGAAGGCGGCGGGCGCCAGTAATTTCACCATATTGCGGCTGGCCGTTCTGCCGCAGGTTCTGCCCAGCTATACGGGCCTCTCTTTCTATATTCTTGATCGCAACATTCGCATGGCGACCGTGATTGGACTGGTCGGCGCGGGCGGGATTGGCCAGGAGCTGAAAGGCCGCTTTGACATGTTCCAGTATGACCGCGTTGGCACGATCCTGCTGGTGATCTTCCTGACGGTCATGGCCCTGGATCTGATCTCCGCGCGCTTCCGCCGGGACATTGTATGACGCGGCCAGCAGTTTTACCCGGCATGGCGGGGGCCATCCGGTAAGGGGAGCTGAGTTCGGGTTGTAAGTTCCGTGTCAGGACGTGTCTGGGGCGGGGGCGCGATAGGCTGCGCGCAGGTCTGCGATTGCAGATTCCATGAAATTGCACAGCGCGCTCAAGATGAACGGCTGGGCGTCCTCTGCAAACTCGACCGGCATATCGCTGCCCAGCGCCGGGCGTTCCCAGGCGGGCACGGCAGGCGCTTCATATTTGTAGAGATTCTTTGGTTTTGGCTTCGGGCGGTCGGACGCATATTTTAAACGGACGGAGCCATAGCGTGTGATGCGCAACAGGAAGTGCTGCCCGGTCTCTTTCTGATATTTCGCAATGGCCCAAAGTTGCAGCCACAACCACGGCCAGAAGACCGGGTGGACATAGGCAAAAGCCGGGGCAAAGCGCGGATCCGTCATGTTCCCAATATACACCGGGAACGGAGGGTGTCGGACAAGTTTATTTTTACCCCAGTGTTTGCTGCAGGTTGGGGGTGATTTTTTGTGGGATAAGCCCTGTGATGCGTCATCCCGCCCAAAGAAAAACGGCGAATGCCGGGATCAGCATTCGCCGTTTTGTCTGGTCCGGTACGCCTGATCAGGCGGCAGCGTCGATTTTCACCAGTTCGATGTCGAAGGTGAGATCCTTGCCAGCCAGCGGATGGTTTGCATCCAGCGTCACGGCATTGTCATCCACAGCGACCACGGTGACCGGAACAACTTGTCCCGTCTGGGTCTGCATCTGCAGGCGCGTACCAACTTCGGTCGGGATGTCTGCGGGGATCTGGCCGCGCGGCACTTCCTGGCGCATGTCCGGATTGACCGGGCCGTAGGCTTCGTCTGCAGGCACGTTCACGGTTTTCTTGTCGCCAATCGCCATGCCCGGAATGGCAGAGTCGAGGCCCGGAATGATCTGGCCGGAACCGACCTGGAAGGTCAGCGGCTCACGGCCTTCAGAGCTGTCAAACGTCGTGCCGTCATTCAGCGTGCCAGTGTAATGAATGTGTACCGTATCGCCGGATTTCACTTGCGTCATAAATTATCCAATCTGTCTGGAGGTGAGTTTCAAAGGCCGCGTCACGCTCGCGGGTGCTTTGCTGGGGTTCACCGCTCAAGGTAGGAATTCTGACGCAGATGTAAACCCGCCGACAGTCAAGTTACCTCACCTGCAGCAAAAGCGCTTTGCGGGAAAGATTTCAAGACTGTAGCGGGTTCAACACTATCGGAAACACAGATCAGTAGACGAACACGGCTTTCGTATTCACGAATTCCTTCATTCCGTAGCCGCCATGTTCGCGGCCATAGCCGGAATCCTTCACGCCGCCAAAGGGCATGTTGGGCGTTGCGATGCCGTAGCCATTGATCATCACCATGCCCGTATCGAAATGCTTCTGGGCCAGCTCAATCGCGCGGTCTTCATTCTTCGAGAAGATGCCGCCGCCCAGACCATACCGGCTGTCATTGGCGATGCGCATGGCGTCTTCATCATCCTTGGCGCGGATGACAGAGGCGACCGGGCCGAACAGCTCGTCATCATAGGCCGGCTGGCCCGGCGTGACGTCGGTAAGAACCGTAGACGGATAATAATAGCCCTGTCGGTCTGGCACTTCACCACCGCAGCTGATCGTGGCGCCTTTCTCGACGCTTTTCTTGACCTGATCGGCTAGCGTGTCGCGCAGGTCTTCACGGGCAATCGGGCCGAGTTGGGTGTCTTCATCAAACGGGTCGCCCAGTTTGATATCGCTCATCGCCTTGACGAAATTCTCGGTGAAGGCGTCGTAGACCTTGTCTGTCACGATAAAGCGCTTGGCGTTCACGCATGTCTCGCCATTGTTGAATAAGCGGCCCTGGACACAGGTCTTCACGGCGAGTTCCACGTCTGCGTCTTCCAGCACGAGATAGGCATCATTGGAGCCGAGTTCGAGCACGGTTTTCTTCAGCGCCTTACCGGCCTTTTCGGCAACGATGCGGCCCGCCCCATCACTGCCCGTCAGCGTGACACCGCGCACGAGTTCATGTTCGATCACAGCGTCAGACTGATCATGCGAGATCAGCAGGACGGTAAAGAGGTTTTTCGGCAGGCCCGCGGCTTCATAGATGTCACGCAGCATCAGCCCGCTGCCGGTGCAGCTTTCGGCGTGCTTCAGCAGAATGCCATTGCCGGCCATCAGGTTTGAAATGGAATAGCGGATCGCCTGATAGAGCGGGAAGTTCCAGGGCTGAATGCCGTAGACAATGCCGATCGGTGAATAGCTGACAATGCCCTTGCGGCCGGTCTGGATTTCGCGCTCTTCATCGGCGAGTTCCTTGGGACCATGCTCAGCCGTATAATCGCAGATCTGGGCACAGAGTTCGACTTCCTGCTTGCCATCCTTGTAGAGTTTGCCGACTTCCTTGGTCATCAGTTCGGCATAGTCATCGACATGCTTACGCAGCTCTTCGCCGATGGCCTTGATGACCTTGGCGCGCTCCTCAAGGCTCTGCATACGCCAGTCGAGATAGGCCTCATGACATTTGGCGATGGCGGCGTTCATGTCTGCGTCGCTCATGACCGGATAGGTCTTCAGCGTTTCACCGGTGGCGGGATTGATTGTGGTGAGTTGGTCGCTCATTCGGGAATCTCCAATTTGATATTCCCAGAAACAACGGGTGCGCCCCGGCAGGGTTCCGATAACAAAGCTGTTACCGGGGCGCGCCATGCATTTAATCCGTCTACGTTGTTATTCGTGACATCCGTCTAGCCAACAGACACTTTCGAGCCGAGGTCCAGCCAGAGGATCAGGGCCGTTGCCGCCGCCAACATCAGGACGGAGAGGGCCGCATTGATCCAGACTGCGCGGTTCGCGTTCTTCTGGTCGATCCAGGCGCGGGGCCGAATTTTCCGCAAGCGGAAAACGATGAGCGCGGCCAGCACCAGGGCCACGACATTGAGTGCCAGCAACAGGCCTGCGCGCAGGGCAAGCGTCCAGTGCCCCGACCCGGCGAACAAGCCAACAGCGGCGCCCGGCGGCAGCAAGGCCGCGGCGACCATCACGCCCACCAGGGCCGAGGCCTGTCCGCGTGTCAGCGACAAAGCCGCCGCGCCGCCCGCCGCCATGGCGAGGGCGAGGCCATCGAGGCGCACTTCTGCGCGGGACATCAATTGCTGGCTCTGAAGGTCAATCGCGAGGAAGAAGGACAGAATCCAGGAGCAGGCAAGCGCGATGCCGATACCTGCGCCGAGCGTCATGGAGGCCCGCTTCAGCAGCACGAAATCTCCAAGCGCAGCGCCCATGGAGAAGCCGAGCACAGGGCCCAGCAAGGGCGCGATCACCATGGCGCCGATCACGGCAGCCACACCATCCGAGTTCAGGCCGATGGCGGCCACCACAGTAGACAGCACGACCATGATGATGAAATCCCGATCCAGCCGCGCGCCAGTGGAGACATCGGAATAGATTTCCTCCCGCGTCGCCTGGATCTTGCGTTCGGCCTTCTGGTCTGTCGCTTCCTTCAGCTTTGGCGCGGTGGCCTCAACAGGGAAGACCGTTATGCGGTAATCATCGCAGCCTTCCAGAACCGTCTGGATATTGTCCATGAGGGCCTGACCAGTGCCTTCGCGCAGGAAGACAGAGATCAGACGGCGGTCAACCTGCTGCGTATCCTGAACATAGTAATCAATCGGCTCAGCATGCTTGACGGCCCGCATAACCGTGTCGAACCGGTCGTCGGCGGGCATATGAAGTTCCAGAAGGCGCATCGGCCGCTAGTCCCGCTTCAGGCGGGCAATAAGGCTGGATGTATCCCAACGCCGGCCGCCCATGGCCTGCACGTCAGCATAATACTGGTCGACCGTCGCAGTCAGCGGCAGGCTGGCGCCATTCTCACGCGCGGCCTCCAGCGTGATGCGCAGATCCTTGCGCATCCAGTCGACGGCAAAGCCATGATCGAACTTGCCCGCGACCATGGTTTTCCAGCGGTTCTCCATCTGCCAGCTCTGCGCGGCGCCGCCGCTGATCGCCTCGATCACCTTGGCGGCGTCCAGTCCGGCCTGTTCGGCAAAGTGCAGGCCTTCCGACAGGCCCTGAACGATGCCGGCAATGCAAATCTGGTTGACGGATTTGGCGAGCTGGCCTGCGCCGCTCTCACCGATAAGGGTCATCTTCTTGCCGAAGGCAGCCATCACGGGTTCGGCCTTGGCGAAGGCTTTCTCGTCGCCGCCGCACATGATGGTCAGCTGGCCATTGATGGCCCCGGCCTCACCACCGCTGATCGGCGCATCCAGAAAGCGCGCGCCTTTTACGCGGCAGCGCTCGTCCAGTTCGCGCGCCAGGCCTGCTGAGGCGGTTGTGTGGTCCACCACGATCATGCCCGCGCCAAGGCTCGGCTCCAGCTGGGCGAAGACTTCGCTCACATCCGGATCATCGCCGAGGCAGAGGAATACGAATTCCGCACCGAAGGCCGCGTCGCCGGGGGTCTTGGCAATATCGCCCTTGTGCTGGGCGGCCCAGCCCTTGCTCTTTGCTTCCGTGCGGTTCCAAACGGTCACCTCATGGCCCTTTGCCGCCAGATGCCCCGCCATGTGAAAGCCCATCACTCCAAGGCCTAGAAAAGCCGTCCGCGCCATAAACTATCTCTCCTGAATTGAATCCGCTTTCCATCACGCCGCTAGACGTCTCGGATTCTTGACCCCATTAGTACTAGAAGGGTGAGGGGGGAAAACAAGGATGCTGGAATTTATTACGCAGGGACCGGGTGGTTTTTGCAGCTGGCTGTCAAATCAGGGCGCGCAGTGTTCGACACCGGTATTCGCCCTGAATATCTGGAATCTTCTGTCCGGCTTTGTGCTGTTTCTGATTGGCTGGATGGTTGCTGCGTTCATCATCAGATACCGCAGCCTGCACACATTTCAGATCACCCACGGCATAACCCTGCCTCACAGATCCATGGATGATGTGAACATCATCAAGATGCATCCTTATCGTATGCGGGATCTGCTGGAAGAAAAACGGCTGGCCAAGCTGGGGCCAAAAGAGCTGACTGCCAAGCTGAACGAGAAGTACGAGAACCGCTATTTTGTGGTCATATTCCGCGAGAACAGCAAAACCGTCCTCAAGCGCGAACTCAAAATCCTGCCGGTTTGGGTAAAAACCAAGGAAAATGAAGTCCGCGCCGATGGGGAAACAGCACGCCTGCTGAAGAAGGGCAGCGCCAGCCTTAGAGATGATGATACCGATTCATCACACGGCGTGGATGGCGTTTTTGACCTGTTTGTCCGGCCCATCAGATGGTGGGATGTTCGCCATTGGCTATTCCACCCGAACCGTGAAGTAAAAGTAGGGGTTCGTGTGGCGTTTTTCATAACTGCGCTGGAATACTCCTCAGACATATGGAGAGTCATAAGGGCCGTGCTGACCGCGCCTTTTTGAGCCCGCCCTCCTGATACGGTTTCCATTGAATTTCATGGAAATCGGCACGTTTGTTTCCAACGGAGATTCACCAAGACCTGATACACAATCCCTTCCATTCAGAAGGATTGGGACGGATTATGGCGCATGCCACCACCACTATGCAGCACCATCGGGCAGGCAGAAGGCCTGCCTTGCCTGCACGGCGCCTGGGCACCTGGAAGCTGGCCTATGCCGACTTCCTGACGGCCCTTATGGCGTTCTTTCTTCTGCTCTGGCTGGTCAGTGGCGTCTCGCCAAATGCACGCGGCGAAATCGCTGATTTCTTCAATAATGGCAAAACTGCCAGCGCCAGCACCCTGGTGAACATTCGCCCGAGCGAAACCCAGCGCCTCTACAGTCTTCTGTCTTCCGATGCCGCCCTTCAGAGCGCCGGAGACAATATCGTGCTGACCCGCAAGGCCAATGGCGTGCGAATCGATCTGATCGATTCAGAGGCCCGCCCTTTGTTTGCAATGAACGAGTCCGGCTTCACCCCGGCTGGCGCACAGCTGATGGACACCGTCGGACAGCGCCTTTCCACCCTTGATATGCCCCTCACCATTGAAGGCCATACCGACGCCTTTCCGAGCACGGATTCGGGGCGTAGCAATTGGGATATCTCTTCCGAACGCGCAAATGCCGCCCGCCGCGCCCTGACTGCTGCAGGCATTACAGACAGCCGCATCCGAGCTGTCACGGGCCTGGCCGCCACACGCCCCCTTTATGCGGGGCAGCCCCACTTGCCAGCAAACCGCCGCGTGAGCATACTGTTGCAAGTTGACGGCTGACCTGACTGGTAAGCCGGGGCGCGCTGATGAACCGGAGCCACAATGTTGAGTGAACTGGCCGCAACCTGGCCCATGTGGGCGAGTCTCGCTGTCGTGTGCGCGGCAATCGCCTTTTACATGCTCGACAAATGGTCGATGGAGCTGGTCTCCGTCTGCGTGATGGCTGCGCTGCTGGTGCTGTTTACCTTCCCTGGCGCACATGGCGCGGATGGCGCACCAATCAGCGCGGCAGACTTGCTGTCCGGCTTTGGCAACCCCGCCCTGATCACGATCATGGCGCTGCTTGTGGTCGGCCAGGGCCTGTTCCAGACCGGCGCGCTCGAGGGGCCGACTAAGGCCCTGCTGGCAGGTTATGACAAGCGGCCCACCATAACGCTGGTGCTGGCCTTTCTGGCGGTCTTCGTGACCAGCGCCTTCGTGAACAATACGCCTATCGTCATCATGTTCCTGCCCGTGATGACGGCCATCGCGATGCGCATGAACACGCCGCAATCAAAGCTGATGATGCCGCTCAGCTATGCCTCTATCTTTGCCGGCATGACGACGCTGATCGGCACGTCGACCAACCTGCTGGCGGCGGAATCCTATCTGCGGATCACCGGCCAGCAACTCGGCTTTTTTGACCAGACGCCGCTGGGCCTGATCCTGGCGGGGGCCGGTTTCCTCTACCTTATCGTCTTCTCTCGCTTCCTGCTGCCGAACCGGCGCGGCATGTCGGATGACATCGTGCAGCCTTCCGGCAAGCAATTCGTGGCGCAGATTGAAGTGACCAATGGCCACTTCCTGCAAGGCAAGAAACCGATCGCCGGCATGTTCACGGACCTGCCGGACATGACGGTGCGGATGATCCAGCGCGGCGAACGCGCGATCCTGCCGCCCTATGAAGACATTGCGCTACAGGCCGGGGATCTCGTGATTATCGCGGCCACACGCTCGGCGCTGCAAAACGTGCTCGCCCGCCAGCCGGACTTCCTGCAGCAGGTCTGGCAGGCCTCCGGCGTGGATCTGGAAGAAAATGGCAAGCCGAGCACGCTGGCGCTGACCGAAGCGGTGATCGCGCCAGGCTCCCGCATGGTCGGACGCACGGTGGAGATGCTGGGCTTTCGCCGCCTGACGCGCGCGGTGACGCTGGGCATTCAGCGCCGCAGCCGCATGATCCGCACCAAGCTGGGCGAGATCCGGCTGGAATCCGGGGACACGCTGCTGCTGTGCGGCCCCGTGGAAGCCTTCCGCGAGCTGCGTTCCAGCCGCGACCTGATCATGCTGGAATGGTCCCAGACCGAAATTCCGCTGACAACGAAAGCGCTGGCGGCGCGGATAATTTCAGTCTGTCTGGTGCTTGGCGCGGCGAGTGGGATCGTCTCCATCCTGCACGCATCTGTCCTGGCGGCCGTGGCGATGCTGATCGCGGGCTGTCTCAATACGCGGCAGGCGGCGCGCTCTCTGGACCTGCGCATCTTCCTGGTGATCGGCGCAGCGCTGGCCATGGGCATGGCGCTGGAGAAAACCGGCGCGGCGGCGATGATCGCACATGCCGTTGTGAACCTGGCCTCTCCGTTCGGAACGCTGGCGGTTCTGTCTGCCATTTTCCTGGCCGTGGCCATCCTGACCAATCTGCTGTCCAATGCCGCGACGGCCATTCTGTTCTCGCCGATTGCCCTGTCAGCTGCGGCGGAATTGAACATCGACAACCCGCTGCCATTCCTTCTAGCGGTCATTTATGGGGCAAACTGCAGTTTTGCGACGCCAATTGCCTATCAGACAAACATGCTGGTGATGGGCCCTGGACACTATAAATTCAGGGACTTCATGACATTTGGCGCGCCTCTGGTATTCATATTATGGTTCGTGTTTACGCTATTCGCCCCTTGGCGGTTTGATCTGTAAGTGTATCGTCGCAATTATGAGGTTTACGGACTCCCAGATATTGCCCCCGGGGCTTGAACGGTCACTCCGCTTTTACGTGACCAGCCCGAGCCCGTGCCCCTATCTGCCGGGTCTGAAGGAACGCAAGGCCTTCACCAATCTGGCTATCGGCAGCGAAGCCGACAGCGTGCACAACTCACTCAGCCATGCAGGCTTTCGCCGCAGCCAGACGATTGCCTATCGCCCGGCCTGCCCGCGCTGCAATGCCTGCCGCAGTGTGCGCGTGAACTCACGGGAATTCGAACTCTCCCGCAATGACCGCCGGGCGCTAAAGCGGAACGAGTCTCTTGTGCGCCGCCCCGTCGAGTCAGCCCCAACACGCGAGCAATACCGCCTGCTGAAAGCCTATGTGAAGCATCGCCACGACAAGGGCGGCATGTCGGACATGAGCTATCGGGACTATAGCGCCATGGTGGGCGCCAGCCCGGTGAAAAGCCTGATCTTCGAATATCGCGAAGGCCCGGAAGACGACGCGCCGCTGGTGGCCGCGTCGATCACTGATGTCCTGCGCGACGGCCTTTCCATGGTCTACACCTTCTTTGACCCGGAGCATGAAGGCCGTGGCCTGGGCCATTACATGATCCTGGACCACATTCTTCATGCGCATGACCTGGGCCTGCCGCATGTCTATCTGGGCTATTGGGTCAAAGGCAGCCCGAAAATGGATTACAAGCGGCGCTATAAGCCGTTGGAGGTTCTCGATGGCGACACATGGCGGTTGCTGAGAGACGATGAATAAAACGTTGCGACCGCGACACGGCTGAGCGCCGGCGCAGACGCACGGGGGAGAGGATATGATCCACAGACGTAACCTGCTGGGCGCAGGGGCACTGGGCCTTGCCGGCGCGGCAGCCGCCTTTGCCAATCCGGAGAAAGCCGCTGACCTGGCCGCCCCGGCGATTGCGCGCAACCGGCGCCGCTTCAACATGGTCACCACCTGGCCAAAAGGCTTGCCGGGCCTTGGCGAAGCGGCCGAACGCGTGGCGCAGCGCATTCAGACAATGTCTGACGGCCTGATGGAAGTGAAAGTCTATGCGGCGGGCGAACTGGTGCCGCCATTTGAATGTTTCGATGCCGTCTCGAATGGCTCGGCCGACATGTATCATGGCGCGGAATATTACTGGACGGCGAAGTCCACCGGCTTTCCCTTCTTCACCGCCGTGCCCTTCGGCATGACGGCGCAGGAGATCATGGGCTGGATCGACTTTGGCGGTGGCCAGGAATTGTGGGATGAATTGTCGGGCCAGTTCGGCATCAAATCCTTTCAGGCAGCTAATACCGGCCACCAGATGGGCGGCTGGTTCCGCAAGGAGATCAACAGCCTGGATGATCTGGTCGGCCTGAAGATGCGCATTCCGGGACAGGGCGGCGACGTGCTGCGCGCGCTTGGCGGATCGGCCATCGCGCTGCCCGGCGGCGAGATTTATCAGGCCCTTCAGACCGGCTCAATCGACGCAACCGAATGGGTCGGCCCGTGGAATGACTATTATCTCGGCTTCTATCGGGAGGCGCCCTACTATTACGGCCCCGGCTTCCATGAGCCCGGCGCGAGCCTGGCCGTGGGCATGAACCGCCGCGTCTGGGATGATCTGACGCCCGGAGAGCAAGCGATCATTCAGGCCGCCTGTGAAAGCGTGAACCATACATCGCTGGGCGAGTTCACCTATCAGAACTCGGTTCATCTCGACCTGCTGGTCAACGATCATGGCGTGCAGATGCGCAGCTTTCCGGATGAGGTTGTTTCCCGCATGGCAGAGGCGGCCTGGGATATCCGCGCCGCCTCTGGCCGCGATGGCATTGAAAAGCGCATTTATGAGAGCTTTGAGAAGTCGCTGAAGCTGATGCGCGGATGGGCGGATGTGTCTGACGGCCCGTATTATGCCGCCCGCGCGGCGAACAAGTAGACGGACGCGGGGTGGGCATGTCTGCGGATGTTTTTCTGACACTGGGCGGATGGCTGAACTGGCTGGGCCTTGCCCTTTCACCCTTGCTGCTGCTGCCCCTCATCGTAACGATCTGGCCGGACCCGGTTGAAGGCCCTGCCAAATGGCTGAGCCGCAGGATCGACGCGATCTCCGGCTGGGCGTTGGGCGGGGCGATTGCCAGCGCGATCATCCTGGTGATGGCGCAGCTGATGGTGGTTTTGTTGCGCTATGCGTTCGGCATGTCCTTCACTTGGCTGAACGAGATCGTGATCTATGCCTTTGCGGCAATGTTCATGCTGGGCGCGGCCTCAGCCCTGCGTGATGATGCGCATGTCCGTGTGGACATTCTGCGCCCGCGCTTCGGGCCGAGCGGACGCAACTGGGTTGAACTGGCTGGCATCTATCTGTTCCTGTTTCCGATCTGCATCCGCCTGCTGGCGATGACGGAACAGGGGCTCGCACGCAGCTGGGCCTTGTTTGAGGGCTCACGCGAATCCGATGGGCTGCCGCTGCTGTTCCTGTTCAAGACATTGCTGCCGGTCTTTGCCGTGTTGATGCTGGTGCAGGGCCTGTCGGAAGCGCTGAAAGCGGCGCTACGCCTGACCGGCAAGCTGGAAGACACGCCGGAAGAAGACCCCCATGGAGGCATCCATGGAGCTTGAGGTGATCCTGGCGCTTTCGATGTTTGCCTGCGCCATTGCGGCGCTGCTGGCCGGCTATCAGGTGGCGCTGACCCTGGGCGGCGTGGCGTTGCTGTTCGCGCTGGCCGGGATTGGCATGGGCGTGTTCGACGAGGCCTTTCTGCGCAATCTGCCGAGCCGCATTCTTGGCGGATCGATCATGCAGAATACGACGCTGATCGCCGTGCCGCTATTCGTGCTGATGGGCGTGATCCTGGAGCGATCACGTGTAGCGGAAGACCTGTTGCACATTGCCAGCCGCCTGCTGGGCAAGGTACGCGGCGGGCTAGGCTATGCCGTGGTTCTGGTCGGCGCGTTGTTGGCGGCCTCCACCGGGATTGTTGGCGCGACGGTGATTACGATGACGCTGATCGCCCTGCCGACCATGCTGCGCCAGGGTTATGATCCGCGGCTTGCGACCGGCACCATCGCGGCCTCTGGCACGCTGGGGCAGATCATTCCGCCGTCCATCGTGCTGATCCTGCTGGCGGACGCGATTTCCAATGCGGCGAGCCAGGCCAGTCAGGCGACCGGCGCGGCGGGGTCTTTCGTGGTTTCTGTGGGCGATCTGTTTGCGGGCGCGCTGATCCCCGGCCTCTTGCTGGTGGGATTGTACCTCGCATGGATCGCCATCACAGCCATCTGGAAACCCGAACGCTGTCCGCCGGTTGAGCAGGATGACAGCCCGCCGCTGACGGCCAAGGAAATCGCCTTCGGCCTGGGCGCACCTCTGGTGCTGATCTTTGCTGTGCTTGGCGCGATCCTGGGCGGCGTCGCCCCGCCAACAGAGGCCGCCGTGATTGGCGTGGCCGGCGCGATCCTTCTGGCCGGACTGAGGCTGGCGGATGAAGATCGTGAGCGACGTGTCAGCTGGCTGTTGATGGCCGGACTGCTCAGCGTGGTGGCGATTGTGTGCCTGCGCAATCTGTTCGATCTGCGCACCGGAGTCGCCTCGATTGGCAGGGCCAATGAAGTCGGCATCCTGCTGACCGGTCTGGCCTGTCTTGTTTTCTTCGCTGCCGTGGCGGCGGGCCTGATCGTGCTGCGCCGGATGCGGCAGCTGCTGCCCGCGCTGAAGAGTGCGACGCAGATTACCAGCATGGTGTTCCTGATCCTGATCGGCGCGTCTCTGTTCAGCCTCGTCTTCCGCGGCTATGGCGGCGACGACATCATCGCAGATGTGCTGCACGCCATGCCGGGTGGCAAATGGGGCGCCCTGGCCATGACCATGATCGTGATGTTCGTGCTGGGCTTCTTCCTGGACTTTATCGAGATCGTGTTCGTCGTGGTGCCTCTGGTGGCACCGCCCCTGATCATTCTGGGGTTTGACCCGGTCTGGCTGGCCATTCTGATGGCGCTGAACCTGCAGACCAGTTTCCTGACGCCGCCCTTTGGCTTCGCCCTGTTCTATCTGCGCGGCGCGGCCCCGGCGAGCGTCAAGACGATGGATATCTGGCGCGGGGCAATGCCGTTCATTGTGTTGCAGGTGTTGCTGATCACGCTGGTTGCGGCAATTCCGGCCTTGGCAACCTGGCTGCCGGGCATTACTGCCCGGTAGTATGGGACAAGACATCGATCCATTCCGTGCGATCTCCGTCAGCAAACGGGCGCATGATCTGAAAGCCGAAGGCCGGCGTATCCTGCACATGGAATTCGGCCAGCCCTCCACACCCGCGCCGAAAGCCGCCATCGCCAAGGCGCATGACGTGCTGGACACAGACCCGATGGGGTATTGGGAAAGCCGTCCGCTCAAGGAGCGTATTGCCCAATACTACAAGCAGCATCATGGCGTGGATGTACGGCCCGGCCGCATCACGCTGACCTGTGGCGCATCGCCTGCCCTCGTGCTGGCGCTGTCGACGGCGTTCAATCCGGGCGACCGTGTGGCGCTGGCGCGGCCGGGCTATGTTGCCTATCGCAACACGCTGCGCGCGCTGAATCTGGAGCCTGTCGAAATCGCCTGTGGAGAGGAAGCGCGCTATCAGCTGTCCGCCGCTGCACTGGACGCGATCGATCCGGTCCCGGCAGGCGTGATCATTGCCAGCCCCGCCAATCCGACAGGAACGATCATTCCGGCAGATGATCTGGCCGCGCTGGCCGATGTCGCCAAGAGAAAGAACATTCGCATTATTTCGGATGAGATCTATCACGGTCTCAGCTATGGCCCGGAAATCCGCTCCATGCTGGAGTTTGATCCGGATGCGTACATTGTGAACAGCTTCTCGAAATATTTCTCGATGCCCGCCTGGCGACTTGGCTGGCTGGTGTCGCCGGAAGATGGCGCTGAGCGGACGAGCGCCTATGTCGGGAATTTGTTCCTGACGCCGCCCTCGCTGTCCCAGCACGCAGGCCTCGCCGCCATGGACTCCACTGAGGAACTGGACGGGCATGTCGACGTGTACCGCCGCAATCGCGAACTGATGCTGGAAGCGCTGCCCCGGCTGGGCCTGGAAAAGATCGCTCCGCCCGATGGCGCGTTCTATATCTATGCAGATATTTCAAAGTATACGGACGATAGCTTGTCCTTCTGCCTGAAACTGCTGGAAGAGACCGGCATCGCCACCGCGCCGGGCGTGGACTTTGACCCTGTCCTAGGGCACAAATTCATGCGCTTTTCCTTCGCGCTTTCCACCCCGCAGATCGAGGAAGCCATCAGTCTGCTGGAACCCTGGTTCGCGGCGCAGCCTCAGTCGCACGCATAATCCGCAACGGCGCCGCCGTCTGGTGTGCGTTCAAGGGTGGCGAGTGTGCAGCCCTCTGGCGCGGCAGCGCTGGCGGCTTCCAGCAACGCGTCTTCGGTGGGCGCGCTGGCGACTCCGAAGCTGCCATCCGTCTTGACCGAGAATTTCAGCTTGAACCCCTGCCCTTCAACCGGCGCGGCGAAGAAGCTGTAATTGCCGCCGGCAACCGTGCGGTCCGGTAAGCCATTCCAGGCGGCTGCGCTCCACCCGGATGAAGATGCGGCGCAAGCCGAAAGAGCAAGCGCCGCACTGAGAACGAAATATTTCATGGTCCCACCTCCTGATAGTCAGGAGATAGCTTACCCTAGAATTTGACTTCCGGCACCTGGGACAGCGCCTCGCGGCCTTCGACGCCAACATCGAAGAAGTCGCGTTCCTCGAAATTGAACATGCCGGCAATGATGGAGCCCGGGAATTGTTCGCGGGAGGTGTTGTAGTCCTGAACCGCGGAATTGTAGAAGCGGCGCGCGGCGGCCAGCTTGTCTTCAATCGTGGACAATTCTGCCTGCAGCTGCAGGAAGTTCGTATTGGCTTTCAGGTCCGGATAGGCCTCTGCCAGGGCGAACAGCTTGCCAAGGGAGGCCGTCAGCATGCCTTCAGCCTGGGACATTTCTGCCGGCGTGCTGGCGCTCTGCGCGGCGCTGCGGGCCGCGATGACGGCGTTCAGGGTTTCCTTCTCGTGAGAGGCATAGCCCTTGACCGTCTCGACAAGGTTCGGGATCAAATTCTGGCGTTGTTTCAGCTGGACATCGACATCGGCAAAGGCCTGATTGACGCGCTGCCGCTTCATCACGAGGCCGTTATAGATCAGGATGACAAAGCCGACGATCGCGACGATGGCGGCCAGAATGATGATAATGGGGCTCATAAGGCGTCCCTCCAAAAGAACCGGAATGTCAAAGGGGTATCCGGGCCCGCCGCCCAGCGCAAGAGTGCGGCGCGATTATCTGCGGCAACCAAGTGACTTGACCAGACGTGATGGATACCGCCTCCTCTCTCAGCATGCAGGAGGCCAGCCATGTCATCAAAGTACCCCTTGGGCGAACACCATTATATCCACCGGATTGGCTGGCTGCGTGCCACTGTGCTGGGCGCAAATGACGGCATCCTCTCCACGGCCAGCCTGATGATCGGGGTTGCCTCTGCCAATGCCACACCAGGCGCCATCATGACGGCAGGCCTGGCAGGCCTGGTCGCGGGGGCGATGTCGATGGCGGCGGGGGAGTATGTCTCCGTCTCCTCTCAAGCTGATACGGAAAAGGCCGATATCGAGATCGAAAAGGCCGCCCTGAGAGACCGTCCTGAAGCAGAATTGGTGGAACTGGCCAACATCTATATGAACCGCGGCGTGCACAAGGACACGGCCTATGAGGTCGCGCGGCAGCTGATGGACAAGGACGCGCTGGATGCCCATGTGCGCGACGAACTGGGCATGTCGGAGTTCGGCACGGCGCGGCCTGTGCAGGCTGCGATCAGCTCGGCGCTGAGTTTCTCTGCCGGCGCTTTGCTGCCGCTGCTGGCGGCTGTGGTGTCTCCAGAGGCGCTGGTGACGCCGGCCGTGGCGGGTGTGTCTCTGCTGGCGCTGGTGATCCTGGGTTTCCTGTCGGCCAAGGCTGGCGGGGCCAAGCGCACGAAGGCCGTCGTGCGGATCGTGTTCTGGGGCGCGGCTGCCATGCTCGTCACCGGGGCGATCGGCGCCGCGTTCGGGACGGTGGTCTGACACTTTTCCGCTGTTTCAGACCACGGCACAGCTTTACAAATCCTCTCAATTCTTTAGCTCGTTGAAGAAGGACATAGCAGACAGGATTTTGTAAAACGCGCTTATGACGGATGCAGGCCGCCTCGCGAGACATATCTCAGATGCCCGCCGGGTGATGGTTTTCACCGGCGCAGGCATCTCCACGGAAAGCGGCATCCCGGACTTTCGAAGCCCAGGCGGCGTGTGGAGCAAGATGTCTCCCATCTATTTTCAGGACTTTGTCGCCTCCCGCGATGCGCGCCGGGAATCGTGGCGCCGCGTGTTCAACCGCACCGAAGGCTGGACAGGCGCAGAGCCGAATGTCGGCCATTATGCGGTGTCGGATCTGGTAAAGCGCGGCAAGGTATCATCCGTCGTCACACAGAATGTCGACAATCTTCACCAGGCCTCCGGCGTGCCCGATGAGAAGGTGATCGAGATTCACGGCAATGCCAGCTATGCCAAATGCCTGCAGTGCGGCAAACGCTATGAGTTTGAAAGCCTGCGTGAGCGCTGGGAAAATGATGAAGACCTGACCTGCATATTCTGCACGGGCCTGTTGAAGAATGCCACCGTCTCCTTCGGCCAGGCCATGCCGGAAATTGAAATGCAGCGCGCCGGGGAAGAAGCCCTGCTGTGCGATCTGTGTCTCGTGCTCGGCTCATCCCTCGTCGTGTATCCGGCGGCGGCCATTCCCATTGAGGCCAAGCGAAATGGCGCGCGCCTGATCATCGTGAACCGAGAGCCGACAGATCAGGACCCGTTTGCAGATCTTGTCCTTCACAAGGAAATCGGCTCTCTGCTGACCGATACGATGGCCATTCTGGACAAGTAACAGGTGCATATCAGCCTGACTGATCCCTCGACACTTCTGGTGCTTCTGGCGACAGTTGTGGGGCTGGGCGTGCTTTTCCTGCCGCGCCTGAGGCAGTGGAGAGCCTGGCAGGCCACGGTGACACCGCTCGCCTCCATCATTGGTAGCGGCTTTCTGGTGCTAGGGCCGATCCTGGACGACTCCTATGGCAAATATGCGCCGCTGGTGATGGCGGGCTTGTGCCTGCTGGCCTTTGCCTTCGGCTATGCCATCCGCTTCAACATTGCACGAAGGGCAAAGGTGGGCGAGCGCAGCCGTGCCGAGGAATGGCTGGAGGAGGCCGCCTCCTGGGCGCTGGCCTTCGCCTATTGCATCTCGGTTGCCTATTATCTGAACCTGTTCGGGGCGTTCGGACTGTCGCTGTTCAATCTGGACAATCCCGCCTATCCGAAACTGCTGACCAGCGCGGTGCTCTTCTTTGTGGTCGCGTCGGGCCTGCTGGGCGGGTTCTCGGCCATGGAGAAGATGGAGCAGTTTGCCGTCAGCCTGAAGCTGGCGATCATTGCCGGCCTGCTGGTGGGGCTGGCGCTGTATTTCGGCGGCAAGGCGACGAGCCATCAGCTGGTCTTCAATGATCTGCAGCTGCACGGCTGGCCCGCTATCACGCTGGCTTTCGGCCTGATCGTGACGGTGCAGGGCTTTGAGACATCGCGTTACCTGTCAGACGAGTACACGCCGGAAATGCGCATCAGGTCCATGCGGTGGGCGCAGATCATCTCGGCGGCCATCTACATGGTCTATGTCAGCCTGCTGTCCTACCTGTTCCATCCCAGTGAGCTGGCCCTGGACGAGACGGCCATTGTGGACATGATGCAGATCGTGGCGCCCGTGCTGCCGCCGCTTCTGGTGGCCGCCGCCCTCAGCGCGCAGTTCAGCGCAGCCGTGGCGGACGCAAGCGGCGCTGGCGGGCTGGCCGAGGAAGTTTCGCGCGGGAAGATCACGCCGAAGCGTGCCTATCTGATCCTTGGCATTGTTGGCGCGCTGCTGACCTGGGGCGCGAATGTGTTCGACATTATCGCCTATGCTTCAAAGGCCTTTGCGCTCTACTATGCCATCCAGTCTGCCATCGCGATGGTCGGAGACTGGAAGACAGCCGGCGGCTTCAACTGGCGCACGCCGATCTATGCGGGCCTCAGCCTGCTCGGCATACTGATTGTCCTGTTCGGAGTGGCAGCCGAAAGCTCTTCGCACTAGCCGACGCTGACAGGCACCGTGAACTTGCCCGCGCGATAGTCTGCATAGGCGTCATAAATTTCCTGCTCGGTATTCATCACGAACGGACCATGGGAGACGATGGGCTCATTGATCGGCTCGGCATGGCCGTAGAGGATCACGGCGTCCGTGCTGGCGGCCATCTCTATGCCATCGCCCGCGCCAAGCTCTGCCAGATTGAATCCGGATACCTGCGTACCATTGATCGTGACCTCGCCTTTGGCGACATAGACGAACACATCGCGCCCCGTCAGCCCATCAAAGGCGATGCGGCTGCCGGAGGTCATGTCGAGCCAGCTCATGAAAATGCCGGTCAGGGAGTCGAAGGCGCCTGCCTGGCCGTCATGCTCACCCGATACGAGGTGCAGGGTCACGCCGTCTTTCTGGATGGCGGGGATCTTGTCGGCCTGAAGACCGGTATAGCGCGGCTGGGTCATTTTCAGCCGCGAGGGCAGATTGATCCACAATTGCAACAGCTCCATCGGTCCGCCTTCCTTCTTGAAGGCTTCCGGGGAGACTTCCTCATGGACGAGGCCACTGCCAGCCGTCATCCACTGGACACCGCCCTCATGGATGATGCTCTCATGACCTGCACTGTCGCGGTGGGCGAGTTCACCTTCCAGAATGAACGTAACCGTCTCAAAGCCGCGATGCGGGTGAGGGCCGAATGGCAGGCCGCGATTGTGCGGCGGATAGATCTGCGGGCCGTGATGGTTCAGGAACAGGAACGCCCCGATATGGCTGACGCCGCGCCCCGGCACAGGGCGGCGGGTAACAAGATCGCCAATATCATCCCGCATGGCGGGGTGGATGGCGATGACGGGTTTGAGCTGTGGCATACCGCGCTCCTCATGATCGGTTCTATACTCATGTAGGAACGCGGCACGCCGGAAAAAGTGTCAGCCGCAGTGCAGGCCTGATGCGCTAGCCGCTGAATGTGCCGCTTCTCGGGAAGCCTTTGGGCACGGCCTTGCCGGCCTGGGCGCGCTTGCCAATCCATTCTTCCCATTCCGGGAAGGCGCGGTGGCGGCCACCTGTCATGACGATCAGGCCATCTTCGGCATCGAACGTCATCAGATCTGCCAGCGTGTGCTTGCCGCTATAGGATTGCAGCTTGTTGCCCTTGCCGCGTGCCATTTCGGGCAGCTCTTCCAGCGGGAAGATCAGCAGCTTGCGGTTTGTTCCGACCACGGCCAGCATATCGCCTTCGACTTCCGGACAGACGAGCAGTTCGCCCTTGCCGGTATTGACGGCCTGCTTGCCAGCCTTGCGGTTGGATTCCAGTTCCTTTTCCTCGACCACGAAGCCATAGCCTTCGCTAGAGGCAACAACCCGTTTGCGCTCGGGCTCAAACCGGAACATGGCGATGATGTCGACGCTGTCTTCCAGGTCAATGGACAGGCGGATCGGCTCACCATGGCCACGCCCGCCGGGCAGCTTGTCTGCCAGTAGCGTGAAGGCCCGGCCATCGGACGCCATGAGGATGATCTTGTCCGTACTCATCACTTCTTCAGTGAGGTACAGCTCGTCACCTTCCTTGAACTTGGCGGATTCCGGATCGAGGCCATGGCCCTTCATGCCGCGGATCCAGCCCTGTTTGGAGAGCACGACTGTAACCGGCTCTTTCGGGCGGGTCGCTTCCAGAGCAGCCGCGAGATCCACCTCGGCCACTTCGCCAAAGGTCGCACGGCGGCGGCCAAGCTCAGAGTCCGGATCGAATGCCTCGCGGGCCTCTTTCAGCTCCTTGGAAACCTTGCTCCACTGGCGACGCTCTGAACCGATCAGCTTTTGAAGCTGTTCGCGCTCTTCGGTCAGCTTCGTGTGCTCACCGCGAATTTCCATCTCTTCCAGCTTGCGCAACGCACGCAGGCGAAGGTTGAGGATGGCTTCGGCCTGAATATCCGTCAGGCCGAATGTTTTCATCAGCACGGGCTTGGGCTCGTCCTCGTACCGAATGATGCGGATCACCTCATCAATGTTGAGATAGGCAATCAGATAGCCATCCAGCAGGTGCAGGCGCTTCTCAATCTTGTCGAGGCGGAATTCCGCCCGGCGCACAACCACTTCACGGCGATGGTCCAGATAGGCCTTCAGCACATCCTTCAGGCCCATGACCTGTGGCGCACCCTTGTGCAGCACGTTCATGTTCAGGCTGAAGCGCGTTTCAAGATCGCAGACCTTGTAGAGGCTCTCCATCAGCACTTCCGGCTCCACCGTCTTGGAGCGTGGCACCAGAACAAGGCGGACGTCTTCCGCGCTCTCATCGCGCACATCGTCCAACAGCGGCAGCTTCTTCGCCTCGATCAGTTCGCCCAGCTTCTCAAGCAGCCTGGACTTCTGAACCTGATAGGGAATCTCGGTGACGATGATCTGATAGGTGCCACGACCTGTATCCTCGACTTCCCAGCGGGCCCGCATGCGGAAGCTGCCCCGGCCCGTCTCATAGGCGTCCAGCATGGCTTCGCGGGATTCGACGATGATGCCGCCGGTCGGGAAATCCGGACCTTTGACAAAATCCATCAGCTCCTCAGTGGTCGCCTTTGGCTTTTCGATCAGCAGGCGGGCCGCATCAATCAGTTCGGCAGCATTATGTGGAGGAATGGAGGTCGCCATGCCAACCGCGATGCCGCTGGCGCCATTGGCGAGCAGATTCGGAAAGCCTGCCGGCAGTACGACCGGTTCTTCGTCATTCTCGGCATAGTTTGCGCGGAAATCGACGGCGTTCTCATTGAGACCCTCCAGCAGCAACTCGGCTGCGACGGTCATCCGCGCTTCGGTGTAACGATAGGCAGCAGCGCTGTCGCCGTCGATGTTGCCAAAGTTCCCCTGGCCATCCACCAGCGGATAGCGAACGGTGAAATCCTGCGCCAGACGCACCAGCGTGTCATAGATCGAGCTGTCGCCGTGCGGGTGGAAGTTACCCATAACGTCGCCAACAATCTTGGCGCATTTGCGAAAGCCGCCTTCAGGATCCAGCTTCAGTACGCGCATTCCATACAGGATGCGCCGCTGAACCGGCTTCAAGCCATCGCGGACATCCGGCAGGGCGCGGGACGTGATCGTCGAAAGGGCGTAAGCAAGATAGCGCTTGGACAGCGCCTCACTCATCGGCTCATTGATGATCCGGTCTTCCGGCGTGCCATCAATCGTATCGGACATTCTGGCCTCTTTGCAGTTTCGTGCCACATTCTGGTGCAGGCCCCAGCGTAGAATCATCGACTCATCAGGGCTACGTGACGTTAACACAAACGGGTTTTTGGTTAAGGAAAGGAAAAGGGCACAGCTGCCAATGCACGCACTCAAAGCATGGATTCTGTTGATAAGCGTGCCGATTTTGGTCGTCGCCGCCCTGATCTGGCTGGCGCCGCCCCGTCACAACCCCTTCGCGCCGATCGACCTGACCGAGAGGCTGGGCCTCGGCACGCACCACAAGCTGATACGGGCCCGCGACAGCCGCGAGCTGTGCTTTACCGCGCTGGATGAGGCGGGCGTGCTGTATACACCGCTGGAAGACGAGAAAATGGAAGGCCGCTGCGGCCTGTATGACGCGCTGACGCTGGACCGGACGATGACGCCCTATTCCGCCACGCTGCGGATGACCTGCGCCGAGGCCGCTGCGCTCTACACCTGGGAGCGGCATGTCGCGCGCCCGGCGGCAGTGGACATTCTCGGCTCTCCGATTGCGCGGATAGAGACCTATGGCAGCTTTTCCTGCCGTAACATCGCCGGGACAGGGCGCATGTCCCAGCACGGCCTGGGCAATGCTGTGGATATTTCAGGTTTCCGGCTGGAGGATGGCCGTCTGATCGACGTGAAGACGTATTGGAATGCGGGCGGCAAGGAAGCCAAATTCCTGCGCGCGGTGCACAAAGGCGCGTGCGAGGTATTCTCCGTCACGCTGGGCCCTGAATACAATGCCGCCCATGCCGATCATTTTCATCTCGACATGGGCGGCGGAAGAGTGTGTCGGTAAGCTTAGTTATCCAGGCACTCGAAGCCGTCTTCGGTGACTTCTTTCACGCGGCCTTCACCGCCGCACACGCGCAGCGCGGCTTCAGTGTTTTCATAGATCGCATCGCGGCCGTGTTCATCGGCATCGACGTGAATGCAGCCAGCCAGTGACAGCATGGCAATGGCGGTGACAGCAAATACAGTTTTCTTCATGGCATCAGCCCTTGGGTTTGCACGGAACGCCCCAGTCCCTCAAAAATCGAGTTATCACCGCCGGGTCTGAATGTCTCCTGAATGGATGAGACCTTGCTGCAGATTTCACAGCACGTAAGACTGCACGCAACAAAAGAGGAGAGAGCGCTTTGAAACTGTACAATTCGGTCGGACCAAACCCGCATGTCGTGCGGATGTTCATGGCAGAACGCGGCATCGACATGCCGATGGAAGACATCGACATCATGGCCGGGGAAAACCGCAAAGCCGCGTATCTGGAAAAGAACCCGGGCGGTCAGCTGCCGGCGCTGGAACTGGATGACTGCACGCTGGTGACAGAGATCACCGCGATCTGCGAATATCTGGACGAGACCCAGCCGGGCGACCGCCTGATGGGCGATACCGCTGTGGCGCGTGCGCAGAACCGCCGCTGGACCCGCTGGGTGGACCTGCAGATCATTGAACCGCTGACCACGGCCTTTCGGGGCGCAGAAGGCCTGCCCATGTTCAAGGACCGGATGCGCTGTCTGCCGGAGGCCGCCGATGGCCTGAAGGCCTGCGCGCAGGACGGCATGACCTTTCTGGACCAGCAGATGGCCGATGGCCGGGACTATATTGCCGGTGACACATTCGGCCTGGCGGACATCATGCTGTTCTGTTTTGTCGCGTTCGGCAATCAGGTGGGCCAGCCGCTCAATCCGGATCTGAAGCATGTCGGCGCCTGGTATGCCCGCATCAGCGAGCGGCCAAGCGTCAGCGCCTAGATCCGCTTCAGGATGCGGCCGGCCAGCCGCATCCGCTCTGGCGGCATGCCCCGGTTGAGGCCGCCAAACAGACGCTCTTCCATGAAATAGCCGGTCAGCTTCAACCCGTCGGCAATGTCGGCAGGCCCGACCGGCGCGGTGCTGGACACCAAAAATTGCGGCAGGCGCAACAGACGGTCGATATATTCTTCCGCCTCTGAGCCGCGCACGGCCCGGCCGGTTTTCGGCGACACATGGGTGAGGCCGTCATTCGCGCCGGACAGCGCGCACTCTTCCAGATCCAGCCCGAAGCCGAGCGCCGACAGCAGGCCAAGTTCCCAGCGCACATAGAGCGCGGGCCAGATCTCCTGCGCCTCGATCTGGTCCAGCAGCAACTCGGTGGCTTCAAACAGGGCCGAGCCTCCGGCGTCGCCTTCGTCCAGCCCGCCGCGCAAAATGGCAGTAATGGAGGAAATGGCGGCGAGGGAAGCGGCATCGTCCAGCACATGGGCGGCGCGTTCGCGGCTTGCCTCTGCCACATCGAAGCGACCGAGAGCATCTTCCAGACGCCCGGTCCAGCTGAGATGCACAGAGTTGCCCGCTTCATATTGCGCGCGGCGCTTGCGGGAGGAGCCGCCATAGACAAGGCCTGAGCGGCGGCCACGGGTACGGGTCAGAACGTCCAGGATGAGGCCACCTTCTCCAAAGCGGCGACCGCCAAGGATTATGCCGTCATCGGACCAGTTCAAACATCAAACTCCAGGCCCAGCCCCTGATAGCTTTCCCGGCGCTCCTGCCACTTTTCATCCACCTTCACAAACAGGAAGAGATGAACCTTGCGGCCCAGCATTTCAGACAGCTCCTCACGGGCCTTGCGGCCAATATCCTTAATCGCAGAACCGCCCTTGCCCAGCACCATGGATTTGTGATTGTCGCGACCGACGATTACAACCTGCTGCACACGGACAGAACCGTCCTTGCGCTCTTCCCAGCTTTCGGTTTCGACCATCAGCTGGTAAGGCAGCTCCTGGTGCAGACGCAGCATCAGCTTCTCACGTGTCACTTCAGCGGCCAGCAGGCGCATCGGCAAATCGGCCACCTGGTCCTGCGGATAGAGCGCATGCCCTTCCGGCATCTTGGCGGCAAGGGCCGCTTCCAGCACATCCACGCCATCGCCGTTTTCTGCGGAGATCATGAAGACCTCTTCATAGACGCCAGTGTCATTCAGCTCAGCGATGATTGGCAGAACCTGGTCGTGCGGGAACAGGTCAATCTTGTTCAGGGCAAGGAAGGCCTTGCTGCCGGATTGTTTCAGCTGTTCGATAACGCGGCGATCATCCTCGATCGAATTCTTCTGCGCGCCAGTCAGGGCGTTCTCGCGCTCGGCCACCCAGGCAGACGCATCGATCAGGTGCACGATGGCATCGGCATCTTCCGCGCCGCTCCAGGCTGCCTTGACCATGGCGCGGTCCAGGCGGCGCTTGGCCGCGAAGATACCGGGCGTATCGACCAGCACGATCTGGGCACCATCCCGCTGCGCCACGCCGCGCACGGGAAAGCGCGTCGTCTGCACCTTATGGGTCACAATGGCCACCTTCGCGCCAACCAGGCGGTTCGTCAGCGTCGACTTGCCGGCATTCGGCGCGCCGATGATGGCGGCAAATCCTGCATGGGTGATGGGCGTATCTGTCATGTGTCTCCGGTGAGGCTTTTCAGTAGAAGCGCGGCAGCATTACGCTCAGCATCGCGCTTTGACGAGCCCGCGGCAACAGCAGAGCCTCGATCCGTCACGCTGGCTTCGACTTCATAAGTGGGTTGGTGATCCGGTCCAGAGCGGCTGAGAACGGTGTAATCCGGCAGGGGAAGGCCCTGCCCTTGCGCCCATTCCTGTAGCAGCGTCTTGGGATCCTTGGTTTCTGACGGGGCCGCGCTGAATTGCGGGGCCCAGCCCTTTTCGATGAATTTGCGGGCCTGGCTGAGGCCTGCGTCCTGATAGATCGCGCCGATAATAGCTTCGCAGGCATCGCCCAAAGTAGACTCCCGCTCGCGGCCACCGGAAGAAATCTCGCCATCCGACAGGATGATGAAGCGTTGCAATTCGAGGTGCCGCATGGCTGTGGCGCAGGCACCTTTCTTGACCAGACTGTTCAGGCGCGGGGCAAGATCGCCCTCACTTTCCATCTTGCGCCGGTCAATCAGGCGCTCGGCGATGACAAGGTTCAGCACCCGGTCGCCCAGAAATTCCAGCCGCTGATTGGACAGGCGCACAGAGTCCGCAGATGACACGGCGCTGGGGTGCGTCACCGCGCGGATCAGCATGTCAGGCGACTTGAATCGATGCCCGATAATCTCCTGCAGCGCCTTCAGCTCATTCTCGGTGAGCGACGGCATTTCGGGCTTCGCCTTGCTGCGCAGACGGGTGCGTTTTGGACGGGCCGGCTTCATTTGCCTGCCACCGGCAGGGCTTCAATAATCACCTGGGCTTCCGCCCACGGATGGTCATCGGTGATGGTGAGATGCACGACAGCCTCATAGCCTTCGGGCACCATCTTGGCCAGACGCTCGGCCGCGCCGCCGGTCAGCTCAACCGTCGGCTTTCCGGTCGGCAGGTTCACAACGCCCATATGTTTCCAGTGCACGCCCCGGCGCGGAACACCGGTGCCCAGCGCCTTGGCGCAAGCCTCCTTGGCCGCAAACCTTTTGGCGTAGGTCTCTGCCGTGCGACGGCGCCGGCGCGCCAGTGCGATCTCGGTTTCGGTGAAGACACGATTTTCAAAACGCTCGCCAAAGCGCTCCAGCGTCTTTTCCACGCGTTCGATATTGCACAGATCATTCCCGATACCGATGATCATGCGCCCGCCCCGTCCCGGGCCTCATCCATCAGGCGGCGCATTTCCTTGATCGCGGCATCAAGGCCGATGAAGATCGCCTCGCCAATCAGGAAGTGACCGATATTGAGCTCGGCAATTTCGGGGATGGCGGCGACAGGGCCGACATTCTCGAATGTCAGGCCATGGCCGGCATGTGGCTCGATCCCGCGTTTGCGGGCCTCCTGGGCTGCGCGCTTCAGGCGCTCCAGCTCATCGGCTGCAGCCTCCTGCCCGCCTTCGATCCATAGTTCGGCATAGCGACCCGTGTGCAGTTCCACGACCGGCGCCTGCAGCACTTCCGCAACCGCAATCTGCACCGGGTCTGGCTCAATAAACAGGGAAACGCGCGCGCCCACTTCGCTGAGGCGTCGCACGACGGGCGCGATCTGATTGTGCAGACCCGCAACATCCAGGCCGCCTTCGGTCGTGCGCTCTTCACGCTTTTCCGGCACGATACAGGCCGCATGCGGACGAAACCGGCTGGCGATCACGGTCATCTCTTCGGTCGCAGCCATTTCCAGATTGATCGGCAGGCTGGACGCCGCACGTATGGCATCCAGATCCCCGTCACGGATGTGGCGGCGGTCTTCGCGCAGATGAATGGTAATGCCGTCTGCCCCGGCAGTTGCCGCAATCGCCGCTGCGCGCATGGGATCCGGATGATCCCCGCCCCGAGCATTCCGGATCGTGGCAACATGATCAATGTTCACGCCCAGGCGCAGACGGTCAGTCATCAGGCGAGACCTCGCGATCCCGGCTTGACCGCATCCATTGCGGCAAGCTCTGGCGGCAGATCATTTGCGTCATAGTCCGGGAAGTCCACCGCCGCGAGAGAGACAAGCTCACAGCCGACATCAGCGCGGCCATTGGAGCGGTCGATGATGCAGGCCCCGCCAACCACTTCGCCCGGCAGGCTCTCAAGCGCCTCAACGGTTTCGCGGAACGACAGGCCCGTCGTCACGATATCTTCGGCGATCAGGACACGCTCGCCCTCAGCGATGGAAAAGCCGCGGCGGAATTGCAGCTGGCCATCCACGCGCTCGGCAAAGATGGACCGCGCGCCCAACTGGCGCGCCAGTTCATAGCCCGGAATGATGCCGCCCACAGCCGGGCCGGCAACCACATCAATCTGGCCGAACTTCGCTTTCAGCTTCTCCGCCAGCGCTTTGCACAGCTTTTCCGAAAGGTCCGGCTGGGAGAAGACCAAGGCCTTCTGCAGGAAGACGGGGCTGCGGCGGCCGGATGACAGGATGAAGTGCCCCTCCAGCAAAGCCCCGGCTTCGCGGAACACATTCAACACATCATCATTCGTCATTTTCACTCTCCTGGTCACGCACGGCCCGGTCGACCACAGCGAGCGACCGGAGTGCGGCCAGTATCTGCGTCAAGCGCTTCAGGTCTTCAACCTCAATATCCATCAGGATTTCGGTAAAATCCTCATGCCGGTCCACGGTGTGGATGCTTGTAATGTTGCCATTGGCCTGCGCCACGGCGGCGCATAGTTTCGCCAGCACGCCGCGCTCATTGGAAGCGTTGATGCGGATACGCCCGATGGCGACGGCGCCCGTGCGGGCCAGTTCCGTCCAGCGCAGATCAATCCACAGTTCCGGCCGGTCATCAAACTCGGCCAGTTTTGCGCAGCTGGCGACGTGCACCACGATGCCCTTGCCCGGCTCATGCACACCCATGATGCGGTCACCCGGCAGCGGGCGACAGCACTCACCTAGATGCAGGGTCACGCCCGGTGACATATCCGTGCCCGACACCATCAGCGGGGCATGCTCGCCATCCACACGCATCTTGGAAGGGTCGCCAGCCAGATCCGGACGATATCCGGGGAAAGCCGCCTGGATCACATCATTGGAGCTGATCTTGCCGCGCCCAAGGGCCTCGTCCATCTCTTCGCGATCCGCAAAGCCCGCCAGGCGCGCCGTGTGGTTCATCTTCACATCGACAGGATCAATCCCCGCCCGGCGCAGCGCCATGTTGATGAGGCCTTCGCCCAGCCGGCGGAATTCCGTCGCCTCGCGGTCACGCACCAGCTTGCGCATGGCTGAGCGGGCCCGGCCGGTAATGGCCAGCGCTTCCCAACCATGGATCGCCTGGGGCACCTTGCCCCGAATGATCTCAACAACGTCGCCATTCTTCAGCGGGCGGCGCAGCGGTTTGACCTCACCATTGATCTTGGCGCCAACGCAGGTATCGCCGACAGCCGAGTGCACGGCATAGGCAAAGTCCAGCGGCATGGCCCCGGCCGGCAGGATGATCAGCTTGCCTTTGGGCGTGAACGCGAAGACGTGCTCGCGATACATTTCCAGCTTGGCGTGTTCCATGAACTCGCTGGGGTCTGCGCCGTCCTGCAACAGCTCAGCAAAGGCTTCGAGGTTCGCAGCCGGGTCGAGCCCCACCGCGCGTGCGGATTCCACGTCAAAGCCATAGGAGCGGTTCTTGTATTTCCAGTGCGCCGCCACGCCGAACTCGGCGGTGCGGTCCATCTCCTCTGTGCGGATCTGCAGTTCCACGCGGCGATTGCCGCTGGCGCGCACCGTCGTGTGCAGGCTGGCATAGCCATTCGGCTTCGGCACAGAGATGTAATCACGGAACCTGTCCGGAATGCAGGCCCACAGAGTGTGCAGTTCACCCAGCACTCGGTAGCAGTCTTCGACAGATCGCACGATGATACGGAAGGCAAACAAATCGGCCACGTCGCGGAAGGAGATCGATTTCTTCTCCAGTTTCCGCCAGACCGAGTAGGGCTGTTTGCGGCGGCCCTTGATGCGATGTTCGATGCCGGACATTTCCAGAAGCTGGATAATGTCGCCGCGAATGCGTTCCAGATCGTCGGCATTCTCCTTGGCCAGTTCTTCCTGGCGGTAGAGGATGGCGCGGCGGGCCTCCGGGTTCAGTTCCTGGAAGGCCAGATCCTCCATCTCGGCAGCAATCTGGTAGAGGCCAACCCGGCGCGCGAGCGGACCGTAAATATCCATCGTCTCCCGCGCGGTGCGCTCACGGCTGGCCGCCTTCTTGCGGAAGTGCAGCGTGCGCATATTGTGCAGGCGGTCAGCCAGCTTCACGAGCAGGACACGAATGTCGCTTGTCGTCGCCAGGATGAATTTCTGGAAGTTCTCGGCCTGGGCCTCTTCCTTGGAGCTGTACTCAATCTTGTCGAGCTTGGTGACGCCATCGACCAGCTCAGCGACATCCGCGCCGAAGCGGACTTCGATCTCTCCAATGTCGATATGGGTGTCTTCTACAACATCGTGCAGCAGGCCCGCCACGATGGTGATCTCGTCGAGATGCACGTCTGCCAGCAGGCTGGCGACCTCTACGGGGTGGGAATAGTAGGCTTCGCCGGAGTCGCGCTTCTGCTCGCCATGATGCGTCTTGGCAAAATCATAGGCCGAGCCGAGCAGCTCTGACTTCACCCGAGGGTGATAGGCGCGAACCTTGGATATGAGCTGCTCACGCGTGATGACAGCGCGTTCAGATGACTTGTCGTCAGCCGGAAGCGGTGCGCCAGCCTCGTCGCCAGCCCCTTTGTCCTTGGCGGAAAGGGCGCTGCCGTCCATCAGGCCTCCTACAGCCGGTCGTCCCGTCCGGACTCCAGCTCAGCCTGGTAAGCACGCATAACGTCTTCTTCTGTAGCGGTCGGGGCCGCTTCAAGAGCCTGACGGTCAGCTTCGCGCTCATTCTCTTCACCTGGGCGGATATCCTGCAGGTTGGAGATCAGGGCTTCCTTGACGACTTTGAGATCGACAGACTCATCAGCAATCTCGCGCAGGGAGACGACCGGGTCCTTGTCGTTGTCACGATCCACAGTGATCGGCGAACCTTCGCGAATCATGCGGGAACGGTGAGCAGCAAGCAGGACAAGCTCGAAGCGGTTTGGGACCTTTTCGATGCAGTCTTCAACGGTAACGCGGGCCATGGGCAGCAAATCTCCTTTGAACCGCCCCTTATATGCAGCGCAGCACTCTGGCGCAACCCAGCGATTACCGCTGATTGCAGGTGATTTTTACGCCCCTTGGCATAGGGCAAAACCCCGCTACGGTACAGAGGACATCAGACCCGGAGGCTGACCCCCATGCTACGCAATGCTGCCCTGACTTCTCTCGCCCTTGTTCTTGCCGCCTATGGCGCCGGATACACGCAACCAGCATCGGCCGAGGCCGCACCGTCAGAAAGCAGCACTTCCAGCAGCAGCCTGCCCCATGCGGACCCGGCACTGATCGAGATCTACAAGCAGCTTCACGCCAATCCGGAACTTTCCTTCAAGGAAGCCAAATCCTCAGCGCTGATGGCTTCGGAGCTGAAGAAACTGGGCTTTGAAGTGACCACCGGCATGGGCCAGGAATGGGTTGTCGAGAAAGCCAAGAAAGATGTTGGCGAGGTCAAGGAAGGCGTTGGCGGCTATGGCGTCGTTGGCGTTCTGCGCAATGGCGACGGCCCGACCGTTCTGATTCGCGCCGACATGGACGCCCTGCCCGTGCCGGACAATACCGGCTTCCCGTTTGCCTCGAAGGTCCAGTCCACCACCTGGACAGGCGTCGAAAGCCCGGTCATGCATGCCTGCGGGCATGACATTCACATGACCAGCTGGATCGGCACAGCCCGCGAACTGGTAGCCCACAAGGATGAATGGAGCGGCACGCTGGTCATGATCGCGCAGCCAGCCGAAGAGATAGGCCTGGGTGCGCAAGCCATGCTGGCGGACGGACTGTTCAGCCGCTTCCCCGAACCTGACTACAATCTGGCGCTTCATGTCTCCGCCGCAGCCCCGGCCGGCACCGTCGTCTACACCAAGGGCTATGCCATGGCGAATGTGGACAGCGTCGACATCAAGGTGAAAGGCGTTGGCGGCCACGGCGCCTATCCGCACACTACGCGGGACCCGATCCTGATTGGCTCTCAGATTGTTGTCGCACTGCAAAGCCTTGTCTCACGCAACACCAATCCGCAGGATTCCGCCGTCGTGACGGTGGGCTCGTTCAAGGCGGGCGCCAAGCACAACATCATTTCCGACGAGGCGACGCTGCTGCTGACCGTGCGCTCCTATGATGATGCCACGCGCAAGATGCTGCTGGACGGTATCGAGCGGATCGCAAAGGCCGAGGCGATGGCGTTTGATGCGCCGGAGCCGGAAATCACGGTAGAGAAAGACTACACCCCGTCCCTGTTCAATGATGCGGACCTGACCGACAAGGCCACCGCAGCGATTGCCAAGGCAATCGGGCCGGAGAATGTGAAAGAAGTGGCGGCCGTCATGGGCGGTGAGGATTTCAGCCAGTATGGCCGCACCGGTGAAAACATTCCGGGCCTGCTGTTCTGGGTCGGCGCGGTCGATCCGGCGAAGTATGAGGCGTCAAAAACCGGCAAACTGCCCCTGCCTTCCCTGCACTCGCCTTACTTCGCACCGGATTATGACCCGACGATTGCGACGGGCGTAGAGGCCATGACAGCCGCAGCTATCGGCCTGTTTAACGAAGGTTAAGCCAGAATTTAACGGTTTTGACTTGCCCGGAGCGGTTCCGGGCGTTAAATCCGTTTTGCTCAGAGTGCGCAAAAGCATAAAATTTTTGTCGCAACTCTACCCTGCTTCCGGACGTTTGAAGGCCGACACCCTTGAAGCGCGAAGTTTCAGGATTATATTATACTCAGATCGAGCAAAAGGTCGATCTGCTACGAAGGAGGACGACAATGGCACGTCTTATTGATTCCGGCCCTGGCTGCCCCACCCCAACTCCGCTACGCGGCGCATCTGCTGCAGAAGCGCGCGGTCTGGCCTATGACGATGCCGTCAAGGCCGAAACGGATGACCTGTACCCGCTGGTTCAGGACTTCATTACGCCTATGGAATGGCCAGCGATTGCGCCGCTTGTGGCCGCGATCAACCGCCTGAAGAAACAGAAAAATGCCGTCATCCTGGCGCACAACTACATGACGCCGGACATTTTTCGCCTGGTGGGTGACTTCCGGGGTGACAGCCTGCAGCTGGCACGCGAAGCCTCCAAGGTGGACGCCGACATCATTGTGCAGGCAGGTGTGCACTTCATGGCCGAGACCTCCAAGATCCTTGCGCCTGAGAAGACTGTCCTGATCCCGGATACGCGCGCAGGCTGTTCGCTGGCGGCCTCTATAACGGGCGCTGATGTGCGCCTGATCAAGGAGAAGTATCCGGACTATCCGGTCGTCACCTATGTGAACACGACGGCTGACGTGAAGGCCGAATGCGACATCACCTGTACCAGCTCCAATGCGGCGCAGGTCGTCGAGGCCGTCGCCAAGGAATGGAACACGGATACCGTCATTATGGTGCCGGATCAGTATCTGGCGAAAAATGTCGCCGCGCAGACCAATATCCGCATCATGACCTGGCCGGGCGCCTGTGAGGTGCACGAAATGTTCAGCGCCGACGACGTGAACCAGCTGCGCGAAGCCCATCCGGGCGTCGTGATCCTGGCTCACCCGGAATGCCCGCCGGACGTTCTGGAAGCGGCCGACTATGCCGGCTCCACGGCTGCGCTGGCCAATTATGTGTCCGAGAAGAGCCCCAACAAGGTGGTTCTGCTGACGGAGTGCTCCATGAGCGACAATGTCGCCGCTGAGAACCCAGGCGTGAACTTCATCCGTCCGTGCAATCTTTGCCCGCACATGAAGCGCATCACGCTGGAAAACATCTATGACTGTCTCGTCAATGGCGAGTACGAAGTCACGATCCCGGAAGATGTGCGCGTGCGCGCCAAAAAAGCTCTGGATGCCATGATGGCTCTACCAAAAATGGACAAGCCTCTCGACTTTGTGACCGGTCTTGAGCCTCTCGAACTCGAAATGGTCGGCTAGCAGCCAAACAGTTGTACACAACATGGGGACGGGCTTAATGTATCTTCGGGCGCAAGGAGAGGTAGGATGTTCGGAGGCATTACCCGTCTCGCTGCATTGGCAATGGCTGTCCTCATGGTCAGCACACCTGCCTATGCCGGGACCAATGGAGATGAAGACCCTGCCGATGTACTCGGCACGTGGAGCTTCCAGACAAAGCCCTATCGCAATGGGCAATGCATGATGTCTGGCACCATGTATCTGTCTCCCCACCCCAATGAGGGCGAGTATGAGTGCGAGCTAACCGCTGTTGAGGTTTGCTCCATGTGGGGACGGTCCGTCGTGCGCCAATCCTGCAAGGCCCGCCGATTTGGTAACCAGATTTCCATCCGTTCCCAGGTGGAAGAAATGCTGGAAGCCAAGATTGAGGGCCTGATTTACGTACCGGACAATTTCACCCTGACCATTCAGTCTGCGGATCGCATGTTCGGCGCACTGGTTTCAGCCGTGACGGCACCGGCGGAATTTCGCCGCGCCAATGAAGGCATTTCCTGACCCGTGACCGGCCCCATACCCCAAACACTGACAGCCCGCGGGCCAGTCCAGGATGATGTATTGATCGTAGGGGCAGGCCTCGCAGGCCTGTTCCTGGCTTTGCAGCTGGCCCCGCGCCCCTGCACAGTCATCTCCCCCGCCCCACTGGGACAGGCCGCCTCATCTGCCTGGGCACAGGGCGGACTTGCCGCAGCCCTCCACCCCAAGGACAGCCCGGCGCAGCATGCTGCAGATACCGTGGCCGCAGGCGCAGGCCTGGTTGATCCGATCATTGCCCGCCTGATTGCCGAGGAAGGCCCGGCCCGCGTGCGAGACCTGATCGCCCTTGGCGTGCCCTTTGACCGCACACCCGATGGTGCGCTTGCCCTGTCGCTCGAAGCAGCACACTCTCACCCACGTGTCGCACGCGTGGCTGGAGACCTGGCGGGCAAGGCCATCATGGACGCGCTGGTCGCAGCCGTGCACGCCGCGCCGCACATCCAGATCATTGAAGGCGTGCGCGCCACAGGTCTGCTGCAGGATGAAACCCGCCGTGTGGCCGGGGTTATCCTGCGCGACCATGACGGCACGCTCAGCACACGCACAGCCCGTGAAACCGTTCTCTGCACAGGCGGCTCTGGCGGCCTGTTCCAGGTGACGACGAACCCGCCCGAAGCGCGCGGGGATGCCGTCGCCATGGCCTGGGAGGCAGGCGCCCTGATTGCGGATCTGGAATTTGTCCAGTTCCACCCGACCGCCATTGATATTGGACGCGATCCGGCGCCGCTGGCCACCGAAGCCCTGCGCGGCGAAGGCGCAACCCTGCACAATCGTGACGGCACGGCTTTCATGGCGAGCTATCATGAGCTGGCCGAACTGGCGCCACGGGACGAAGTCGCCCGCGCGGTCCACACAGAACGCATGTCTGGTCGTGGCGCATTCCTGGATTGCCGCAAAGCCGTTGGTGCCCACTTCCCAGAACACTTCCCGACCGTCTTTGCCGCGTGCAAATCCGCAGGCATCGATCCGCGAACGGACATGATCCCGATTGCCCCGGCCGCGCATTACCATATGGGCGGCATTGTTCCGGATTTCTGGGGCCTCTCAACGCTGGACGGTCTTTCCGTCTGCGGAGAATGCACCTCAACCGGCGTACATGGCGCCAACCGCCTGGCCTCAAACTCTCTGCTGGAAGCGGTTGTTTTCTCTCACAGAATTGCCGAAAGGCTACGCGACGCGAAACTGTCCGATCCGGGCAGCGCCGAAGGCCATGTGCCCGCCGCCCTGCCCCATGCCGCGTTGCAGACATTGCGCAAGGCCATGTCCGAGAAGTGCGGCGTGGTGCGCAATGAGGCTGGCATGACAGAGGTTCTGAATCTGATCCTGGAGCTGCGCGACCAATATGGCCCGGCACGTGCGATCACCACATCACGTCTGATCGTCACCTCTGCGCTGAACCGCAAGGAAAGCCGGGGCGGCCATTACCGGTCAGATTACCCGGATACAGGCGAACCGCACAGGCAGTTCATCCTGAAAGATACCCATACTGAGGAGCCCATACCCGCATGAGCCCTGTTCCCCCGCCACTCCCAAGCATCATTCTGGACCCGATCGTGCGCCTGGCGCTCGCTGAAGACTTGGGCCGCGCCGGAGATCTGACTACAGACGCCACGATTGCGCCGGACACTCAGTTGAACGTCGTCATCGCCGCGCGCAAGCCGGGCGTGATTGCGGGCCTGGATGCGGCTGCGCATGCGCTGACCCTGGTGGACCCGTCCGTCTCGCTTGAGATTGTCCTGCAGGATGGCTCCGCCATTATGCCCGGCGATGTCGTGGCCAGACTGTCCGGCAGCGCCCGCTCCATCCTGACGGCGGAGCGCACCATGCTGAACTTCATCGGGCGTCTGTCCGCCGTTGCCACCATGACGCGCGCTTATGTCGAAAAAGTCTCCCACACGAACGCCCGGATTGTTTGCACACGCAAGACCACACCTGGCCATCGCGCGTTGGAAAAGCGCGCCGTACGCTGCGGCGGCGGCACGGCCCACCGCTATGGCCTGGATGACGCGATCCTGATCAAGGACAATCATATCGCCGCATGCGGTGGTTCCGTCGCGGTCGCCATGCAGCGCGCCAAGGCCTATGCAGGCCATCTGCGCATGATCGAAATCGAAGTCGACACGCTGGAACAATTTGAGGAGGCGCTGAAACATGCCCCTCATGCCGTGCTGCTGGATAATATGGATACAGCGACGTTGCGGCGCGCCGTTGCGATGAATGAAGGCCGGGTCACACTGGAGGCGTCCGGCGGCGTTACGCTGGAAACTGTGGCCGCAATCGCCGAGACGGGGGTCGATTTCATCTCAGTTGGCGCACTGACCCATTCCGCCCCCAATCTTGACGTGGGCATGGATGTGGCCTGACACTGACTGAAAGGGCATGAGTCCCTGACAGCAGGAAGGAATCGCCCATGTCACATTCAGGTGGCCGAAAAAGTATTTTCATTACAGGTGCCGCCTCAGGCATTGGCGCAGAAACGGCCCGGCTTTTCGCCAAGCGCGGCTGGTTTTGCGGCCTCTACGACGTCAACATGGACGCATTGAACGCCGTTCAGGAAGAGATTGGCGAAAACAACTGCATCATGGCCGGACTCAATGTCTGCTCTCGCAATGACTGGCGCGCCGCCGTGAAGGATTTTGGTGAGGCCACCGAAGGCGCCATGAACGTGCTGTTCAATAATGCCGGCATCGGGCGTCATGGCTGGTTCGAGGATGTTTCCGGCGAAGACAATGATGCCATCATCGATGTGAATGTGAAGGGCGTGATCAATGGCGTTCAGGCCAGCCTGCCGCTGCTGAAGGCCACCTCTGGTGCGCGCATCGTCAATACGGCCTCCACCGCTGGCATTGTCGGTTCGCCACAGCTGGCCGTTTACTCGGCATCGAAATTTGCCGTGCGGGGCCTGACAGAAGCGCTTGATGCAGAATTCCGCGACCTGGATATCCGCGTGACAAGCCTGATGCCCTGGTTTGTCGAGACCCCTATTTTGGAAATGGGCGACCGGGAAGGCTCCAACCACAAAATGTCTGACCAGCTGCGCGAGGCTGGCATGAATGTCTATCCGGTCTCCATGGCCGCCGAACGCGCCTGGGATGCCGCGCATGGCAAGGACATCCACTATATGGTCGGCAAGGATGCAGAGCGGGCAAAATTCATGACCCGCTGGCTGCCCGGGGGCATCCGCAAGCGGGTGCGGGATGGTGTGCCACCGCGCGACTAGATTTCCCATTCCGGGACGGGAAAACAAAAAGGCCGCCGATGACAGTCATCGGCGGCCTTTTTTGAGGCTCGCGGCGCGGCGCGAAGCTAGTTCATGCCGCCATAAGCACTAGAGCCCGGAGACAGGGCAGCCTTCTCGGCCTGGGCAGCAGTATAGGCCGCAACAGAATCCTTAGGCGGCAGCTTTTCAGACACCGGCACATCAGACGTAGCATTCGCGGACGCGCGAACAGTCGTCAGGCGCGGCGCACCATTGGTGATGGTGCGGGTCGAGGTCGTGACCGTCGCCGGGGCAATTGTCGCGGCATCTACGCCGGCAATCTTGGTGTCTTGCTTGTCTGCAGAGACCGTGCGGATGACAGACGTAGCCGCCGCATTCTTGTCTTCTGCGGCCATGATGACCTGTTCGCGTTTGTTATTGTAGTTGCGGCGCACTTTCGCCCACTCAGATCCCCGTGGGAAGCGATAGAAGACGTGCAGGCCGATCTTGTCGGTCTTGATCAGGCCAGCGCTCCAGATCGGGTCCACATAAGTCGCGTGATAGTGGGTGGCCCCACCTGTACGCTGCTCATTGAGGTTCATCATGACGTGCGCGGCAACCTTCTGGGCGCTTTCCCAGTTGCGGCCACGTGGCTGACGATTCAGCGCGCCATCGCAGGTAAAAGTGAACTGACAGCCGGTTGTGCGCGTTGCCCCCTGGAAGACAACATCACAGACGCTGTCAGGATAGCGATGATCACGCACACGATTCTTGATGACTTCGGCAACCGCCAGCTGGCCTTCGAGAGATTCGGTGCCAGCCTCATAATAAACGGCCTTGGCCAGGCAATCGGCCTCGGTATTGATCTTTTCGGCGCGCTTGATGTGCTCCGGACGGAAAGACACCAGAGAAGACAGCGCGGCGCCATCACGGTCGCGCATGGCGTAACGGCTCATGGAGGAGTCCGTGTCGCGCTTCAGCGTGTATTCCACCGTGCGGATCCACGGGGAATCAAGCAGGCGCGGGGTGTGCGGGTCCGTACGGACCGTGACACCGCCGTCTTCGATTGAGGCAAGACGCATCGCTTCGGCCCGGAAATCCGCCTCAGCCCGCTTTTCGAGCTGAACGTCGCCCAGAACCGGCAAGGTTACAGTCGCGGCGACGGCGCAGACCGCAATGGTCGCACCCCGCACGATTATATCTCGCTGCTCTTCGTTCGTCATAGCCATCCACCAACGCTTGAGCTGCCCTTGGAGCCCACGCATTGACGACAGCGTCGCCCTTCGTGGTTGAAGAACCCTTAACATCACCGCTCCCCAATCCCCCGGCAGACGATATATTCCGTCACTTTGACCCGGGTGTTTTTGGTTTGACTTGTTAATTTATGGGATGATTTTTTCATCCCGTTCTGACTGGGGATATGCACCCCATTCGCTAAGTAGCAAGAAGCTCGCCAGTTCGGGGAGTGACATTTCTGTCAGAATGGCATTACGCGAATTTCATAAATAAAGGCGCCATCTCATGAGATGGCGCCCAAACTATTGTATTTTAGAGGAATATTTCCTCAATTTTCACGAATTTTGACGCGGTGCAAAAACACCCCTGTGGTCAAAATACAACACCCAAATGATGCCGATTCGAGCGCCAAGCTACCTATTTGTGCGACTCCTTGAGGGCCGCATGTGCCGCTGCGAGACGCGCAATCGGCACCCGGTACGGCGAACAGGACACATAATCGAGGCCTGTGAGGTGGCAAAAATTAATGGATGCCGGATCGCCGCCATGCTCCCCGCAAATGCCCAGCTTGATGCCCGGACGGGTGCTGCGGCCGCGCTCAGCAGCGGTGCGAACCAGCTCACCCACGCCCACCTGATCCAGCGTGACGAAGGGGTCTTTTTCGTAGATTCCCTTGTCCTCATAGACCTTCAGGAAGCGCCCGGCATCATCGCGGGAGATGCCCAGCGTGGTCTGGGTGAGGTCGTTTGTCCCGAAGGAGAAGAACTCGGCTGACTTTGCAATCTCACCAGCCTGCAGTGCGGCGCGGGGCAGCTCGATCATCGTGCCGACCATATAGTCCAGCGTCACGCCCGTCTCTTCGAAGACAGACTTGGCCACATCATCTACCACAGCCTTCAGAATGGCGAGTTCCTTATGGGTCGCCACCAGCGGGATCATAACTTCCGGGATCGGCTTGCGGCCTGTCTCTCCGGCCACCTTCACAGCGGCTTCAAAGATGGCACGGGCCTGCATCTCGTAGATTTCAGGATAGGTGATGCCCAGGCGGCAGCCACGGTGGCCAAGCATCGGGTTGCTCTCGTGAAGCTCCCCGGCGCGCTGGCGCAGCACGTCAACGCTGACACCGGAGGCCTTGGCCACGTCTTCCATGTCCTCATCGGTGTGAGGCAGGAATTCGTGAAGCGGCGGATCCAGAAGGCGGATCGTGGCCGGGCGGTCTTCCAGAATGCGGAAGATCTCCTCAAAGTCGCTGCGCTGCATCGGCAGCAACTTGTTCAGCGCGGCGCGGCGACCAGATTCGTTCTCCGCCAGGATCATGGCGCGCACTTCCGGGATGCGCTCTGCATCGAAGAACATATGCTCCGTGCGGCAGAGGCCGACGCCTTCAGCGCCGAATTCAACCGCGGTGCGGGTGTCGAGCGGGGTTTCCGCGTTGGCACGAACTTTCAGCTTCCGGGCCTTGTCAGCCCATTCCATCAGCAGGCCGAAATCGCCGGAGAGGTCTGGCTGAACCATCTCTACAGCGCCGAGCATGACCTGGCCGGTCGCGCCGTCCACGGTGATGATCTCACCCTTTTTCACTTCACGGCCCATGACGCGGAACACGCCATTCTTGCTGTCGATCTGAAGGCCACCGGCACCACAGACGCAAGGACGGCCCATGCCGCGCGCAACAACGGCGGCGTGGCTGGTCATGCCGCCGCGCGCCGTAACGATGGCGCGGGAAGCGTGCATGCCCTTGATGTCTTCCGGGCTGGTCTCGATCCGCACGAGAATGACGTCTTCGCCTTTCTCGGCCAGATCCCAGGCCTCATCGGATTCGAATACAACCTTGCCGACGGCTGCGCCGGGGCTGGCTGGCAGACCGGTGATGATCACATCACGAGCAGCCTCTTCGGAAATGGTCGGGTGCAGCAGCTGGTCCAGCTGAGACGGCTCCAGGCGCAGCACGGCCTCCTCTTCCGTCACCAGGCCTTCGCGGGCCATGTCGACGGCGATCTTGAGCGCGGCAGCCGCCGTCCGTTTGCCGTTACGGGTCTGCAGCATGTAGAGGCGGCCATCTTCGACCGTGAACTCCAGATCCTGCATATCCTTGTAGTGTTGCTCCAGCGTGTTCGCGACATCGCGCAGCTGGGTGTAGACTTCCGGCATCGCCTCTTCGAGCGGCGCATCTTCAGAGCCGAGCTTGTCAGCCCGTTCACGGGAGATCGGCGCTGGCGTGCGGATACCCGCCACAACGTCTTCGCCCTGCGCATTGATCAGATATTCGCCATAGAAGACCGGGTCGCCATTGGACGGGTCACGTGTAAAGGCCACGCCGGTAGCGGAGGTTTCGCCCAGATTGCCGAACACCATGGCCTGAACGTTCACAGCCGTGCCCCATTCCTCCGGAATGTCGTTCAGCTTGCGATAAGTGATCGCGCGGTCATTCATCCATGAGCCGAAGACGGCGGTGATGGCGCCCCACAGCTGTTCCTTCGGATCATCCGGGAACGGGCGGCCAAGATTGTGCTGAACCGCGGATTTGTAGAGCGTGATGATCTTCTTCCAGTCATCGGCTGTCATCTCGGTGTCGAGATCATAGCCCTGACGGTCTTTATAATCGTCCAGAATGTGCTCGAACTCGTCATGGCTGATGTTCAGCACGACGTTTGAGTACATCTGGATGAAGCGGCGATAGGAATCATAGGCGAACCGATCGCCGGCCTTTTTGGCAAGGCCTGCGGCGGCCGTCTCATTCAGGCCGAGGTTCAGGACCGTATCCATCATGCCCGGCATGGAGGCGCGGGCGCCAGAACGCACGGAGACGAGCAGCGGGTTTTCCGGATCGCCAAAGCCCTTGCCGGTTTCTTTCTCGATAGCTTCCAGCGCGATATCCACCTGCGCTTCCAGCGTGTCCGGATACTTCCGGTCAAGCTCGTAATATGCCGTGCACACAGCCGTGGTGATCGTGAACCCGGGTGGAACCGGCAGGCCAAGCTTCGCCATTTCCGCGAGGTTTGCGCCCTTGCCACCCAGCAAGTTCTTCATTGAAGCGTCGCCATCTGCGCTGCCGCCACCAAAAGCATACACCCAGGTTTCGTCTGCGGTCTTAAGTGCTGCTTCACCCATGAATTCTGCCTTCCGATACATGTCAGTGTCCCCTGAGATTACCCCGGGGTGATTTGCAATTCCTATGCTGCATTGCAGCGCCATTGGCCAGTGTCCGAAAGGGCACTGGTGGTGTGACAACGTTGTTTGTGACACATTGGCGCTATTGCGGGCAAAAGCGCCGTTCCACAGTGGGACAGCACCGACACGGGCTTAACCCAGATCAGCCGTCAATCCTGGAGAAATCCGCCACGCGGTGCAGCGTGTCGCGGATCTGTGTGAGCAGAGCCAGACGATTCGCCCGCACGGCGGCATCGTCATCATTCACCATCACGGCCTCAAAGAAGGCATCGACCGGACCGCGCAGTCTGGCCAGCTCGGCCATGGCGCCGGTGAAGTCTTCTGCTTCAAGCGGGCCTTCGATGGCGGCCTGAACCTCGGTCAGCGCTTTGGCGAGGGCCTGCTCCTCAGCCGGGCCCTTGGCGATCAGGCCCGCATTGACGGAGAGGTCTTCAGGCAGCTCGCCCTTCTTCTCTTCCGCGCGCAGGATGTTCGCCGCGCGCTTGTAGCCTGCGAGCAGGTTTGCGCCGTCTTCGGTATCAAGGAACGCGCCCAATGCTTCGACGCGGCGGGTGATCAGCACCAGATCATCCTCACCGAGCGCGAACACGGCATCGATCAGATCATGCCGCTGCCCCTGGTCGCGGAGGTATTGCTTCAGGCGGTCAGCGAAGAAGGAGAGGAGGTCTTCGTGAACGAATTCAACTTGCGAAAACCAGTCATTTTCGGCCACCGGGTACTTCACCGCCAATGGGCCTGATACCTCATAAAATGTCCGCTCGGATATCTGGCCATCGCGATAGAGCGATAGCAACTCCCGATGGGCTTCGATATAAGCTTTGCGCTCGGTTTCACGTGACAAAAGATAATTCGTAATAGAGGCAGCCCTAAGAAAGTCTGATCGGAGTGGCAACCTCACCGCATTTTCCAAAAGGATTCGTACCACACCAAGCGCCGCGCGGCGCAAGGCGAACGGGTCTTTCGAACCGGTCGGTTTCTCATCAATCGCCCAGAAGCCGACCAGCGTGTCTAGCTTATCGGCGAGGGCGACAGCGATGCCCACCGAATTGGTCGGCACGGAGTCGCTTGGGCCCTGCGGCTTGTAGTGGTCACGGATCGCGTCAGCGACGGCAGCCGGTTCACCCGCTTCCAGCGCATAATAGCGGCCCATCATGCCCTGCAGTTCCGGAAACTCGCCAACCATTTCTGACACGAGGTCTGCCTTGGCAAGGCGCGCAGCGCGTTCGGCCAAGTCCGGATCAGCACCGACTTTCGGGGCGAGTTCGCGGGCCAGCGCCGCGACCCGTTCCACCTTGTCGCGCACACTGCCGAGGTTCTTGAAGGCAATCGTGGACAGCTTTTCGGCCATCTCTTCCAGCGGCTTCGCCTTGTCGAGATCCCAGAAGAAACGCGCATCATCGAGACGGGCGGAGAGGACGCGGGAGTTCCCCTCGGCCAGCTTCTTGCCGCCATCGGCCGCGTCAATGTTCGCCACGACGATGAAGTTCGGTGCAAGCTTGCCGGTCTTCTTGTCGTTCACGGCGAAGTATTTCTGGTGCGTGCGCATGGACAGCTGGATCACTTCCGGTGGCAGGGCCAGGAAATCCGGGTCCATATTGCCGAGCACAACGACCGGCCATTCGGCGAGGCCGACGACCTCTTCCAGAAGGCCCTTGTCTTCGATCCATTCGAGGCCTGCCTCAGCACAGACTTTTTCGATGCCCTCCAGGATCACCTGACGGCGCTCATCGCGCGTCAGCTTCACATGGCCTGCACCGCCCAGCTGGGCTTCATAATCCTTGCGACTGGTAACCGTGTAGGGCCCACGGCCATGCACGCGATGGCCTTCCGTCTCATTACCGCTGGCAAGGCCATCGACATCGAACGGCACGATCTGCCCGTCCAGAACGCAGGTGATGCGCTGTAACGGACGCACCCAGCGTAGCTCTCCCTTGCCCCAGCGCATGGATTTCGGCCAATGGAAACCGCGAATGATGGCCGGCACAGCCTCTGCGATGATGTCTTTCGCGTCGCGGCCCGGCGTCTCGATCACGGCGACATAGAAATCGCCTTTCTTGGGATCGGAGCGCACTTCGGCCTGGCTGATGTCGCTAAGGCCTGCGCTGCGCAGGAAGCCTTCAATCGCCTTGTCCGGTGCGCCGACCTTTGGGCCCTTGCGCTCTTCCTTTACATCGGCGGAGCGTTCCGTCAGGCCGTCAACGAACACGGTCAGGCGGCGCGGCCCGGAGGCCGTCTCCAGCGCAGACCAGCTGAGGCCCGCCTCGCCCAGCGCCTTTTCCAGCGCTGCGCCGAGATCACTCTCGGCCTTCGCCTGCATGCGCGCGGGGATTTCCTCGGAGAAGATTTCAAGAAGCAGCTCAGCCATTATGGGGTCCAGCCTGAGAATTCGGTGTTCGGATCATGGGGTGAAGTATGAGGGTCAAGCGCCCGCCCGGGCCTCTTCCTGTTCGGCCCATTGGGCGGCAGCGCCACGGGCCAGGTCTCGCACGCGGGCGATATAGGCCTGACGCTCGGTCGGGCTGATGGCGCCGCGCGCGTCGATCAGGTTGAAGGTGTGGGAGGCTTTGAGGGCGTAGTCATAGGCTGGCAGCGGCTTGCCGGCTTCGCGCAGCGCGTTGGACTGGTTTTCGCAATCGGCAAACCAGCGCTTCAGCATCTCGACATCGGAATGTTCGAAATTGAAGGCCGATTGCTGTTTCTCGTTTTCAAGGAACACATCGCCATAGGTCAGCGGCACGTCGCTGCCCGGATCGTTGAATGGCAAATCGTAGACATTGTCGACGCCGAACACATACATGGCGAGGCGTTCGAGACCATAGGTCAGCTCGCCGGACACCGGGAATACATCCAGGCCGCCAACTTGCTGGAAATAAGTGTACTGGCTGACTTCCATCCCGTCGCACCAGACTTCCCAGCCAAGGCCCCATGCGCCAACGGTAGGGTTCTCCCAATCGTCTTCCACGAAGCGAATGTCGTGAACGGTCGGGTCGATGCCGATCTCATAGAGGCTCTCAAGGTAGAGGTCCTGCAAATTGGCCGGGTTCGGTTTCAGGATCACCTGATACTGATAATAGTGGCCAAGACGGTTCGGGTTTTCGCCATAGCGCGCATCTTTCGGGCGGCGGGACGGCTGCACATAGGCGGCGCGCCATTCCTTTGGGCCAAGCGCGCGAAGCACGGTAGCCGGGTGAAGCGTGCCGGCGCCGACTTCCATGTCATAGGGCTGAAGGATCGCGCAGCCCTGCTTGGCCCAGTAATTCTGCAGCCTCAGAATGATGTCCTGAAAGGATTTTGGTTTGGATTTCGCTTCGGGTGCGGTCATGGCTCTGATCCGGAAAGATGGTTCCGTGCGGGGTTACAGCTGGCCGCGGAGTGACGCAAGCGCGGCAATGCGATCAGAACATACCGCAGGATTCCTGATGATCATTTGATCCGGTGTCGCGCCCGGTCACAGCCTTGTAAAAACCGGCATGGCCCAGGGCGGCAACAATGACGCCACAGATCAGAAAGGCCCAGAACAAGAGACCGAACATGGCCACCTCCTTTACAAGCGCCCTACCCTCAGAGGCTTAAGGATACGCGCAAACGGCCATGGGCCCAAGACAATTCGCTACCAGGCGATTGGCAGACCGCGCCGAATATCGTCCAACGCCTTACTTGCAGTGCCATCTTCCTGGTGCGTGACCAGCGGTGCAAGCAGCCTGACCGGTCCGCGCTTGAGGCCCTTTCGGCCCCGCACAAGCACGCGCCTTGCCTCCTCACCGTGCTTGGATGCAACGGGCAGAACCGTAATGTCGCCGGTCTGACGCTCAAAAACCGACAGGATGCGCGCCAGCTCAGCCGCGCGGTGGATCATGACCAGAGGTGCACGCGGCTTCGCGGCAAAGGCCATCGCCTTGATCCAGCTCTCCAGGCTGAGCGATTCCAGATAGGCGGCCTGTTTGCCCTCGCCCGGCGCGGTGATGCGTCCCGGCTGGAAATAGGGAGGATTGGAGAAGACAAGCTCAAAACGGTTTTCCTTGCCCCGCACCCAGAGGCCGGCATCGCCCGTTTCGACGCTTACGCGGTTTGTAAAACTGTTGGCCTCAGCCGCCAGTCTGGCGAGAGAGGCCATGCCGTCATCAATATCTATTCCGGTGAAGCTTACCCCCGGCATACGGAAAGCGGCCGTCATCAGCGCGCCGCCACAGCCACAGCCAATCTCCAGGGCGTGCCCTTTCGGCTTTTCCGGCAAGGCCGCGGCCAGCATCAGCGAATCGGTCCCCGCGCGGAACCCTTTCTCTGGCTGGAACAGCTTCACCCGCCCTTGATAGACTGTGTCTTGGGTAATGCCGCTCACTAGCCGCGCTCAACCTCTGCCAACGCGGCCTCGGCCTGAAGCTTCAGTTCTTCCGGCACCATCACCCGGCGCGGAAACGCCCCGATATTGCCTTCGATTGCCGAAATATGCTGGTCCGCGATGAAATATCGAATGCCGGCTTCCTGAAGCAGATGTTCAATATAGCTCAGCTTGACCAGGTCATTGGTCCGGAAAACCTCTTCCATTATTGCATCGCACTTCGAAGATTGATCTCGACCGAGCGGGCATCATAGGCATTCGGGCTATCCGGCTTTTCGCCAACGCCCGTTACAATTTCCAGCACTTCAGTAACTGTGCCGCCTGAACTGCCGCCGAGCGGAAGGCCGATCCCGACGCCTACGCCGACGCTGCTGCTACGGCCATAGGACCCTGTGCCGCCACCAATGGAGACAGAAGACCGGCTGCGCGGCTCCTGCGCCATATCAGTATAGCCGCTAACAATCTCGAACCAGTCACCGCCTTCAAGCAGGGTCAGCTCGGCAGCCCGCAGCAATGCATAGTCCCGCGCGCGCTGCGGATCGCTGTCAGTATAGGCGATCTGGAAGCGATTTTTCTCAATCTGTTGCGTTGTGTATCCATCCGCGCCCGTCTTGGCTGCAGGGCCATAAGGCGTGGTCGTCGTACATGCTGCCAATAGCAGGGCGGCGGACAGGCCAATCAGAATTCTCATACGTTTCACTCCCAAGGCTCATTTGCTTTAACTGTCGCACAGGCGAGGCTGTCCTGCCATAACAGATATAGGTCACCTGCGGCCCGCTGCCACGTCGAGCTTGAAGCCTGGCGCGCCTAAGTATATTTCCGGAAACACGGCATTCAGGACAGGAGCCTTCAAACGTGACCCTTTCGCCCAAGCCAAAAGGCAAAGCGGCCATCGGCTCCATCGTCGAGCGGATGCAAACGCTCGTGTCCGAAGACCTTACGGCTGTCGAGACGCTGCTGGCCCAACGGGCAGCAAGCCCGGTGGCCATCATTCCTGACCTGTCCGGTTATATCGTCTCTGCAGGCGGCAAGCGGTTGCGCCCGCTGATTACGCTGATCGCCGCCCATGCGGTGGGCAAGGCAAACCCGGCGACACATGCCCTGGCCGCTGCGGTGGAGTTCATCCACACAGCCACCCTTCTGCATGACGATGTCGTCGACGAAAGCGATCTGCGCCGCGGCAAGCCGGCCGCAAAAGCCATTTGGGGCAACAAGGCCTCCATTCTGGTGGGGGACTTCCTGTTCGCCCGCGCCTTCAATTTGCTGGTCGAGGCCAACAGCCTGGACATCCTGAACCGGCTGGCCACAGCCTCTACCATCATCGCCGAGGGTGAAGTCCGCCAGCTTGCCGCCATGCAGGCAGGCGACCTGCCCACCGAGGATTATCTGGCCATTGTCGAAGCCAAGACTGGCGCCCTGTTTGAAGCAGCGGCCGAAACCGGCGCGATGTCAGCGGGTGGCGACAAGTACGCGAATGCGTTGGCGACCTATGGCAAGAATCTCGGTCTCGCCTTCCAGATCATTGATGACGTGCTGGACTATGGCGGCACGACATCCGTTATCGGCAAGTCCGTCGGTGATGACTTCCGCGAATGCAAGATCACCCTGCCGGTGATCATCGCCAAGCGCCGGGGCTCTGATGAGGACCGGGAGTTCTGGGACAAGGCCATGAAACCGGAGACGCAGGAAGAATCAGATCTGGCGCATGCTGTTCATCTGATCCGCGCAACCGGTGCAGCCGAAGCCACGGTTCAGGAAGCCGAAGCCTATGCAGGCTTGGCAAAAAGCGCGCTGCGCACCCTGCCGGAAACCCCGTATCGCGAAGCACTGGTCGACCTTGCAGATTTCTGCGTCAGCCGCGCTTACTGATCCGCCGGGACCGCTCCCACAGCCAAAGCCCAGCCCCCAGCACGGCAAGCCCTGCCAGAGCGACACCCTGCATTACGGGTAGCTTGCCTGCGGGTTTGATGTCGAAGAAAAGTGCGGCGGTTGCCGCCACGATGCACAGCGCCGTCATGCCCCACCAGACCAGAGCCGCCGTGACATGTCCCCAGCCTCTGGCCTTCAGGCGCTGATAGGCATGGTCGGTATGGGCCACCAGCAGATTGCGGCCTTTCATTGTCCGCCATACCAGGGTCAGCAGCACATCGATCAGGAATGGCAGGCAGAGCGTCAGGGCAAACAAGACTGCACGCAGCCCATCCAGAGTGGCTGAAACGTAATACAGCGTCATCAGTCCGATCAGGCCGCCAGACCCGAGCGACCCGGTATCCCCGGCATAAAGTACGCCGCGCATGTTCCAGAACAGAAACCCGGTGACGGATCCGAAGAAAGCAAACTGCGCCAGCAAGCCCAGTCCGCCGACGGGGTCTGGTCCGCAGCCATTGTCGCACATCATCATGACCGCATAGAGCGGAAACAGGCCAATCACGATAAGGCCGGCAGAGCCGATTGCCAGACCATTTGAGCCATCCATGAAGTTCACGGCATTGGTAATCACCACCAGCCAGCCAATCGCAAAAAGTCCGATGACAAATCCCGCCAGCGTGCCGGACAGCAAAAACGGGCTCGCCCCCGCAATGGCCCAAGCCAGCAGAAGACAGAGCTTGGTCAGGGCGCGAAGACCAAGCCAGTCATCCGCAAATCCGATCAGAAAGGGCGTGATGACCAGGGCGAACACGCCCACGACCTTCCAGGGAGCCACGCTTGTCCCGTCAAACAGGCCAAGAGACACAGCGCCAATCGCCACGACGATAGAGAGACTCAAAAATATGCCGAGCCCGCCGGTCCGTGGAACTGGCGCAGCCTGCTGCTTGCGTCCGCCATCCGGCGCGTCGAGCAAGGGCAGATACTTCGCCAACCCGCACAGTAGAAAGGAGAGGACGGTGGCACCTGCGAATAGAGACAGCGCATTGTTCATCGCCCGTCCCCCAGCATGGTCGCCCGCACCCACCAGTCCGGCTGGCTCTGCTGCAGCCAGGTTTCCGCCCGCCGGGCGACATCCTCTGTCTCGAACAGGGCAAAGCATGTCGCGCCCGATCCGCTCATGCGCACGAGACGCGCGCCTTCAAGGCCGGAAAGCGTTTCCAGAACGTCCGCTATGGCGGGCACATTTGAAATGGCTGACGCCTGAAGGTCATTTCTTTGATGCTGAAGCCAGTCGATAAGGCCTGGCGCATCCGCAAACTCTGGCAGGCTTGAGATTTCCTGAAAGCCGGCACCACCGCCCGCCTCATCATAGGCCCTGAAAATCGGCCCGGTGGGGCAGTCCAGCCCCGGGTTTACCAGGATGGCGGGCAATTTCGGCAAACCGCTGACAGGTCTGACCCGTTCACCTTCGCCTTGCATCAGCGCGGTGCACCCAATCAGCGCGACCGGTACATCCCCGCCCAGACGCGGTGCAATTTCCTGCACCAGAGCGGCATCGACTTGCCACAGCTCCGTCAGCAGGCGCAGCGCAGCGCCAGCGTCTGCTGACCCGCCGCCAATTCCTGCAGCGACAGGCAGATGTTTTTCCAGATTAAGGCGCGCACCATGTTGCGTTCCGCCTGCTGCATTCAGCGCTTCGGCGGCCCGAAGAACCAGATTTCTGGCGTCAGCCTCAAGCTCCTCGCCGCGCGGACCGGATACGATAAGAGACAGGTCTTCAGCCGCCTCCGCCGTCACAAGATCAGCCGCTTCCGAGCCTGCAAAGACAACCAGAGAATCCAAAGGGTGCCGCCCATTCGGTTGAACGGGACCAACATGCAAATAGAGGTTCACCTTGGCGGGCGCGCGCGATGTCAGCATGCCGTGATGACCGCCTCTATGGCTGTTGTGGGATCGGCAAGCCATTGCTGCCGGATTCTGCACGCTGGATGGCGGGCATTTCAGGCCCGCTGACCAGCTTCACTTCGATCCGCTCTCGATCCGAAACGGACGGATCAAGACTCAGCGAGCGTTGCCACTGGAAACGCGCCTCCAGCTTGCGGCCCGTCTGCCAATAGGCGTCCCCCAAATGATCGTTCAGCACGGCATCACCGGGTTCCAACTCAACAGCACGCTCAAGATAGCGCACCGCCATCTCATAGCGGCCCAAACGATAGTGCGCCCAGCCGAGGCTATCCAGGATGAATCCGGAATCAGGTTCAATCTCGGCAGCCTTGCGGATCATGTCGATCGCCGCGTCAAGATTCCTGCCACGGTCGACATAGGCATAGCCCAATGAATTCAGCAGGGAGGCATCGTTCGGGTTGATCGCCAGCGCCTCGGTCATGTCCATCTCGGCTTCCGGCCAGCGGCCCATTTCCTCTCTCGCCAAGCCTCTTGCAAACAGCAAACGCCAGTCCTGCCGGCCAGCCTTGGCATCTTCTTCAATGATCTGAGTGAGGATGCTGTCTGCCTCGCCATAGCGGTCCAGCGAGCGGTAAAGATCTGCCAGTTGCACCTTCAGGGCGCGGTCTGGCTCATGCTGCAGGGCTTCAGCCGCCACAGACAGTGCTGCCTGATTGCGTCCGCTATGGCGCAGGGCCCAGGCGATCTGGCCACGCGATGTTGCATAGAAAGCCGACTTTTCAGGCACCCTGGCCAAGACGGCAATCGCCTCTTCATGGCGGCCGGCATTGTCCAGCGTCTGTCCCCAGAGAGAGCGGGCGACATGCAAATCGGGGTCGAGCGCCAGGGCCAGTACGAAATAGACCGCCGAGACATCATCCTCGGTCTGCGTCATCAGCGCTGCCGCCGGGATGTAGATGGCCAGCGCGGCCCCCTGCGACGGCTTCAAGCGTCTGATCTTGATTGTATCGCCCACCTCAATGGCAGTTTGCAGCCGGTCGAGCGAAGCATTCGTGCCCACTTCAGAGCGAAAAGTGCTGAGCAGACCGAGCGCCTCGGCCCTACGCCCCCGATTGGCCAGCAAGCGGGCATGCGCCTCCACCCCAACCGCCAGTCGGGCGCCGGATTGCCAAAGCGTGTCAAAGGTTGCGAGTGCGGCGTCATCCTGCCCGGCAGACAATTGCACCAGCCCCATCATGTAAAGCGTTGCGCTATCCAGCCTCGGATCACCGGTCAGACCGTCATTGAGATAGCGGACTGCCGCGGCAGGCCCCTTCGTATCCACGACACGCCAGGCAGAGAGCCCCCGCGCAACAACGCGGTTGAAGGGCCCGAAGCGGGTTTCATCCAGCATTTCCTGTGCGGTCGAATCCTTGCCTCTGCGCATGGCATCAACACCAAGGGTCAGCCGGACAAGCGCGGCGTCACTGCCAAGTTCATCGGCGCGTCGGGCCAGCTTTACGCCTTCATCATAATTGCCTGACAGCAGCGACGCGAACAGCGCCCGGTCCGCAATGCCGGACTTTTCCGGTGCGCTATCAATGGCGGCGGCATAGTGCGCCGCAGCAATCTGTGGATCATTCGTCATGGCCGCATAGCGGGCAATCAGGAAGTCACTATAGGCTTTGGCATTATCCGGCCTGCCGGACTGGATCAGATGGCGATCCAGTACGCTTAAGCCCTCAGGCGCGCTCGCACAGGAACTCGCCAGCGCCAGGCAGACCGGAAAAATCAGGAAACGTAATGACATCATCAGGTCCAGCTTCTCAGCAACCGGCTGCTACGGCAAGGGAATTCAAAGGGCTCACCCCTGCCCTGCCAGCAGGACATCCTGCTTGTCAAAGAACCGGTCTATGCCCCGCTTGACCGCCGTCATGCTCTTGTCCATCGCCTTGTCAGACTGCAGCCGTTTGACATCTTCGCGATTGGTAACAAACCCCATTTCCAGCAGAACGGCTGGCACATCCGGCGCGAGCAGGACATAGAAACCGGCATTGCGGTGTGTATTGCGCAGAACGGGACCGGACTTCTCCAACTCCGGCAACAGCATCTCGGCAAACTCGGCTGAGCGCGTCTTGGTTTCCCGCTTCACGAGATCTTTCAGAATTCCACTCAACTGCTCGGGAGCACCATCCTCAATCGGGATGCGCCAATTGTTCTTGTTGGCTTCCTTGTCGATGCGGCGCTCTCCATTGGCCGAGATCGTATAGACAGAAGCCCCAGATGTTTTGGGGGACATGGCTGCGTCAGCATGAAGAGAAATGAACAGGTCAGCGCCCCAGTCGCGCGCCATGGTCACACGGTCTTCATGCTCGATATAGATATCTGTGTCGCGTGTCAGTCGTACGGAGTAGCGCGGATCATTCTCCAGACGCTTCTTGAGCGCCAGTGCCGCTCGAAGGGTGATGTCTTTCTCCTTGCCGCCTGTGATAGCAAGGGCCCCCGGATCTTTCCCGCCATGGCCCGCATCAATCACGACGACATATTTCTGGCCTGAGGCACGCTTGGACCGAACAACCGGCGCATCCGGACGCAGAGAGGCCATTTCGAGGTTCATGGCCGCCTTCTGCTCCTCAGCACGCAGCGCGCCGAGCTTGCGCATGTCACGCTTGGCGACACTGCTGAAGCGCGCGGCCGAAACGGTCTGCAAATCGATGATCACCCGGTAAAGCGGCTCATTTCCCGCAGGGGGCAGGCTGAGCACACGCGCCACCATCAGCGGCTTGTCGAGGGCAAAGCTGAGCGTGTCATCGGACAGTGCCCAAGTCTCCACACCGCCCATACCATCGCCAGACCGGGGGGCAATCACGCCAGTCAGAGGCAGGATCAAGCTGCGCGCACCATCAGATTCCGCAAGAAATGCCCGGGCATCCTGGGCTGTATCGCTCCATATGGTTATCCGTGTGGGCTCTCCATTGCCCACAACCTGCACACGGCGCACCTCTGCAGAGGCGGCCAATCCCGTGCAGAGACAGGCGATCCAAAGGAAAATCAAACGCAAACAGGGCATCAGGCGATCACTCAAACCGGATTGAAGTGACTTCCTAACAGACCGAATATTAACCCAGCATTGACTACAGGAAACGTAATACAGCTGTCACTGCTCCCATTTTGGTCTTTTCTTGAGAGACAAAATTGGGCAGTATCAGACGGTAGCCGACAGATTGGCCTACCAAACAAGTTTCCCATAGTCGCGACAGCGATCCTGGCTTCACCGAAAAGGCAAGCGGGCGCCGCGCTCCGGAAAGCAAAGAAGATGTATACGGGTGCCGTAGTCAAAACCAACGAACCTGAGCTGCCATTGCTGCAGTCGGGCCGGTATGACGCCACCCTCCCCTTAAATTTACAGACCGGCCCTGAGGCTGGCTTGAGGTGCTCAAAGGCACCCTATGCCGCCCTGCCGGCTCAAAAGGTTCTCATACATGAGCAAACTCATGCTAATCGACGCCGCCCACCCGGAAGAGACCCGTGTGGCGATCGTCAACAATGGTCAGGTCGACGACTTCGACTTCGAAACAACTGGTAACGAACAACTCCGCGGAAACATCTACCTGGCAAAGGTGACGCGCGTTGAGCCGTCCCTTCAGGCGGCCTTCGTTGAGTATGGCGGCAATCGCCATGGCTTCCTTGCCTTCAGCGAAATCCACCCGGATTATTACCAGCTTCCCGCCGAAGACCGCGAAGCCCTGCTCCGCGAGGCCGCAGAGGAAGCCGCCGCTGCCATCGAAGACGATGACGAAGATGATGATGACGACACCGCCGAGAATGGGGATGACGAGGCAGACGACGCCTCTGCATCAGATGATTCCGACAGCGATGATGACAGCGACGAGGCGGATGAAAACGGCGAAGCCAAGCCTGAAAAGGCGCGCAAGCCCAAGAAATCCAGCCGCACCTCTATCTCCAAGCGCTACAAGATCCAGGAAGTCATCCGCCGCCGTCAGGTGATGCTGGTGCAGGTCGTGAAGGAAGAGCGCGGCAACAAGGGCGCCGCCCTGACCACCTATCTCTCTCTGGCTGGACGGTACTCCGTGCTGATGCCGAACACGCCGCGCGGCGGAGGCATCTCCCGCAAGATCGTGAATGGCGCAGACCGTCGCCGGCTCAAATCCATCGTTTCCGAACTGGACGTGCCGGACGGCATGGGTCTTATCGTGCGGACGGCTGGCGCAAAGCGCACCAAGGCCGAGATCAAGCGCGACTATGATTACCTCTCAAAACTCTGGGAAACCATTGTCGAGAAGACGCTGTCTTCCGAAGCCCCGATGTTGATTAATGCCGAAGGCGGGCTGGTCCATCGTGCGATGCGGGACATGTTCGACAAGGAGATCGAGGAAGTCCTTGTCCAGGGCGAGGACGCCTATCGCGAGGCAAAGGATCTGGCCAAGCTGATCATGCCGAGCCAGGCCAAGAAGGTTCAGCACTGGAAGGATGAAGACCCGCTCTTCGTTGCCGAAGCAGTCGAGCAGCAGCTTGATTCCATCTACTCTCCGGTCGTTCAGTTGAAATCCGGTGGCTATCTGGTGATCAACCAGACCGAAGCGCTGGTCGCAATTGACGTGAACTCCGGTAAATCCACGCGCGAACGCAACATTGAGCAGACCGCCGTGCGCACCAATCTGGAAGCGGCCGAAGAGGCCTGCCGCCAGATGCGTCTACGGGATCTGGCCGGCCTCATCGTGATCGACTTCATCGACATGGATGAGAACAAGAACAACCGCGCCGTCGAGAAGAAGCTGAAAGAGCACCTCAAGGTCGATCGCGCGCGCGTTCAGCATGGCCGCATTTCCCAGTTCGGCCTGATGGAAATCTCGCGCCAGCGCCGCCGCCAGGGCGTGCTGCAGGCAACATCTGATCCGTGCGAGGCCTGTAACGGCACCGGGCGCCGCCGCTCCATCCCGTCTGCTGCGCTGCAGCTGATCCGGGCGATTGAGGCGCGCGCCTCCATGGGCGGCCTCAAGGCGATCTCTGTGAAGGCGCCGACAGATGTCGCGCTGTACCTGTTGAATAACAAGCGGGAAGCGCTGGTGGAAGTTGAGCGCATGGCCGGCTTTGCCGTCTCCATCCATTCTTCCGAAGACATGCTGCCGGGCGATTTTGTGATCGACGCAGAGCGCGACCCGAACGGCAAGCCGAAAAAACGCAAACCCCCGCGCTCTCTCGCCAAGCCTTCCAAGCAGGAAGTGATTGAAGACGAGGCAGACGAGGACGAAGACGACACCACTGCCGACTCCTCCGAACAGGAAGAGGAAAACACGGGCGGCCGCCGCAAGCGCCGTCGCCGGCGTGGCGGACGTGGCCGCAAATCCGAAACGGCCGAGACAAATGACGACCAGTCCTCAGACGACAATGAGGACGATGACAGCGATGACGACGAGGCGGAAAACTCTTCGGAAAGCGACACAAACGAGGATGGTTCGCCTCGCAAGCGCCGCCGCCGAGGCCGTCGCGGAGGCCGTCGGCGGCGCAAGTCCAACGAAAACCGCATCGACACAGGCGACGAAGCCCCCACAGATGGCGGCGCCTATCTGGACGGCCTGTCTGCGAGTGCTGCGGAAATGCTCGACGCTGTTCCGGCGAGCGAAGTAAAAGCCGCTGAAGAGGCTGAAGCCGCCAAGACCGCTGAAGCTGAACGGGCCGCCGCCAAAGCAGAGGCAGACGCTGCCAAGGCTGAGGCGAAAGCCGCTGAGAACAGCGACACCAAGACCGAGACGGCGGACGAAACCAAGTCTGACGAAAAATCGCCAGAGGAAAAACCGAAGCGCGCGCGCCGCTCTCGCAAAAAGCCCGCCAAGGCTGAGGCAGACGAGGCCCCGGCCGCTGCAGAGGAAACGCCTGCCAAGGAAGAAAAGGCCCAAGAGCAGATTTCTGAAAAGACGGAACCTGCGGCTGAGCCGGTTGAAGCGCCTGTTGCGGAGAAGTCAGAACCTGCTCCCGCGCCGGAAGCTGAAGCCAAACCTGAGCCAGAGCCTGTAGCAACGACCGAAAAGGTCGACGCAGAGCCCGCCCTGGCCGAGGCCGCTGAAACCAAACCCGCGGAGAGCGCCGAACCTGCGAAAAAGGATACGCGTCCCAAACGCACCGGCTGGTGGGCCCGCGCCAAGCGCGACTAGGGCCTCCCGGCACACCAGAAACAAAAAGGCCGGAGCAATTTTGCTCCGGCCTTTTTCATCTTATATAAAAGGCACCTATCACTCCGATGCCTCACCTGCAGGAAACTGTTGAAGGTCCATCTGGTAAACGTCTGGAAGATAGGGGCCTGCAGGAATGCCCTGCCCAGCCGTTCCAGCTGCGAGCGCGTTCGCCTGCCGTGCCAGTGGCATGTAATTCGGCGCTCCTTTTTCGATGGCAGCTATGATCGCTTGGGCGATCAGATCTGCCAAAGGATTTCCAGAACTACTTGCTTGCGGAGAATAAGATAATTGCTGGGTATGAGCCCACAGGCTCTCTCCTGACTTGCAGCTTCGAAGCTCATATTTAAAAGTAACATTGGTAGACGTGGCAATCACAACATACTGAGATTCCCAACGCTCAATGGTCAGATACAGAGCCGTGTCGCACCCAAAAATAGGAGCCAGGCGCCTAGTATCTGCCGAGTAAAGAAGTGCCGGGTCAGACATCCCCTCGTCTTCAAGAAGAGACTTCACCATATTTGCAGGAAAGACGTAATATCCACGCTGAGCGAAGGGCTGTGAGACTGTAGACAGGAAAAATTCTGGGGCTTCTACAGCGCCAGAATTGTTGAGGACAGGTAAAACAAGAATCGACTTCGGGTTTTCAGCACGAAAATCAGAGTAGTCCTTGGGCTGAGGACCAGCTGCCACACAACCTGCCAAAACAGTAGAGAGCGCGACAAGCGATGCCACACACTTAAGCGAACCGATTTTATATAGAAAACTCATCAGACATCAGCCCCTTCTGCTGAACGCATCCCATCTATTGCATTCTCCGAAACCTTGACATCGTTCGATTCAGTCTCTTCTTCCTCTATAACGCCTTCACTTTCCTGACGAGTTAAGCGAGTTACAACTCCTGACATGAACACTTCAGATTCAGGGAAGGCTTGTGCTTCCTTGCGAAACAAATCAACTGCCCCTGCTTGGTCACCTTGACTCAACTTCAGATATCCTAGTTCGGCATACATACCCGGTGCCAAACGGTCTGTTTCTTCACCTTTTTCAATAGCCTTCTGCAGAGCCGCTTCGAATTTATCCGCCATTTCCGGCTTCTTGTAGTACGCATATAGAGCAGGCTCGTAACTCCCGTACTCAAAGCGCGGTGCTGCCACACATCCAGCAAGCACAGCCGAAGTCGCGCACAATAACAAAATATTTTTCTTAATCATTTTCCTGCCTTAGCGAATAATCTTCAGTGCACTGTCACGATCAACATAGATTTTCTTGTCATAAAGAAGCATCGATCCATCAGTAATTTGAACGGTATGGCTACCGGGGCTTACACTCAACGTTCGCTCTTTTCCGTCGAAATCCGCAACAGCTCCCATTGGCACTCCATCAAGGATAATTTGCGCGTTTTCAGGGAACGCTTCAAAATACACGGCGCCTGAACTTCCTCCTTGTACGATATTTTTTGTAGGATAAGCACACCCAGAAAAGGTCGTCAGACAAATCAGAGCGCCGCCAGACACAATTATATATTTCAATGACATTACTTCGCCTCCCGCACAACGAGTGGCTCAGATGCATCTTGCAGGTTTCCAGAAACAATTTTCGCAATCGCTCCTTCAGAATATTCAGTTTCACCAAAGAAAGAGACAACTTCAATTTCGGCAACGGTTTCGCCTGGCAGTGTAATTGGTAGTCCGGACTGTCCGCTCGTAAGCGTTTCGCCCAAGGTTTCGACCCTGAATCTATCGCCTTTGTTCAAACCTTGCCGCTCGCCACCGCTGATGAAAACACGATCACCTTCGATCTTCAGAATATCTGTGCTCCAGGGGCGATCTTCCAGATTGCCGATAATTTCTGACACCAGATTGGAAACGGCTGCAGAGATTGCCTCATCGTTTAAAGAAGCATCGTAAGCAGCCCGCGAGCCAAATCCCGCAACCTCTCCCGACTCTGTAGATACTTCCCCGCGGCCTGCCGCGCTGAAGAATGCCAATGCCGTTCTTGGATCAACCAGCCGCGCCTCAACTGCAGCCTCGACGGTCTGCTTTTTTGTTGAACTTAAAAAGCCTACTTGCCCTTCCGTCTTCCGACCGAACTCGGTGACAGAGCCGACTATAACTGCATCAACGCCGACAAGGTCGATACCTCTGCTGTCCCCGACCAGAGACTTCTCAAATGCAAGACCATCAAGATTATCCCTCTCGAAAACTAAGAAGCCTTCAGTTTCGACCAAACGCTTGACAAGCATATCCCGCGCTTGATCCGCGAGTGGATCATTCTCCCCGTCGTAGAGAAGGCCTTTACCGTAGCGCGTGCTATTCGAAAAACGAACAACCGCAATTTTGCGCTTCAGCGTAGGTTTCGAGACAACCGGAACGGATTGGAGCGCGACAGATTCTGTCGCAGGTCCAGAAACACGCTCCGGCGGGTTCTGAACCGTAGCGCAAGCCGTTAGTGCCACGCCCCCCACGACCGCAAGCAATAAGTTTCTCAATGTGTTTCTCCCCGATAGCCCCTATGGATACTAAGATCAGATAGCACAGCATTCCCGCTTTGATTGCCATGGTCAAGAATTAAAAAGGCCGATCGCGAAATAGTCGCAATCGGCCACAAGTATTCCACTAAGCACCTGAAATACAGAAATACGTATTCTTACGCAGCCACTTTCTCTGCTTTTCCGGCAGGGGGGAAGCGGTCATAGAAGCCTTCGCCTTTCTCTGCCATTTCGCGGAGAAGCGCTGGCGGCTCGAAGCGTTCGCCATACTTCTTGGCGAGACGGTCTGCTTCGGCGACAAACTCCTTGATGCCCCAGATGAGGTCCACATAGGAACAGCAGCCGCCCGTGTACGGGGCAAAGCCCCAGGCAAGGATAGAGCCGATGTCTGCGTCGCGTGCATCGGTGATGACGCCCTCGTCAAAGCAGCGAGCCACTTCGATGGCCTGACGTACCAGGAAGCGGTTCTTCAGCTCCTGCTTCAGTTCCGGCGGACATTCATCCACTTTTACTTCAAGCTGGGTGTTCAGGTCAGGCCAGAGCTGGTCCGGACGGCCCTTCTCATTGTAATCGTAGAAGCCTTTGCCAGCCTTGCGGCCAACGCGGCCCTGGTCTTCGACCAGCCAGGCCAGGAACTGAGTGCGGTCATCCGTCTGCAGATCGACACCTGCCGCTTCAGCGGTCGCCCGCGTGACTTTCAGAGCCGTATCAAGACCGACCGAGTCAGACACTTCGAGCGGGCCCATCGGCATGCCGGACTGACGGCCAACATTCTCGATGATGGCCGGCTTGATGCCTTCCGCCAGCATTTCCATGCCTTCACGAGTATAGGTGCCGAAGCAGCGGGAGGTATAGAAGCCACGGCTGTCATTGACAGCAATCGGCGTCTTGCGAATGGCCAGCACATAGTCGACCGCCTTGGCGAGCGTCTCTTCGCTGGTCTTCTCACCACTGATGATTTCCACCAACCCCATCCGCTCAACCGGGGAGAAGAAGTGAATGCCAATGAAATTCTCAGGGCGCTTGGAGGCTTTCGCCAGCCCCGTGATCGGCAGCGTGGAGGTGTTGGAACCGAACACCCCTGTCTCGTCCAGAACGGCCTCGGCCATCCCGGTGATCTTGGCCTTCAGCTCTTCATTCTCGAACACAGCCTCGATGACCAGGTCAGCACCTTTGACATCATCATAATTGTCCGTGGTCGTGATCAGATCGAGCAGCTTGTTGCCCTTCTCCTGAGTGGACTTGCCACGGGAGACATCCTTTTCGACGAGACGGCGGGAGTAATCCTTACCCTTCTCTGCATTCTCCTTGGAGACATCAACCAGCACGGTCGGGATACCGGCCTTTGCCTGAACATAGGCAATGCCTGCGCCCATGAGACCTGCACCGATGACGGCGATCTTTTTGAACTCCGTCTTCGGATAACCTGCCGGGCGGTTGCCGCCTTTGGAGAGTTCCTGCATCGACAGGAAGAGAGAGCGGATCATGGCTTTCGCTTCAGGGCGCTGCTGTGTGTTGATGAAGTAACGTGTCTCGATCCGCAGGGCGGCATCGATCGGCACCTGGATACCCTCATAGACACAGGACAGAATATTCTTTTGGGCCGGATAATTGCCATAGGTCTTGGCAGCCAGCATGGCATTCGCCATGGTCTGGACCTGACCGGCGCCAGGGCTTCTGTGGGGTACGCCGCCAGGAACCTTGAAGCCTTTGACATCCCAAGGCGCCTTCGCCGTCGGGTTTGCTTTGACCCAGGCCTTGGCCTTGTCGACCGTCTCGGAAGACGGTGCGAGTTCTTGCACCACTCCCATGGAGAGTGCTTTCTCGGCATTGAAGCTTTGGCCCTGAAGGATCAGGGGCAGAGCGGCCTGCACGCCGACGAGACGCGGCAGACGCTGTGTGCCACCGGCACCCGGCAGGAGACCGATCTTGGCTTCCGGCAGCCCGAATTGCAGCTTCGGATTGTCGTTCGCGGCAACGCGGTAATGGCACGCAAGCGCCACTTCCAGACCACCGCCAAGCGCAAGGCCGTTCAGTGCAATCGCCACTGGCTTTCCGCAGGTTTCCAGCTTGCGCAGGGTACCGTTCAGAGCAAAGCCCTGATCGAATTGCTGCTTCTTGAGCTCCGCTTCGGAGAGGTCTTTCTTCTCACCGCTGCCAGCGCGGTCGCCCATTTCGCCCAAGTCCGCCCCGGCGCAGAAGCCGCTCGGCTTGCCGGATGAGATGACCAGGCCCTTGATGGCATCATTGGAGGCGACTTCCTGGGAGATCGCGATGATGTCTGCGATAGCTTTCGCTGTCAGCGTGTTCATGCTGCGGCCGGGCACGTCAAAGACTGCGTGCGCAATGCCGTCACCATCGACGTCCCAACCGAATGTTTCGAGTTCCATATCGTGTATTCCGTTCGTCTGTATCTTGATTAAACGCGTTCGATGATCGTGGCGGTGCCCATACCGGCGCCGACGCACAGCGTGATCAGAGCGGTTTCCTTGCCCGAGCGCTCAAGCTCGTCGACCATCGTGCCGAGGATCATGCCGCCGGTTGCGCCGAGCGGGTGACCCATGGCGATCGCGCCGCCATTCACATTCATCTTGTCATGCGGGATGTTGAGGTTCTGCATCATCAGAAGTACGACCGAAGCGAAGGCTTCGTTCAGTTCATAAAGATCGATGTCTTCCGGGTTCATGCCAGCTTTCTTCAGAACCTTTTGCGACACATAGGTCGGGCCGGTCAGCATGATGCCCGGCTCGGAGCCGATGGATGCCATAGCCTTGATGCGTGCGCGCGGTTTGAGGCCAAACTTCTCGCCCATCTCCTTGGACCCGAAGAGGACAGCAGACGCGCCATCCACGATGCCGGACGAGTTGCCCGCATGGTGGACGTGATTGATCTTCTCGACTTCCGGATAGCGCTGCTTGATGACTTCATCAAAGCCCATTGCGCCCATGCCGGCAAAAGACGGGTTGAGGCCAGCAAGAGACTGCATGTCAGCGTCGGGGCGCATATGTTCGTCATGATCGAGACGGATGCCGCCCATCTGATCCTTGACCGGAACAATGGATTTGGCAAAGCGGCCTTCTTTCCATGCCGCCGCGGCGCGCTTCTGGCTTTCAACCGCGAAGGCGTCAACATCATCGCGGGAGAAGCCGTATTTGGTGGCAATCGTGTCAGCACCGATCCCCTGCGGCGCAAAATAGGTCTTCAGGGCAACCTGCGGATCCGTAGACCAGGCACCCCCGGAAGCGCCCATCGGCACGCGGCTCATACTTTCGACACCGCCGCCGATGGCCATATCGGCTTCGCCGGTCATGACCTTGGAAGCGGCCATGTTGCAGGCTTCCAGGCCAGAGGCGCAGAAGCGATCCACCTGCACACCAGCCGTGGTTTCTGCGTACTCCGCATTGAGAACGGCGACGCGGGCAATGTCTGCGCCCTGCTCGCCCACCGGGCTGACACATCCAAGTACGACATCGTCCACATTGGAGGTGTCGATCTCGTTCCGGTCACGGATCGCTTGCAGAACCTGGGTTGCCAGGCTGAGCGATGTGATTTCGTGAAGCGCGCCGGAGGATTTGCCCTTGCCGCGGGGCGTGCGCACCGCGTCATAGATATATGCTTCAGTCATTGGAGAGGCTCCTTCTAGAACTGGTAATCATTTGGCCGGTTTCAGCACCGGATTTAGGGTCAAACTCGCGGAAGAGCGGGCAGCTTCCTTGCCGCGGGAATCATAAAGCTCTGCTTCAGCAAACAGCATGGCGCGGCCCACATTTCGAAGGCGCGCAACAACTTCAATAGCGCCCTTGCGAACCGGGCGCAGGAAGTGCGTGTGCAGATCTACCGTCGAGGGCAGCTTGGACTTGCCAGCTTTCATGCCGGCCAACATGCCGATTGTATCATCCATCATGGCGACAAGATAGCCGCCCTGGATCACACCTGCGGGATTGCAGAATTCCGGCCTGCCTTCAAACCGCACCCGCGTTGTCAACTCCTTCATGTCCAGGGCCAACAACTCAAAGCCAAGAGACGTCGAGCTGGGGCTTGGCGTGGGAAAGACATCACGGATAAGATCTTTGTCAGGCATCGGAACTTAAAGCGTCCTCGCGATCAGCATTTTCATCACTTCATTCGCACCGCCATAGATGCGCTGGACGCGGGCGTCGGCATACATCTGGGCAATAGGATATTCGTCCATATAGCCGAAGCCGCCATGAAGTTGCAGGCATTCGTCGATGATCTTGCACTGCAGATCAGAGATCCAGTATTTGGACATGGACGCAGTTGCCGCATCCAGTTCCTCCTTCAGGAGGCGCTCCGTGCAATGATCAGCAAAAACTTTAGCGACGGTTGCTTCCGTCTTGCATTCGGCCAGTGTGAACTGGGTGTTTTGGAAGTCGAAGATCGTACCGCCGAAGGCCTTGCGGCCCTTCACATATTCCACGGTCTCGTGGATGGCGCGCTCGATCATGCCGACGCCCTGCAGGCCGATGATGTGGCGCTCCTGAGGTAGTTTCTGCATCAGCTGGATAAAGCCTTTGCCTTCCACTTCGCCCAGCAGGTTGGAGGCGGGCACCCGCACATCGTCAAAGAACAGCTCGGACGTATCGGCAGCATGCTGGCCAACTTTTTCCAGATTACGGCCGCGGCGGAAACCTTCCACCTTGTCGGTTTCAACGCCGATAATGGAAATGCCCTTGGCGCCTTGAGTCGGGTCGGTCTTCACGCAGAGCAGGATCAGATTGGCGGACTGGCCATTAGAAATGAAGGTCTTGGAGCCATTGATGACGTACTCATCGCCGTCGCGCTTGGCCGTCGTCTTCATCCCCTGAAGGTCAGAGCCTGCGCCCGGCTCGGTCATCGCAATGGCGGTGACAATCTCGCCAGTGCATATGCCGGGCAGCCAGAGGCGCTTCTGCTCTTCGGTACCATAGGCTGTGATGTAGGGTGCGATGATAGCGTTGTGCAGCGTGATGCCGAAGCCGTCGACGCCTTTCCATTGCTGCTGCTCGATGATGATCGCCTCATGGCGGAAATCACCGCCTGCGCCGCCATATTCTTCCGGCACGGACGCACCGAGCAGGCCCATCTCGCCAGCCTTTTTCCAAATTTCCAGCGGGACGACACCGTCCTTGCGCCATTGCTGGACATGCGGCACACATTCTTTCTCAAAGAACTGGCCCACTGCATCGGAGAATATGTCGAGTTCCTCTTCCTGACGCCAGGCTGGCTTCGGGACATCCAATGGGCTCTCGTGCATATTTTCCTCCAGTATTTATTCGGCTCAAGCTTGCCGCTTACGTTCACGTAAAGATGTAGCGACTGGTCAGGCCTTTTCCAGCCCTCCCCTTGCGTCAAAACGGCTGGAATTACATGAAATTTTTGTGTGGTGGCGAACCCGGCACATGCCAGGTCCGCCGCCATGACTGGAAGTCTATCAGAAAACGTCTGCCGGTAGCGCCATCATGGAGCTCGCGCCCGTTTTCACCTTAGCCAGGTGAGCGGCCGCGTCTGGCAGCATCCGGTCGAGGAAGTAGCGTCCGGTCGCCAGCTTCTCTTCATAATACGGATCGCCAGATCCCTTATTCTCAACCGCGACCTGAGCCATGCGGGCCCACATATAGGCCAGCGCCGTAATACCGAAGAGGTGCAGATAGTCGTGGCTGGACGCGCCGGCATTGTTGAAGTCCGTCATGCCATTCTGCATCAGCCAGGTTGTGGCTTCCTGCAGCTGGTCTTTCGCCTGTGACAGACCTTCGGCAAACGGCTTCAGCTCTTCATTGCCCTCTATGTCGCTGGCAAAGTCGTCCAGCTCGGCAAAGAAGCTGAATACTGCGCGGCCACCATTCGCAGCCAGTTTACGCCCCACCAGATCCAGCGCCTGAATGCCATTCGTGCCTTCATAGATCAGCGTGATGCGGCAATCGCGGACGATCTGCTCCAGGCCCCATTCGCGGGTAAAGCCGGAGCCGCCATGCAGCTGCAGCCCCTGATTGGCGGTCTCAAACCCCTTATGGGTGAGGTAGGCTTTCACGACTGGTGTCAGCAGCGCCATATAGTCGCCTGCCTTCTCCCGCACTTTCTCGTCCGGAGACTTGTGCTGCAGGTCGCCCTGGAATGCCGTCCAGTAGGTGAAGGCACGGGCGCCTTCGATAAAGGCTTTCTGGTCCATCAACATACGACGCACATCAGGGTGCACGATGATCGGGTCTGCAGGCTTTTCCGGATCTTTCGCGCCGGTCAGGGAGCGACCCTGAAGACGGTCTTTCGCGAAGTCCACAGCGTTCTGATACGCGATCGAAGCTTGGGCCAGGCCCTGCAGGCCAACACCGAGGCGCGCCTCGTTCATCATGACGAACATGGTGCGCATGCCTTTATGTTCTTCACCGACGAGCCAGCCCGTCGCACCATCATAGTTCATGACGCAGGTGGCATTGCCGTGAATGCCCATTTTCTCTTCCAGGCCACCACAGGAGCAGGCATTGCGCTCGCCCAGTGAGCCATCTTCGCCCACCATGTATTTCGGAACGAGGAACAGGGAGATACCCTTGATGCCTTCCGGGGCGCCTTCAATACGCGCCAGCACAAGGTGGATGATATTCTCCGTCAAATCCTGCTCACCGCCGGAAATCCAGATCTTCTGACCGGTCAGCTTGTAGGTGCCGTCAGACTGCGGGATGGCTTTGGTCTTGATCAGGCCGAGGTCAGTACCGCATTGCGGCTCGGTCAAATTCATTGTGCCGGCCCATTCGGCAGATGCCATTTTAGGCCCATATTTCTGCTTCAGCTCGTCAGAGCCGCCAGCCATCAGCGCCTGAAACGCGCCATGGGTGAGGCCCGGATACATGCCGAAGGCCATGTTCGAAGAGGACACCATCTCGGTCCACGCAATGTTCACGACATGCGGCAGCCCCTGCCCGCCCATTTCGGGATCAGTGGACAGCAGCGGCCAACCACCTTCAACCAATTGGCGGTAAGCGTCCGGAAAGCCGTCAGGTGTCTTCACGCTGGCATCATCACTACGCTTGCAGCCCTGATGGTCTCCCACAGCGTTCAGCGGGAACAGAACCTCTTTGGCAAACTTGCCACCCTCTTCCAGAATGGCATTGACCAAATCCGGCGTTGCTTCTTCAAAGCCCGGCAGATTTGAGTAGTTCTGGATCTGCAGCATCTCCTGCAGGATGAACTTCATATCGCGGACGGGAGCATCATAACGGGGCATGAAAATTTTCCTGTTAAGTATGGAATGAATGGCTACGCTGAATAGCGCGCCATTCTGGAAAAGTCGTTCTAGAGACCACTGCTTCCCGCTAACGGAAAGCAGTCAAGGCCCTAAACCTCGTCAAGCTGCCTGCGGGCAATCTCGTCATAAGCGGCCAACTGCCGCTTGTTCTCATCCGACGGGCCGGTATTCGCAATTTGTGTTTCCAGCCAGGCGATACCCTTGCGCAGCTCGGTAAGAGCGGTGTCGATATCGCTGCGCTGGATTTCCAGTTCCTTGGCCTGCTTGCGGAATTTCTCCAGCGACATGCGCATCTGCGCCCGCTGGCCGTCATCCAGTACATAAAGGTCAAGGATTTCGCGGATATCCGCGAGCGGCAGGCCGAGCCGTTTCAGCCTGACGATGATGGTGAGCCGGGCCCGGTCCCTGTTCGAATAGACGCGTGTCATGCCATCCCGCGCCGGGTGGAGCATGTCCTTGTCTTCGTAGAACCGTAGCGCCCTGGGCGTTACGCCGAACTCGCGAGCAAGCTCGGAAATTGTGTAGGTGCGAGAATCCGCTGCGGAGATTTTGGAGAGCTTGTTGGTCATGGCGCAAATCTAGATCAGCCCTTACGCGAACGTCAACGTAAACTTTTATTTGCTCTGAACTGGCCGCCTCATATCCGCACCAATATTACCAATTTCTCTGATTTTCTTTACGTTTAACCCAGTTTTAACACGGCGCCTGTCATCAAGAGTTAAATGTGAACGAATCTGCCCGATCGGTTAATCCCGATGGGCGATTCAGCCTGTTTAGGAGATGGGGATGAGCCAGACAGGGCCCTGGAGCGTTAAAGGGATCGACCAGCGCGCAAGAGATGCCGCGCGGGAGGCCGCCAGTGCGGAAGGCCTGACGCTGGGAGAATATCTAAATCGCCTTCTGATGTCTGCGGAAGCGCCCCGACCGAACGAAGTGTCCGCGCCGTATGAGAGCCGCCGCCTGAGACCTGACGCGGCCTCCAGCACCATCGACAAGCTGACCAAGCGTATTGAAGCGACAGAGGCGCGTTCGACCCTTGCCATCACCGGCATGGATCACACGATCCTTGGGCTCGTCGCCCGGCTTGAGGACTCCGAGCACAATACGGCCTCCATGACAGGCCATGTCGAAAGCCTGCTGGACGAGCTGCGCGAAACGCATGAGGCGCTGCAGGCCAAGGTCCGCCGAATGGAGCAGGACAATTCTGCCCGTGAGAATCTTGAAGCGCTGAAATCTCTGGAAGAGGCCCTCGGCAAACTCGCCAGCCATGTCTTCGAGGAAAACGAACTCGCCCAGAACGAAGCCCAAGCCATCAAGGGCCGGGTGGAGGCGGGCTTCTCCAACCTGAACGAACGTGTGGAAGGCGTGGAGACGCGCGTTGAGGACACACTTTCCAAAGCTGCCGCCCGAGTGGAAAAGGCCGTCGAGCAGGCTGAGCTACGCGCCGAAGGGACTGCGCGTCAGCTTTCCGAACGCCTCACCGCTCTGGAAGGCCAGGTCAATGAGAGCATGTCGACCTCCGGGACGGAAGCGCCAGATCTGGAGGCTATGAACGCCAGGATCAGTGAGGCGGTCAACTCCATGGATTCCAAGATGGAAGGCATCCAGAACCGTCTCAACCGCGCCGAAGCCGCCACAGACACCGCCCTGCAGAGCCTGGAATCGACCTACAGTCAGCTGGACGAGAAAATCGGCACTCTGTCTGAGAGCGTCGATCCGGACATCGCCCAAAAGCTGCGCGAAGAATTCAATGCGCGCTTTGAGGATATCACGCGCTCCGTACGCGAAACGGTCGACAAGGCACGCCAGGACCTGGTGGAAGAGATTTCACGCGCAGCGTCTGCGGATTCCTCCGAAGCCGTTGACGAGCTCCGCTCTCAACTCGGCACGGTGGAAGAGCGCATCAGTTCCAGCGAAGAGCGTCAGAACCGCGCCATTGAAGATGTCTCCGGCAAGGTCGGCGACCTGTCGTCCAGCTTGGACCAGCGCCTGCAGGACATTGAAAGCCGCGATGATGCCCTGACGAGCGATACCATACGCCAAGAGATCAGCCAGTTTGGCGATATGGTCAGTGAGCGTATGGATGATATGGCAGGCCATGTCGATAAACGCGTCAAGGAAAGCGAACAACGCAGCGCTGATGCCATATCCCAGATTGGTGATCAGGTGGCCAAGGTCGCCACGCGCCTGCAAGTGCGCCAAGACAAGGCCTTGCAGACACTCGCCACACAAATCGATGAAAATCGCAAGGATTCAGACAACCGGCTGTCGGATGCCCTGTCAAATGTGTCTGAACGCCTAGAGCAAATTCAGACACAGACAACAAATTCCCTCTCGCCGCTTCAGAAGGCTATCACCTCTCTGGCGACACGCCTTGAAAGCCTGGAAGACGTGACCGCCCCGGCCTATGGCACACCCTTGATGGACACCCCTTCGGCAGGTGCCGATTTGACAGGTGGCGCATCCAGTTTCGACGAACCCCGTACCGAAGAAATTGAAACATCCGAATTTGAAGCTGATTTCGAACCTGGAATTCCGGACACGGACTTCCCTGAACCGGAACAGCCTGCGCAAAACGACGAATGGGGCCTGACCGATCATCTTGCTCAAAAGCGCTCCCCTTATGAGGAGGATATAGAGGAAGACGGCGCCCCCTTCATGGAGCTTGAGGACGAGAACGAGGACGATGATGAACTCGGCCTGTTCTTCGAAACGGCATCCGACTTTGACACGACTGGAAACATACAAGCTACGGAAGGACATGACAGCGAAGGCGACCCTCTTTTTGCATTGATTGATCCCGACGACAGCCATACCGAAGCCCGCGATTCAGACATCTTCGACTCAGAAGCCTTTGAAGATGGTATCGACACGCAGGACTTCATGGACGAAGCCGAAGAGCACGAAACGACAGAAGCAGAGACAGAAGCCCCGTCTGAAGCTCACCCTGAAGAGGCCGAGAATTATATCGCAATGGCGCGCCGCGCAGCGATTGCCGCCTCGACCGGCGCGCCCTCTGCACGTAGGGACAAGACGGTCCCCGCCAAGGCAAACCGCTCCAACAGCAAGATGCCGCTTTATGCGGCCGCGTCTGCCGTTGTGATCACCGGCGCCGCTGTTGGGGGATATTTGTACCTGCGGGGCACTCAGGACGCGCCACAAGTATCAACTGCCGCAACACCCCAGGACACGCCTTCTGCAATCCCCGCTTCTGAAGATATTGCTCCGGAGACGGAAGATGTGTCTTTCGGAGCAGACTTGCCCCAGGCTGCAGAAACAGAGGCTGAGACGCCATCTCCTGCGACTGGCGACATGGATGACATACTCTTTGACCGTGAAGCAGAGGCCGCGCCTGTTACAGAAACCAGCCCGGAAACGGCTATTAGCCCTGACGCCGCTGCAAACCCGTCAATCATGTCCGCCACGATTGTTCAGAAGGCTCCCACCTATGAGCCGATCCCGGAGACGGATACGCTGGAAGGCGCCGCCTCAGCAGGCAACCCCGTCGCGCGCTTTACGCTCGCGCAACAATACCTCTCTGAAGGACAGCTTCAGGAAGGCGCGGACCTCATGCAGGAGGCGGCGGCCAGCGGCCTAGCTATAGCGCAATACAGGCTTTCGAAACTGCATGAAAAAGGCACGGGCGTTCCGAAGGATCTCGCCCTTGCACGCCAATGGACCGAGCGCGCTGCCGTTAATGGTAACGTCAATGCGATGCATGACCTTGCCGTCTTCATGGCGCAAGGCGATGGCGGACCGCAAAGCTATGCCGGCGCGGTCGAATGGTTTCGTCAGGCTGCGGAATATGGCATCGTGGATAGCCAGTACAATCTCGGTATCCTCTATGAGGAAGGCCTGGGCATCAGCCCGAACCTGAGCGAGGCACTCTACTGGTTCAGCGTGGCCGCCCAAAATGGAGATGCCGCCGCCCCGGCGAAAGTACGTGAACTAAGCGCCAAGCTTTCACCGCAAGCCGCAGCGACTGTCCAGAACCGTGCTGAATTGTGGAATGCCGCCCCGTCCAACAATATGGTGAATGGCCATTTTGCCCTTCAGTCCTGGCAACTCGGCAACCCTCAACAAGTCAGAGCCATTCAAACCGCCCTGAACACACTGGGTTATAATGCGGGCACGCCGGATGGCATTCTTGGGGCATCCACCGCCACAGCGATCCGCGAGTATCAGTCCGACAGCGGATTGAAAACAAGCGGCCGCGTGACAGAAGAACTGATTGAGCAGCTCAACGCAGGTGCCTGACGCGACCCGCGTTGAGCCATTGATCATCAGGGCTTGTGATACGCCATCGGGCGCTCACTTTCATCAAGATTGAGATACCGGTCCCGCAGGCGCGTCTGACGGGATTCGAGAGACTGCGTTTCCCCATCAATGATGACGGCGACCGGGCCGGAAGTAACTTCCAGCGGGTCCCCATCCCAGGCGACAACATCTGCGTGCGCGCCTGGTGCAAGCGTTCCGTATCCGGTCATGTTGAATATCTCGGCCGGTGTGACGGTCAGTGCGGCCAGCGCATCATCAAAGTCCAGCCCATTGGCCACCGCATTGCCGGCAATCTGGCTCGCCAGACGTGCCTGCTCGACAGAATCCCCGACATTTGCAATCGCAAAAGTGACGCCTGCATCGGCCAGTCGGCTGGCATTCTCTGACGTCGCCGCCAGATGCTCGAAGCTGGAGGGCAGATTGGAGAACGCGTCCACGATAACCGGAATATCAAGCTGGGCCAGGCGCGGCGCAACACGCCAGGCCTCATCTGCGCCCACAATCACAAATTTCAGATTAGGTTGTTCTTCCGCCAGATCCATCACCGCGTTCAGGTCGCTCGCGCGGTTAGCCCGCACCATAATCAGCTGCTGACCCCGTGCGGCCGGGCTGAAGGCCTGGGCATCCAAACGCTTGAGTGCGTCGCCTTCGCTATTGGCTATGTAACGCGTCGGATAGGACCGGCCATCGTCCAGAGCGGCCTTGAGTGTTGCCATGGCAGACGCGCGCGAACCACCTGTCAGGCCTGCGCCGGCCTCGCCAAGTGCGATGACGGTGAACGCTTTCTCCTCAAGCGGCGTGTCGAGATCGCCGCTCGTATCCGCGATGAAGCCCTGTCCGCCGAACATTGTATTGCCTGTCTGCGGCGCAACGACCAGACGCGTAAAGCCTTCGATACGGGTCACATCAATCGCCGTCGCGTCAGGATTGAACCCGTCTGCGGCATTGAGTGAGATGGAATATACGGATGCCCCCGCCCGGGCGTCATTGGTCGGGTCTTCGGCCCCGACCTCAACCAGTCCTGTCTGCGAATAGGCAGAGATCAGTCCGGGGGTTACCCATTTCGCGGATATCTCGGAGGCCCCATCCGGCACAGATGTGCTGGCGCCGCCAACGGCCGTAATACGGTCATCTTCGATCACCACAACGCCGTTCTTGATGGTGCCCTGGCTTGTGCCAGTCCATACATTCTCTCCACGGATGACATATGTGTCTGCCAGTGCGGGCGCGGTCAGGCAGGTAAAGGCCGCGAGGGCTGTTGCAAGACTCTTCCTCATTTGCGGTCTCCTTCACCAGGTTGGCCAATTTCAAAATCCATCACCGGATCAGCGTCTGGATTGTCACGGTCATACATCAAGGCCCCGTCGATGAAGACCTGGTCTGCCTTTGTGTAGACGCTGAACGGATCGCCCGACCAGATCACCACATCGGCCATCTTGCCTGGTTTCAGGCTGCCGGTGCGGTCGTCAATGCCGAGAGACTTTGCAGGGTTGAGGGACAGCCATGTCCAGGCCTCTTCCTCCGGAATATCGATGCCGATCTTGCGGCCATCCGACCACGCCTTGGCGGCCTCCTGGTTCAGGCGCTGGATGCCGACATCGCTATCGGAGTGCACGATAGCACACGCACCTGCCTTGTGGACCAGCGGAATATTCTCGCGAATGCCGTCATAGGCTTCCATCTTGAAGCCCCACCAGTCCGCCCACATGGAAGAACACGCGCCATACTCGGCCAGCTTGTCGGCAATCTTGTAGCTCTCGACCGCGTGGTGGAAGGAAGAGACCTTGTAGCCAAACTCCTTCGACATATCCATGATCTGGGCCATCTCGTCGGCGCGGTAGCAGTGCATATGCACCAGAATGTCGCCATTCAGTACGCCCGCCAGCGTATCCAGCTCCAGGTCGCGGGCCGGCGGCTCGCCGCCCTCTTTCTCATACTTGTCCCATTTGCGCTTGTATTCCGTCGCGCGGATCCAGGCCGTGCGATAGCCAGCCATATTACCCATGCGGGAATAGGGTGCGCCGCCGGGAAAGGATCCATTACCATAGCCGTAGACGCGCTTCGGGTTTTCGCCGCAGGCCATTTTCAGCGTGTAGGGCGCATCCGGAAATTTCATGCCTTGTACGGTACGGCTTGGCACGTTCTTGACGATCACGCCGCGCCCACCGATCAGGTTCGCACTGCCTGGCAATATCTGCAGGGAGGTAATGCCCCCGGCCAGCGCGCGGGTGAAGCCCGGGTCCTGCGGCCAGACGCCATGCTCGGACCAGACCTCAGCCGTTACAGGCCCGGAAATCTCATTACCATCGCCATGGGCGCTGACGCCGGGCGAGGGATACACGCCCAGATGGCTGTGATTGTCGATAATGCCTGGCGTCACCCAACGACCTGACGCATCAATCGTCGTGGCGCCTTCCGGCGCTTCCAGGTCACTGCCAATGGCGGAAATCTTGCCATCTTCCAGCAAGAGGCTGCCATTCTCGATCAGCGCGCCTTCGCCATCCATGATGGTGGCGTTGGTGATCAGAACCGGCGCATTTGGATAGGGTGAATATGTGGAGGGATATGGGTTTTTGTCGAACGCTACCTCCGCTTCCTTCTTGTCGGCAGGTTTGTCCTCACCGCCACCGCAAGCCGACAGCACAAAAGCTGCCGCCACGCCGGCGACCAGTCGGTGTGATATTCTCATTTCATCTGAGCCCCATATTACCGCAATCTTGTGGCTATAGTGCTTACATTTGGAACTATCGCAAGTGTCACAGCGGCCTGGCTCTGCATCAGGCGGCAGAATGGACGCGCCGGTGAGAAATCAGACACTATTTGCCGTCGGGGCGGACATCTCTCTTCTCACGACCGAAGACCAGCCGCATCAGCCAGTTTGGGGCGAAGCGCTCCACGCGCGGATGGCGGCTGAGCACACCTTCCATCCAGCGGCGTCCCCACATGGCATTCCGCCCCAGCAGAACAACGCCAAGGATCGCGATGGGCAGGCCAACCGGAATCACCGGTGTCAGAAAGGCAATAGGTATGGCCACGGCAATCATGATCAGGCCCAGCAGAGCCAATAGCTGGCGAAAGGCTATATGCACCCCGTTGCGCAGGGGGCTGACCGGTTTGACTGCGGCTGTAGTCTGCTGATTATCCAAGGAAGTCTCGTCGTCCACCATTCTGGAAATATGATACTCGTAACAGGCCGCGCCACATAAAACAGCAGGTTGCCTTCAAACTCTGGCGTGGACGTTACCTGATTGCTACACCAGAGCGAACTCCCAAGTGGAGAGGTAGTTGCGTGAGGCCCCTGATGAAGCTGCAGTCCATACAGGTATTGAGAGGTCTGGCTGCCCTTCTCGTCGTTCTCTACCATATTCGGTCTCTGGAAAGCCTCAGTATCCAAGCCAATGGCCTGACCGAACATGGCATTATCAGCGGCATGTTCTCCAATGGCTATGCCGGCGTGGACCTGTTCTTCGTCATCTCCGGTTTCATCATGGTCTATGTGACCGATGACCTGAAAGCAGGTGTAAAAAGTGCCGCCGACTTCCTGTTTGCGCGGATTACCCGCATCTATCCGGTCTGGTGGCTGTTTGCCGGTATGATGACCGTGTACATGGTGTGGATGCATGGCCTCTCTGGCCATGGCCAGGGCTGGCAGGCCATCTCTCGCAGTGAGCCGCTGATCCCATACCTGCTGAAGTCCTTCGCACTGGTGCCACAACAGGAACACCCGATCCTAGGTGTCGGCTGGACCTTGGTGCATGAAGTCTACTTCTACTTCGTCTTCGCCCTGATGCTGCTGCTGCCGCGGCGATGGCTGCCTGCTCTGCTGCTGATCTGGGGTGGCTGGGTGATAGGCGGTTCACTGTTGGGGCTGTCGGGCCCGCTGGCTGTCGATCTGCCTGCCCTGTTCTTCTACCCGATGACGATGGAGTTCATCCTTGGCGCAGCTGTTGGCCTGATCATCATGTCCGGCCTGCATTGGCGTGCGGGTGCGGTGACGTTGCTGGCCACGCTGTGGCTGATGGCGGCGCTGTGTTACCAGGGTCTGGAAACGACGCATACGCTCGAATGGGGCCGGGTCATGTGGTTTGGCCTGCCCAGCGCAGCGCTGATCTACGGCCTGGCCATGCTGGACCTGCAGCAGCGTCTTGCCTGGCTCGTACCCGCCGCAGTCGGCATTATCGCCTGCACGGTGATTTACCAACTCTACGGCCTGGATGACAAAAGCGCTGACGGCCTGCGGCAGAGCGCAACCCTATTGGCTATCCTTGTCGGCGCGGTGGCCATGATGGTGACGATCTGGATCGGCTGGCTCGGCGGGCAATCCATGCCGGAACGGATGCTGGCCCTGAGGGCACCGCTCAACAAGGCATTAGGCGCCTTTGTGCGTCTCGGCGACTGGTCCTTCTCGCTCTATCTCTGCCACATGATCGTGCTCAGCCTGCTTCGCCATGTGTTTGAAATACTCGGCAAGACCGGGCCTCTGGCACCGATGTTCCAGCTGGGGCATCCAGGCCCGCTGGACAATATCACCTTCGCGGTGATTGGCCTTGCCATCAGCATTGCCTCAGCCGGTCTCGTCTACAAATTCTATGAGAAACCGTGCATCATTCTGTTCGGACGGCTTCGCAAGAAGATGTTTGGCCGTGACAAGCGCGAACTCGCTGAGCCTGCCACGGCCTGATATCTATTCCGCTGCTACGCTGTCCGCGTTCGGCTCCACCCATTTCAGAACGGGTTTCCGGGCGGCTTTGGTCTCGTCCAGACGCCGCATCGGGGCCAGATATGGCGCGCCTTTCAGCGTTTCGTCGCCTTGGGCTGCACGACGGGCGATAGACTCCAGCGAGTCGCAGAAGCGATCCAACTCGGCCTTCGATTCCGATTCCGTCGGCTCGATCAGCATCGCGCCATGTACCACCAGCGGGAAGTACATCGTCATCGGGTGATAGCCCTCATCAATCAGGGATTTCGCGATGTCGATGGTTTCGATGCCCTCAGCCGTGAACGCGTCAGAGAACAGCGCCTCGTGCATGCAATAGCCATCAAAGGCGGGCGTCATGACCGATTTCAGGCGCGACTGGATGTAGTTGGCATTCAGCACAGCATCTTCTGACGCCTGCTTCAGACCATCTGCACCATGGCTGAGAATGTAGGTCAGCGCGCGCACGAACATGCCCATCTGGCCATGGAAGGCCACCATGCGGCCAAAGCTTTCGCTCGCATCGCCTTCCATATCCTCGACCAGACGGAAGACGCCGTCTTCATCCTTCACCACGAACGGTACCGGCGCATAAGGCGCCAGCGCTTCAGACAGCACTGTCGGGCCAGAGCCCGGGCCGCCGCCGCCATGCGGGGTGGAGAAGGTCTTGTGCAGATTGATGTGCATCGCATCAACGCCAAGATCCCCCGGGCGCACCCGGCCGACAATCGCGTTGAAGTTTGCGCCGTCGCAATAGAAATAGCCGCCTGCCTCGTGGATCAGGTCGGCAATCTCGCGGATGTCACTTTCGAACAGGCCGCACGTGTTCGGATTGGTCAGCATGATGCCGGCAATGTCGTCGGAGGTCTGCAGCTTCTCGCGCAGCTGCTCCATGTTCACACGGCCGATTTCATTGGCCTTGATCTCATCCACGACAAAGCCGCACTGCACAGCCGTCGCCGGGTTTGTTCCGTGGGCGGAGGCCGGCACCAGGACACGCTTGCGGGTTTCGCCCTCACCGCGCGCGATAAGCGCTTGGCGGATCGCCATCATGCCGCAGAACTCGCCATGCGCGCCAGCCTTCGGGCTCATCGCCACAGCGGGCATGCCGGTCAGCGTTTTCAGCCAGGCGGCCAGTTCGTCGATCAGCTCCAGCGCGCCCTGCACCGTGGCTTGCGGCTGCAGCGGGTGAATGTCGGCAAAGCCCGGCAGGCGAGCCAGCTTCTCATTAAGGCGCGGATTGTGCTTCATCGTGCAGCTGCCCAGCGGGAACAGGCCAAGATCGATGGCATAATTCTTCTGGCTGAGGCGCATGTAGTGACGTACCGCCTGCGGCTCCGACAGGCCCGGCAGGCCGGTGCCTTTCTTACGCGCAACACCGCCTAGGCGCCCGGTACGGTTCTTTGGCTTGGGCAGGTCCACGCCGGTCGTGTCAGGCGTGCCGACCTCGAAGATCAGGCCTTCGGCCTGAAGCAATCCGCGAGAGCCGGAAACAGTGTCGAGGTTCCGGTCAGACGGAACATGATCAGGAGATGTTGGGCGGCCGTGATTGTTCATGGTCATCAGATGATCTCCTTCAGCGCTGCGGCATAAGCGGCGATGTCTTCGGGCGTTGTACATTCGGTGGCGGCGCAGAGGATCACGTCGCCCATATGGCCGTCCGGGAACAGACGGCTGGCGCGGACCCCGCCGACCACGCCGGCTTCGTCCAGCATGGCGAGCACGGCTTCCGCGTCCATCGGGGTGCGGAAGGCAAACTCGTTGAAGAAACGCGGCGTCAGGATCTCGACCCCGTCAATCGCGTCCAGCGCATCGGCCAGGTCACAGGCGGCTTCATGGTTCAGCAGAGCCATCTGCTCCAGGCCCTTGCCGCCCAGCAGTGTCATGTGCGCCGTAAAGGCCAGCGCACACAGGCCGGAATTGGTACAGATATTGGACGTCGCCTTGTCGCGGCGGATATGCTGTTCCCGCGTCGACAGCGTCAGCACAAAGCCACGCTTGCCGTCGGCATCTTCCGTCTCGCCACACAGGCGGCCCGGCATCTGGCGGACCAGTTTCTGCGTGCAGGCAAACAGGCCGACATAGGGCCCGCCAAAGTTCAGGCCGTTGCCAATGGACTGGCCTTCGCCAACCGCAATGTCTGCGCCCATTTCGCCCGGAGGCGTCACGAGGCCCAGCGAGACCGCTTCGGTGAAGACGGACACCAGCAGAGCGCCTTTGTCATGCGCGGCTTCGGCAGACTTGGAAAGATCCGTCACCGTGCCGAACACGTTCGGACTCTGACCAATCACACAGGCCGTCGCATCATCGACCGCATCGGCCAGCGCGTTTTCATCATCTATGGCTGCCGGCAGCTGAACCACTTCAAAGCCCTGTGCCTCGCACACCATCTTGGTGGCGGCGGCATAGTGCGGGTGCAGGCCGCCAGACAGGATCACTTTTTTACGGCGCGTCACGCGGGTCGCCATGATGGCGGCCTCGGCGCAGGCGGTGGAGCCGTCATACATGGAGGCGTTGGCCACATCCATCGCCGTCATGGCCGCAACTTGCGTCTGGAACTCGAACAGGGTCTGCAATGTGCCCTGCGCGATTTCCGGCTGGTAAGGTGTATAGGTCGTCAGGAATTCCGAACGCTGAATGATCATGTCGACCGTTGCCGGCACGTGGTGCTGATACGCACCAGCGCCGACGAAGAACGGGCCGGAAGAGGCAGAGCGGTTCTTCGCCGCCAGCTTCGACAGATGACGCTCAACGGCCAGCTCCCCCTGATAGTTCGGCAGGCCTTCGATGGTGCCTTTCAGGCGGGCGGCCTCCGGCACATCAGCGTAGAACTCATCAACGGATTTCGCGCCGATGACGTCCAGCATCTCGGCACGGTCTTCCGGGCTCAGGGGGAGGTATCTCATAATCGTTACTCCGTCAGAGTGACAGGGGCCTTACAGGCCTTCGCAGAATGCCTTGTAGGCTTCTTCATCCATCAGTTTGGCGATTTCTGCGCCATCCTTGATTTCCAGGACACAGAACCAGCCTTTTTCGCGAGGGGATTCATTCACCGTCTCCGGCTTGTCAGCCAGCACCGGGTTCACTTCGACCACTTTGCCAGCGATCGGTGCGTACACGTCAGATGCGGCCTTCACGCTCTCGACGACGGCCATGTCATCACCGGTCGAGAATTCAGCGCCAACGTCCGGCAGTTCGACAAATACAATGTCACCCAGTTGGTTCTCGGCGTAATGGGTGATGCCGACCGTTGCGAGGTCGTTATGAACGGTCACCCATTCATGTTCCTTGGTGTAGAAAGTGGTGGGCTGAGTATAGCGGGTCATGAGGGACGCTCCTATCGCTTGTAATTATGTGGAACAAATGGAAGCGAAACCACTTCCGCCGGGCGGGCCTTGCCCCGCACCATGAGATCAATCTTCGTGCCGGGCTCAGCCAGATCGCTGCGCACATAGCCCATGGCGACCGGGTGATCGACGCTAGGGCCAAAGCCGCCGGAGGTGACGATACCAACTGGCTCGCCGCCAACTTCGATCATCGTGCCTTCGCGGGCCGGGGCGCGCTCCAGTGGGCGAATGCCCACGCGCTTCTCGGCCGGGCCTTCAGCGCGGGCCTTCAGAATACGATCCGCCCCCGGAAAGTCTGCGCGTTCACGGCGCACTTTCTGGATAACCCAAGCAAGGTCAGCTTCGACCGGGTCGCGAGTTGGGTCCATGTCATGACCGTACAGGCACAATCCAGCCTCCAGACGCAGGGAGTCCCGCGCGCCCAGACCAATCGGCTGCACGCGCTCATCGGTCAGCATTTCCTTCACCAGAGGCAGCCCTGCTTCCGGCTTCACAAGCACTTCAAACCCGTCTTCGCCAGTATAGCCACAGCGGGACACGATGCAGCTGGTGCCGTTCAGTTCGAACGGCATGTGGTGCATGAATTTCAGATCTTCACAGCCGGGGAAGAAGTCGCTCATCACGTCGACAGCCTTCGGCCCCTGCAGGGCGAACAGGATGCGGTCATCGGCGCGCGTCAGCACGGCCTTGCCCTGAAAGCTCCGCTCAAAGAGCGCCCAGTCGGCATCCTTCACGGCACCATTCACGACAATGTAGAGAGAGCCCTGGGCCGCTTCGCCAATCGGACGGGTGATAATCAGATCATCCAGAATGCCGCCATCCTCGTTCAGCAGAACGGTCAGGCGGGCCTGACCTTCCTTCAGGCCGGCAATGTCAGACGGCACCAGCGTTTCGACCAGCGCTGCGATCTTCGCATGCGCCTCGTCTCCGCCGCCAATCCCGTCCTCCAGAGACAGGAAACACGGGCCCATGTGAGACACATCAAACAGACCGGCTTTTTCGCGGGTCCACAGATGCTCGTCCTTCACGCCCATCGGGTATTGCACAGGCATCTCATAGCCTGCGAACGGCACGAGCTTTGCGCCATGTTCCACATGCACATCGTATAGCGGTGTGCGCTTCAGATTCTCTGTCGTCTGGTCAGACATGACGCCCTTTCATAGGTGACGGAGCAGCCCCGTGGCTGCGCTTCGTCGCCCCCGCTGTCTTGGGCGCCTGAGAGATTCCGCCCGGCATGCGGGCTTGCTCCTTCGGCGAGACGGCACAATCAGCCCGTCTCTTTCCAGCGTGTTTCCTTCTCTCCCGGCCCTTTTGCCTGAGCGTTTCCGGGGCGGTTGCGCCTTCGGCGGCGGGACTTGATACCCGCTCTCTCCCGGGAGGAAGCTTGTTCTGCGCTCCGGTTAGCGCGGATTCCTGACATCAGCAAGCGCGTCTTGATCAAATACCTGTCGTAAAATGCCGCCTGCCAACCCAATGGGCATTATTGCGTGCTGACGGGCGCTGCGGCCTCCTCGCGGTGGCGCAATTTGAGGATCACGGGCTGGTGGTCTGTGTATTCAAACCCAAGATCCAGCCCCTCTGCCGACACGATCTCCACATTCGGGGAAACAACCAGCCCGTCGATATTGGTCGTGTAGTTCACGCCGGGCGTATAGGGCTGCTCATTGGTGCGTACGCTCGGCACACGCGTGTCGACCGCAATCTGCCAGCCTTCATCCAGTTCATCTCGCGGGAAGTCATGAATCCAGAACTGCGCGGAATCATCTGCGGTATAGGCATAATCTGTCGGCGCCAGGCGCATGTTCCAGTCGCCGCCCACAGCCACCGCCTTGCCCGCCGCGTAATAGGACCGCGCCAGATTGAGCACCGCCGTCAGCTGCTGCATCCGCGTATTCGCCCCCTCGTCGAAGGCAGAGAGGTGCACATTGATCAGCGCCCAGTCCTGACCGTCAGCGGTCAGCTCCGTCACCTGCACATGATAGCGGCGGCGGATGATGCCCATCATCGCTTCGGGCTCTTCCGGAATGCGCTCGATTTGGGTGCCATCATTGGCGACTTTCAGGAACGTTCCCAGCCCATGCTTCAGCGACAGCGGCCCTGGAAACAGGCGCGTGCGAATGTCTGAGGAGAAGAACATGGAATAGTCCGGCAGCGCCTTCTCGACACCGCCGACCACATTCACGCCGCGCGTCAGGAAACCAGGCCCGGCCAGTTCCTGCATCAGAACGACATCCGGCTGCTGCTCGCGCAGGACGCCTTGGATGCCCTCCAGATTCTTGCGGACAATCGCCTTGCTCGGCGGGCGCAGCATGGAGCCGCCATCGGCCTTGAAGTCAGATTCCTTGCCGAGGCCTGAATAGCCGATATTCCACGTCATGATCGTCAGCGGCTCGCTGGCAGGCTTCAGCGCTGCCGCAGGGCTCGCCTGCTCAACGGGAATGGATTTGTCGGTCAAGGTCACACACCCCGCTAGCGCCAGATAAACAATGGCTAAGCCAATCACGATGATCGGTATATAAAGTTTCCGCATCATGCTTCCGCCGGCTCATGGGCATGTGCCGGGCTCTCCTCCTGCTCGGGACGATTGAACTGTTCCACAATCCACTGTGTCACACCCAGGACGGCGGCAACACCACCCCATTCATTGCTGATCCGAGTCACAAAGCCCAACAAGGCCTTCTGATCGATCATCTCGACATAGATATCGGAATACCTCTCCAGGGCGTCTGGATTGGCCGTCACGATAAAGGGGCGAAACTCCGCCAGCGCAGCCAGATAGTCATTTATGAAGGAGGAGTAATAGCCGATATAGGTCCACGCCCCGACCACCAGTACGGCAATCACGCCAATGATAGTCGTCACGATGGTCAACAGCACGGCATTGTTGATGAACAGGCTGCGCAGTGGGGTCAGGCGGATCGCCAGATTGATCGTGAAGATGCCCGCCATGAACACGAAGACCGGCGACATGCTGTCCTCGGCTTTGGACAACAGCAATTGCGTATCGAGATAAGACAGCTCCAGCCCGCGCTGCAGCGCATCGGTGTCCGCTGCGCCGGACATGGGCAGCTCCGCAATGGCCGCCTCAGACAGTTGGGAAAAATTGCTCGCATCGGCCAGCGCCTGCGTCACGACCAACGCGATCAGGGCAAGACCGCCCGCAAAGAAGACCGTGCTGAACACGCCATAGATCGAATAGGTAAAGCCAAGGCGTCCGCGCTCCCCCACGTCGGCGGCCATGGCCGTGCGGATGCCATGCACATACACCACCAGCCCCACAAGGATCAGCGCGCCAAGCGAGACCATAGGCCAGGCCATGACCAACTCGTCCACCGTCGTGCTCGGGCTCGACTGATCGATCAGGTAGACCAGCATCGCGCCGAATGTGACCAGCGCGATCTCGCCATACATGCCGCTACACCGGCGTAGCGTATGGCCCACACGGAAGCGCAGCGAATGCCGCTTCACCCAGATCGGCCCGGCGATGACATATCCGATCGCCACGGTAATCACCGCAATTGCCCAGCCTACAAGCAGGATCATCCCGCGCCCCTCCTCTACAGGTCCACCAATCCCATCTGACTTTTTGCCAAGGAAAACAGCATCAGGCAATCCGAATACGAACAGGGCGTTCGCCTGTCGTCAGGCGCTCGATGGCTTGCGCCCGAACCAGCTCTGCACCAGTGACCAGGCATTGCGAGAGCCGGACATCGTTCGTTCCGCCGCCCAGGCTGCGCGAGAGGTCAGCCCGCCGCAGGCCTTCAGCAGATCGGTCGCGACCGAACCGGATTCGCGTTTCACCCGCTCCAGCGCCTCAGCAGAGATCGACCGCGCCTGACGCGCAGACCAGCCCTTGAAGGCCCGGCAGCGGCGCTTGGCCAGATAGCCGAGCTTCAGTGTCAGCATGGCGTTCACGGCGCCGTCCATCACCGGGCCCGCGATCAGCCCGCCCATGCGGCCCAGCAATCCACCGATCACGTCCCCTGTCATGTCAGTCACGTCTTCCAGCGCGCGGCTGATCACGACGATGGCCATCACATCGCGCAGGATCAGCAAGGTGCCGCCCAGATGCGGCCGTCCGAAATAGATCTGCGAGATCTTCGCCACGAGATTCACATTGCGCCATAGCACGATGAACGCATCCACCGTACCATTCATGGAGAATGCCGTGGCGACGCCCACACCCACGGCTTCGGAATGGATCAGCTTGTCGACGCGCGCATCCAGCTTGCGCAGATGCCCCTCGATATGCGCCTGCTGGAAAGCTTCCAGCGCCATGGCCAGTTCTGCCGCCTCGCTCAGCTGCGCCTTGCCCATGCGCGCCAACAGGGCTCGCCCCTCGATCAGGCCAGCCTGCATGGCCGGCAATTCTTCCTTCAGCAGCGGATTGCGCTTCAGCATGTTCAGATATTTGAGGTCATATTTCAGACGGTCCGACAGGACCAGAATGTCCGGATCCTCAATATCGAACAGAGTGTGCGGCGGCTTGGCCGCAACCGGCATCGACAAAAAAGAGGCAATCGGCCGGCCCACCAGCATGATCAGCAACCCGGCCAACAGCAGGATGAAGCCATAGCCCAGCAAAGGGTGCACGTCGTCGAACATGCGGTAGAACAGAAAGCCCTGTCCGATCACGGTCAGGAAGGCCAGCGCCAGCAGGGCAAAGCCGGACCATTTGATCACGCGCCAGGCCTTCGCCCATTGCGAGGCAAACTCCCAGTCCGGTGCGGGGCGCGCGGCTGCGTCTGGAACCTTGGGGACCTGCGTGGCCATGTCTGAACTCCTCCATGGGCTGTTTCAGATAACAGCTTAGAGGGATCAGGCGGGATCGAACATCCCGCCGCTGACAGGCCTTCGCATTACAGTCTACATGCGTTCCGGAATCTTGATGCCCAGAATGCCGAGGCCCGCTTCCAGCTGGTTTAGCACGGCGGCCGACAGGGACAGGCGGCTTGCGCGCAGGGCGGGGTCGGTTTCAGACGCAATCGGCACCGCCGCATAGAATGCGCTGAAGGCCTGCGCCAGATTGTAGACATGCTCGCACAGGATATGCGGCATCCGCTTCTCGCGGGCCTGCAGCAGCGCCAGCGCGAAGCCGTCCAGCTGCAGCACCAGCGCGCGCTCGGCGTCATGGCCGATCACGATCTCGCCCTGCTCCAGCCCTTCTTCCTGCGCCCGGCGCAGCAGGGATTTCACCCGCACAGCCGCGTAAAGCAGGTAAGGCCCGGTCTTGCCTTCAAAGCTGGTGAAGCGATCCAGATCGAACACGTAATTGCCGGTCCGCGTATTCTGCAAGTCAGAGAAGCGCAGCGCCGCCAGTGCCACTTTCTTCGCCACATCCAGGCGCTCGTCTTCCGGCATGTCGTCCGGCAGTTTGCCTGCCTCGGTGATCTTCCTCTGTGCTTCTTCCAGCGCCATCGCGTTCAGATCAGCCAGTCGCAGCATGCCGCCTTCGCGCGTCTTGAAGGGCTTGCCGTCCGGTCCGTTCACCGTGCCGAAGCCGATATGTTCAAGGTGGCCTTCATCAATCAGGCCCAGCTTTTCAGCCGCGCGGAAGACCTGCGTGAAGTGCAGCGCCTGACGCTGGTCAACGACATACAGCATCAGTTCCGGCGTCGGCTCCAGATTTTCCATCCGGTCTTCAATCGTCGCCAGATCGGTCGTGTGATAGCCCGTCCCGCCGCGGCTGTTGACCAGCATGATTGGCGGCATCGGGTTCTTGAGATTGACCTTGCCATCCTTCTCGACCGGCACATTCTCGCCCTCGCGGGCAATATCCACGATCCATGCGCCATCATCTTCACGCGCCAGGTCTGCCGCCTTGAACTTCTCGATCAGGCCGGGGATCAGATGGTCGACATCGCTTTCGCCCTTCCACAGGTCGAAATGCACGTTCAGGAATTCATAATCGACCTTCAGCGCAGCGACCGACACGTCGATGAAATGCTTCAGCAGCGCGCGGTAGCCCGGGCGTCCGGCCTGCAGCTCTGCGACAGCTTTCTGGCTGCGTTCCAGCCGTGCGGGGTCTTCCTTCGCTTTTGCGCTGGCGGCAGGATACATCCGGGCCAGATCTTCAATCGTGACCGGCGGCTCTTCGGGATACGGGCCTTCATAGCTCGCATCGAAATAGATCAGATCCGGCTGCTCGTCATACAGCTCCGTTACGAGGTGGCCCATCTGCAGGCCCCAATCGCCCAGATGCGTATCGCCGGTGACATGATCGCCCAGAAAGCGCAGCAGGCGCACTAGCGTATCGCCGATCACGGCAGAGCGCAGATGGCCGACATGCATCGGCTTGGCCACGTTCGGGCCGCCAAAGTCGATCACCGTCACCTTCGGGTCTGCCGCAGGCTCGCCGCCCGCCAGCTCGCTGGTCAGCACATTGATCGCGCGCTCTGCCAGGGCCTCGTCAGACACGCGGATATTGATAAAGCCCGGCCCGGCCACTTCCGCAGACAGGACGAACGGATAGGCCTTCAGCGTAGCGGCCACGTCGCCCGCAACTTCGCGCGGGTTCTTGCCGGCGGATTTCGCCGCGCCCATCGCGCCATTGCACTGGAAGTCCGCAAATTCGGGCTTGTCGGACCGGCGAACATCACCCCACCGCGCTTCAAAGCCCAATGCTTCAAAGGCGGCACTTGCGGCCGCCGTCAGGTCTTTCGTCAGGCTGGCCATGATTACTTACCGGCATCCAGGCGGAAGCGGTTGCCCGCGCGGTTGAACTCCAGCTGCTCCGGCGTCAGGTCAAACCCGACGATGACTTCGAAGTTCGATCCGGAGATTGATTCGTCGACCCGCGGGATCTTGATCTTGTTGACCACCTCGGTCTTGCCATCCAGCTTGCCGCCATTGAAATCCGCAGTGACGCTGAAATACTTCTTCGCCAGAACTTTGCCGTTCCGGCGGGTCACAGCCACATAATACGGATAAACATGGCCATCAGAGGTCGCTGTCGGGCCCTTGCCGAAGGCGAAATCCACCTCGACTTCGGCTTCCAGCGGGTTATCGCCGACATAGCGGCAATACAGGCGTGCGCCGATGATTTCCCCTGTATATTCAATGTCGCTGTAAAGTTTTGAGTCGCCATCAAACTCGACATAACGTGCAGAATCATACAGCGCAGCGACCGAAGGGCACGGGCCTGCATTCTGGCGTGTATCAAGGCTGTCAGCGATTTTGCTGGTACAACCTGTCGTAAGAATGGCCGCGGCGAGAAGTGGGGCATATTTGATCATGCGTCGGCGAGTCCTTCTTGGCCTTGTGCAATGGCGTGTCCATGTGTTGGTGGAGATGTGTTAAAGGCCCAATCGCCTCGGCGCAACGCCTGCAGGCAGGAGACTGGATGAAATGACCGACCGCCGCCCTCTTACCATACGCCTGGCCGCCCCGCGGGGATTCTGCGCAGGCGTCGACCGCGCGATCCAGATTGTCGAGGAAGCGCTCGGCAAATGGGGCGCGCCCGTCTATGTGCGCCACGAGATTGTCCACAATGCCCATGTCGTCTCCCGGCTGGAGGAAATGGGCGCCGTATTTGTCGAAGAGCTGGATGAATGCCCGGAAGACCGCCCGGTCATCTTTTCTGCCCATGGCGTGCCGAAATCCGTTCCGGCCGAGGCCCAGCGCCGCAACATGATCTTTGTCGACGCCACCTGCCCGCTGGTCTCCAAGGTACATGTCGAGGCAGAGCGCCATCATCGTGAGGGCCGCGAGATCGTCCTGATCGGCCATGCCGGACACCCTGAAGTCATCGGCACGATGGGCCAGCTGCCGAATGACACGATCACCCTTATCGAAACCGTGGAAGATGTCGCAAAGTTTGAGCCGAAAGACGCGGCCAATGTCGCCTTCGTCACACAGACCACGCTGTCTGTAGACGATACAGCAGACATCGTCGCCGCCCTTCAGGCGCGCTTCCCCGGCATTGCCAGCCCTCACAAGGAAGACATCTGCTACGCCACCACCAATCGCCAGGATGCGGTCAAAGTGATCGGCCAGGGCGCAGACCTCGTTCTGGTGATCGGCGCAGAGACCAGCTCCAATTCCAAGCGCCTGGTCGAGGTGGCCGTACGCGCCGGGGCCAAGCGCTCCGAACTGATCGCCAGCGCCGAAAATATCGACTGGGATTGGTTTGACGGCGTGAACCTACTGGGCCTGACCGCCGGGGCCAGCGCGCCGGAAGATCTGGTTCAGGGCGTCATCAATGCCTGCCGCGAGCGCTTCGACGTCACCCTGGACAGCGTCGAGACCGCCCGCGAAACCGTCACCTTCAAGCTGCCGCGCGTCCTGTCAGAGCCTGAACAGGCCTGATCCGAGCCAGAATGCGAGTGCCTGCCAGAAGGCGCGCCCTGCACCCCTCATGTTCAAATTCGCCCTATAATCTGCCATAAGTACCGCCATGACCTACACGATTGCCGCCTTCTACAAATTCTTTTCCTTTCCGGACTTTGAGTCCCATCGCGCCCGGCTGGCGGACACGCTGGACGCGGCCGGCGTCAAGGGCACGGTCCTGATTGCAGCTGAGGGCGTGAACGGCACGATCGCCGGCACCGCCGAGGGCATCGAGACCGCGCTGGCAACGCTGCGCGCCCTGCCCGGCGCGGAGACACTGGAAGCGAAATTCTCCGAGGCTGACGAGATGCCTTTCCTGCGCCTGAAAGTGCGCCTGAAGAAAGAGATCGTCACCATGGGCATCCCGGGCACAGACCCGAACGCCCTGGTCGGCACCTATCTGGACCCCAACGCCTGGAACGAGCTGATCGCCGATCCCGACACCGTTCTGATCGATACCCGCAACGACTATGAATACGCCATCGGCACATTCGAAGGCGCGATCGACCCACGCACCAAAACCTTCCGGGAATTTCCGGACTGGTTCCGTGACTTCCGCGAAAAACTGGAAGCCGAAGGCCGCAAGCCGAAGATCGCCATGTTCTGCACCGGCGGCATCCGCTGTGAGAAGGCGACCAGCTTTGTGAAGGCCGAAGGCATTGATGATGTCTATCACCTCAATGGCGGCATCCTGAAATACCTCGAAACCGTCCCGGAAGAGAAAAGCCTGTGGCGCGGCGAATGCTTCGTCTTCGACGAGCGCGTCTCGGTAAAGCATGACCTGACCCCTGGCAGCTATGACATGTGCCATGCCTGCAAGCGCCCGATCACCGAGGAAGACAAACAGGCCGCATCCTATGTGCCCGGCGTCTCTTGCCCGCACTGTATCGACGAAATGACCGCCGAACAGAAACGCCGCTTTGCCGAGCGCCAGAAGCAGATCGACCTCTCCCGCAAGCGCGGCGAAGCGCATATGGGCCCGGACGCGGCCGCCATTGCCGCCCAGCGCAGAGAAGAGGCGCTTGCGGCCAAGGAAGCCGCTGGAGCTGAAGATGCTTGAGGGCAGCTGCCTGTGCGGCGTCGTCCGCTATGAAGTGAACACCGCCGCAGGCCCGATTGTACATTGTCATTGCCAGACCTGCCGCAAGGCACATGGCGCGGCATTTTCTTCCGTCATGCCTGTGCCGCGGGATGCCTTCCGCTGGACCGCCGGCGAGGAAGCGCTGAACCGGTTTGAATCCAGCGCAGGCAAGTTCCGGAACTTCTGCGGCAAATGCGGATCGCACATCATGGCGGATCGCCCCAATCAGCCTGTTATTCTGTTGCGGCTCGGCTGTCTCGACACCGAAATCGAAGGCAATTCGCTGGGCCATATCTGGCGGTCGGATTGCGCCAGCTGGTATGATCCGAAACAGCAGCTTCCGGAATTTCCGGAAGGCTTCCCCGCGAAATGATGCCGGACGCCGCCGCCGCTCATACCCTCTACAGTTTCCGCCGCTGTCCCTATGCCATGCGCGCCCGGATGGGCCTGTCCATGGCCGGAATTGCCGTGCGTGTCCGCGAAATTGTCCTGAGGGACAAGCCCGCCGAGATGCTGGAAGCCAGCCCGAAAGGCACGGTGCCGGTTCTCGTCACCCTGTCCGGAACGGTTGTCGATGAAAGCCTGGACGTGATGCGCTGGGCCCTCGCCCAGAACGACCCCGAAGGCTGGATGACCGCAGACCCGCAGGCGACCGCGGAACTGATCAGCCGCAATGATGGCCGCTTCAAGCAGGCGCTGGACCGCTACAAATATCCGAACCGCTATGAGGCGGAGAGCCTTGTGCCGGGCGCCGCGCGCTCGGAAGGGCTGGAAGTGCTCGCCGATCTCGACTCGCGCATCGCCGCGAATGGCGGGCAGCTCGTCCGCAAGGAGCGCAGCCTCGCCGATATCGCGATCTTCCCCTTCGTGCGCCAGTTCGCCCATACCGATATGGACTGGTTCAATGACCAGCCCCTGCCCTATGTCCAGTCCTGGCTGGAAGGCCACAAGCAGAGCCATCTCTTCAAGGGCGTCATGACAAAGTATGAGCCCTGGAGCCCCGGCGCAGACGAGCCGCTGCTGCCTGTTGTCGGCTGAGGCAACGAAACTCAGATTGCCCCCTTGCAAAATCTGCCGCGCGGCGTAAACAGCCCGTTCTTCGGCACGGAGTGTAGCTCAGCCTGGTAGAGCACTGTCTTCGGGAGGCAGGGGCCGGAGGTTCGAATCCTCTCACTCCGACCATTCTCAAATGGTGACGCGCAGCGACAGAAATCGATCCAATGGATCGATTTCAGTTTGAGAATGCCTGAAGCGCAAGCGAGAGCTTACCCATCCCCAATTGACAGCCCCCTCGCCCTGGCCTATTGGCCCTGCGCAAGGTTCTGAACACCTGCCGCCTGCAGACATATGTCCCGGTGAAGTTCAGTCACAAGACGATCTCCCCTCCCTCACCCTCGAAGCATTTCGGCGGTGGGCAATGCAGGCCCCCATCATGGTCGGAATGCGCTCTTGAGGAGTGAGTGATGTCTTTGCGACCATCGCCCGAAAATAAATTTCTGTATCAATCGCCGCTGCGTGTCTTTCTGGCGAACGCCCTGCCCATGATGCTGATCATGCTGATGAACGGTCTGCTCAATATTATTGATGCAGCCTTTCTGGGCCACTTCGTCGGCGCAGACGCGATGACGGCCATTGGCCTCGCCTTTCCGGTCATCATGGTTCTGATTGCCATCTCCACACTTGTCAGCGGCGGCATGTCCAGCCTTCTGGCTCGGCAGCTGGGCGCGGGGGATATGGACGCGGCATGCGCGACGTTCGCGCGGGCGCACGGGCTGGCCCTCGTCCTGTCAGCCATCACCATACTGATATTCGCCTGCTTCAGCCCCATTTTGATGGAACAGCTTGCGGCCTCAGACGACCGGATCGCGCAGATGGCGCTCGTCTATCTCGGCATCAGTGTCGCCGGCACGCCGCTTCAGTTTGCCCTCGGCCTGCATGCGGACACATGGCGCAATGAAGGCCGCGCTGGACTGGTGGCTATGCTCTCTGTCGGGGTGACATTTGCCAACATCATCCTGAACTACGTTCTGATCAGACAGCTGAACATGGGCGTTGCGGGTTCAGCCTGGGGCACAGTTCTGGCGCAGGGCGCAGGTCTCGGACTGCTTCTGTTACTTCGCGCGCGCGGGCTTGGCACACTTCCCTTGAGCAGCCTGCTTCGCAACCGCTGGCGAGGCGACTGGCCCCGCATCCTTGCGCTGGGGGCGCCGCTCAGCCTCAGCTTCATCGGCATGGCGCTCGTCTCCTTTTGTGTCATCCTTGCCCTGCGGCTGACTGCGGCCGAAGCCTATGCCGAGACGATTGCCGCCTATGGCATCGTCACCCGCGTGATGGGCTTTGCCTTCCTGCCCAACATGGCCTTTGCCCTGGCCTTGCAAAGTGTCGCTGGAAATAATTGGGGCGCGGGTTACATCAATCGTGCACAGAGCGCTTTGAAAGCGGCCATGCTGACAGGGTTTGTCTATTGCATAGGCATGGAATTGCTGTTCCAGTTTGCCGGGCATTCCATAGCGCAACTGTTCATACAGGATGCCCAGGTTACGGCTCAGGTCGCCACCATTCTCCGATACATGGCGGCATTCTATTTCCTGACCGGCCCCATTCTGGTGATCGCCCTTTATTGTCAGGCCATTGGGCGCCCCATAAAGGCGGCGCTGCTAACCCTGACCAAAGCCTTCCTGCTATTGCCCGCGCTGATCGCAACCCTGGCAGTCGCCGCAGGGGCGCCGGCTGTCTGGTATGCCTTCCCGGTGTCAGACCTGATCATAGCCTGTCTGGCGATCCCGGTGTTGCTCTCCCTGCTCAGGGTCACACCCGGAAAGGCGGGCAAGCTCATCTAAAGCGGCGCGCCAGTAGCAGAGTCTGCTGAGGAAAAGACCGGCTTGGTTTCCCCTCAGCAGACGGCTACACCCGGCCCATGGAACATCGCGCCCTCTGGTATAGAAAGTTCGGCCCACCGGAAGACTGCCTGTCTCTGGAAAGCGCGCCGCTTGGCCCGCGCCCAGAGGGGGCGTTGCGGGTGGAGATGCGGCTGGCGCCCGTCAATCCGTCAGACCTGATCCCGATGACCGGCGCCTATCGCCACCGGGTGCAACCGCCACTGGTGGCTGGCTATGAAGGCGTTGGCCAGGTGGTCGAGGCACCGGCGGCGTATCAGCATCTGATCGGCCAGCGCGTTCTGCCTCTGCGCGGGGATGGCACCTGGCAAACACATATCGATGCTGACCCGACGCTTGCCATTCCGGTGCCGGAGGATATCCCGGATGCACTGGCCGCGCGCGCCTATATTAATCCGATGGCGGCGCATCTGATGCTGAAGACGTGGCCCGTCAAAGATCGCCATGTCTTACTGACCGGGGCTGGCTCCACCTGCGCCAGCCTGCTGGCTCAATGGGCCTGGCAGCAAGGCGCGCGCAGCGTCACCGGCATCTACAGATCCGAAAGCCGCAAGGCAGAGCTGGCGGCCATGGGCGTTGAGTCAGTTTCGCTCGCCGATGCCGCTCGGATTAGAGAGGCCGCAAAAAATGCGGGGATCACCTTAGACGCTCTCGGCGGTGAGGTCGGCTCGCTGATCCTCAACACCATGCCCCTTGGCGGCGCCTTTGTCAGCTATGGTCTCCTGTCTGGCAGGCCGGTCATGGCTGAGGCCCATGCGCGCGAAACGCACACACGTTTCCACATGCGCGAAAGCCTGGGCCCCATGACACATCAAGCCTGGCAGTCTCTGTTTCAGGAAGTGTGGCCAAAGCTGCGCGCAGCTGATATGCTGGATACGGACCTCTACAACCTGGAAGACTGGCAAGCTGCACTTGCCGCCTACGCCAAACCTGGCAGCCGCAAACCCTTGTTAAACCTGCAGGCATAACCCCCTAGCGCGACTGGCGCACCTTGCTGTCGCCTGATTCTTCCGTACCGATATCTTCCAGATTGTACGGCGTCGTCTGGTACATCTGATTAATCCAGTTCCCGAACAGCAGGAAGGCATGAGACCGCCAGCGATTCTTCGGGGTTCGCGTCGGATCATCATCCTGAAAGTAATTCGCCGGCACGGAAATTTCTTTGCCCGCCGCAACATCGCGCCGATACTCCGCCTCAAGAGACGTAGAATCATATTCAATATGATTGAAGATATAGAGCCGGTTGCCCTGATTCTCCTGCAACAGGCATAGCCCCGTCTCGTCACTCTCCATCAGCACATCCAGCGTGCCATCCTTTGGCAGATCCTCGCGACGCACTTCCGTCCAGCGCGAGACGGAGATGGAGAAATCATCCGAGAACCCCATAAGAAACGGAGATTCCGGTTTGCGATTATGGTGCCGGTAAACGCCAAAAGCCTTCTGCTCTAACAGATGCTTCGGTACACCGTGGAAATAACTGACGGCCGCCATAGCGCCCCAGCAAATAAAAAAGCTGGAATGCACATGCGTCTTCGTCCACTCGAAAATCTCCGTCAGCTCATCCCAATAGGAAACCTCTTCGTAGGGAAGTTTCTCAATCGGCGCGCCGGTAATGATGAAGCCGTCAAACTTGCGATCCTTCACCTCTTCCCAGGTGTGATAGAATGAGATCAGATGCTCCTCAGACGTATTGCGCGCCACATGGCTGCCGATGCGGACCAGCGTCAGCTCCACCTGCAGCGGTGTCGCCCCAACCAGCCGCGCAATCTGCGTTTCCGTCTCGATCTTGTTCGGCATCAAATTCAGCAGGCCGATCTGCATGGGCCGGATATCCTGACGCGTCGCGATGGATTCATCCAGCACCTGAACCCCTTCACGCACGAGCGCATCACGTGCAGGTAAACCGTCAGGAATTCGAATGGGCATAAGCGAGACTCCACGAACATTTCGGGCCGACATTCAGCTTGCCAACAGGGTGTTCGGAGTAACCGCGCAGCCTTTTAGCAAGTTATTTAACGTGGCTGCAAGCCGACCGACCAAATCACCACGGGGCCCTTACATAAGCGCCCCGTGGCTCAAGTCAATCGCCAGCGTCTACCAAGCCAATACCTGGCACACAGACCCGCATGCCTTAGAAGCGCGCCTTTTCCAGCTCACACCGCAGCGTGATCACCTCAAACGGCATGCCCTGCTCATCTGCTTCACTGCACCCCACTTCTTCAAAACCGATGGCTTTGTAGAAGCGCCTTGCCTGACCATTCAGCGCATAGACCCCCAGTGTCAGGAATGCACGCGTCTCAAAGGCATGTGCCAGCAAGCGCCTGCCAATACCCTGCCCCTGCCACTCCGGATCCACGAAAAATCCGCCGACATAGGTATCGCGCAGGCCAATGAAGCCCACGGGTTTGCCATCCTGCACAGCAACATGGGTTTCCCCATCAGGCAGATACATACTAGCCACCAGCGCCTGCTGCGCCAACAGATGTTCATCCGGTAAAAAGTCATGCGCAAGGCGGGAAGCCCGCAGCCATATGTCGCTCAAAATATCGTTATCTTCTGCCCTGTAAGGACGAATCTCTATTTGGGTGGTCTTCACCGAACCCTCCAATTGAATAAAAAAAATGTACACGCATGAAAAAGCACACCCCATGACGGGCGTGTCGTTCCGCCTGGGCGGCCCTCATCTTTCCCTGCGCATAAACCTCCTTCGTTCAATCGCAGCGCGGTTGACGCGCCTTACCCCTTGATCAGGGCCCGAACAGCATCTAGAGCCTCATCGGCCTTGTCCGTATCCGGACCGCCAGCCTGAGCCATATCTGGACGGCCGCCGCCGCCCTTGCCGCCCAGCGCTTCGCTGGCCGCTTTCACCAGATCCACGGCGGAGAATCTGTCGGTCAGGTCTTTTGTAACCCCTACGGCCGCGCCCGCCTTGCCATCTGCAACGCCGACAAAGGCCACGATACCGGAGCCGATCTGCGCCTTGGCCTCATCGACCAGCGTGCGCAGCTCCTTGCCACCAACACCTTCGGCCACACGGGCCAACAGCTTGATGCCGTTGATCTCTTCCGGGCCGGCAGGCGCAGATCCGCCGCCACCCATGGCCAGCTTGCGCTTGGCCTCGGCGAGTTCCTTCTCTAGGCTACGGCGCTCATCCCCCAACGCGGCAACGCGGCGCGGAACATCCTTCAGCGGAACTTTCAGCTGGTCGGCAAGGTCAGCCGCGATTTGCGCGCGTCCTTTCAGATACGCCAGTGCCTCTGCGCCTGTAGCTGCCTCGATACGCCGAACGCCAGCGGAGACACCGCTCTCGGACGTGATCACAAATACCGCGATATCGCCGGAACGCTCGACATGCGTGCCACCGCAGAGCTCAACCGAGTAACGCCTGTCACCGCCCGTCCCCATGGACAGCACACGAACTTCATCGCCATATTTCTCGCCAAACAGCGCCAGCGCACCCGCCTCAATGGCTTTTTCCGGTGTTGTCACCTGAATACTTGTTTCAAGGTTCGCGCGGATCTGGGCATTGACCTCATCCTCCACGGCCTCGATCTCGGCTGCGGTGAGCGGGCCATTGTGGGAGAAGTCAAAACGGAAACGATCGGCTTCCACGAGAGAGCCTTTCTGCGTGACATGATCGCCCAGAACCTTGCGAAGTGCAGCGTGCATCAAGTGCGTGGCGGAGTGATTGGCCATAATCGCTTTGCGCCGCACGGCATCAACATGAAGGGAGGCTGTCTCGCCAACCTTCACGTCACCGGAGACCAGTTCACCGATATGAACATTCAGATCACCCGCACGCTTCTGGACATCACGCACGATAAACCGCGCGCCGCCCTCAAACACAATCTCACCATGGTCAGCAGACTGACCACCGGATTCCGCATAGAAGGGCGTTTCATTAAAGACGAGTTCTGCGGCGCCGGTCTGAAGTGTGTCCGTCAGCTGGCCACCCACCGCGATGGCAAGCAGTTTGCCCTTGCCTTCCGTTCCGGAATAGCCTCCGAACGTCGTCTTGCCCGCCTCATCCCGCACGCGGAACCAGATTTCTTCCGTCGCCTGATCACCAGAAGAGAAGCCGCCGACACGGCTGCCGGCGCGCTGCTCCTCCAGCGCGGCCTCAAAGCCTTCGACGTCAACCGTCATGTCGCGGCTGCGCAGAATGTCCTGCGTCAGGTCCAGTGGGAAGCCATACGTATCTGACAGCTTGAATGCGACCTGGCCCGGCAGGGAATCCCCTGCGGACATATTCTCCGTTTCCTTTTCCAGAAGGGACAAGCCATTGCCCAGCGTGCGCTGAAAACGGGCCTCTTCCTGTTCAAGGGCGGATTCGATAGCGGCCTTAGCGCGGCCAAGCTCCGGATAGGCCTTGCCCATTTCGCCTATCAGGGCGGGGGTCAGTTTGTACATCAGCGGCTCACGCGCACCGAGCAGATGGCCGTGACGCATGGCGCGGCGCATGATCCGGCGCAGCACATAGCCTCGGCCCTCATTGGACGGCAGCACGCCATCGGAAATCAGGAAAGCCGCTGTGCGGAGGTGGTCCGCAATCACACGGAAGGAGGCGAGCTTGTCGCCGTCGGCCTTCTCGCCATAAAGGTCTTCTTCCGCAGCGATCAGTGAGCGGAACAGGTCAATATCGTAATTGTTGTGCACGCCCTGCAGAACGGCCGCAATCCGCTCCAGGCCCATACCCGTATCGATGGAGGGCTTGGGCAGGTTCTCGCGGGTGCCGTTTGCCTGCTGGTTGAACTGCATGAAGACCAGGTTCCAGATCTCGATGAACCGGTCGCCATCCTCATCCGGGCTGCCCGGAGGGCCGCCGGCAATGTCTTCGCCATGGTCGAAGAAAATTTCCGAACAGGGGCCGCACGGGCCAGTGTCGCCCATGGACCAGAAATTGTCAGACGTGCTGATCCGGATGATTTTGGAATCATTGAAGCCCGCCACTTTCTTCCAGATATTGGCCGCCTCATCATCTTCGGCATAGACCGTCGCCAGAAGGCGCGACGGATCCAGGCCGAATTCCTTTGTGCACAGCTCCCACGCAAAGGCGATGGCTTCATCCTTGAAATAGTCCCCGAAGGAAAAATTGCCGAGCATTTCGAAGAAGGTGTGGTGGCGCGCAGTGTAGCCGACATTGTCGAGGTCATTGTGCTTGCCACCGGCGCGGACACATTTCTGGGAAGTCGTGGCGCGCGGGGCTGGCGGGGTTTCGGCGCCGGTGAAGATATTCTTGAAGGGTACCATGCCCGCATTCACGAACAACAGGGTCGGATCATTCTGCGGAATGAGGGGGGCAGAGGGTCGGCGCGCATGCCCCTTTTTCTCAAAAAAGGAGAGATAGCCTTCGCGAATATCGTTAACGCTCGTCATGTGCAGCTCTCAAATCCTTACAATCCAGTGTGCTGATACCGAGTCACCCGGCACCTATATTACAATGGCGATATAAAGGCCCCTTTGCGACACGCCAAGGAGGCGGGACCACAAAGGGGCAGTTTGCAGGTGAGAGAGTGGGTATGACGCCGGGCAAAACCATGCCGCCCGGCGCAAAATAAAGGTCTTGCCGAGATCAGGCTTCCGCAGCGTCCGGCGTATCGCCTTCCTCGGCTTCCATACCGGCATTCAACAGTTCATCTGCCAGAAGGCCCGCATTGCGGCGCACGGCATCTTCGATCTCATCGGCGATCGCCGGATTTTCCTTCAGGAAGTTTCGCGTTTTTTCACGCCCCTGGCCGATCCGCTCACCATTATAGGAGTACCAGGAACCGGATTTCTCGATGACGTCCGCCTTAACGCCTAGGTCGATCAGCTCGCCCGTCTTGGAAATGCCCTCACCATAGAGGATATCGAACTCGACCTGCCGGAAAGGCGGGGCAACCTTGTTCTTCACCACTTTCACGCGCGTCTGGTTGCCAATCACTTCGTCACGATCCTTGATCGCGCCGATACGGCGGATGTCCAAACGGACAGACGCGTAGAATTTCAAGGCATTCCCACCGGTCGTCGTCTCCGGGCTGCCAAACATGACCCCGATTTTCATCCGGATCTGGTTGATGAAGATCACCATGCATTTGGACTTGGAAATCGAGCCTGTCAGCTTGCGCAAAGCCTGGCTCATCAGACGTGCCTGCAGGCCGGGCAGTGAATCGCCCATCTCGCCTTCAAGTTCCGCGCGCGGCGTCAGTGCCGCCACGGAGTCGATAACCAGAAGATCCACCGCGCCGGAACGCACAAGCGTGTCAGCAATCTCCAGCGCCTGCTCACCTGTATCAGGCTGCGATATCAAGAGGTCGTCCAGATCAACGCCCAGCTTGCCCGCATAGACCGGGTCCAGCGCGTGCTCGGCATCGATGAAGGCACATACACCGCCATTCTTCTGGGCCTCTGCCACACTGTGCAGCGAGAGCGTTGTCTTGCCGGAGCTTTCCGGGCCGTAGATCTCAATGATCCGCCCCTTGGGAAGACCGCCAATGCCGAGGGCGATATCGAGCCCCAGTGATCCGGTTGAGACAGCCTCAACATCCATCACCTTCTTGTCGCCAAGGCGCATGACTGAGCCCTTGCCGAAAGAACGTTCGATGTTGCCCAGCGCTGTCTCGAGAGCTTTCTGCTTATCCACGCCTGAATCCTTGTCCACGAGTTGTAGCGCCGCTTTGGCCATGAGTCGTCTCCTTAGGTCTACCATGAGGGCTGGGTTGGCAAAGCCCCTGATTGCCATTACTGAGTCGTATGTACCATATTTGTTCCTGAGAACAAAGCGGAAACTTTCTGTTCGCGGCATCTTTTCATCATGTGCGCAATCAGGCATGATGGAGAGATGCTGACACGTTCCTCCTCCCCAAGCGGCGAAGCGCGCCTTCGCTATCTCGATGCCGACGTCGAAGTTATCACGCCGGGCGATTATGTCGTTTGCGCGGTGACCGGCCGGAAAATTCCGATCCGCGCGCTGCGCTATTGGAGCGTTGACCTTCAGGAAGCCTATTGGGATGCGGAAGCTGCAAATTCCCGCATGGTGAAGGCGAAGGATTGATGCGTCGCGCGCTCCTGTTCGCGCTGGCGGCCATGGGTGCAGCCTGCGCCACGGCAGAAACGCCAGCCGAAAACCAAACTGCCCAGATGCCCGCGCCCGATTGTGGCGGCGCGCTGACCCAGGGCGGACTGGTCATCTGCCACGGCCCGGCGGGCACCGCGTTCACCGTGGCGGGCGTGGAACTTACCACCGACGATAGCGGTACGGCCCAGTTCGGCCTCTCGACGAATGCGCCGGCTGTGATCGGCTGGTCGCATGAGAGCGGCGCCTATGGCGACCTCAAGATTGCCGAGCGCCACGATGAGTATCGCGAGATCAGCGGCTTTGACTGTGACAAGGTGGACGCCCGCTCGGAAGAGCAGAAGGCCCATGCCGGTCGCAGCTGGGTGAAAAAGCAGGACGCCTTTGCCAGCTTCAATTCCGGCCCGGGCGCGATGACCGGATTCATCAAACCCTCTGACGCCCCGACCTCATCTCCGTTCGGGCCGACGCGGAAATATATAGGCGTCTCCAAAGTAACCGGAAAAGCCTGCGAGAAAGTCTCCGTCCATCGCGGCTATGACATGGCCGCGCCGGTGGGCACGGAGGTGGTCGCCCCCGCTGCGGGCACCGTGATCCTGGCTGATCCGGACCTGTATTATGAAGGCGGCACCGTTTTTCTGGATCATGGCCATGGGCTGGTGTCTGTCTTCATGCACCTGTCTGAAGTGGACGTGAAACCCGGTGACACGGTTCAGCGCGGAGACCTGCTGGCCAAGACCGGCAATACCGGCCGCACGACCGGGCCGCACCTGCACTGGGCCGTGAAGTGGCGCAACCCGGAAAACGACAGCCGCGACGGGGATTTCTATATCGACCCGGCCCTGCTGCTGGACCTGCCGGTGAGCGACTGACACCGCGCAAGCATGGTTAGCCCTGGCTGAACCCGCCCCTATAAAACAGACCGTTTTTGCTCACGCAGTCTTCACACGAGGGGCGCATTCTGCGCCTCAACAGGGAAGAAACACAGAGGCCTGAAGGGCGGCGCGCAGTTCCCGCTTTTGCCCGCCCAACGCCGCCCGCCCCGCGCTCCATCAGAAAAGGCGGGGTGGGCGGTTTTCTTATTTTTACAAGCAGGGCGCAGATTGCCTAGCCACTCGCTGGCCGGGGCGGAGGCTTGTAAGCATCCAGGTCCGCCCAGTGACAGAAACACCAGGCATCATAAAGTTTGCGCTGCAACGGATCCTTCCGCCTGAGCCGCCGGCAATATCCGGGCGGTCGCCCGACGCGCAGCGGATGAAGTCGGCAAGGCTTTTCCCGTATGACCTTCAACCGCCGGGCCTGCCACATGGCCATACGGCGCGCGGCCTTTTCCGGATCTTCGCAGGATGCCTCCAGCCGGGCGAGCCGACGGGCGAGACTGCCTGCCTCCACCTCCTCCAGCACATCGGGAGCCTCAGGCTCTGGCGCGCGGGGCGTGCCAAACAGCCAGATGGAGGGCCGGGCGGTGTAATCAATCGAGCTGCGCTGACCCGGCAGATAGAGCCGCAGCGTATCGGCCGTGGCGAGCTGTCCCGGCCCTTTCCGTGCGCCTGGCGCTTGGGACGGCACAGCTTTCTGCCCGTGCGGCGCCTGCCCGGTGGACGGCTTTGGCGGGGTCCAGGTCACGTCAATTTCCATGGCGCGCAGATAGATCATGCGCCGCACCAGCGATTCCAGAATACGCAGTTTGCGCCGCGCGCCATAGTACACGGTATACGGAACGAGCCCGCTGCCATCACCCAGACTGGCGCGTAGCTGCGCGAGCAGCCCGGCCACAAAGGGCCAGGCTTTCTCAAGCCATCTGCGCGTTACCGGATGCATCTCGAACATGGGCCCAGCATAGACTCAAGATGCGTGGGGTAGGATAAGTTTATGATATCCGCCGGAGAGCCCAGCCCCGGCACTCATTTGAAAGGCCCCTATGCCCGGCATGGCAGCCCCTTTGAGCGCCTTTGTGGACGCCGCCCTCGCGCGGGCGGGCGGCACGCCACCAATCCTGTTTGTGTCGGGCGCGCAGGGCATCGGCAAGTCCACGGCGCTAAGCCGTGTGATTGAAACGTCGCCGCACCGCCTTGTCGGCATGAGCCTGGATGATTTTTACCTGACCCGCGCCGAGCGCGCGCAATTGTCGGAAAGCGTGCACCCTCTCAGTGAGACTCGCGGCCCGCCGGGCACGCATGATGTGGCGCTGCTGACGGAAACGTTGAGCGATTTGCAACAGGGCAATGCCCCCGTGCGCGTGCCGATATTTGACAAGCGCAGCGATGACCGTCTGCCCACAGAAGACTGGCGCGCTCTGCCCTCGCGGCCGGATGCGATCCTCCTTGAAGGCTGGATGATGGGCGTGCTGCCGGATTTTACCTCTCTGGAGACACCGCCGCTGAACGCGGTGGAGGCCGCGCCGGGCGCGCTCGCCTGGCGGCGCTGGCAGGAGGAACAGCTGGCCGGCCCCTATGCGGCGCTATGGGACAGGGCGGATGCGTTCTGTCATTTCGACGCGCCGGGTTTTGACTGCGTGCTGCGCTGGCGCACGCAGCAGGAAGCGCAAAATCAGGGCGTAGCGCTGGCCGACCTGCCCGAGGCGCGCAAGGACTGGGTACGAAACTTCATCGCCCACTATGAGCGCCTCACCCGCCGCATGCTAAGCGGCACGCGCCGGGAGGGCGTTGTCGTGAAGGTGGGCGCGAATAGAGACGTGGCTTGAGGATGAAGCGAGAAAAGTATGCCTGTACAATATATGATAACCACCTAAGGCTGTAACGCAGCCAAGAAATCAGGAGGAACAGAGCCAATGGATGAAAATTCTGATATTAACTTGGAGGTAAGTGGCAAAGGTTTCAAACTCGAATTCAGAACCGAAGATGATTTGAAGGAATATCTTTCCGCGCACCAAAACTTCTGCTCTCAATTTGATTTGAAAAAGATCCAAAAAGTGGAATACGGACGCGCGATTAATCAGAAAGTGGACCGTGCCAAGAGCATAGTTACACGGGTTAGCAGTTATATGAATTCGGCCGACGCAAAGAATCTGATTGAAAAAGAATTTTCTGAAAACTTCCCTCCATACACGACCCCAGTGGCTCAGCATCTGCATGACATATATGAGCAAGACGGCCCACATCGTTTTGCTGGCGCTCTTATGGCGTACACAAATTATAATTACACACCAAACTTTTCTGCCCCAGACCTTTTAAAAGGCTTTGTAAAACTTTGCTTATACGAAGAAAGTATAGACCAAGTATCAGCAGCGGCTTCCAGGAAGAGCTTGGAAGAGATACGACGTCTCTACCAAAGACGCCTAAATTCTGACGGAAAAAAATATGAAAAAGCGCTAACCGACATAAGCGAGACTCATCAACAGCTATCGACGTCTATCGAAAATAGCTCTTTCGCTTGGAATCATAATTTCTCTAAGTTTCAATCTCAAGCACGAGCAAAGCTTCAGGATACGACTTCAAGCTTTCTCGACTTTCAGAAATCATATGAAGATTCTCTACGTCTTAGCCGCCCTAGGAAGTATTGGTCCAAAAAGGCAACCGACCATAATAAGGCTGCACGTAGGTACCGCCTCTCAGCATTGGGGTGGCTAGTAATTGCTGGCGCTCTCACCGTATTTGGCCTTTGGGAACTGTTTCTATACGCAAAAGAAAATTTTGCGGTCTCTGAAGATCAGACTCCACTTCCAATATCTCTACTTATCACCTTGGGCGCGATGGGACTGGTTGGAACGAGCGTCTTCTTTTGGGTGGGCCGCCTGTTAGTTCGGCTCTGGCTGAGCGAACTACATTTGGCGATGGATGCAAGCGAAAGGGTAACAATGATTGAATCATTCTTGGCATTGAGAGCGTCGGGAACAGTTTCTGACGAAGAACGGCAATTAGTTTTGGCGGCACTATTCAGGCCGACCCAAGATGGTATCGTCAAAGACGATGCATCCGCCGACCCGTTAATAACGGCATTAGCTTCTCGAATATTAAGGTAGAGCCCCCGCCCTACGGGATGAGGACCGTCGCGCCGGTTGTTTTGCCGCTTTCTATCGCTTCATGGGCCTTGGCGGCGTCTGTTAGCGGGAAGCGCTGGCCGATGTCGGCTTTGATGGTGCCGAGCTTCAGGGCACTGAAGAGCAGGCTGGCGCCGCGGACGAGGCTTTCCGGAGTCTGAATGAAGCTGAACAGGACGGGCCGCGTCATGACCAGCGAGCCGCCCTGTGCGAGCCGGCCCGGCGGGATCGGGTCGACCGGCCCGGAGGCATTGCCATAGGTGACGAACCAGCCCGCCGTGCGCAGGCTGGACAGGCTTTCTTCCGCACTGATCTTGCCGACACTGTCATAGGCGACATCCACGCCGCGCCCATCCGTCAGGTCACGCACTTTTCGCGAGACGCCTTCATAGCCGACGATCACATCTGACGCGCCGAGCGCCCTGGCCTTTTCGGCTTTCTCCTCCGTCGAGGTGACGGCGATGACGCGCGCGCCAAGGCTGGCCGCCCATGGCACAAGAAGGCTGCCGACGCCGCCGACAGGCGCCCAGACCAATGCCGTGTCGCCCGCCTGAATTGCGCGCACTTCAAACAGCAGGCACCAGGCCGTCAGGCCTTTCAGCAGTACGGCGGCGGCCTCTTGCGGCGGCACTTCGGCCGGAAGGGCCAGCATGCGCTCTACCGGGCCGGTGAAGTGGCTGGCATAGGTGCCCGCGCCGAGATAAGCGACCGCATCGCCGGGCTTCAGGCTGGTCACGCCCTCGCCCACTTCCTGCACGATGCCCGCACCTTCCTGGCCGGGCGTGAACGGCATGCGCACGGGGTACAGCCCGGTGCGGTGATAGGTGTCGATGAAATTGAGGCCGGAGGCGCTCTGGCGGACAAGGACTTCGCCTTCGCCTGGCTTGCGGGGCTCAAACTGTTCAACCTTCAGGACTTCCGGCCCGCCGGTCTCATGCATCTGGATGCGATATGGATGTGTCATGCCTGCAGTTGAAGCGCGGAGCGCGCTGGAGCGCAAGAGCGACTCGCGTTTCTGTGGCGGAATGAACGGTAGTTTGCTTCTTGTGGCGGGCGTCGATGAGGCGGGCCGCGGCCCCTGGGCCGGGCCGGTGACGGCGGGCGCAGTGATTCTGGACCCGGCGCGGCCGATTGAAGGCCTGACCGATTCCAAGAAGCTGAGCGAGAAACGCCGCGAGGCGCTGGCCCCGATCATCCGCGAGCGGGCGGCGGCCTGGAGTGTCGCCCATGCGAGCCCGGAAGAGATCGACCGGATGAACATTCGCGAGGCGACCTTCCTGGCGATGAGTCGCGCGATTGAAGGCCTCGGCATGGCGCCGGAAGAAATCCTAATCGATGGCAACGCCCTGCCGAAAGGCCTGCCCTGCCCGGCCACGGCGATTGTGAAGGGCGACCTGACAGAGCCCGCCATCTCTGCGGCCTCAATCCTGGCGAAGACAGTGCGCGACGCCCTGATGCGGGAAATGGACGCCGCCTTCCCGGCCTATGGCTTTGCCGGCCACAAGGGATATGGCACGGCGGCGCATGCTGCAGCCCTGACCGAGCACGGCCCCTGCCCGCACCACCGGATGAGCTTTGCGCCGGTCAAACGCGCCCTGCAAAACGCCTGAAGCTCGCCCGGGCGCTTAACATATTGGGCGAATTTGTAAGGAATTGGCCCAAGCAAGGCCCGCAAACAGCCACATTTTAACGCCTGATTAACCAAGGCGGTAGAGCTTCCCGCACATCTGGAGGGCACGCACGATGTGGATTCTTTTTGGCTGGCATACCTGGTGGGGTGAATCCGGGCGGCCGTATCGGTTCAAGATTACGCTGACGAAAAAGGGCCTGCCCGAAGGCGGCGGCATCTATGTGTTCGTGCGGCGCCGTTTCGTGTTCTTTCTGTTCCCGCTCTATATCGGCAAGGCGACGAACTTTAAATCGCGTCTGATCGGCCATGAGCGCTGGTGGGAAGCCTGGTGGAAGCGCGGCGCGACTGAGCGCCATGTGCTGGTTATCAAGAAGCCGGGGGACCGGGCCCGCGTGGAAGAGGATCTGATCCGCAATTATCAGCCACGCATGAATGACATCCTGATCCCGCGCGGCGCCAATGACGGCCCGAATAATGTCCGCCTGCGCCGCTGGTGGAAGATCAAACGCTGGTTCCGTATCCCGTTCTTTGGCTAGGCCCTGGGGCAGGCCCTGAGCCTGCGGAGCCCGGTTTTTCTGACATTTCAAGCTGTTGGCAGGCTTTTGACGTGGCACTGGCGGGGCCCTGACACAGAGCTGGCGTGGTGCGTGAGGGGTTTTTCCGCTGTCTGGATGGGGTAAGTTTCACCCCGTGCCGGAGACAAACAGATGCAATTTCAGGCCGACGCCAACAAGATCAAACGCTGGAGAGAAGAGCGCCACTGGTCGCAGGAGCACCTTGCCGACCTCGCCGGCATCGGCCTGAGGACGGTGCAGCGCATCGAACGGGGCGACAAGGCATCCGGCGAGTCCCTCAAGGCGCTGGCGGCGGCGTTCAATGTCGACGTCATGGCGCTGACACTGGACGCAAAGACAGAGGCCGAGGCGCTGATCCGCCAGAAACAGGCCAAGGTGACCGCCGGCATGCGGCTGGCCTTCTTCATACATATGGGCAGCTATCTGTTCGGCATGCTGCTGTTCGCAGGCATCAGCCTGGGCATTGGCGGCAAACATTATGTGATGTTGTGGCCAACCATCTGGTGGACCGTGGGCTTTGCCGCGCACGCGCTGACCGTGGCCATCGTGGAACTTACCTATCGTTATGAGCGCGAGGTTGGCACAGGGCGGTGAAGCGGGCGCCGTTTCTGCGCCGGGGTCTTCCCGTTTTCGGCATCTCGTGAGATAGGGCGGGCATGGCAGATGATGCGTCCTCTTTCTCCAAGGCCCCGCCCCTGTTTGCGGATGCGCCCGGCGGTGTCAGCTTCAAGAAGCTGCGCAAGCGGCTGGTGCGCGGCGCGCTGAAGGCGATCGACGACTACAAGATGGTCGACCGGCGCGCGGTGGATGCCGGAGAGGCCAAACGCCCGAAATGGCTGGTCTGCCTGTCAGGCGGCAAGGACTCTTATGGCCTGCTGGCCGTTTTGCTGGACCTGCAATGGCAGGGCGCTCTGCCGGTGGACCTGGTCGCGTGCAATCTGGACCAGGGCCAGCCGGGCTTTCCGAAACATGTGCTACCGGAATGGCTGGACAAGGTGGGCGTGAAGTACCGGATCGAGACGCAGGACACCTATTCCATCGTCACCGAAAAAGTGCCGGAGGGGCGCACATTCTGCGCAATGTGTTCGCGCCTGCGACGGGGCATTCTCTACCGAATGGCACGTGAAGAAGGCTGTGACGCCATCGTGCTGGGCCACCACCGCGACGATGCGCTGGAAACCTTCATGATGAATTTCGTGCATGGCGGACGGCTCGCCGCGATGCCGCCGAAATTGTTGAATGATGAGGGCGATTGCTTTGTCCTGCGCCCGCTGATCACGGCGGCGGAAGACGACCTCGCCAAGTTTGCCGAGGCAATGGAGTTCCCGATCATCCCGTGCAATCTGTGCGGCAGTCAGGACGGCCTGCAGCGCGTCGCGATGAAGCAGATGCTGGATGAGTGGGAACGCAAGAAACCAGGCGTGCGCCAGGTGATGGCCCACGCGCTGGCGACAGTCCGGCCGAGCCATCTGCACGATGCGCGCGTGTTTGACTTTGCAGGGCTGGCGATCGGCGATACGGGCGAAGACGACCCGAACGTGCCATTCTAAAAACCGCCCTCCCTGCAAAAAGGGAGAGCGGCAGATGATTTCAGACCAAACAGCAACGCCTTGGCTTCACCACCGGGCCTGTTGAGCAATTCCGGAGCGGATCAATCCCACTGAATGCCGCTTTCCGGCTTGTGCGTCGGATACTCCGCATCGCGATACTTCCGGAACTCATTGCGTGCGATTGACCGCAGATGCACTTCATCCGGACCATCAGCCAGGCGCAGCGTGCGGATCTTGGCATAGCTTTCCGCGAGGCCGAAATCACTGGTCACTCCGCCGCCGCCATGGGCCTGAATGGCGTCATCAATGATCTTCAGCGCCATGCGCGGCGCAGCGACCTTGATCATGGCGATCTCGTTCTTGGCAACCTTGTTGCCGACCGTATCCATCATATAGGCGGCTTTCAGCGTCAGCAGACGGCACATCTCGATCTCGACCCGGGCCTCGCCAAGGCGCTGTTCCCAGATCGAATGGTCTGCCACGTTTTTACCAAAGGCCTGACGGGTCAGCAGGCGTTTTGCCATTTTCTCAAGTGCGACCTCTGCCGCGCCGATCGTGCGCATGCAGTGGTGAATGCGGCCCGGCCCGAGACGGCCTTGCGCAATTTCAAACCCGCGGCCCTCACCGAGAATAAGGTTGGAGGCTGGCACGCGAACGTTCTCCAGAACGACTTCGGCATGGCCATGCGGGCTGTCATCATATCCAAAGACGGGCAGCATACGCACGATTTTCAGGCCCGGCGCATCCATGGGCACCAGGATCTGGCTCTGCTGCTTGTGACGCTCTGCATCCGGGTCTGTCTTGCCCATCACAATGGCGACCTTGCACCGCGGATCGCCCACGCCAGACGACCACCATTTGCGGCCATTGATGACATATTCGTCGCCATCGCGCACAATTGAGGTCTCGATATTTGTCGCATCAGACGAAGCGACCAGCGGCTCTGTCATCAGGAAGGCCGAGCGGATGTCGCCCGCCATCAGAGGACGCAGCCATTCTTCTTTCTGCGCGTCACTGCCATAACGGTGCAGCACTTCCATATTACCGGTGTCAGGCGCAGAGCAGTTGAAGACTTCGGAGCCAAAGCTGACGCGGCCCATGATTTCAGATAGAGGCGCATATTCCGCATTGCTGAGGCCTGCGCCACGATACTCTTCCGTATCATGCTCCGCATTCGGAGGGAGGAAGAGATTCCACAGCCCCTCTGCCTTGGCCTTCGCTTTCAGCTCTTCCAGGATAGGCATAACACCCCAGCGATCCTTGGCGTGCTGCTCTTCGTAAACCGGAATGGCCGGATAGACATGTTTGTCCATGAAGGCCTGAACGCGGTCGATATATTCCTGCGTCTTGTCACTAAAATCAAAATGCATGTGAAGCTCCCTTACTGTGCGCCGAGCGAGAATATTGCTCCCTGAACGGCGCTTTTGATACGCGTTGATTTGTCAGGATCAGACTATGCCAGACATACGCGGTGCACCCTAGGGGTTTCCCCGTATATTTCTGATATTTCACCTTGTTTTTACAAGAAAAAGGGCGACCCAAAGATCGCCCTCTTCCGTACTCAGATTTTAAACTGGACTCTATTTCCGCCAGACGGAGGCAAGAGACGGATCTTCTTCCCCGCCTTCATATTTGCGGATCTCGTGACGGCCGACCACCATGTGGTGCACTTCATCCGGACCGTCAGCCAGGCGCAATGTACGCTGGTTGGCATACATGCGGGCAAGCGGTGTCCATTGGGAGACACCAGTTGCGCCGTGCATCTGGATGGCCTGGTCGATGATCTGGCAAACGCGCTCCGGCACCATGGCCTTGACCATGGAAATCCAGACGCGGGCTTCCTTGTTGCCCAGCACGTCCATGGCCTTGGCGGCTTTCAAAACCATCATGCGCATGGCTTCGATCTCGATCCGTGCACGGGAGATGATTTCCGTGTTACCGCCAAGCTTGACCAGCGGGCGACCAAAGGCCGAGCGCGTCGTGCCGCGGCGGACCATCAGGTCGAGTGCCTTCTCTGCAGCGCCCAGCGAGCGCATGCAGTGGTGGATACGGCCCGGCCCGAGACGGAGCTGTGAGATTTCGAACCCGCGGCCCTCACCCAGCAGCATGTTTTCCTTCGGAACACGGACATTCTCGAACTTGATGTGCATGTGGCCATGCGGCGCGTCCGGATCGCCGAAGACGTGCATCGGCCCCATGATCGTGACACCCGGATGCGGCAGCGGCACCAGAATCTGGCTCTGCTGCTTGTTCGGCTCTGCGTCTGGGCTGGTTTTCACCATGGTGATCATGATGCGGCAGCGCGGATCGCCGGCCCCGGAGATATAGTACTTCTCACCATTGAGGACCCATTCATCCCCTTCGAGCACAGCGCTCATGGAGACGTTCTTGGCATCGGATGATGGCAGGCCAGGCTCGGTCATGGCGAAGGCGGAGCGGATTTCACCGTTCAGCAGCGGCTTCAGCCACTTCTCTTTCTGCTCCGGAGTGCCGACGCGCTCCAGAACTTCCATATTGCCGGTGTCCGGCGCAGAGCAGTTCATGGTTTCAGACGCGAGCGAGTTCTTGCCAAGCTCTGCCGCGATGTAGGCATAGTCGAGGTTCTTCAGGCCTTCGCCTGTGTCGGCATCCGGCAGGAAGAAGTTCCACAGGCCTTGTTTCTTGGCTTCGTCCTTGGCCGCTTCCAGCGCTTCCAGTTGGCCGGGCGCGTAAGACCAGATATCGGTCTTGCCTTCGCCAAGGCGATGGAATTCCTCGCTCATCGGCTCCACGACATCGCGGATGAAGGCTTTGACGTGCTCATAGAGCGGACGGGCTTCGTCCGACATGCGCAAATCATTGAGTTCGTTCTGGGCGTCGATTGACGTTTCAGTGTCCGCCATCTTTCGGGTCTCCTCTTAGACTTTCTTGTTTGTATCCATTGGTAAGCCTTGCGGCGCAGTCACCGCAAATTGTTTCTCTGCAATCTTTTGTGTCTGCCCATGCAGATGGAACCGCCGGGCAAATGGCGCTAAGGAGCGCGAATGGGTCCAGTTGCTGCCGCCATTATTCTCGTCACGGCGCTCATCACGAGCTTCATATCGGGCATATTCGGCATGGCGGGCGGCGTTATCTTCATGGGCGTTCTGGCGACGCTGGTGCCGGTTCCCATGGCCATGATGATCCACGGCTCCATACAGATGTTCTCGAACAGCTATCGCGCCTTCCTGTGGCGGCGCCATATCAAGTGGACGATCTTCAGGCGCTACGCGATTGGCTCTGTGGCTGCGGTCGCGCTTCTCTTCGCGCTCAGCTGGCGGCCGGACAAGCAGATGATTTACCTGATGCTGGGCCTTGTCACGCTGCTGGTCTGGTTGCCCAAGCGCGTGGCCGATCTGGATATCCAGAAGCGGTTCCAGGCCGAAGGCGCGGGCTTTGTCGTGCAGGCGCTGAACACGGTGGCCGGTGTGGCCGGGCCGCTGCTGGACCAGTTCTTCGTACGCACCGACCTGACGCGCCATGAGATTGTTGCCACCAAGGCGGTGACTCAGGTGCTGGCGCACTTCGTGAAGATCATCTTCTGGAGTGTGCCGGTGCTGATGGCTTCTGGCGTGGAGGCGCTGCCCCCGGCATGGCTGATTCTGCTGGCTGCGCCGCTGACCATGCTGGGCACGACGCTGGGCGGGAAGGTGCTGGACCGGCTGAGCGATGTGAACTTCAAGCGTGGCATGAAGTATCTGGTGACGGCGGTCGGCATCGTGATGTTCATGAAGGCCGCCGGCTGGCTTTAGGCCAGCCGCTGTCAGGACGCCGTCCGTGTCAGGCCTCACTTCGGTGTGCATTGCAACTCCACTCATCTGGCCTCCTTCTAGCGCAGGCTAGACTATTCGTGAACTTTATTGCATGAAGCGCAAACATCACTGACAGTGATGTATTGGAGCGCGTGGATGAACCTGAGATCGCTGGACCTGAACCTGTTGCCCGTATTGGAAGCGGTCTATGCCGAGCGCAGCCTGACGCGGGCCAGCGAGACGCTGCACATCACCCAGCCCGCCGTCAGCAATGCGCTGGCGAGATTGCGCGCGCATTTCGAGGATCCGCTCTTCGTGCGGGAGGGGCGTGGGGTGAAGCCAACCGCCATGGCCGAGGCCCTGATGCCGACGGTGCGCGACGCGCTGGACCGGCTACGCGCCGGGCTGGAGCCGCGCTCTGCATTTGAGGCCTCGCGCTCTACCCGCGTCTTCAACATCTCCGCCCGCGATGCTGGCGCGTACATGATTGCGCCAAGTCTTGCGCACTATCTGCAGCATGAAGCGCCGGGCGTGCGCATTGCCTGGAGCCAGTTGAACCGGGGCGCAATTTCGGGCGAGCTCGCCTCGGGTCGCCTGGATCTGGCGGTGGATGTGCCGGGCATTCGCGGCACCGACCTGGAGCGCGAACCGCTGATGACGACTCCCTACGTCTGTGTTGTGGCAGACAATCACCCGCTGGCCAGACGTGAGCTGGCGATGGAAGACTTTGTCGGCCTGCGCCATATCGTGGTCTCCAGCCGCCGCGAAGGCCGATCCTATGTCGAGGAAGTCGCCCGCAGCCAGGGGCATCGCATCACCCCGATCATGCGCCTGCCGCATTACATGCCGGCGCTGGAAATCGTACGCCAGACCGATCTGGCCCTGACCGTTCCAGCATCTCTCGTCCCAACGCACGGCCTCATTCGGCTTGACCTGCCGGATGTATTTCCAGCCCTCGACAGTGAGCTTTACTGGCGGCGGGAGAATTCCGAGGACCCGGCCCTTACCTGGCTACGTGGCCTGATCCGCAAGATCGTCACCGAAATCGATCCTGGCTTGCAAAGCTGAAACGATCCCTCTAGGAGGGGCCGTCACTTGGGGAGTAGCCAGCCGGTCGGGAGATCGGGCCTCCGCGTCAACATACTCGGTCAGCAGACCGTGGCGCGAAGGGAGCGGGCAACCGTTCGGGCGAGACCAATGACACCGCATTCCTGCTCATGGCCGGGCACGGGATGGAGGTGTCATTGCGTCAAGAATTGCCCGGCCAGGAGACCTGTTCTTATGGAAGCCTTTCTTACCTCCACCGCTGTGGTTACGCTCGCCGAAATTGGCGACAAGACGCAATTGCTGGCCATCGTTCTGGCGACGCAATTCCGCAGGCCGGTTCCGATCATTCTTGGCATCTTTGCCGCGACCGTGGCCAACCACTTCCTTGCGGCGCTTGTCGGGTCTCAGGTTGCATCCATCCTTGATGGGCAATGGTTCCGCTACATCGTGGCAATCTCATTCATCGCCATGGCGGCCTGGACACTGATCCCGGACAAGCTGGACGATGACATGGAGAGCAAACCGGCCCGGTTCGGCGCGTTCCTGACAACCACAATTGCGTTCTTCCTGGTCGAGATGGGCGACAAGACACAAATTGCGACCGTGGCGCTGGGCGCGCAGTTCGAGAATATCTTCTACGTCACACTGGGCACAACGCTGGGCATGATGCTGGCCAATGTGCCGGCCGTATTCCTGGGCCACGAGCTAATCAAGCGCGTGCCGCTGAATGTGGTGCGCATGATTGCGGCGCTGCTGTTCCTGGCCATCGGCCTGTGGCTGCTTGTGCAGACGGCTGGCTGGTTCGGATAAGCCTCAGGTCGCGGCGCGGCGATATTCCTCGTCGCGCTCAGCCGCAAGGCGATCGCGCACAGTTTCCTCATCATAGCCAAACTGATGCAGCGTCCGCCCCGCCATTTGCAGGCCGGACTCGATGGCATCCGGGATCACGTCCCGTGCGCCAGCCTCTTGCAGGCGTGCGGCGTGTTCCCGGTCCCGCGCACGGGCAATGATCGGCACTTCCGGGCGAAGCTGGTGGAAGGCTCTCACCATCGCTTCGGCATCATTGACGTCATCCACTGTCACGACGAACAGGCTGGCCCCTTCGGCCCCGGCGCTGTGCAGGATTTCAGGCCGGGCAGCATCGCCCAGGAAAGCGCGCCAACCTGCATCCCGGGCCCGCGCGACATTGTAGGCGCTGCGCTCCAGCGCGACAATTTCCGCCTCTTCCGCTCCAATGATGCGAGCGACCGCCTGCCCGACCCGACCAAAGCCCGCAATGATGACGTGGCCCTCAAGCTCCGAGAAATCCTCTTCCAGCACATGCGCAGGCTCCTCGCCGCGCATCCGTGCCGCAATCAGCGTGCCGAGCTTGCCCAGCACTGGGATCAATAACATGGAGAGGCCCGCAATTGCGGCCATCAGGCCCGCAGGCTCAGCCGGCAGTGCGCCGATGGCGGTGGCCGCCGCGATGACGACAAAGGCAAACTCCCCGGCGGGCGCCAGCAGAAATGCCGCTTCGATCGACATCGGCGTCGGGCCGGCAAAGAAACGCAGGGCGACAAAACCGATCACCAGCTTGGCCAGGAGCAGCGCAGCCAAACCGCCCAGAATGACCAGAGGTTGGGACAGGATGGAGGGCAGATCCAGGCTCATTCCGACAGTCATGAAGAACAGGCCGAGCAGGATGCCCTTGAAGGGTTCGAGGTCCACTTCGGTCTGATGCTTGAACTCTGTTTCGCCCAGCAGCAGGCCAGCCAGGAAGGCCCCCAGCGCGAGCGATAACCCGGCCGTCGCGGTGATCGCCGCCGCGCCGACCACGGTCAGCAGCGTCAGCGCCATCAGAAAGTCTCGCCCACCCGCCGCGGCCGCAAGACGGAACATGCGGCGCAGTCCAAAGCGTCCGATCACCAGAATGACCAGAATCGCCACAACGCCATTGAACAGGGCTTCCAGAAGGACCGCCGTGATGTTGGCGCCAGCCTCAAGATTTACGAAGCCGACAAAGATCAGGATCGGCGCGACGAGAATATCCTGAAACAGCAAGACGCTGAGCGCCGCACGGCCAACGGGCTGGGCTGCCTGTTTCTGCTCGATCAGAAGCTGCATCACGATGGCGGTGGACGACAAGGCCAGCGCCAAGCCGCAAATGATCGCGGCAGCCGGCGACAGACCAATCAGCCAGGCTGCGCCGCCAATCGCCAGCGCACTGATGCCAGCCTGCAGGCCGCCTGCCCCGAAGACGGCGCGCCTCAATCCCCAGAGTTTTTCAAATGAGAATTCCAGGCCCAGCAGGAAAAGAAGGAACAGTACGCCGAGTTCCGCAAAGGGCGCGGCGGCGGCAGGTTCGGATATCGATACATATTCCAGCCAGTGATACTGCCCTGTCAGAGAGCCCAGCGCGAAAGGCCCAAGCGCAATGCCGGCAATCATGAAGCCGACCACGGCGGGCAGCTTCAGATATCGGAAAACCGGCACGACAACGCCCGCCGCAAACAGGAAAACCAGCGTATCCTTGATCAGTATGTCGTGTCCCGGCTCCGCCATGTGCCCCTTTCAGCATGTTCTCTGATGCCCGCCCTGTGCGAGGGCAGAACGGGTTTCGTGACTCTCAGGCGCGGCGCGCCTTGAAGAAATCCTTCAACAGCGTGCTGGCGGTCTCGCCTGTAGCTTCGTCCTGCACGACTTCCGGCCGCCAGTGACAGGTCGGCTGCTCGAAGAATCGCGCCCCATGGATTACCGCGCCGCCTTTCGGATCACAGGCAGCAAAGACGAGCTTGCCGATACGCGCAAGGCTGATCGCACCTGCGCACATGGCGCACGGCTCAAGTGTCACATAAAGATGCAGGCCCGTGAGGCGGTAATTGCCAAGACGTTCTGCCGCGCGGCGCAGGGCGACAATCTCTGCATGGGCGGTCGGGTCATGCCCGGCTATTGGCTGGTTGAAGCCTTCCGCCACAATCGCACCGCTCTCCGGATCGACAATCACAGCACCAACAGGCACCTCGCCCGCCTCGGCAGCCTGCCGGGCAAGATCGAGCGCGCGCTCCATCGGATCAGCGAGAATTGTCATGGAGAGTGGATCGCCTTACACGGGCGGAAAGTAAAGGGATTGGTTTGCCACATGCGTATCATTGCGGGAGAGCACAAGGGCCGCGCCATTGCCGCGCCGAAGGGTCAAGGGACACGGCCGACGGGAGACCGCGTGCGGGAATCCATATTCAACATGCTGGCCCATGCCGACTGGGCACCGGAGATTAACGGCGCGCGGGTGATCGACCTGTTCGCAGGCTCTGGTGCGCTGGGCCTGGAAGCGATAAGCCGGGGCGCGGCGTTCTGCCTGTTCGTGGAAACAGACCATGGCGCGCGCGGCGCGATCCGCGACAATATCGAAACGCTGGGCCTTTACGGAAACACACGCCTGCACCGGCGCAGCGCGACAGATTTGGGTGAGAAACCGGCCGGCGTCGGCCAGCCATTCACGCTGGCTTTCCTGGATCCGCCCTATCACAAGGATCTGGCCGAGCCTGCGCTCGCCTGCCTTGTTACCGGCAACTGGCTGACCGAGGATGCCCTGGCCATTGTGGAAACAGGGTCTGATGAGATGATCGCACCGGATGGCTGGACGATTGTCGAGACCCGAGACTATGGCGCAGCCCGCATCTGGTTTCTGAAACGGGCCTAGCCGTCCAGGAATTCCTTGCGTAGATCCACATTGGACGTTTTCTGCCCGACATGGTGGGAACCTTCCTTAATCCACTGGTCTGCCGCCGCACGCCCCAGATCACGCAGCTGTGTCAGGAAGGTCCAGCTGGTGTCGTATTTTGTGCGTAGGCTGAAATCCAGAAGATCCTGACCGCCGCGTATCGCATGGATGTTCAGACGGCGGTATTTCTTCATCATGGATTCCTTCAACATTCCCCCATCAATCAGGTGCTGGACGAAGGCAATGGCGCGCAGCTCTCCGATCAGGGAAGCGTTGAAGCTGATCTCGTTGATGCGATCCTGAATCTCCCCGGCATGCTTGGGCACGCCTTCCCGCGCAATCGGGTTCAGCATGACCAGCAGCACATCCCGCGGCGCACCGGAGTAGATCAGCGGGAACAGGCTGGGATTGCCCATATAGCCGCCATCCCAGAAAGCGTCCCCGTCAATCTCCACCGCCTGGAAGGTCTGCGGCAAGCAGGCCGAGGCGAGGACAGCCTCAAGAGAAATGTCTCCGTCGCTGAAGACTTTCGCGCGGCCCTTCTCCACATTTGTTGCGGAGAGAAACAACTGGATGCCCGACGCGTCCACATTCGAGAAATCGATGTTGCGGGCCAGCACCTCTTTCAAGGGGTTCAGATTGAAGGGGTTTAGGTCATACGGGCTCGCCAGGCTCTGCATGGCACTGGCATAGGCAAAGATGACAGGGCTGAGCGCGCCGAAAGGCATGAGATTTCCGCTGGTACGGGAGACATCCTCCCACAGCGCTGCCAACCTGTCTTTCGCGCCCTGAACGCCGTCACGCGCGAAGCCATCGGCTAAGGCCACGGCATTGATCGCGCCCGCAGACGTGGCAGAAATCGCTGATATTTCAATGTCTTCATCATCAAGGAGGCGATCCAGAACGCCCCAGGTATAGGCCCCGTGAGCGCCGCCGCCCTGCAAAGCCAGACTGATATGCTTGCGCTTCTGCTTTGCCATGGTGAAATCCCTGTTACTGTGCCGCCAAACCAATCTTGCAAGCGCCGTCTTAATGAGACCTCACCACGCGCATATGACACACGTATCAACAGGCCCGCATTACGAAGAGCAGATATGGCTCTTTCGCCCTGATTTTGAACGAAATTGGCACAGGGCTTGCGGTAACAGCCACGTGATCATGCAGAATGAACAGGGCAAACACCGTGTCTAACGCGCCATCTTCCACGCCGACCATCTCGGTCATCATGGCGAATTACAATTGCGAAGCCTATCTGAAGGGCGCCATCCGGTCTGTCCTGAACCAGACCCTGGCCAATATTGAACTGATCCTGGTGGATGATGGCTCCAGCGATGGCAGTGTGGCGCTGGCGGAAGAGATCGCGCAGCAGGACCCACGGCTGCGCGTCTTCAGCGGCACTCGCTTTGGCGGCCCCGCCCCGGTTCGCAATCATGCGCTGGACCAGGCACGCGGCGAGTGGATTGCGATTGTCGACAGCGATGACTTGATCGCGCCGCAGAGGCTGGAGCACATGCTGGAAGCAGCGATCAGCACGAAGGCAGACATCATGATCGATGATCTGGCCATCTTCCAGAATGAGGGCGAGCCTGACATCACCACGATGCTGGACGGCGATTTGAAAGATCGCCCAGGGCGCATCATGGAAAGTGAGTATATCAAGGCAAACATGATGTATGGCCGGGGCAGTCAGCTTGGCTATGCCAAGCCTCTGATCCGCCGTAGCAGTCTCGACACGAACAATATCCGATATAATGAAAGTATGCGCATCGGAGAGGATTACGACCTGATCGTACGCCTTCTGTCTGCCGGGGCGCGGATGATGTCTCTGCCCGAAGCCATGTATTTCTACCGCAAGCACAATCGTTCGATTTCACACAGACTGGATGCAAACTCCCTGGATGCCCTGCGCGCCGCTGCCGAAGCGGCGATGTGCCAGCCTACTCCGCATGCAGAAGTGACGGCCGCGCACGCTGCGCGCCTGAAATCCATTCGCCGCGCGATTGTGTTTGACGGGGTCATTGAGGCGCTCAAACAGAAAAACATTGTCAGGACCCTGATGCTGTTCCGGCAGGATCCCACCGTTTTACCCCTGCTGCGCCTGCCCTTGCTGGGCAAGCTACAGAAGGTGACGGGCAATCCTTTCGCCCGCTCAGATGAAGACCTGACAGCCGAGCTGCAACAGCTGCGCCAGCAGTGTGAAGCCTGATGGGGTTTGGACGCGAAGCCCGGGAAGCTGTTCCCGCTGTCGGTACAGTTTGCTTCAAGGGCAATGACGTCCTGCTGATCCAGAGAGGCACAAAACCGCTAAAGGGTGACTGGTCCCTGCCGGGCGGGCGGATCGAACCCGGCGAACGCGCCGCAGAGGCCGCGCTGCGGGAGCTTCACGAGGAAACCTGCGTCGAAGCCAGAATTGTCGGGCTGGTCGATGTTGTGGACGGTATATTCCATTCCCGCACCTCCGGTGATGTAACCCGGCATTATGTCTTGTTCGACTTTGCCGCCGTATGGACAGCCGGAGAGCCTTGCGCGGGCGATGATGCCGCCCATGCCGAATGGATCAGCCCGGAAAGACTGGCCAACCTGCCCCTATGGGATGAGACACGGCGTATCATAGATGCGGCGCGGCAAATCATTCTGGATTCGGCTGGGGCTTGACCGCCCTTACGTCATACCTCTGAAGTGCGTCCAAACCAAAAACGACAATCTGAGGAGACCCATATGACCTACGCCCCCTTCAATCTGACAGGCAAAGTCTGCGTCGTAACCGGCGGCAATAAAGGCATTGGCCTAGGCATGGCCGAAGCGCTTGCCGCATCGAATGCAGACCTCATCATCTGGGGCCGTAAGGCAGAGGACAATGCCGAAGCAGTCAAGAAACTGGAAGGCCTGGGCAGCGGACGCGCCAAGGCCTGGCAGGTCGACGTGGCCGATGAGGACGCTGTCATCAAGGCGATGGCAGAAGGCGAAGAAGAATTCGGTCGAATCGATACCTGTATCGCCAATGCGGGCGTTGGCCAGGGCGCGTCTTCCTTTGAAGAAATGTCGCTCGACACCTGGCGCTTCAATCAGCGCATCAACTCCGAAGGGGCCTTCCTGACTTTGCGCGAAGCTGCCAAATCCATGGTCAAGCGCGCCAAGGCGGGCGACCCGGGCGGCAGCCTGATCGGCACGGCCTCTCTGGCGGCCCTTTCAGGTGCGGCGCGTAATCAAGCCTACGGACACACGAAGGGCGGCCTGATTGCCATGATGAACGCTATCGCCGTTGAGTATGGCCGTTACAAGATCCGCGCGAACTCTGTTCTGCCGGGCTGGATCGCGACCGACATGACCGAAGGCGGCCAAGGCAGCGATGTATTCAACAGCAAGGTCATCTCGCGCGTGCCGATTCGGCGCTGGGGTGAGCCGGAGGATTTCGGTGGCATTGCGGTTTATCTCGCCTCGGACGCCTCAAAATTCCATTCCGGCGACACGCTGCTGATCGATGGGGCGTATTCCAAATTCTGATTCTGCAGACCCAGACTAAATGCCAAACAAAAAGGGCTGCCCCGCGGGGCAGCCCTTTCAGTATCCGGCAGTAACGCCAGGCTTATTCCGGCTCACCGTCGGTGGCGTCGTCATAAGCTTCTTCAGCATCATCAGCCGCATCATCCATAGCGTCGGCTGCATCGTCAGCAGCTTCGTCCAGTTCGTCTGCAGCTGCGTCCATGTCATCTTGAGCTTCGTCCAAAGCCTCATCCATGGCTTCCGTAGCGTCGTCAGCAGAGTCTTCAACGGTTTCGGTTACGGTGACGTCTTCTTCTGCAGGTGCCTTGTCTTCAGCGCTGCAAGCAGCGAGCACAAGGGCAGCGGCACCCATGATCAGGAATTGTTTCATAGTGTAGTTCCCCTACTTGAGGTCAAAAATGACCAAGCAGATCAATATCATCTGCCGACCATGACGAAAAGATAATTTAAATTTGACGCAATCTGCACCAGATTTCGCCTAAATCCTTAAGGCAAAAAGTGATTTCGCGTTCTCAACAGGCAATTTTGCGCGCGTCAGAATACTTATTCGGCATCATCGGGCGAGGATGTCTCATCAATTTCCGATTCGGAATATCTTGCTTCCTCGACTTCTGTTTCCTGCCGATCAGCATCCAGAATCTCGAATTCTTTGCCTGTTTCATCCTCCGTCAGCACAGCCGTTTCTACAGACACCGCCTGGCTGATCTCCTCGACCGACATCTTTGCCAGGCCATCATGGACTTCCTGTGATAGCGCATCATCAGAAGACGCGGTCTGAGCCTCTTCATGTGCCATGGCAGGCGAAACGAGAACGGAAATAAGCGCCGCGATTGCGAGCGTTTTCTTCATGTGGACCTCCCTTGTATTTTTCTGTCGGCCACATTCGACAGTATGCATTTCTATACTTCTGCATGAAGGCTGGAATGCGGCATGATACGTATCAAACTGTTCTTCCAAAACCTATTGCGTTGACGCGAGGGCGGCTAATTATCGTACCTGAAAACAAATAATTATAGTGAGGAGACACCCGACATGGCCCTACAAACCGCCCTGACCAGAATGTTGAATATCGACCACCCGATCATGCTGGCTGGCATGGGCGGAGTGTCCTATGCGGAAGTCTGCGCCGCGATGTGCAATGCTGGCGGCTATGGCGTGCTGGGCATGGCCGGTACGACTCCGGACTTCATCGAAGGCCAGATGAAGCGTGTCCGTGAACTGACGGACCGCCCCTTCGGCGTGGACCTGCTGGCGGCCAGCCCGGAGAGCCTTGAAGAGAGTGTGGACGTCATCATCAACAATGGCGCGGATAGCTTTGTGGCAGGCCTGGGCGTACCTATGCCGATCATGGAGCGCCTGAAAAAGGCCAATGTGAAGGTCATGGTTGTTGGCGGCGCGGTGAAACATGCCATCAAGGCCGAACAGGCTGGCTGTGATGCCGTGATCCTGCAAGGCGGCGAAGGCGGTGGCCATACCGGCCTCGTCGGCACAATGCCGCTGGTGGCGCAGGCTGTGGAAGCGGTGAAAATTCCCGTCATCGCAGCAGGCGGCATCTATGATGGACGCGGACTTGCGGCCGCCCTCTCTCTTGGCGCGTGTGGCGTGTGGGTGGGAACACGCTTTATCGCCTCCACTGAGGCCCATGCTGCGCAGATGTACAAGGATACAGTGGTCGGTGCGGGTGACACGGACACAACCCGTACACGGTGCTATTCTGGAAAGCCCATGCGCTGCCGCACGAACGAATATATCCAGGATTGGGAAAGCCGCCCTGAAGACATTCAGCCTTTCCCGCAACAGGCCATCCACTCCACCCAGACCGGCGTTATCGGCGGCATTGGAGGCATTACAGACGAGTCAAAACTGGATGAAGACAAGTCTTGCTTTGCGATGGGCCAGTCTGCCGGCGGCGTGAAAGAAGTGAAGCCGGTCGCGGACATCGTGGCTGACATCATGCGCGATGCCGAAGCCACGATTGACCGCGTTTCCAGCCTGAAAGTCTCCGCTAACACCTGACCGAAGCAGATGGCGCCGCCTTACGCCCCGGGTGTAAGGCGGACAAGGCGCCCACCGTCTTCATCCTCCAGCACATAGAGCGCGCCATCCGGCCCCTGCTCTACCTCGCGGATGCGCTCGCCCCATTCATAGCGTTCTGCTTCAGAGGCAACAGGTTCGGTCTGGGAGGGTTTCGGCGGCTGACCGAGATTGTCGGTTTTCTCTGTATCAAAACTGACGCGGATCAGCGCCTTTGAAGACAGGCCGCCGATGAAGGCATCGCCCTGCCAATCAGGGAACATTTCACCATCATAGAAGATCAGACCTGCAGGACTGATGACCGGATTCCAGGCGATGGCCGGGTTTTCGTAAATCGGATTGCTCTCATGGCTTGCGATAGGCTTGCCGCTATAATGATCGCCTTCGGACACATGCGGATAGCCATAATTCTCTGAACGGACGATCCGGTTCAACTCGTCGCCGCCTTTCGGCCCCATCTCTACAACCCATAGCTGGTCATCGCCATCAAACGCGACGCCAAGCGGGTTACGGTGTCCGAGGGACCAAACCTGATCCGCCGCAGCGCCGTTTCCATAAAACGGGTTATCCTCCGGCACGCTGCCATCCTGGTTGATCCGGATGACCTTGCCGAGGTTCATGGCCATGTTCTGGGCAGGCGTGAATTTCTGGCGCTCACCAGACGTAATGAACAAATGCCCGTCCGGGGCGATGACCAGGCGGTGACCATAATGTCCATTGCCCTTAACTTTGGGAGACTGGCGCCAGATGACGTCACGATCCGACAGGCTGCCGCCATCTTCTGTCAGGGTCAGCTTGGCACGCTCAACCGCCGCACCGCTGAGTTCATCATTGTTGGCGTCGCGCTCCACATAGGAGATGAAGACAATGCCATTGGTGGCAAAGTCCGGGTGCACAATGATATCGCCGAGGCCGCCTTGGCCCCTGGGGGTAACAGTCGGCACATTGGATATCTTGCCAGCTTTCGCGCCGGTCTTGTCCAATAGCCAAAGATCACCATCCTGCTCCGTCACGAGTGCGCGGCCATCTGGCAGGAAAGCCATGGCCCAAGCCCCGTCGAATGTCTCAAGCGGCTCTGCGGTTAGAACCGTGCCTTCTGTTCCTGTAACAGAGATGGGCTTGGCATCGGCCTCTGCGGCCTGATTTTGCGCCGATGCGCAGGCGGCGATGGCAAAGGCTGATCCACCAACAAGCAGCGCGCGTACCATGAGTGAAGACATGGGCTGTTCCTCCGATAGTTTGATTGGTTACCGAAAGAATGGCTGGAATGGGCGGAAGTTCCGCCTTAACCGTTCTCGAACACTTCTGGATCGACAAGGTTTTTCATTGGCTTGCCGTGCAGATAGCGTTCGAGATTGTCGAGAAAAGTTTCATCGGCCCTGTGATCCGTACCCGGAGTCATGGAGCTGTCGTGCGGGGTAATCGCGATTTTCGGATGATGCCATAGCGCGCTTTCCTGCGGCAATGGCTCTTCCACGGTCACATCCAGGGCCGCAAAGGCTGGGCGGCCCGCATCCAGCGCATCGATCAGGGCGTCTTCCTTCACCAGCCCGCCACGGCCCAGATTCATGAACAACGCATCCTCCTTCATGGCCGCGAAGAAGTCGGCATCCGCCATGCCTTCGGTATCCTCCGTCAGAGGAATGCTCAGCAGCACAATATCCGCCTTGCCGAGTTCCTCATGGACGAGGGCTGGCGGCACGATATGATCTGCTCCATCTGCCGGACCGGGCGAACGGCGCACGCCCATGACATGGCCGCCCAGCGCCTGAACGCGGCGGCCCACAGCCTCCCCGATCGAGCCAAAGCCGATGATCAGCCAGTTGGAGCCCATGATCTCCCGCTTCATATGGCGTTCCCAGAGCCTCTCTTCCTGCTGCGCACGATAGGCTGGGCCGCACTTCAGGAAGTCCAGCCCTTGCCAGAGCGCCCACTCCGCCATGGCTTCGGCCTGGCGGTGATTGGTGGTGTAAAGGCGCGAGATCTTTCCCACGGAAATCAGCGCCGCATTGTCGAGTCCGGCTGCAGAAGACTGAAACCAGTCGATCTTTCCGGTTTTCAGCACGGTCAGCATGAAGTCCCGCACATGCGCGCCAAACCACACATCTGTATTCGCGAAAACGATGTCGGGCTTGGGATCATGCACCACGACGCGGTTGCCTGCATGGTAGAACAGGCCGTCCTCATCCATGACAATCACATCAAGCTTGTGCTCTAGGCTCTTGAGCCGTTCCGAAATGCGGGCGAAAGTCTTCGCATGAAGCAAACAGGTTTTCATGCTCTTGTGCTTAGCGCGCTCCTATTCTGTGGCGCAAGCGCTGCGCAATCCGATATCCCGATGCGGGGGCCGGATTACTTCCGCGATGCGGCGGATATGGCCAGTACATTAGGCGCGGCCCACGCCATTCGCGTGCGCTGTAATGGCCGGGAAGACCAGTATTGGCGGCGGTACATGTCTGACATGCTGAGCTATGAGGCGCCCAATCGTGGCAATCTGCGCTCCAGTCTGGTGGATGCCTTCAACTCCGCCTTCAAGAATGCAAGCCGCCTTTACCAAACCTGCGACAACGCAGCCATTCAGGCCGAATCTGATTTTGCCGTTCGAGGCCAGGAAATCGCAATCCGCATGGCCACGCATTATTTCCCGAAAGACTCAGACCTGCCCCCGGCCTCTAATCGGCCCTGACCTGGCTGACATTGTCCAGCACAAAGCGCGGCCCGGTGCCGAGGCCTCGCGCGCGGTCCTCCGGATTGTAGAGCTGGCATTTTTTCAGAGACAGGCAGCCACATCCGATACAACCATCCAGTCTGTCCCGTGTCCGCTCCATCAAGGCGATACGCTCATCCAGCATGCGGCGGAACGCGCCGCTGATGCGTGACCAGTCTGCCTTGGTTGGCGTTCGGCGCTCCGGCAGCGAGGCGAACAGGTCCGAGATTTCCTCAATTGTCAGGCCGATCTGCTGGGCAATCATGATGAAAGAGAGCCGCCTGATATCAGAACGCAGGAACACGCGCTGACCGCCTGAACTGCGCTCGGGATGCACCAGCCCCCGCCCTTCATAAAAGCGAATGGCCGAGACTGACAGCCCTGTCCGTGCGGCCACATCGCCGATGGAAAGCCCTTTTTGTGCCGCCATGGAAAATCTCCTCAAACACGCTTGACCTAAACTTAAGTTGAGGAATTACAACCGTCAAATCAATCACCTGAGCAAGCACAAATGGAGTTGAAATCATGAGCACCGCGATATTCGAACACGTGAATGTCACTGTCGCAGACCCGAAGAAAACAGCCGCCATGCTGGTGAAACTCTTCGACTGGAAGATACGCTGGGAAGGCCCATCCAAATATGATGGCTACACGGTCCATGTGGGTACGGATGATGCCTACATTGCCGTCTATACCCTGCCCGACAGCGCCCAGGCCGATGCGGAAAGCTATTACCGGATCGGCTCCATCAATCATTTCGGCATCTTGGTGGATGATCTGAAAGCCGCCGAGGAGAAGATCCTGGAAGCAGGTTACAAGACCCATAGTCACCAGACCTATGATCCCGGCAGCCGCTTTTACTTCCATGACGATGACGAAATCGAATGGGAGGTCGTCAGCTATGCTTGAAGGATTGATACAGGCCTATCTGGACGGCTTTGGTCGCGCATGGTGCCCACGGGATACCTATGTTCTTCCCAATGGAGACTCGATTATCGGACGCAACACGCTAAGCTCCCCTGCAAACAGGAGAGGTGAGGCAGATGAATTCAGTCCGCATGATCGTCGCATTCGCTCTGGCGCCGGGGTTTAGCGCCTGCGCCAGCACAGAGCCGGCACCGGAAACCGAAATGGAGGCCACGGCACAGGTCAACCAGACCAGCGTGGTATCTATCGAAATTGAAGAACAAGACATCGAGGCCACACCGCCCGGGCCGGGCGACCGGATGCCAACAGGGCGCAATCTGGGTGTTCGATCCGCCGTTGTGGCCCCGAATGGCGCGGCCGCGACCGCCCACCCGCTGGCCACGCAGACCGCGCTTGATGTGCTGAAGTCCGGCGGCTCTGCCGTCGACGCCGCGATTGCTGCCAATGCGATGCTTGGCCTGGTCGAGCCCACCGGCAATGGCATTGGCGGCGACTTGTTCGCGATTGTCTGGGACCCTAAAACCCGGCAACTCTATGGCTATAATGGCTCAGGCCGCAGCGCGAAGGGCGCAACACTTGCCGAGATGCAGGCCAAAGCGGACGAATTCATGGAGGGCGAGGAAATCCCGCCTTTCGGCGCAGCGCCCGTCACCGTGCCAGGTACAGTGGATGGCTGGTTTGCCCTGCATGAGCGGTTCGGAAAGCTGCCCATTGCCGACGATCTGAAGCCCGCAATCACCTATGCCCGCAAGGGTGCGCCGATCCCGGAAGTGATTTCCTATTACTGGAGCTTCGGCCCGAAACGCTTTGAGCCCGCCTACGAAAGCGGCATGCTGGAAGAATATGAGAATGCGAAGAAGACCTATTTCTCGCCAGCCCCCCATGAAGGCACAATCTTCCGCAATCCGGACCTGGCCGACACGCTGAGCCAGATCGCTGAAGGTGGGCGTGACGAATTCTATAAGGGCAGCCTCGCCCACCGGATGGGCGACTATTTCGAGCGCATCGGAGGCTTCCTGCGTTATGACGATTTCGCCACCCATACGGGCGAATGGGTCGAGCCCATCTGCGTCACCTATCGCGCGGACTACAAGGTCTGCGAACTGCCGCCGAATACGCAGGGCATTGCGGCGCTGCAGATGCTGCAAATGCTGGAACGGTTCGACCTGCGTAGCATGGGCTATGGCTCAGCCGACAGCATCATGGCGCAGGTGGAGGCAAAGCGGCTGGCCTTTGCGGATCGGGCGCGCGGGTATGCGGATCCGGAGTTCAGCAAGATTAGTCCTGAGTTCCTTGTGCGCCCAGACTATGCTGCTGCCCGCGCGGCGCAAATCAGTCTTGATCAAGCCATGGACGACCCGGGAATTACGGCTCTCCAGCCTTCAGGAGATGGAAACGTAATCTATACGCTGGGCGACTCCATGATGATCGCTCCAGGCAACGGTTCAAATTTGGAGAACATCATATCGGATGCGAATGAGAGACTGCGGGAAGCCGACCTCACACTTGAGGACGGCGACACCACCTATCTCACCGTCACCGACAAGGACGGCATGATGGTCTCCCTGATCCAGTCGAACTATCGCGGCATGGGTTCGGGCCTCGTCGCGGACGGGCTCGGCTTCATGTTCCAGGATCGCGGACAGCTGTTTAGCTTGGACCCTGAACACCCGAACGTGTGGGAACCCGGCAAGCGCCCCTTCCACACGATTATCCCGGCCTTCGCATTCAAGAAAGACATGCCGGGGTGTCAGGTCCGCGCCATGCCGATCGAGCAGGCCTGCCCGTTCGAGCCGTGGCTCAGCTTCGGCCTGATGGGCGGCGGCATGCAGCCCCAGGGCCATGTGCAGGTGATCCTGAACCTCGTCGATTTCGACATGGGTCTGCAGGAGGCGGGGGATGCCGCCCGCTGGGAACATACGGGCGGATGTGAGCCGACGGACGACCTCAACGGCGACGCGTGCGAAACCGATATGGGCGTCGTGCATCTGGAAAGCGGCATCCCACCGGAAACCCGCGCGGAACTGGAAGCGCGCGGTCATGTTGTCGATTGCTGCAAGGCCAATGCTGGCGGTTATCAGGCCATCATGCGTGACTTCGACACCGGCGCCTGGATCGCCGCCACCGAAATGCGCAAGGATGGCAGCGCGGATGGGTACTAGGCAGTGAAAGCGACGCCGGTTAGGGAGGGCATATGACGAATATGATCCCTCCCGAAGCGCCCGCTGATTGTCCGCTCTGCCCACGCCTTGTCGCGTATCGCGAAGAAGTGGCGGAGAAGCATCCGGACTGGTTCAATGGCGCGGTGCCAAGCTTCGGTCCGGAAACAGCGGAGCTTTTGATTATTGGCCTCGCACCGGGCGTGACCGGAGCGAACCGCACAGGCCGCCCCTTCACGGGCGACTGGGCTGGCGACCTGCTCTATGCGACAATTGACAAGTTCGGGTTTTCCACGGGCAAGTTCGACGCGCGGCCGGATGATGGCCTGAAACTGAAACGCGCGATGATCACCAATGCGGTGCGCTGTGTGCCGCCGCAGAACAAGCCTGTCGGCGCCGAGATCAATCAATGCCGCCAGTTCCTGACTGCACGTATCGATGCTCTGCCGAATCTGAAGGCCATGGTCTGCCTTGGCAAGATATCCCATGATTCAACTGTGCGGACGCTCGGCCTGAAACTGAAGGATCATCCATTCGGGCACGGAACACATTATGATGTAGAGGCAGGTGGCCGGAAAGTGGCGCTGCTCTCATCCTATCATTGCAGCCGCTACAACACGAACACTGGTCGCCTGACGGCAGAAATGTTCGAAGACGTCTTTGCGATGGCGAAAAAGATAACGGGGTAAGCACGTGAAGATTTCCAGGGGCTCTCTTTTTGTCGCAGCCATTCTTGGCGCCCTTGCCTGTCTTGGCACGCAAGCTCAGGAAGTCCCGTCTACTGACATGATGTGCGATGGCGTGTTCATGTCGGAAGAGACGGGAGACGAAGAGATCTACGTGCCCCGCTTCGCCGTGACCCTGTCAGACGGAATTGTCGAGATCAGCGGCGCGCAGATGTTTGACGGCCTGTATGAAATCTATGATGCCTCGCCCAGCGAGTATGTCTTCTCGCGTCCTGGCCAATTGCCTGAAGACGAAGAATTCATCAGCGGGTCCGTAAACAGGCTGGACGGCACGATCAGCCTGGTTCGACTATACAATGCCAGCCAGATCTGGACCCACAGAATTGACGCGCAGTGCCAACCCATGCAGCAGCTGTTCTAGACGCGCCTAGCTTTCCTTCAGGATCCGCGCTTTCTGGCGCTGCCAGTCGCGTTTCGCTTCCACATCGCGCTTGTCATGGCTCTTGCGCCCCGTCGCGAGGCCGATGAGAAGTTTCGCGAGGCCACGTTCATTGAAGTAGAGCTTCAGAGGCACAATCGTACGACCGGCGCGATCAACCCCTTGGGTCAACTTGGCGAGTTCCCGCTTGGAAACAAGCAGCTTCCGCTTGCGCTTGGGCTCATGGTTGAAGCGGTTCGCCGCATTATAGATCGGAATATCCGCATTGATCAGATAGAGACCCCCATCCTCCGGGCTGACATAGGCCTCAGCAATGTTGGCCTTGCCCTCACGCAGGGACTTCACCTCTGAGCCGACCAGCATGATGCCAGCCTCCAGCGTATCCTCAACCGCATAATCGCGGCGGGATCGGCGGTTTTCCGCGACCAGCCCGTCCGAGCGGCCTTTTGCCTGGTTCTTCTTTGACATAGGCCTGATTTAGGCCTTGATGCCTGCAAGTGCCATAGCCGTCTCAATTTTCTGAACAGCTTGAGCGTCTGGCTGCGTTATCGGCAGCCGAACATCAGGCTCGCACAGACCCAGGCGCGACAGAACATATTTTGCCGGTCCCGGTGACGGAGAACAGAACATTGCCTTGTGCAGCGCGATAAGGCGCCGTTCAATCGCCTGCGCGCCCGCAATGTCGCCCTCGTGAAATGCCTTATGCATTTCAGCACAGGACTCGGGCATCACATTCGCCGTAACCGAAATGCAGCCCATCCCACCCATGGCGAGGAAACCGAGCGCGCTCGGGTCATCGCCTGACAATTGGACGAACTGTGTGCCTTCCGGAATGGCGGCGGCATGCTGGCTGACCCGGGCGAGATCGCCAGACGCATCCTTGATGCCGACAATGTTCGGCAATTGCGCCAATTGGGCCACAGCAGCAGGCTGAAGGTCTACAACTGTGCGACCCGGCACATTGTAGAGCAGAATCGGCAGGGCAACTGCATCATTGATCGCCTTGAAATGGGCGATCAGCCCGTCCTGATTAGGATTATTGTAGTAGGGGCAAACAACAAGCACTGCATCAGCGCCAACCGTCTTGGCATGCTCGACCAGCTCGATCGCCTCATCTGTGGCGTTGGCCCCGGCCCCGGCGATGACGGGCACGCGGCCTTTGGTAATTTCAACACAAAGCGTTACGACATCTTTATGCTCTTGGGTGGACAATGTGGACGTCTCGCCTGTGGTTCCGACAGGGACGAGCGCACTGGAACCGCCCGCAATCTGGCGCTCTACCAGCGCTGCGAACGCGTCCCGGTCAACGGCCCCATTTCTGAAAGGAGTGACGAGAGCTGGGATTGAGCCATGAAACATCGTAAATTTGCCGCGATTCAGGTGTTGTTTGTTTTGTTCGAATATAAACCGCCAAAGCCTTCTCACGCTTTGGCCAAGAAATAAACTCCGCTGAGCTGTAACATGATGCGACCCCTTGCCATTCTTGCTTCTATTGCCGTGCTCGCGCAGGGCGCTGCTGCTGCAGGTGTCCCAGAGACACCTAGCCTGAAGCCTGCGCGCACCTTCCAATCCCAGGTCACAGACGCCAAAAATGCGGAAATCCTGCACAAAGCGCTGAAAGCGGCAGGCAGCTATGACTGGCCCACAGTGGCCCGTTTGCAGTCCCAAGCCTCCGATCCGGATGTGCGAAACCTCATCATGTGGGTCCGCGCCAGCCAGGGCGTGCCTGGCATGAATTTCTCGGAAATCTCGTTTGCGCTGGAAAAACTGAATGATTGGCCGCGTACTTCTGCCATGCAACGCCGCGCGGAAGAGATTATCGGCGAGTCCAATTACAGCCACAAAGAGCGCATCGACTGGCTGACAAAATCAGGCCCGATAACCGGTGCCGGCAAGGTTGCGCTGGCGGAAAGCTGGAAAGCCATCGGAGAGCCCGGCAAGGCATTCGAAGCAATCCGCGATGCCTGGCAAAACAATTCGATGGACCGCGATACGGAACGCAAGGTTCTTGCAGATTATGGCAATCAGCTGACCCAGGAAGACCACCGGGCACGCGTTGAATTTCTGCTCTGGACCAATCAGCGCACATCCGCCTCGAAGCTGAAATACCTGCTCACCGCTGATTACCAGAAACTGGTGGATGCCCGCATCGGCCTGGCCGCCCGCTCACGCAATGTGGACGCGCTGGTCAACGCCGTGCCCGCACACCTGCAGGACAATCCCGGCCTTCTGTACGAGCGCGCCAAATGGCGGCGCCAGAAGCTGCGCAATCAGGATCTTGCAACGCCGCTTCTCACCGGGATTGACGGCAATGACGTGCCCGAAGCCGGGCGCTCACGCCTCTGGGACGAACGCAATATTGCCATCCGGACCGACCTGAAGGACGGCAACTGGACACGCGCCTATCAACTGGCAGCGCCTCACGGCATGGAATCCGGCGCAGATTTTGCTGAGGCCGAGTGGGTCTCCGGCTGGATCGCACTGCGCCTGACCAATGATGCCAGCCGCAGCCTGCAGCATTTCGAAACCATGTCTGACGGCGTCTCGACGCCGATCAGCCTGGCCCGCGGCAAGTATTGGACAGGCCGCGCCAAGGACGCCTTGGGCGACACGGAGAACGCCCGGACGAGCTATAGCGCTGCGGCAGAACACAAATTCACCTATTATGGACAGCTGGCGGCCGAGCGACTCGGCGACAAGAAACTGGACTTCGTGAAGTCAGTCGACCCAACGCCGGAACAAATCGAGGCTTTTGAAAGCCGCCCCATGGTGAGGGCCCTCCGCCTTCTGGGAGAGGCAGGGGAAGACCGCCTGTTCCGTCAGTTTGCCTATCATCTGGATGACCATCTGACGAGTGAATCCGATTACCTGCTGCTTGCCCGTCTGGCGACAGAATATCAGGTGCCGGATGTTGGCGTGCGCGGCGCCAAGGCCGGGCTTGCCAAGGGCATCGTCGCGACAGATGCGGCCTATCCTGTGGTTGCCTATCCGCTGCTGAAGGAGCCGCAAGTGGAACGTCCGCTGATGCTGGCCCTGTCGCGGCAGGAAAGCGAAATGAACCCGAACGCGATCAGCCATGTCGGCGCCCGCGGCCTGATGCAGTTCATGCCTGCCACCGCTTCACGCGAGGCAAGGATGAGCGGCCTGCCCTATCGCAAATCCTGGCTGACGGATGACCCCGGCTACAACATGACGCTTGGCGGCCAGCATCTCGACACGTTGCTGTCGCGTTTCAATGGCAGCTACATCATGACAGCGGCGGCCTATAATGCGGGGCCATCCCGCCCGCGCAAATGGATCCAGGATTATGGTGATCCACGCAGTGGCCAGGTCGATCCGATTGACTGGGTGGAGTTCATCCCGTTCAGCGAAACGCGCAATTATGTGCAACGGGTGCTGGAGAATACGCAGGTCTATCGCCAGCGCCTTCTGGGCGAGCCAGTTGAAATCCAGATCGAGGAAGATCTTGAGCGTGGGCGGGAATAACCCGCCCCGCCAGACTTACCGAGCCGGGACGTGCGCTGCGATCAGCTGAGGCCCATCTGCCGCGAAAGCGCGCTCCAGCGCCGTATCAAACTCTTCAGCATTGGTCGCGTTCACAGCCGGAACGCCCTGCGCTTCTGACAGTTTGACCCAGTCAATCTCAGGATGACCAAGACCAAGCAGGTCCTGCGCCACAGGGCCCGGATTGCCTGCGCCGGTACGCGCGAGCTCAATATTCAAGATACGGTAGGAGTGGTTGACGAAGATGACGTTGACCACATTCGCGCTTTCCCGCGCCATGCTCCACAGCGCCTGATTGGTATACATGCCTGCGCCATCGCCGGAGATGCAAAGCGTCTTGCGGTCCGGCGCAGCGAGTGACGCACCAAGGGCAAGCGGCATTCCCTGCCCGATGGCACCACCAGTCAGCATCATCCAGTCATGTGGCCGTGCACGCTGGGTCATCAGGAAGCTGGGCAAGCCATTGGACACACCATCATCTGAGACAAACGCCCCCTCCGGCATATGGCGCGAAATGGAGGCACCGACCGTCATGGCATTGAGATCCCCGGACGGCATGCCGGGCGTTTCCAGAGGCGCGACATCTGTGACCTCCTTCTTCACGCCAAGCGCATCAGCCAGGGCTTCCAGAAGTGCGGCGCTGTCGGTTTCCGGGCCGCCAAGCACCATGGGCGTGCAGCCTTCCGGCAGCAGAAGGCTGGGCTTTCCCGGATAGGCGAAGAAAGCGACCGGCACTTGTGTGCCAGCGATCAGCATGAGGTCTGCCCCTCCAAGATCAGACATCGCACCTTCAGCAAAATATTGCATCCTGTCCGGAATGAAGCGGCCTGCCCCGCGCGCCTGGCGCGGGAAGAATGTATCCGTCAGCACACGCACACCCGCCGCTTTCACGCGCGCAGCCTGCGCAAGGCCTGCTTCGGTGAGGGCTGTACCATTGATAATGATCACAGGCTTGCTGGCGGATTTCACGGCTTTCGCGGCCGCGTCTATGCGGGCGTCATCAGGCTTGCGCAGCGAAGGGCGTGTGCGCGCCTTGCCCGGCCTACCGCCCTCCAGCCAAGCCGTATCTGCCGGCAGCACCAGGGACACAGGCCCCGGCACAGGGCCGAAGCTTGCCTCCCAAGCCTCCGCTGCCAGTTCGCCCGCTGTGCTGACCTTGTCAGCGGATTTGATCCAGTTGGAATTCGGCCCGGCCATGCCGGTAATGTCAGAGGTCAGTGGCGCATCATAGCGCTGGTGCGGCACGGCATGGTCGCCGATCACATTGATCATCGGCGTCCAGGCACGCCGCGCATTGTGGATGTTCGCGCCGCCATTCAGATACCCTGCGCCAAGGTGCAGCAGCGTCATGGCCGGGTCGCCCGTCACGCGGGCATGGCCATCTGCTGCACCGGTCGCCACACCTTCGAAAAGGCAGAGCACAGACTTGATGCGCGGTTCATGATCCAGCGCAGTGACAAGATGCATTTCCGAAGTGCCGGGATTGGCAAAGCAGGCTTTCACGCCATGATCGGCCAGTGTGGAAACGAGCGCCTCGGCCCCTGTCATTGTCTGAACTGTCTCGTCGGTCATCCGGTTTCCCTCTTAAGTATCCAAGTCTATTTTTGCCGTCGCCTAAAGGATCAGGAGCGTATCCTGTTCTGCGGCGTTTTCTGAGTAAAGAAGTTCAACCTGATCCTGCCGCAGGGCCTGCGTGCGAGACTGGTTGATATAGCCCTTCTCGGTAATCTCCCCATCATCTGCGCGGGGCTGTTCGGCCTGCAGCAGGATGCGCGCAATCCGCGCTGACGGGTTCGGGTGATGCTTGTTATGCGCCTCCAGCCCCTCGCGGATCTTCGCAATCACGCCGGGATGCCGGATCAACTCGCCGAGCGGTATGTCCTCGCCGACCAGACGCTTGCACCAGGCTTCATTCACAAAGCCCAACAGCCGCACATCATTCTTGTTCAGCCCACAGACGACAGCATCTGACAGGGCCCCGCCCGTCGCGGCAACGGCCTGCACGCGTACAGTGCCTGCTGACACCCATGTGCCATTCGCCAGCTTGAACTCTTCAGCCGTCCTACCGTCAAAAGCCAGACCGCGCTCCGGCGTGTCCGGGTCCACGAACTTCACGGCATCGCCCAGCTTGTAGAAGCCTTCCTCGTCAAAGGCCTCCGCCGTCTTTTCGGCATTGCGAAAATAGCCCGGCGTGACGTTCACGCCTTTGACGCGCAGCTCCATCTTCTCGGCATTGGGCACCATCTTGAATGTGTTGCCCGGCAGCGGCAGGCCAATCAGCCCCATCCGGTCATTTGGCCAGTGCACGTTCGATGCGGTTGGCGCTGTCTCAGTGGCGCCATAGCCCGCAGACAGCGAGATCCGCTCGCCTGTAATGCGCACGGCAACATTCTGGATACGCTCATAAATGTCCTGCCCCATGGACGCGCCGCCATAGGCCATGCAGATAAGCCGGGAGAAGAATGTCTCCGCAAGCTCATCATCACGTTCCAGCTCTGTGGCGAGCGCAGACCAGGCCGCCGGCACTGTGGTGTGCTGTGTTGTGGCGACATCCTTCAGGTTCCGCAGCATCTCTGGCAGACGCGCAGGTGTCGGCGCGCCTTGGTCGATATAGAGCGTGCCGCCCCAGTCGAGCATGTTGTGCAGAATGGAGTGAGCGCCATAGGTATGGCTCCATGGCAGGAAATTGCACATCACCTGCGGGCCACCCGTCATCTCGTCGAGTCGATCCTCATCCCACACAGAGCGTATCATCCGCGCATTGGAGGCAACCATACCCTGCAAATTGATCACGGCTTTCGGCTCACCGGTGGAGCCGGACGTCATCATGTATTTGGCAACGGTTTCCGGCGTCAGCCTGTCATAGGCGGCGTCCACTGCATCGGTCGGGGCGCGCATGAATTGTTCAAACCGCACGGCTTCACACCGCTCCGGCGCACGGCCGCTATAGATTACGAGGCGACCTTCAAGGTCCATCCCATCCAGCGCACGCTGATAGTCCACGCCATCTTCGACATAGATGAACTTTGGCTGGGTCAGGCCATCGATATATTTGAGGCGTCCCAGATCTTCACTGAGCAGCGCATAGGCCGGGGTCACCGGCACAGCCGGGCTGCCGGCCCACATGGCGGCGTACATGATCAGGGCATTGGAGATAGAATTCTTCGACAGGATCATCAGCGGCGCATCCTGTCCGGCCCCTGCATCCAGAAAACCTTGTGCCAGCCTGCGCACGGCAGACAGGCCCGCTTCATAGGTGACCGTATTCCAGCCTTCGGCAGCGGAATTTTCCGGGTCGCGCTCTGCCAACCAGACCGTATCCGGCCGCTGTGCCGCCCATTTCACCAGCGGGGCCAGCATATGCGGCGGACATGCCTTCAGGGGCTGTCCATTGTTCAGATATATTGTCCCATCCGGCCGGCGGTCGACCTCCAGCTTCAAGGGCAGATAGGGTACTTCCCGAAAAGGTATGTCCGACGTGTCAGCCATGATGTGAGCGTTTCTTCCCAGATTTTTTAATCTTCTCGCGTCAGTCAAAACCGCGCGTCGGAATATGGATCACTTCTCCGCAATGCTTGCAATGGATTGCGTCGCGTTCGTGCAAGGTCAGACCGCATTCCTCACACTCATGTTCCACCTTGTCACGAGGGTCCACAATCGCGCGAAGCAATTGCAGAAACAGGGTCAGCCCCAGCCCCATGATCAGGATGGACAGAACACGGCCCAGCGTTCCAACCATCAGCACATCGCCATAACCGGTCGTCGTCAGGCTAGTCACGGTAAAATAGAGCGCGTCGATATAGGTATGAATGTCATCATTCACGCCAACCTGCGTGGAGTAGACCACAGCCGCCATGATGAAGACGAAGACGATGAGATTCGTCACCTTGTCGATCACGCGCTCATGGCGCTGGAAGAAGGGCGTCAGCACCTTGATACGGCGCACAAAAGTAAAAGCCCGTATGGCGCGCACCGCCCGCAAGATGCGGAGGAAGGCGAAATTGGAAACCAGCAGGGGCGCGAACATTGTGAAGACGACGATGACGTCCGCAATGTTGATCGGCCGAACGACAAAATTCCAGCGATGGCGAGCGATGTAAAATCTGGCGAGCCAGTCCAGGGCAATGATCGAACCGATCACATAGTCAAAGGCCACATGGGTGCGATCACGATGCTCGAATGGGGCCCACAGGAAATATCCGATGCTTAGGAAATCGAAGATCAGCATCGCCCAGCGGAAAATGAAAGGCCATTTTCCGTGACCTTCGTACAGCCAGAACAGCTGCCGGTTCAGCCCCTTGCGTTCGTGTTTCATCACCCCAACTCCAGCGCCCGGATTGCGCGTTCAAGATTCGCGCGGCCTGCTCTGTCCCACTCTGCATGGGCTGAATACGTCAAGTAAAGCCTGCCACGGCCTGGTCAGGTCGCCCTGACTTCATTCCGCCATCTCGAGAGTCTCGTTGAAGCGAACAGCCTTACCGCCGCCCTTATTAACGATCTCTCCATCGCGCATGACAAAACCGCCGCGGATGATCGTCGCCATGGGCCAGCCGGTGGCTTCAAAACCATCATATTGCGTCCAACCGCATTTGGATTTGGACCAGTCTTCCGTAATCGTCTCCTGCCGCTTCAGGTCCACAACCGTGAAGTCGGCATGATAGCCCTCGGCAATGCGGCCCTTGTCGGCGAGGCCGAACACGCGCTGCGGCCCGGCGCTGGTCAGTTCGACAAAGCGCTGCAGGCTCAGCTTGCCATTGTTCACATGGGTCAACATCACCGGCACCAGGGTCTGTACGCCCGGCATGCCGGAGGGGCTGGCCGGATAGGGCCGCTCTTTCTCTTCGCGTGTGTGCGGCGCATGATCTGTTGCCAGCACATCGACAATGCCCGCATTCACCGCGCGCCAAAGCGCATCCTGATGGCGCTGCTCGCGAACCGGCGGGTTCTGCTGTGCAAAGCCCTTGAGGCGCTCATAGCAATCCGGCGCCGTGAGGGTTAGATGGTTCGGCAGAACTTCCACGCTCGCCACATCTTTCGCGTCGCGCAGCAATTCCATTTCTTCGGCCGTCGAGATGTGCAGCACATGGATGCGCTTTCCGGTCTTGCGGGCAAGGCGCAGCAAGCGGCGGGTGGAGCTGACGGCGGCCTCGACATCGCGCACGACAATATGGCTCTGCCAGTCGCCTGTGACGGCCAGTTTGCGGCGCTCTTCCAGTCGGTACTCGTCTTCAGAGTGGAATGCGGCGCGGCGCTTGATGGCGCGCAAAACGGCCTCGACGCCTTCGTCATCCTTGATCAGCAAATCGCCCGTGGATGCGCCCATGAAAACTTTCACACCGCAGCAACCGAGCATCTTCTCCATTTCTGGCAAGAGGTGGATGTTCTCGTGCGTCGCCCCAGCATAGAAGGCGTGGTCCACATCCATACGGCCCTTGGCGCGGTTCAGCTTGTCCTGCAGCATCTCAGGCGTCGTCGTTGTGGGGTTGGTGTTCGGCATCTCGAACACAGCGACCACACCGCCTAGCGCCGCAGAGCGCGCCTCGGTTTCAAGGTCTGCCTTGTACTCCATCCCTGGTTCGCGGAAGTGTACCTGACTGTCGATCACGCCGGGCAGAATGTGCAGGCCGGTCGCATCATAGACCTCTCCTGCCTCTGCGCCGGAAAGGTCTCCGATAAAGGCAATTCGCTCGCCACGCACACCGATATCTGTCTCGGCTGTGCCGCCCGGCGTCACAACCGTGCCGCCTTTCAGGATCATGTCATAGGTCATGAGGATGGGGTGAAACCGTCAGGGTGTTTAGTCAAGGCCGTTTTCTGCGCCTTGCCGCTGGAGAGGCGCCCTTGAGACAGGCTGCAACCCTACCTACAACAAGTAGATGAAACGTATTCTTCCCAATCGCGCCATCATTCGACTGACCGGACCGGACATGCTGCACCTTCTCGGTCGCACAGTGACGCATTCTGTCGACAACTGGAACACTGGCGAGATGCGCTATGGCGCTCTGCTGACGCCGCAAGGCAAGGTGATCGCTGATTATCTGGCCATGTTGTCGCTGGAGAACATCTATATCGACGTCCATGCGGATGCGGCCGATGATCTCGAAAAGCGCCTGAAGATGTTCAGGATGCGCAATGACGTGGCCATTGACCGGCTGGAAGATGATGTCGTGACCGAAGGCAGCTGGGTGGATGTGCGTTCTCCAGCCTTGCCTCACCGGGCCATCACGCCGACCGGCATGGCGGCTGAGCCGATGACCGAAGAGGACTGGAACGCAGCGCGCATCGCCGCGGGCGTGCCGGAATGGGGCGCGGACTATCGCGGCGCGGAAGTTTTCCCGACCGACATCAACATGGATATGATGAACGGTATCGACTACAAGAAAGGTTGCTTTGTCGGACAAGAAGTCGCCAGCCGCATGAAGCGCAAGGGCAAGATCCGCAAGCGCACAGTGAAAATCTCCGGCAGCAAGTTGGAGGCTGGCGCTGATATACTGGCCGACGCGCCTGTTGGCAGCATCACGAGTGTCTCCGGCAATATCGGTCTCGCCCTGATCCGCACAGATCGCCTGGCCAAGGCCGAACAGGATGGCAAAACCTTCACCTGCAATGATGCGCCGGTGACCTTTGACCTGACAGACTGGCAACGCGCTGAAGTCGACGCCCACCTGACAGAGGCTTCCGATGAGTGAAACATTCCCATGCGCCTGGGCACCCCTGACGGATGAGCTGTATCGCAACTATCACGATACCGAGTGGGGCGTGCCGGAATATGATGGCCGGGCCCTCTGGGAAAAACTGCAGCTGGACGGCATGCAGGCCGGGCTCTCCTGGATCACAATCCTGCGCAAGCGCGAGTCGATCCGCGAGGAATTCGACTGGTTCGACGCAGAAAAGTTGGCACGCTGGACACCAAAGCGTGTGGAAAAGGCGCTGAAGAATCCCGGCATCATCCGCAGCCCCAAGAAGATCGAAGCCCTTATCGGCAACGCACAGGCCTATCTGGCCATGGAAGAGGCCGGCGAGAGTTTCTCAGACTATTGCTGGAGCTTTGTTGACGGCAGCCCCATCGTGAACAAGTGGAAGCATTTCAGGGACGCGCCGACGCAAACGGACTGGTCTGCGGCCATGTCAAAGGACCTGAAAAAGCGCGGCTTCAAATTTGTCGGTCCCACTATTGTCTACGCCTGGGCTCAAGCTGTTGGTATGGTCAACGATCATGATGTATCATGTCCCAGACACAAAGCTGTTCAGGACATGACCAAATGAAGCGCACGCTCTTTCTCGCCGCCCTGATTTCCGCCCCTCTGCTGGTTCAGGCCTGCGCCTCCGCCGATCAGACGCGCCGTACCGAAGCCTGGAGCCGATGCAGCAAGGCCCCGAATCCTGACATACGCGACCGCTGTATCCAGACCGAGATGGCCCTTATCGAAGACCGCGAACGCCAGGAATTGGAGTCCAGGGAAGCGGCAGAGCGGCGGGCTGAGGAACGGCAAGCTCAGCTGGAAGCCCATGGCGTGCCATCTGACGAAGCTCGCCAGACAGTTGAATCCGGCCTGAAAATTCCCGACTGACCCCGTCCCCAAGGCAGCACCTCTCTGTGTGCAGCAGCCTCGACCTATCCTTAAACCCGCGCTAATCCCTAAGAATCAATTCAAGAACGCCCGGAAACAGCGGGCGCCAATATGAGGGTCTAGGATGAAAACCCCGGTAATTTCGGCGACAGGCCTATGGACACCGCCGCACTCCATCTCGAACGCAGAACTGGTCGAAAGCTACAACCAGTGGGCGGATAACTGGAATCTGGAGCGCGAAGCAGATATCGCCTCTGGCGCGATCGAGCCGAAGACTCACTCCTCAGTCGAGTTCATCGAAAAGGCCTCTGGCATCAAATCCCGCTATGTCATCAACAAGAGCGGCGTGCTGGACCCGGACATCATGGCACCTCGCATTGCCGAGCGCCCGAATGACAAGATCTCTGTCCTGGCGGAAATCGCTGTGAATGCGGCGCGTCAGGCTCTGGACCGCGCTGGCCGCAAACCCGAAGATATCGACGCCGTCATTTGCGCCGCCTCCAACATGCAGCGCGCCTATCCGGCGATGGCCATCGAAGTCCAGGAAGCCCTCGGCTGCAGCGGCTTTGCCTTTGACATGAACGTCGCCTGTTCTTCCGCTACTTTTGGCATCCAGACTGCGGCAGACTTCGTCCGCTCCGGCAGCGCCCGCTCTGTTCTGATGGTGAACCCGGAAATCTGTTCCGGCCATTTGAACTTCACTGACCGCGACAGCCACTTCATCTTTGGAGATGTGGCGACTGCCGTGCTGGTGGAAGACAAGGATTTCGCACCGGCAGAGCACTGGAACATCCTCGGCACAAAGCTCAAAACATCCTTCTCCAACAATATCCGGAACAATTTCGGCTTCCTCAACCGCGCCGCACCGGAAGGCATCGATGCCCCGGACAAGCTGTTCAAGCAGGAAGGCCGCAAGGTGTTCAAGGAAGTCGTTCCCATGGTGGCGGAGATGATCAACACGCACATGGATGAACTGGGACTGGATAAGGACGGCCTGCGCCGCATGTGGCTGCACCAGGCCAATGCCAATATGAACCGGCTGATTTCTTCCCGGGTTCTGGGTCGCGAAGCGTCAGATGATGAAAGCCCTACAGTGCTGGATACGTATGCGAATACTTCGTCGGCCGGATCGATCATCGCGTTCCACAAGCATTCGGACGACTTCAAGGCCGGTGACAAAGGCCTCATCTGCTCCTTCGGAGCAGGCTATTCAGCCGGCACTGTTTTTGTCGAAAAGTCTGCCTGAGGCAGTGCGCCTTTAAAGGCGGCAGACGGTCTGGATTAATCGTCCAGATCGTCCATGAACATGTCGCCCCAAAGCACTTCACGGCTTGAGCGAACAGCCTCAACCACGACGATGCCACAGCCCATCAGCAATACGCCAAAAGCAATTGCCTGGGTCGAAAAAGCAGTCGTCAATGATTCAAGCATGGTCACCTCTACTTTGTGCCGGAAACGCCAGTTGGACGTGTCCTGAAATTGATGTGACCTTTCTGCCCTGAAGGCCTTAACAGCAGCTTTTTTAATTGGGGCGGAAAAGCGATGACTTCGTAACCGGAAGGGCGTTTTTTGTTTACCCTTATGTCTATCGTATGCGGAACAATTAACGAGCATCTCGCAACACGATGATTTAAAAGGTATTTTTTATGAACACAGAAAGCTGTGAATTTCGTCCGTCCACATGTCCTTTTCTTAAATATGGTTCATGCTTCCAAACCATCGCCCTTGCCTAAGCTTGTTTACGAATCCCCTGCCCCACTGATTGTGGCACACACCCCCTCTTTCATCTGGCAAGACGCATGATTTCATCCCGACTGCACACAGCGCTGAAACCAAAGGATTTACCCTTTTGCCACTCTGCCTCCAATGCCGTAAAGAGGAGGCAAGATGAGCACGCGTGTGAAGCAATCCGCAAAGACACCCAGGGTTTGGCAGCGCATGCTGTCCGGCCGACGGCTGGACCTTGCCCACCCCTCGCCAATGGATGTGGAAATCGAGGACATTGCCCATGGCCTGGCCCGTGTGGCCCGCTGGAACGGGCAGACAACAGGCGAGCATGCATTTTCCGTGGCCGAACATTCTGTTCTTGTGGAGCAGATATGCCGCAAGCTGGACCCTAAACTCTCGGCCAGGCACAGTCTGACCGCCCTGCTGCATGACGCCCCGGAATATGTGATCGGAGACATGATCTCTCCCTTCAAGGCGCTGCTGGGTGACAGCTACAAATCCATTGAGAGCCGTCTGCAGGAAGCCATTCACATCCGCTTTGGCCTGGCCCCTGTAACGCCGGTGAAGCTAAAACGGCTGATAAAGAAGGCTGACCTGATCTGCGCCTGGCATGAGGCCGTACAATTGGCAGGCTTCTCCGAGACAGAATCAAATCGCCTGTTTGGGAAGCCGCCGGAAGAAACCCGGCTTAAGTTGAAACCCAGCGCCATTCCCGAAGCGCAGGAAGCCTTCCTGAAGCGCTATGACCAGATCAACAAGAAGATTGGGCCCGCCACATGATCTCATCTGTCCCACTGCTGATTGGCCTGTCCGCCGTCATGGTGGCCACGGAAGGAGACATGCCGCTGGTTCTGGTTACACAGCGCGAGACAGGAGAAGACGCCCTGCCCTTTGGTGTCTTCAATCCCGAACGTCATCGTACCTTTGACCTCTCCCTGCGCGGCTGGGTGAGAGAGCAGACCGGGTTTGAACTTGGCTATGTCGAGCAGCTCTACACATTTGGCGACAAGGACCGGGAAACGCCTGAGGCCACACTGGCCGGCGCGCCGCCCAATGCCCGCGTGATTTCCGTCGGATATCTGGCGCTGACACCGGACGCTCGCCCGGCAGGTGCTTCCTTCGAGGCCAAATGGCATTCCTGGTACAGATATTTTCCGTGGGAAGATCATCGCAATGGCCGCCCTGGTCTGATTGACGATCTGATTGCTCCACGCCTCATGACCTGGGCCCTGGGCAATGACCAGAGGCTTGAGCGCGCGCGCCTTGCCTTTGCGCTGGAGGGCGAGCGTTGGGTAGAGGAACGTGTGCTCGACAGATACGAATTGCTGTATGAAGCAGGCCTCGTGGCCGAATGCGCCCGCGATGCCGGCCTGCCCAAGCCGGATGTGCGCCTTGGAGAGGTAATGGCCTCAGACCACCGCCGCATTCTGGCGACCGCCATTTCCCGCCTGCGCGGCAAGCTGAAATATCGCCCGATCGTTTTTGAATTGATGCCAGACCGCTTCACCCTGAGCGCCCTGCAGCGCACCGTCGAAGCTATCCTGGGCATGCCGCTGCACACCCAGAATTTCCGCCGCGCGCTGGACAAGACAGGTTTTGTCACCGGAACGGGGGCGATGGAAACCGGTACGGGTGGGCGCCCGGCAGAACTCTATCGATTCTGCCGGGACAAGAGTGCAGGCTTGGCCACGTCTGGTCTTTCGGCCCCGCGAAAGACTGCGGACTAGCCTCTATTCCAGGCCTTCCGGCTCACCGACCACGATAAAGCTGAACCGCTCCGGCGCGAGATACTCGGCCGCAACCGCATTCACATCATCGAGTGTTACAGCTTCCACCATCGCATTGCGACGGTCAAAATAGTCCACGCCCAACTCATCCTGGCGCACAGACATCATCTGCCCTGCAATCTTCGCATTGGAATCAAAGGCCAGCGGATAGGAGCCCATCAGGTAAGCCTTGGCATCGGCCAGTTCTTCTTCGGTGACGCCGCCTTCAGAGATCTTGCTCATCTCGTCCTTCAGGCCTGCAATGAAATCGCCAGCACTTTCATTCTTGGTCTGACCACCGCCATTCCAGGATTGGAATTTCTCGCCAAAGCTCAGCGATGTGTAGACGCCATAGGTCAGCCCCTGTTGGACACGCAGCGTGTCCATGAGGCGGCTTTTGAAGCCACCGCCGCCGAACGTGTAGTTCAGCACATAGGCCGGAAAGAATTCCGGGTCCTTGCGCTCAACGCCGGGCGCAACAAACTGCACCAGGCTTTGCGGCTGCGGCAGGGGCACCACAAACGTACCGAAAGTGTCTGCAGCCGTGTAGTCGATTGCGGGAATGTCAGGCAGATCGCTGGTCTCGGGCAGGTTTGCCGCGATTTCATCGATCATCGGCGCCAGCTCTTCTGGCGTGACGGCCCCAACTGCGGTTACCAGCAACCGGTCCTTCACCATCAGCTTGCGCATGTGCGCCTTGGCCAATTCAGGGGTCAGAGACGCAACGCTCTCTGCAGAGGTTTCCCGCGCTAAGGGATGATCCGGATACAGCGCCTGAGCCTGCGCCCGCCAGGCAAGATAGCCCGGATTGGTCTCACGTGTGTTCAGCGAGACCTGCTGCTCACGCAGGAAACGTTGGAACGGACCTTCATCGAAGCGCGGATCTTCAAAGGCTTCAGAGATAAGGTCCATGGCCTCGCCCGCATTGTCGGTCAGCATCGACGCGGAACAGGAGGTCCAGAGATTGGACGCGCCGCAGCTGAAACTCATGTTCAGCTCTTCCATACGCGTCTGGAAGCCAAGCGAGTCGAGGTCCCCGGCGCCTTCATTCATGTGATAGACGACAGCGTCGGCCAAGCCTTCCATGCCTTCGGGATCAGACGCCTCACCACCTTCCCATGCCATTTGCAATGACAGGATCGGAATGGAAGGCTCAGACACCAGCCACACAGAAACGCCGCCCGGCGTCGTGAATTGCTGGATCTGGGCGAAATCGCCTTCATGCGTCATGACGTCGAGCCCGGCCTCTTCTTCGACCAGCTCGGCGGTAACTTCTTCAGTCACTTCGGTTGGGGTGACAGGCTCTGCCGTGGTGCACGCAGCCAGCGTGAAGGCCAGGGCAGCCCCGGCCATGAGGTCAATGCGTTTCATCTCAGGAATCTCCCTCAGCAGGCAGCAAGTGCGCCTCGATATAGTGGCGGTCAGGCCCGAACACCTTGCGGACAGCGGCCAGCGCTTCTTCCGTGGTGACGCCCCGAATATTATCAGGATAGTCCAGCACATCATCCACCGTCCCACCGAGCGCCAGTGTGGAGCCAAACACATTGGCCATGTTGCTCTGGCTGTCACGGGCATAGATCGCGCTCGCGGCCAGCTTGTTGCGGGCGCGCTCGACTTCCTCATCGGTGAAGCCTTCGGCCAGCACCTCTTCAAGATCCGCCATCACGGCTGTTTCAAGTTCTTCAAGCGAGACGCCAGGTGCGGGGCTGGCACTGATAACGGCCGGGCCTTCATCGTGCAGCGTCGTCCACGCCACCGTGTTCACATTGATTGCAACATTCTGCTCTTCCACGAGAGACTGGTAGAGGCGGCTCGTCATGCCACCGCCAAGAACCTCCAGGCCGACATCCAGCGCGTAGGAGAAGTCACGGTCGCGGCTTTCGGAGGTGCCATTGTAATAGCGGCTCCAGCTAGGCTGTCGTATTTTCGGATCGGAGTATTCCAGCTCCTTGGTTTCCGTCAGCAGCGGCACGGATTCCCATTTGCGATTGCCATGGGCGGTGCCGGTCGGTTTGATACGGCCATAATGCTCTTCCGCCATGACGCGGACTTCTTCCGGCGTCACATCTCCGGCCACGACCAGAATGGCATTCTCCGGGCTGTAGTATTCCTTGTAAAAGGCCATGCCGTCTTCCGGCGTCAGCGCGGCGACCTCGTCCATCTTGCCGATGACCGTGATCTCATAGGGGTGATCCTTCCAGAGTTCGGACAGAACCATTTCCTGAAGGATAGCACCGGGATTATTGTCGATCCGCTGACGGCGTTCTTCCTTCACGACATCGCGCTCTGAAATGAACGGGCCTTCCGGGTCGTCATTGATGATCAGGTCCGTCATGCGCTCAGCTTCCAGCGCCATCATCGTGCCGAGATGCTGCTTGGCCACACGCTCGTAATAGGCTGTGTAGTCCCAGCTGGTGAACGCGTTGTTCACACCGCCATTGCGGGAGACAATGTCATCGAACTCACCAGGCCCAAGATCATCGGTCTCCTTGAACATGATATGCTCAAACAGGTGCGCGAGGCCCGATTTGCCCGGCACTTCGTCAACGGCGCCAACCTTGTACCACACCATGTGCGTGACGACTGGCGCGCGATGATCGGGCACGACCACCACTTCCATGCCATTGTCCAGGCTGAACGTGGTAGGGGCCCAGTCCGTATCATCCGCACTGGCGGTAGACAGGACAGCCGAGAGCGCAAAAAGCCCCCCGGTAAGTATCCGTTTCATGGGCTTTCTTCCTCTCAGATGTCGAGATTATGCATGAGTGTCAGGCGTCTCAGGTTCCTGGCAGCTTGATGCGGGCTTTTTCATTCGTCCGCTCGATAATGACTTCTTCGCCGCCGGTTGCGCTGTCGCTTTCCAAGCCGGCAATCGTCTCTTCATCATCACTACGCCAGAAGAGAATACGGTCCGCAATGCTCTTGGGCTTGCGAAGCGTTTTGGTCTCTTCGTAATCAACTTCGGTGCGGATGATCGGGTCAACCGCATTGGCATTCGCTGCGGCGACGAGTGCACGTTCTGAAGCGCTGGCATCCCGGCCGATCGTCGCTCCGAAGGCAGTCGCCGTCTCATTGCGGGAGCCGTCCAGTTCAGGCGGCAGAGAGCTGCCAGCCGATGGCGGACGCAGCTTGTAGTTTGGTGGAACCGTCAGCGGCGCCATGGTGACGACGCGAAACTCATCCGGTGTGCGCGCGCCGCCGCCCGAGGACGTGCAGGCCGTTGACGCAGCAACCGCTACGCCTGCAGCTAGAAGGAAAATCTGTTTCTTCATATCAGGGCGTCCTCGCCTTCACATTAACTATTACTCAGGCTGTTTACCGGCCTGCTTACGGCCCGACAGTACGAACTGGTCAACAAACAGCAAGACCGCACCAACACTAATTGCAGCATCGGCCACGTTAAAGACCCATGGGAAATGTAGCGCGCCAGCATTGATGAAGTCCACAACAGCGCCAAACCGCACGCGATCTATCAGATTTCCGAATGCCCCGCCGACAACCAGCGCCAGCGACAACCGGAGCAGCCAGCCCTCTGCATGGCGTACCAGCCAGTACAGGAAGCCAATGGCGATCACCAGCATCAGGATCGCCAGGATCCACCGGCCAATGCCTTCGGACTGGAACATGCCGTAGCTCATGCCCCGGTTCCAGACCATGGTCACGTCAATTGGCCCGGCGACAGGGATGTGGCCGCAGCGTGTCAGGCCCTCCAGACAGGAGAGCGCGTTGAGGCGTGGCTCATTCAGGATGAGCCATTTCGACCACTGGTCCACCACAACGACAAGCGGAATGAGCGCCAGCGCCCAGATATAGCCGGGTTTCAACTTCATGCCCGGCAGATTGCAGCTTCAGGCGATCCAATCAAGCGATTCTGAGCACTTTGCCCACAGCTCATCCTGCCACCTTATCCCAGGCCTTTACGGCCAGGGCATCACGCCGCGTAATATCCGGGAAATCCGGGTCTGCGGTTGCCGGGTCAAAATACTTCCAACTGCGGCGGCATTTGATGCCGTCTGCCTTCTCCGGATACACGACCACGCCGCTCGTATCGTCCAGCGTGAACCCGCCGCCTTCTGCGCTCGCCGAGTGAATCAGCTTTGCGCCAGACGTGATGAACAGGTCTGCCGGGTCTTCGCCCTTGAACGCATCGATCAGCGCCTTGTCTGCGATGTAGACTTTCGGAGCTGCCTCCAGCGATGCGCCAATACGCTTCTCCCGGCGCTCCACTTCCAGCGCGCCTGTCACAACGCGGCGGACCGTGAATATCTTGGCCCAGCGGGCAGCAAGATCTGTATTCAGCCAGCCTTCCGGTGTTTTCGGAAATTGAAGAAGGTGCACGGATTCCGCGCTGGACTTCAGATGGCTTTCCAGGAAGGCCTCTTCCATCGTGAACGGCATGACCGGCGCAAGCCAGGTCAGCAGGCGTTCCAGAACGGCCGCCATCACCGTGCGGGCAGCGCGGCGGCGATTGCCGTAGCGGGCTGTCTTGTCATCCCAGGCAGAGAGGGTCTCAAAGCGCGGGTCGCAATAGAGGCTGTCTTTGCGGATATCGAAATAGACCGCCGACAGGTCCACGCCGCAGAAATTGATCAGCAGCGACATGATGCGCTTGAAGTCATACACGGTGTAGGCCGCACGAATTTGCTGATCGAGTTCGGCAAGGCGATGCAGCACCCAGCGCTCTAGGCTTGGCATGTCTTCCTTGGGAAGGGCCTCTTCTTCGGTCCAGCCATCCAGCGCGCCCAGCATGTAACGCACCGTGTTGCGCAGCTTGCGATAGGTCTCGACAGAGCCCTTGATGATCTCGTCAGAGATGCGCAGATCTTCGGTATAGTCGCCGGACGCCGTCCAGATGCGGAGGATCTCGATGCCATACTGTTTCTGGATCTGCTCCGGTTCGATCGTGTTGCCGATCGATTTCGACATTTTCTTGCCGTCGGCATCGACGATGAAACCGTGCGTCAGCACCTGTTTGTAAGGCGCCATGCCGCGCGTGGCGCAGCATTCCAGCAGGGATGACTGGAACCAGCCTCGGTGCTGGTCAGAGCCTTCCATGTAGAGGTCCGCCTGCCCGGTTTCCGGATCGATGATGCCGCGCTCGCGTAGCGCGAAGGCGTGCGTGGTTCCCGAGTCGAACCAGACGTCGAGCACGTCCGTTACCTTGTCCCATTCATTGGCCGACAGGCCGAGGGGGCTCAGGAAATCTTCCGCCGGTGTATCGAACCAGGCTTCGACGCCGCCCTTGGAAATCGCGGTCTTGATGGCGTCGTTCAGCGCGTCGGCCTGCTCTTTCGGCAGCGCAGCGGTGTGCGGCTGGCCAGACTTGTTGACGAAGATGGTGATCGGCACGCCCCAGTTGCGCTGGCGAGAGATCAGCCAGTCCGGGCGGCCTTCGACCATGGAGCGCAGGCGGTTGCGGCCGACGGCCGGGAAGAACTCGGTCTCGTCGATGGCCTTCAGCGCGTTCTCGCGGAGCGTCTTGCCGTTCGGGCCCGGCTTGTCCATCGAGATGAACCATTGCGGCGTCGCCCGGCGGATGACCGGCGCCTTGGAGCGCCAGGAGTGCGCATCGCGGATCGTCGTCATGCCGCGCGCGAGCAGATTGCCGCTCTCGGCCAGCGCCTTGATGACTTCCGGGTTCGCCTTGCCCGGCTCACCGCGCTTCTTGCCGCTGGTGCGGATGATATCCATGCCGCCAAAGCGCGGCACGTCCGGCGTGTAGCAGCCGTCCGCGTCAACGATCTGGCGGATCTCCTGCGTCGTGCGGCCGGACTCGACCCAGACATTGAAGTCGTCCTCACCATGCGCGGGCGCGGTGTGCACAAAGCCCGTACCCGCATCGTCGGTGACATGTTCGCCAGCGAGGAGCGGGATGTCATGGGCGAAAAACGGGTCCATCGCGTGAAGCGGGTGAAGGAGCTGATCGAACGAAGTTGTCGTGCCAAACTTCACCCCATCCAGACGCTTCCACTTACTCACCTTTGCAGCATCAAAGACGCTGTCGGCGAGCTTGTCTGCGATGACCAGTCTTTCTCCGACTACCGCGTATGGTTTGAATCCCAACTCCTCCTCGGAAGCCACCTCTTGGACTTCGTAGATTCCGTAATCAATGTCGGAATTGAAGCTGACAGCTTGGTTGGCCGGGATGGTCCATGGAGTGGTTGTCCAAATCACAACCGCGTCGGCATTTGGTGCAAAGGGGTCGTCCATCTGAGCAATTGGAAACTTCACCCAGATCACCGGCACTTTGCGGTCTTGGTATTCGACTTCCGCTTCGGCGAGCGCTGTGCGTTCCACCGGGCTCCACATGATCGGCTTCGCGCCGCGCACGAGAGAGCCAGTCATCGCCATGCGCAGGAATTCGCCGACGATGGAGGCTTCGCTCTCGAACTTCATGGTGAGGTAGGGATTGTCCCACTCACCCTCGATGCCGAGTGCCCGGAATTCGGCCTTCTGGATGTCGACCCATTTTTCGGCATAGGCGCGACAGGCGGCGCGGAACTCTCCGGGCGGCACGTCGTCTTTCGTCTTGCCTTTGGAGCGGAACTCTTCTTCCACCTTCCATTCGATGGGCAGGCCATGGCAGTCCCAGCCCGGCAGATAGGCGGCATCGAAGCCTGCCATCTGGTGGCTGCGGACGATGATGTCCTTGACGATCTTGTTCATCGCCGTGCCGAGGTGAATGTGCCCATTCGCATAGGGCGGGCCATCATGAAGGATCCACTGCTCAGCCCCGCGCGCCTTCGCATCGGCACGCATCTTTTCGTACAGTTTCAGATCATCCCAGCGTTTGATCCAGTCGGGCTCGCGCTTGGGCAGGCCGCCTCGCATCGGAAACTCGGTGGAAGGCAGGAACAGCGTATCGCGGTAATCGCGGGCAGTCAGGGAATCGGTCATTTCGGGCCTATGGCAGTTTTGGCGTGTTTTACGGAAATGCCGGGCAATGGCCACGGCTTTTTTCATGTTTGCAGAGCATGACTTCCCGGCTTCGCGGCCCCGTCGAACGGGTCAGCGCGCAGCCGGGCGGCTAATTCGTATGCAGCAAATCCGTGCCATGCCGCTTGCCTAGCAGCACAGACTTAAGAAGTCACTATTGCGGCGCATCTTCGGAAATCGCCATCAACCGGTCGGAAACCTTGCCGCACAGCAGATGGAAAACATTGGCATTCTCTATCAGATTTGCCCAGGTGACCCCGTTGTCCAGGATGACATAGCGCGACACATGCACCGTATTGTCGTCCGCCTTGTAGAGAGATACCGCCGCATAATCCCGGTCAATGTCCATAACATCGGCCACACTGACCCGCGAAGAATATACGGCCATGAACTCAATGCCCCGGCAATCCGTCCCGCCAGCCCCGGCACAGACCGTATAGGCGCCGAAGGTCATTCCATCCGGCATCTGCCCGAAAACAAAGGGTGCACCCTCGGCATTCTTGCCGGCGGCCATGAAAGACGCGCCCAGATCATCCAGCATCAGCTTCAGATCATCCACAGTCACGGAATGAACGAGGAAATAAGGGGAGCGCTTCGGTTCAGTGGAGACATCAGCGCCCGCTGGCGCACACATCGCCAGTACAATCCCTGCACTCATCACCAGCTTGAACACGCCCGCACCTCTGCCTTCTCTACCCCAAAGCTTACGAAGTGAATGCGGCAGCGATTTGGCGAAATTGGTGGCTTATATGGCCTTCAACCGGGATTTCGCCTCGATCACGTCCCGGCCCATCTGGTCAATCATCAGGTCGACCGTGTCGAATTTCAGCTCAGGTCGAAGATAGGAAACCATCTCCACCTCCAGCCAGGCGCCATAAATATCGCTGTCAAAATCAAAGATATGCGTTTCAAGCAGCGGATCGCGCAGACCTGTGGTGGGCGTGCGGCCAAAATTGGCAACGCCATGAAGCCAGTCTCCCGCGCGGTCGACCCGCGCACGCACGGCATAGACGCCATGCTTGGGATGCACCAGTTCACCCATCTGCATGTTCGCCGTCGGGAAACCAAATTTCCGGCCATTGCGCTCGCCCGACACAACCGGGCCATCGGCGATCCAGTTATAACCAAGTATGTCCGCCGCGACTTCCGGCTCCCCAGCTCTCAGGGCTTCGCGGATCGCGGTGGAAGATGCCTTGGCCTCATGCTCCTGCACTTCCTCGACAATGGTCACCCCAAAGCCGAGCGCGCGTCCAAGACTGGAGAGTCTTTGCGCATGCCCCATTCGGCCGCGGCCAAAGCGAAAGTCAAAGCCTACCGCGACATGGCTGATGCCCAGCCCCTCGACCAGAACCTGGCGGACGAACTCCTCATCCGTCTTGGCAGCCATTTCGCCATTGAACGGCAGCTCGAAGACCGAGTCCGCGCCAAGCGCCAGAATGGCGGCGTCGCGGCGCTCTGGTCGCAAAATCCGGAAGGGCGGATCGCCGGGACGGAAATAGGCGCGTGGAGGTGGCTCAAACGTCGCCACCGAGAACTTCCCGCCGCCAGCCTTCTCTGCCGCCGCAATGACGGCGCGGTGGCCAATGTGCAGACCATCAAAATTGCCCAGCGCGATGGACGCCCCACGCGCGATTCCCGGCAATCCGCGATAGTCTGCATAGATCGTCATTATGCGTCCCGGCGGGGCGCGACGACTTCGGCTTCGCCGGTGATCACCCGCTTGCCGTCGACCGTGCACTCAACTTTCAGAGTGACGCGATTGCCGCGATCTTTCTTCTCGGCCACTTCGGCACGCACCGTCACTTCGTCACCAATGTGAACGGGGCGTTTGAAGCGCATGGACAGTCCGATGAAGATGGCGCCCGGGCCCGGCAGAATATTGCCCAGAATACCCGAAATGTAGCTGGCGGTCAGCGCACCATGGGCGATACGTTTGCCAAAGACAGTCTTCGCCGCGAACTCGTCGGACATGTGAAGCGGGTTGAAATCCCCAGACACTTCAGCAAAGCGCTGAATGTCATTTTCGGTGATGGTATGCACGGTCTCATGGGCCATGCCGATCTCAAGATCTTCGTACTTATATCCGGTGAATGCGCTCATCCGACTCGGGCTCCTGATTGTTTTCCGGCAATTTCGTTACACGCTGCAACGCAGCGCGTCACCATCTGAGGCCAGTCATCGCGTAAGTCGCGGTCTCCCCATAGTCTGCCAGCAGGTCAGTTACCTCGGCTTTGAAGTCTTCGCCATGCTCCTTCAAACCTGTTCCGACATATAGCCGGTCGAGGCCCTGCTGACGCGCGCCGCGCATGTCTGTCGCCGGGCTATCTCCGATGCAAAGAATACGTGACGTATCCTCTGCAGCATCGCCCAGACGTTCCAGGCAAAGCTGATAAATCGCGCTATGCGGCTTTCCGGGATAGATGACCTCTCCGCCAAGATCCTCATAAATCTCTGCCAGAGCGCCTGCGCACCAGAGCAACTTGCCGCCGACGCGGACCTGCTTGTCAGGATTGGCACAGATCATCGGCAGTCCCCTGTCCACGCCCGGCTGCAACTCGTCGCGATACTGAGACGGGTGATCGCGCAGCTGGTCCCGCAGGCCGATGCAGAGCAGCATGTCGGCCTCATCCGGTTCGCCAAAGGTCAGGTCCAGGCCTTCATAAAGGAACTTGTCGCGCTCCCAGCCGGAATCTGCCCCCATACGCCAGATTGTCTTGTCGCGGTGGCGCACCAGAACGTTACGTGTTGCATCGCCGGAAGACACGCAATCATCATAGACACTGCGTGGCACCCCCAAGGGCTCGAACAGGTCCACAACCTGCGCCTTTGGAACCGGCGCATTGGTTATCAGGCAGACCTTGCCGCCAGCCTTGCGGAAATTGGTCAGCGCATCGCAAGCCTCATCAAAGGCCTGGCGTCCATTGTGGATAACGCCCCAGACGTCGCACAGGATGGCGTCATAATGGCCTGCGATCTCGGACAGTCCGCCCGGAAACTTCAAATCAGTCATCTCTGCGAGGTAGGCTCAGCTGCGTTACGGGTCAATCGCCGATACCGCAGGCCTGAGCCGGTAAAGGGTTCAGCCGCCAGTGCACCGCCGTCGGGATCGCAATATTGTGCGCATAGAAGCAGCCCTTCAGGCGCGTCAGATGCCCGAAGCCGTCAGCAGAGATCAGATCGGGCCTGTAATTGCAGGACAGCAAATTCGCAGCGTGTTCATCGGGATCCCCCAGCCGGACTTCCAGCAGCATGTGGTTGGACCCTGTTTTGACCATAACAGTCTCGGCTTCCACAGCGCCGAACTCACAGCCTTCAAGTGTGCCCCAGCTGCCATCGGCGAGTTTGATGCCGGGGTCCATGTCCGAAACAATGTTGAGGTCCAGCAGGACAATGCCTTCTTCCAGGGTCTGAAGCGCTTCGGGTGCCTCAAACTCCACTGGTCCCGGCAAGTCTGCGGTGATCGCCTGCACGCCGGGTGCTTCGGCCGCTGCGAAACCACAAAGCCCCGTCACGAGGGCAATCGGAATAAGTCGCATAATGTCCACCTCCACGTCAGGTGGCAGGAGACATCAGGAATGGGGCAAATTCAGGGAGCTATAAAGTCTCAGCCGAAACTGGACAGGCGCTGGACCATTTCCTGCGGCGGCGCGGTTTCTTCCATCAGGGAAGTCTTGATCGGACGCGGCGCGCCGAAGACATGGCCCTGCCCGTAAGGAATATCGTATTCGAGAATCTCGACCACGCTGGCCTCGTCTTCCATCTTCTCCGCGACCATCGTGATGCCATAGCGCGAGAAAACAGCGCTGACTTCATCGCCTTCAAGACGGCGATTGATGGACGAAACAGGACGAGGGCCGGAAGGGTCACGCAGCTGATCGATCAACGATGCACCATTCATTTTCACAAAGCGCACGCCAGCTGACTGCAGGCGCGGCAGGTCCAATTCCAGATTGTCGGCATGGTCGATGGAAAAGCGGAAGCCAAGTGCCGTCAGCTTGTCCATGTTATCGCGCATAGTGCGGGACCGCATTTCGAAGCGGTCTGCGCGGATCTCGAAAATCACGGCGCCGGAGAGATCGCGATTCTCGGTCATGAATTCCAGGAACATCGGGAAGAATGTCGCGTCTTCCAGCGAGGAGGCTGCGATGTTGCAAAATACGCCAACGCGGCGATCACGCTCTGCCAGGCGACGGACGATCTGCACACAGCGGAACAAGGTGAGATTATCAATGATGCCCATCAGCTTGGCCCGACGGGCTGCATCCAGAAACTCGGCCGGCAGCAAAAGAGAGCCATTTGGACGGCGCAGGCGCGTGAAGCCCTCATAGAAGGAGACGCGACGCTGCGGCAGCGACACGATGGGCTGAAGGTGCAAATCCACCCGGCCATCCTTCAGGGCGTCGCGCACATCGCGCAGGACAGCATCCTCTTCCGGAGCCACAGCAGCCTGTGTACTGGTTTCGGCCAGCTTGTTCTCAAAGCTGCGCGACAGGCGATCAATCAGCCCCTCCAGCTGCTTCATCTCTGAAACCAGCGCGTCGCGGCGCTCTGTAAGCTCATGCTTGATGGTAGTTTCGACAGCTTCGGTACGGGCTTCCACCACATCCATGCGCTCATAATTGTCGCGAACACTCTTCTCGACGCGGCCCATGCGATCATCCAGCTCTTTCGTGGAGTTGGAGGATTTCATCAGAATATGAATTTGGCCCAGCAAAGCTGTGATGACTGCCCCGCCGACAATCGAAAGCGGCAGGCCTACATCCGTCAGCGTGAAGATGCCGTAACCCGCGGCGCCCCCAATGGCTGCGTACAGAAGGAACAGGACAAAAGTCATATGGTCAGCACCCAATACAATCCATCAACGTTAACAGATAGGCCCAATTGGTTAACGAATTGCATGGAAATGAAGGAATTCGCCGAATGCGGCAATCCTGTCACATCACCGTTGCCAACCTGTCACACGCCATATGAAGCTCAGCATGGCAGTCACAGCGCACATGGACAAGCCGCGAGCTGAGCGATACCAGTGGATAGATAAGGCCTGGAACCACCGGTCTGTGGCCATCTGATTGGCCAGAGCGGGGGCATCCCGGGGGAGACTGGGGTTCTGTGGAAACGCAGAACCCCGTCGTTTTTCTGGCAAAATTTAATCCTGAATCACAAATTTTGGCGTTTTCAGCGGCCATCCCGATTCGCAATTCAGAATCACATCGGCATCTCCGGCGAATTCTTCGGCCTGATTCGCGCCGCACGGCTCCAGCACAACACGGTGGCCTTCATAGTCCACCCAATACCCAGCCCGGCTGGATCGTGATTCGATCCTGGTAACCTGCAAATCCCCCGTATTGAAGACAATTGCGTGCGCTTCATCTTCTCCGGGCAAGAGGGCCAGCAGCGCCGCATCAAATCCGCCCGCCGGACGGTCTTCCACAAAGGTCAGCGCGTCGGAAACCTCATAGGCCAGGTTCAGGGCGCCGATGAACGCGCCCGTGCCGGAAGGGCCGCTGACAAGCAGGCTGCCCTCATGCCCTGCCCGCCAACTCGCATTGCGAATCTCGTCGAGGCCTTCGCTACCTTCCGATCTCAGCGAGAACAGCATGACGGCATCCATGTTGCGCAAATCCTCGCGGCTGAGCGTATGACGGATGCCGCCCGGCGCGCCGAACAGAACACGTTTGCCCCCGGCCATAACCATGGCGCACGGGGCAGTCTCTTCCAGACCTTTGCAGGGAAGAATGGCAAAGTCGGTGGACTTGACCTGAGGCTCCGCGACGGTTTGCGCCGTAGGTTCATCGCCTAGTCTGGCAGACTGACCACAGCCCACGCACACACTGGCCATTGCAACCAGCAGAAGATCTTTCCCCCACATGAAAAATGCCTCCGCCTTATCCGATGATGGTCTCGCCCGGTTCCCTTACGATTTCGTTCTCGATGATACCGACACCGTCAATCTCACACCGCACTCTGTCGCCAGCCTTCAGCCATTTTGGCGGCGTGTGGCCAGCGCCAACGCCAGAGGGTGTTCCGGTAAAGATCAGATCGCCCGGCTCCAGCGTGAAGGCCGCCGTCAAATGCGCGATCTGGGCCGGGATATCGTGGATCATGTCACGCACCTGCCCCGTCTGACGCAGCTCATCATTCACAAAGCAGCGTAACTTTACCGATGCCAGGTCGCTGATCTCATCCGGTGTCACAATGGCCGGGCCAAAAGGCGCGTGCGTATCAAACCCCTTGCCCATGATCATTGTCTGACTGGCCTTTTGCCAATCGCGAACAGAAAAATCGCAGCCGACACAAAAGCCGGCAATAATTTCCATGGCCCGCTCTCTCGGAACATGCCGGCCCCGCTTGCCGATGACGGCGACCAGCTCAACTTCATAGTCCAGCTGATCAGAAACTTTCGGTAGATGCACCTGGCCATTCGGGGCGTTGATGGCGGTCGCCTGCTTGTTGAACCATTTCTGCACCTGCGGGCTTTTGGTATCTATAAAACTCACGCTCTCGGCAGCGTGGGCCGCGTAATTGACCCCAATACCCAGAATTTTCCGGGGCCGCTCGACAGGCGTCAGCAGCTCAACCTCTGAGAGCGGGATAGCCGCCTCGTCGGATGCTGTAGCGGTCAAAGCACCTTGCAGTGTCCGCGCAGTTGTCGGGCGAACCACATCGCCCTCCAGCAACCCATACCGGGGACCGTCAAGCCCCTCATATCTGACCAGTCTCATACCGTTACCCTCCTGTCACACTTTTTCCTCAAACCCATTGCAAAGCGTTCTTGAGCCGTTGTGATGACACTTGGCAAGGGCTAGGCAGAAAGCTTGTAGAGGGGAAGCCAGAATGGATCTCGGCGTACGCGCTCAGGAGAGCTCGCTCAGAAATATTTTTGGTCCCAGTGACCAGCTGTGCATGCCGCCATACCAGCGCAGCTATTCTTGGGGAGAGCGCGAAGCAGGAGAACTGCTGAATGATCTTCTGGATGCGGCAGACAGCGAGAAGCCGCACTTCATTGGTGCCGTTGTGCTGAACAAGGGCACCGAGGAAGGCATCCTGGAAATCGTGGATGGACAGCAGCGGCTGACCACTCTGACCATCCTTCTGGCGGTTCTGCGAGACCTTGAAGAAGACAAGACACGCAACGCGGACCTTCACTCCCTGATTGCAAACGAGGCGCGTCCCATGCTGGGCGAGCCTGCCGGATGGCGACTGACACTGAACCATATGGACGGCCCCTTTTTCCGGCACGCCATCCAGACACCAGGCGCGACACTGACGATTGAATCCGAACCGGGCGAAAGCGAAAGCCAGCAGCGGATGGTGCAGAATGTCAAAGTCTTCCTGAAGCGCCTGCGCGCCTTGTCAAAAGACAAGCGGCATGAATTGTCAGAGGTCGTCATGAATGGATGCGCATTGGTAAGAGTGGTGGTGGCCGACAAGGATCAAGGCTTCACGGTATTCCGTGTTCTGAATACACGCGGGAAGGAGCCGGATGCGCATGATATCATCAAGACCGAGCTGTTCCAGCGCGCCAAGTTTGATGTGAAAGATGCCGCCTTCTATTCAGAGCGCTGGTCGGAACACGAAGCCATTCTTGGCGGTGTAGCTTTTGACGATCTGCTGCGTCAGATCCGCTCCATCTATGACAAGTCTTCCAAGGGCGAATTGATCTCGGCCTTCCTCAAAAACGTCATCCCGAAAGTGACCCCGCACAAGTTTCTTGATGACATTCTTCCCCGCTATGTCGAAGCATATCAATTGGTCACGACAGCGAAACTGCCGAATGGGGAGCATGCGGCACATATCAGCGATAAGTTGAATCAGATGCGTGCGCTGGATCAGGCGAGTTGGCGCGCGCCTGCGCTGAAATTCCTCGTCGAGCGCGGCGTGGATGATCCGGACGCACCGGACTTCTTCAACAAGCTGGAACGCCTGGCCTATGTCATCATGCTGATCCTGCCTGACAGGGACCAGCGTAACAAACGGTTCAACAAGGTCAGCGAGAACATTACCAACAAGCGCGTATTGAATGGCCGCAACAGCCCCTTCATCATCAGCAAGGATGAAGCCCGCCGCGCCTTTGAACGTCTGCATGGCCGCTTCGCTACCTTCGGTCAGCGCCGCGCCATGGCCCTGCGTCTTAATGCTGCGCTTGATGGGGGTTTCACCATCGCGCCTGAATCAGATGCCACTGTGGAACACGTCCTGCCACGCAATGTGCATGAGGACAGCCACTGGATGATCACCTGGCCAGACCCCGCCAAGCGCCGCGAACAGTGTGACACATTGGGCAATTTCGTCCTCCTGACCAACAAGGTGAACCAGAAGGCAGACCGCCTGGACTATCGCGCCAAGAAGGAAGTTTACTTCAATGGCGGAGGCGGCGACGCCTTTGCCCTGACGCGCGATCTGATCGATCAGGATGCCTGGACATCTGAAGTCGTGCGCAAGCGGACCGAAAGGCTGGCAGAAATCCTGATGCAGGAATGGGCTTTGCAGCAATACCTCTAGACAGGTTTCCCTAGGGAGCCCCCTAGCCGAATATCGCCCGGACGCTTAGCCTGCGGGCAATAATCGGCAAAGGGAGTTACACATGAGCCTGTTTGACCTGACTGGAAAAACCGCAATCATTACCGGGTCCTCCCGCGGCATCGGCAAGGCCATCGCAGAGCAGATGGCCGAGCAGGGCGCGAAAGTCGTCATCTCCTCCCGCAAGCCCGGCCCATGCCAGGAGGTCGCCGCAGCCCTGAATGAAAAGCATGGCGACGGCACCGCGATTTCGATCCCCGCCAATATCTCTTCCAAAGAGGAGCTGACCCATCTGGTGGAAGAGACCCGCAAGGCCTTTGGCCAGATCGACATTCTGGTCTGCAACGCCGCATCGAACCCTTATTACGGCCCGCTGGAAGAGATTGATGATGAATCTTTTCAGAAGATTCTGAACAACAATATCATCTCCAATCACTGGCTGATCCAGCTCGTCGCGCCGGAGATGAAAGAGCGCAAGGATGGCGCGATTGTTATCATTTCCTCCGTAGGCGGCCTGAAAGGCTCCAACACGATTGGCGCGTATAACATCTCCAAGGCGGCCGATTTCCAGCTTGCCCGGAATTATGCCATTGAACTCGGCCCGCACAATATCCGCGTCAACTGCGTTGCGCCGGGCCTGATCAAGACAGATTTCGCCCGTGCCCTCTGGGAAAATCCTGATCTCGTTGCCCGCATTGAGAAAGGCACGCCGATGCGCCGGATTGGTGACCCGGAAGACATTGCCGGGGCGGCGGTTTTCCTGTCCTCAAAGGCTGGCGCCTATATGGCGGGTCAGATGATTGTTGTGGATGGCGGAACGGTGATTGTTTAAATCATGCATTTGACAGACAGACCTGAAAACAGCCCTGCCGAAGAAATCAGCTTTGATACCTTTCGGCAGGTAGACATTCGCATCGGCACAATCCTGGAGGCGGCTCCGCTGGAAGGCGCGCGCAAGCCAGCAATCCGCTTGCAGATTGATTTTGGGCCGGGCGTCGGCGTGAAAAAATCCTCAGCACAGATTACGGTGCATTATGACTGTGACGCCCTGGTCGGAAAACAGGTTGCGGCAGTCGTCAACTTCCCGCCCCGCCAGATCGGCAAGTTCATGTCCGAAGTGTTGACCCTGGGCTTTCCGGACTCCTCTGAAGACATCGTTCTCTTTTCACCTGACCAGCCTGTCCCAAACGGAGCCCGTCTCGCATGACCGAGCGTACACTTTCCAAACAAGCCAAGTCCTTTCTGAGCAATCTACAAGATGGCACATGGCAGCCGCCGGTCGGCCTGCGCAATCTCGGCATCCGACCAGATCTGTGGCTGAAAGAATTCTCCTATGGCTACACACGTTACGAATGGCCCAACACCGGTGACCGCGACATTGGGGATAATCGCGTCTTTGGAGGCTGGATTGCGGGCTTTTCAGATCACATTGTCTCAATCACCATGGCCAGCGCCCTGGAGGATCAGGAATGGTTCACGACCATGGAACTGCAAACGCGTATCCTCCGGCCCGTTCGCCACGGCCTGATTACGATTGAAGGACGTCTAGTCAGCCGGGGACGGACGACAGGCCTGGTTGAGGCGGACTGGAAAGACGAGTCGGGCCGCCTTCTGGCGCGCATCACGGCAGCAAAAGCGATCCGATCCATGGAAGAGCTCCGTCCGGATACCACCGCAAAGTAACAAGGCCACAGGCAGAGCCCCAATCTGACAAAAGCCCTCATGCCACGGCTTGGGGGCTTTTCTTATGGCAACAGCAGGCAGGCATCACCATAGGAATAGAAGCGATATTCATTCTCTATGGCATGTGCATAGGCGGCCTGCATGATGTCCGTTCCCATCAGGGCGCAGACCAGCATGAATAGGCTGGATCCGGGCAAATGGAAGTTCGTCATCAAGGCATCCGTGGCCCGAACTGCATCGCCCGGCTTCAGGAAGATGTCGGTTGGGCCTGTGGCAGCATGCAGGACACCCTCCGTGTCCACACAGCTTTCAAGGGTCCGCATCGCTGTCGTGCCGACTGGCACAACGCGGTGTCCATCCCGCCGTGTCTGGTTCAGAAGGCTCGCCGTTTCATGGGTCAGCCGGCGCCATTCTTCATGAAGGCGATTTTCCTGCAAATGCTTTTCTTCAAGCGGCTTGAACGTTCCAAGGCCGACATGCAGCCGCACGGTCTGGCGTGAGAGCCCCGCAGCATCAATCTCTGCCAGCAAACGCGGCGTGAAGTGCAGACCAGCCGTCGGCGCCGCGACAGAGGCCGCGTCTTCGCCAGCAAACTTCGTTTGATAGGTTTCCCGGTCTTTGGCGTCCGCAGGGCGGCGGCGCGCAATATAAGGCGGCAGGGGCATCGCGCCATACGCGTCGAGCGCAGCAGTCAGGGCGTCTCCTGAAAGGGAAAACCGCAATTCGATTTCGCCTCCTTCCATACGGTTGACGATGGCTGCAGAAAACCCATCCGCAAACTGAATGACATCGCCTTCCTTAAGCCGCCTGCCCGGCCGCGCCAGCGCGCGCCAGGTTTCCGCATCAATACGCTCGGTAAGGTTCACATCGCAGACGACATCCTGCCCCGTCTCATCCCTTGCTGGCCGAATGCCTTTCAACGCCGCGGGCAGAACGCGCGTATCGTTGAAAACCAGCACATCCCCAGAAGACAGGTATTTCGGCAGATCACGGACGCATGCATCTTCAAGACGCCCATTCCCATGCACAACCAGAAGGCGCGCAGAATCCTGCGGCTCAACAGGCCGCAAGGCGATCAGCCGCTCGGGCAGATCAAACTGGAAAGCTGAAATATCCATGTGCCTTGCCCCGGGGCAGATGCAGGGCCTAGTTCTCGACGACAGCCGGAACCGCCGGAAGGTCACAGACATGAGGCATGTCGCCTTCCTTGACGTCGAGCATCTTGGCGAAGTCCTCAGTGTCGGTCCGCATCACCCAGGCCTTCGGGCGGTCGGCCGCCGGCATATCAGCCGCCACGCTGGCTGAGTTCAGGATATCGGGATCCGTCACCAGGCCGTCTCGCGCATCCGGGCCCTTTTTCAGGGACATGACTACATCCTGGCCAGAGATCACCCGGCCCCATGCCGTGTAATTCTTGTCCAGATGGTCCGCATAGCCGCGCATCAGGAAGAATTGGGAATTGCCGGAATTCACATTGTCCCCAAGACGGGCCGTGGAAACGACGCTTTTGCAATGCGGTATCCAGCTCTCAACCGTCTCATTGCCAAAATCCTGCGCAATCCAGAGCGGACGCGTAGCAATCGGGAACCCCTTGATATAGCCGCCCTCAGCATCTTCCGGATAGCCGATGGAGTATTCCAGCGGCATTTCTTCCGGTTTGCGCTGGAAAGTGAACTCCGCCTCGATATTTGGCAGGCCGGAGCCTTCGCCATTGATCGCCCGAATGTCGCCGCCTTGCGCCATGAAACCTTCGATCACACGGTGGAATTTCGTGCCGGAATACATGCCGGAGCGAATGATCGTCGAAAACTGCTTGTAGTGTTTCGGAGCAATTTCCGGGAAAGCCTCAATAACGACACGGCCCTTGGTCGTGTTGAAAATGAACAAATTCTCGGGGTCCACGGCGCGCCAGTGCGCCGGGTCCGCCTTGGCTTCGGCCACAGTATATTGCGGGGCTGCCTCGCTCGCCGCGCTTGCATCTTCCGTTGTATCTGCCGCAGCTGTCAGGGCGAGGGCGGAGGCGGCAAGCGCGATGGCAACCAGTTTCATTTTCCGTATTTCTCCAAGAGAGCCTTTTTGATTTCAGGCGTTACAAAAGGCGTTATGTCGCCGCCAAGACTCGCGATTTCCTTCACGAGCCGGGAGGCAACCGCCTGATGTCTAACATCGGCCATCAGAAACACGGTTTCAATCTCGGGATTCAGTTGCTCGTTCATGGCAGTCATCTGGAATTCGTATTCGAAGTCCTGAACGGCCCGCAGGCCCCGCACGATAATCTGCGCGCCACTGGCCTCGGCAAATTTCATGAGCAGGCCATGCATCGGCATGACCTTGATCTCAGCCAGCCCTGGCCCATCCAGTTTCTCACATTCGGATTGAACCATCTTGACCCGCTCTTCCAGCGAGAAAAGAGGCTTTTTGGCTTCGTTGACGGCAACGCCGATAATGAGCGTATCTACCAGTTTGCGGGCCCGACCGATAATATCGACATGCCCGTTCGTCGGAGGATCAAAAGTTCCTGGATAAAGTCCGACACGATGCAATGGCCTGTCCTCCCAACCTTATGGTGTTTATGGAGGCGCGGGCTTATTCGCCCGCGCCGTCTTCTGTATCATCCATAGCGGTTTCAGCGTCTTCCACAAGACGCGCAACCGAAACGACGCGCTCGCCTTCGGCGGTTCTGAGCACCCAGACACCGCCTGTCGAGCGTCCGGCAATGCGGATCTGCTCCACCGGCGTGCGGATCAACTGCCCCGCATCCGTGACCAGCATGACCTGATCGCCATCGCCGACCGTGAAGGACTGAGCCACTTTCTTCACCGGGCCCTTCTTCTTGTCGCGGCCCCAGATATTCTGCGCCACAAGGCCTTTGCCGCCCCGTCCGGTAACACGATAATCATAGGCAGACGAGCGTTTGCCCATACCATCATCGGCGATTGTGAGAATGAATTCCTCTGCGGCGCCAAGCTGAGCGATGCGTTCAGCGCTCAGCGCGGCCTCTTCGATGCCCTCTTCGCCCTCATCATCAGACACCTCTTCCTCTTCGCCAGTTGCGGCCCGGCGCATGGCAGAGGCGTGCTTCAGATAAGCTCTCGCCTCTTCGGAGGTGATCTCGATATGGCGCAGGATCCCCATGGAGATGACTTCATCGCCATCCCCAAGACGGATGCCCCGGACACCAGTCGAATTCCGGCCGGCAAACACGCGCACATCCGTCGCAGCAAAGCGGATACATTGACCCAGCGCAGTCGTGAGAAGGATATCATCATTTTCGGTACAAATCTTCACCGAAACAATGCCATCGTCTTCGTCCAGCTTCATGGCGATCTTGCCATTCCGGTTCACGCGGATGAAGTCTGACAGCTTGTTGCGGCGCACGGTGCCTGTCTTGGTCGCGAACATGACGTCTAGCTCGTTGCGGGACTCGTCGTCCTCCGGCAGCGGCATGACGCTCTCGATGCGCTCGTCTGCAGCCAACGGGAATATGTTGACCAGCGCCTTGCCGCGCGAGTTCGGCCCGCCCATTGGCAGACGCCAGACCTTCTCCTTGTAGACCATGCCCGCAGAGGAGAAGAACAGTACTTCGGTATGTGTAGTCGCCGAGAACACGTTCACGACGAAATCCTCGTCCTTCATGCTCATGCCGGAGCGGCCCTTGCCGCCGCGATGCTGAGTCCGGTACGTCGAAAGCGGCGTGCGCTTGACGTAGCCGCCATGCGTCACGGTCACGATCATGTCCTCGACCTCGATGAGGTCTTCGTCTTCCATGTCGACACCGCCAAAGGCAAATTCGGACCGGCGCGGCACAGCGAACTTGTCTTTCACCTCGTTCAGTTCGGCACGGATGATGTCCAGAACGCGCGGACGTGACCGCAGGATGTCCAGATAGTCGGCAATCTTGTCAGACAGCCCTTTGGCCTCATTGCCGATTTCGTCACGGCCGAGGCCGGTCAGGCGGGAGAGCTGCAGCGCCAGGATAGCGCGGGCCTGCTCATCAGACAGATAGATCGTGTCGCCCTCGCCCTTGCGGGTCCGGCGGTCAGCGATCAGGTCCAGCAGCGGGCCCATATCCATAATCGGCCAAGCCTTCTCAAGCAGGGCCTCGCGGGCGGAGTTCGGATCCGGCGAATAGCGGATGATGCGGATCACTTCATCAATGTTTGCCACAGCCATGGCCAGGCCGACCAAGACGTGGGCGCGGTCGCGGGCCTTGTTCAGCTCGTGCTTGGTCCGGCGAACAACCACTTCCTGACGGAATGCGATGAAGCAGTCGAGCACCTTGCGAAGGTTCATCAGCTCAGGCCGGCCACCATTCAGGGCCAGCATGTTCACGCCAAAGCTCGTCTGCATCTGGCTGAAGCGATATAGCTGGTTCAGCACAACGTCGGCGCTGGCATCCTTTTTCAGCTCGACCACGACACGGATACCATTCCGGTCAGACTCGTCGCGCAGGTCAGCGATGCCTTCGATACGCTTCTCGCGCACCAGCTCCGCGATCTTGGTGATCATCGCGGCCTTGTTCACCTGATACGGAATCTCGGTGACAATGATGGCCTCGCGGCCATTCTTGGCCTCCTCAATGTCGGTCTTGGAGCGCATGATGACGCTGCCCCGGCCTGTCGTCAGCGCCTTGCGGCTGCCGGACATGCCCATGATCAGGCCACCAGTCGGGAAGTCCGGTCCCGGCACGATTTCCAGCAGGGCCTCATCATCCAGCGTCGGGTCGTCGATCAGGGCCAGGGTCGCGTCCACGACCTCACCCAGATTGTGCGGCGGAATGTTCGTCGCCATGCCGACGGCAATACCGCCAGCGCCATTGACGAGCAGATTGGGGAACTGCGCCGGCAGGACAATCGGCTCCAGCTTGGAGTCGTCGTAAGTGCTCTGGAAGTCGACCGTATCTTTCTCGATATCTGCGAGAAGGTAGGTGGCCTCACGGGTCATCCGGCTTTCGGTATAACGCATGGCGGCCGGAGGATCATTGTCGATCGACCCGAAATTGCCCTGTCCATCGACCAGCGTCACACCCATGGAGAAGGGCTGCGCCATCCGGACAAGGGCGTCATAAATCGCGGAGTCACCATGTGGGTGGTAATTACCCATCACGGCCCCGACGATGTTTGCCGATTTCTTGTAGGGCTTGCCGGGCGTATTGCCGCCTTCGTTCATGGCATACAGGATGCGGCGGTGAACGGGCTTGAGACCGTCACGCACATCCGGCAGGGCCCGGCTGACGATCACGCTCATCGCGTAATCGAGATAGGAACTTTTCAGTTCGGATTCGATGGAAATCGGCTCAATGCCGTCCGGCAGGATCGCGCCACCTTCGCCACCATTTTCGGGGGTTTCCGGGTCGTCCGGCGTGGTCGTGTCGTCGCTCATGGAGAAGTCGTCCTGGCTACGGTGAATTCAAACGGGAATCACCTGTTCCGTTACAGGAATATGTCTAGCATCCCGGACACGGGGAAACAAATGCCAGCGGGGCTAAAAAGGCAGTAAATACGGGGCGAAACGACAGATTTAGCGGGCTTTTTCGCCTATTCCAGCGCGCCCACTGCGATAAGCCCCTCATGCACCACGGTCTTGCGCTTTTCGAGCGCGGGATTGGCTGCATCCATGTCCATATTCATGGCGAAAACATATGTCCCCGGTGCGGGGCCGTCTGTTTGCTCCAGCCAGCCGACATACCAGCCAATATCGGTTTCGCCCTCCACATGCTTCCACCCCGTCTTGGCGTAGAGCGTCCAACCTTCTCCCTGGTCTGCCTGCATCATGGGAATGGCAAGCTCATACGTGCGCGCAGACAGCGGCAGCGTATGCGCTGACAGCCTAGCGAGGAACGCCACCTGCTCTCGCGCAGAGATCGCGAGTGGCCCCTTCAGCCAGTAAGTCTGAATATCAGACTTACTTCCCACATCGGCATTCCCATAATCGAACCGTTCGAGCCAGTCATGCAGGACTGCGCTGCCAATGCGCGGCGTTACGGCCTGGTAGATCCATACCGTTGAGCGCTGGAATGCCGTGGCAAAGCTCTGGCTTTCATTCCAGCCCGGCGAGAACCGTGTCTCGCCATCCCATTCGAACCACTCGTCCGGGCCAGTCACAGCGCCGGTTTCAAGCGCGATCAATGTGTGAGGGATTTTTGAGGTAGAGGCAGCGACAAACCGGCTCTCCGGCCGGTCGCCGCTCGTCTCCCAGGTGTCACCATCTTCAAGACGATAGATCACAAGGGCTGCCGTCTCAGGTGTCAGCCCCTGTGCCACCAATACATCATCCAGCGTCTCCGGGCGCTCAGGCATGGCCTGACAGGCGCTCATTAGCGCTGTCAGGCCCAATGCAAAGCCGACGACATGCCGGATCATGAGCCGCTCCTAGAACGGAATCTCGTCGTCGAGATCCTGGCTGAAGCTCTCTTGCGGGCCGCTCATCTGACGCGGGCCGCTATTGCCGCCTCCGCCCTGATAGCCGCCGAAATCATTGCCGGCAGACCGGCCGCCGCCTTCACCGCGCGCATCCAGCATGGTCAGCGTGGAGTTGAAGCCGCGCAGCACAACTTCGGTCGTGTAGCGATCCTGGCCGTCCTTGTCCTGCCATTTGCGGGTTTCAAGCTGGCCTTCGATATAGAGCTTTGAGCCCTTCTTAATGTAGTTCTGGACAACCCGTACGAGGCCTTCGCTGAACACGGAAATGCGGTGCCACTCGGTGCGCTCCTTGCGCTCGCCAGTGTTCTTGTCTTTCCAGGTTTCCGAGGTCGCGAGCGAAAAGCTGGCCACCTGGCCGCCATTCTGGAACTGGCGGACTTCCGGATCCTGCCCGACATTGCCGACAAGAATAACCTTGTTCACTGATCCTGCCATAATTCCATCTCCGATCCAGATCTGTTTCGCTATCGATTCGACTTCGCTTTTAACGCGGGATGGCCTGCCTGTCGCGTAAACTATGAATTTGTCCACAGACGTTTGCACCCGCCTCGTTCATCACGAAGGCCAGAATGTTCACCTTATATTCTAATCCGGGTGACTTTCCAGACGCAAGCCCACTCATATCATTAAGGCGGCCCTTTAATAAGATTCTCCACCTTTGCCCTAAGCGATGCTCTCTCTCTTCACTTGGGGGCAAAGACTGGATCCCTATAAGACTTCACGCAATCCAAGAAACTTCAGACGCCCTGACCACTACGCTCCCGCCCTGATCATACGATATTTTAAGACTGTTCATTCAAGGGGGTAGGCAAGGAGTTTCCATGTCAGGCACATCTCTTCACCGCAAGCGACTGATGGCTTTGCGCCTTGGCCTCGCGCCGGACCGCGCTTGGTTCCTGACCCCCATTTTACTCTTCATTACAGCCTGGTGGGTCATTGCGGGGCTTTTTTACATTGCCATTCCCGGCTCAGCAGAAACGCAGTCAGACCTTGCCCAAACCTATATCGGATGGGTGACAGAGCGCGGCATCGGCTTTGCCTGCTGCCTTCTGGTCGTCGGTCTGCTGCACATGCTGAAGGAAAGTGAGGAGGGGTCGCTGGTCAAACAGATCCCCGCCTATTGGCAGCGTCATCGCGCCAGCATCCTCCATGCGGCAGCCATGCTGACCCTCGCAATGTTGGCCTTTGCCAGCTTCATGGTTGCCTATACGACTATAAAAGTGCGCATACCGGAAATTGTCCCCTTCGTTTGGGATGACACCTTCGCTGCGATGGACGAGGCGCTGTTTCTGGGTGTTGCGCCCTGGCGCTTATTTGAATGGGTCTATCATGTCCCTTACCTTCTGCGCGGGCTGGACCTGATCTATGATTTCTGGATGGCCGCACTGGTGGGCAGCTGGGCATTCTGTTTTATCTATCGCGGCGGCGACACTGCGCGCCAGTTGCGCTATTGTCTCGCCTTGATGCTCACCTGGTTTGTGGGCGGAAACGTTCTGGCCATCGCTTTGTCATCTGCCGGTCCGTGTTATTTTGATCATGTCAGCCTCGCCCAGCCGGACTATTACGCCCCCCAGATGACGCGCTTGATGGAGGCTGGCCACATCAACGCGCTGCAGACACAGGACATGCTCTGGCAAAGTTATCGGGGGGGCTCGTTAGGCGTCGGCGGCATTTCCGCCATGCCCAGCATGCATTGCGCCACCTCATTCCTGTTCGCTCTCATGTTCGGCCGCACCACGCTGACACGCTGGCTGACTGGCATCTATTTCCTCATCATCTTGTTCACATCCGTTATCCTGGCCTGGCACTATCTGGTGGATGGCCTGCTCGGCGCGGCAATTGCCTGGGCATGCTGGTGGGCATGCGGACGCCTTCCCATGATTACCAAGGCAGTGTTTCCCGCCAAATCCTGATCTTTCTTGCTTCAGCTTATGCCCAGACGGACTGAAAACCGGCCTGATCTGCAGCAATCGCAGCCATTTGCGCAGCGAATCCGATAGTTCCGTTTTTGTTCTTGTGGCGGAATACGATTTCCGGCACACATGATGTGAACAGCCAACAGACCCCCATTTTCGAGAGAGCCCTTCAATGGCCGAGTCTCCCTTCATTCGCGTTCGCGGCGCCAAGGAACACAACCTCAAAAATGTCGACGTGGATATTCCGCGCGGCGAGTTGGTTGTGATGACAGGCTTGTCCGGCTCCGGCAAATCCTCACTCGCCTTCGACACGATCTATGCCGAGGGCCAGCGCCGCTATGTCGAGTCGCTGTCCGCTTATGCGCGCCAGTTCCTGGAACTGATGCAGAAGCCCGATGTCGAGAGCATTGAGGGCCTGTCGCCCGCCATTTCGATTGAGCAGAAAACGACCAGCCGCAACCCGCGCTCCACCGTCGGTACGGTGACAGAGATCTACGACTATATGCGCTTGCTGTGGGCGCGCGTCGGCGTTCCGTATTCTCCAGCCACCGGCCTGCCCATCGAAAGCCAGACCGTCAGCCAGATGGTGGACCGCACGATGGACCTGCCGGAAGGCACGCGCCTCTATTTGCTTGCGCCCATCGTGCGCGGCCGGAAGGGGGAGTACCGCAAGGAATTCGCCGAGCTTCTGAAGAATGGCTATCAGCGCGTGAAAGTGGATGGAGAGTTCCACGAACTCGAAAACCCGCCCAAGCTCGACAAGAAATTCAAGCACGACATTGATGTGGTCGTTGACCGGATCGTCGTGCGCGAAGGCATGGAACAGCGCCTTGCCGAGAGTTTCGAAACCGCCCTTGGGCTCGCAGACGGCATCGCGATTGGTGAGTATGCCGACCTGGAAGAGGGCGAGACAGAGCCAAAGCGCATCACTTACAGCGCCAATTTCGCCTGCCCGGTCTCCGGTTTCACCATTCCGGAGATCGAGCCGCGCCTGTTCTCGTTCAACAATCCCTTTGGCGCCTGCCCGACTTGTGACGGCCTCGGCGAGCAACTGAAAGTCGATGCTGGCCTTGTTGTCCCGGACAAGGATCTGGACCTGCTGAACGGCGCCATTGCCCCTTGGGCCAAGTCGACATCGCCCTACCAGACCCAGACACTGCAGGCCCTGTCGGCGCATTACCGCTTTGACCTGAAGAAGCCCTGGAACCAGCTGTCAGAGGAAGTCCATAACATCATCCTGTTCGGCACGGGCAAGGATGAGGTAAACTTCGTCTATGATGACGGTATGCGCCGCTATGAGGTGAAGAAGACGTTTGAAGGCGTCATCCCGAACCTTGAGCGCCGCTACCGTGAGACAGACAGCCAGTGGGTGCGCGACGAGATCGCCAAATTCCAGGCTGCCGCGCCGTGCCCGGCCTGTGGTGGCAAGCGCCTGAAGCCGGAAGCCCTGGCCGTAAAGATCGACACGCTCGACATTTCAGACGCCGGCGCGTTCTCCATCAAGCAGGCCCATGAATGGTTTGCCCAAGTCCATAAATCGCTTACCAAGCAGCAGAACGAAATCGCCAGCCGCATTCTGAAAGAGATCAATGACCGTCTCGACTTCCTGAATGATGTCGGCCTGGAATATCTGACGCTCAGCCGCGCCTCCGGCACGCTGTCGGGCGGAGAAAGCCAGCGTATCCGACTGGCCAGCCAGATTGGCTCCGGCCTGACAGGCGTACTCTACGTGCTGGACGAGCCGAGCATCGGTCTGCACCAGCGCGATAATGATCGCCTGCTGGAAACGCTGAAACGCCTGCGCGATCTCGGCAACTCCGTCATCGTTGTGGAACATGACGAAGATGCGATCCTGACCGCCGATCATGTGATCGACATGGGCCCGGCGGCCGGCGTTCATGGCGGACAGATCATCGCCGAGGGAACGCCGGAAGAGGTGATGGCCAATCCGAAAAGCCTGACAGCTGATTATTTGAACGGCACCAAGGAAATCCCGATTCCGAAGCGTCGCCCGGTCGAGAAAGCCAAGCGCAAAGTCACCCTGAAAGGCGCAACCGGTAACAATCTGAAGAATGTGACCGCTACGATTCCGCTCGGCAGCTTCACCTGCATCACGGGCGTGTCTGGCGGCGGCAAGTCCACGCTGATCATCGAGACGCTCTATAAGGCGCTCGCCCGCAAACTGAACGGGGCCTCCGCACCGCCGCAGCCCTATCAAAGCATCGAGGGCCTGCAGCATCTCGACAAGGTGATCGACATCGACCAGAGCCCGATCGGCCGGACCCCAAGGTCGAACCCGGCCACCTATACCGGCGCGTTCGGTCCGATCCGCGACTGGTTTGCCGGTCTGCCGGAAGCCAAGGCACGCGGCTATGCGCCGGGACGCTTCAGCTTCAATGTGAAGGGGGGCCGGTGCGAGGCCTGTCAGGGCGACGGGGTCATCAAGATCGAGATGCACTTCCTGCCGGATGTCTATGTCACCTGCGAGACCTGCAAGGGCAAACGCTACAATCGCGAGACACTCGAAGTCCTCTTCAAGGGCAAGTCCATTGCAGACGTGCTGGACATGACGGTCGAGGATGCGGCGAAATTCTTCTCTGCCGTGCCCGCCATCGCGACCAAGCTCGACACGCTGAATGAAGTCGGCCTCGGCTATGTGAAAGTTGGCCAGCAGGCGACGACGTTGTCCGGCGGTGAGGCGCAGCGCGTGAAGCTCGCCAAGGAATTGTCGAAACGCGCCACTGGCAAGACGCTTTACATTCTGGACGAGCCGACCACCGGCCTTCATTTCGAAGACGTACGCAAGCTGCTCGAAGTGCTCCACTCTCTGGTCGACACTGGCAATACGGTTGTGGTGATCGAGCACAATCTGGATGTCGTGAAGACGGCAGACTGGGTTCTGGATCTGGGCCCTGAAGGCGGGGATGGCGGGGGCCAACTGGTAGCGGCCGGAACGCCGGAAGACATTGCCGCTTGCGAGGAGAGCTGGACAGGCAAGCATCTGGCCGAGACCTTCCGCCGTCAGGATGAGCGCCGCGCGGCCCGTAACAAACGGGTGAGAGCGGCAGAGTCCGCCAAGACCAAAGCAAAGCCCAAAGCTGAGACCAAACCGGCGTCAAAACCTAAAGCCGCGCCAAAACCCAAGGCGAAAGCCAGGGCCAAGGCTGAGACCAAGACGACGTCCACAAAGAAACCGGCCAAAAGCCCGGCTAAGAAAGCCCCCGCCAAAACCAAAACGCGTAGCAAGAGCACCGCCAAATAGAGGCGCTCTTGCCTCGCGCGGCGACGGTCTCTCTGGTCAGCTGAAGGTCTTGTCCATTTCCGGATTGTTGACCCAGTTCGGATCTGCCCTGGCAGCAAGCGCCGCCGGGCCGCCAAAGATGTGCATCAGCGCGGCAGTGATGAACATGTAAAGTGCTCCGAAAATGATCAGGGGCAGAATGAACTGAGGCGACATCATTCCTGACAATACGGCTTCGGGATCACCATTCCCTTGCAGGGCCGGCAAAAGCGAAACGAGGGCAAATGCCCCGAACGCAATATAAAGCACTACGAGCACCACCGTGCTGATCAGCATGAGCACAATCCAACTGCCGACAATGGTCCACGCCTTGCCCTTGCTGACGCGCCAGGCTTCCCCAAACTGAATGGTCTTGTCCCGGATGGTCATCGCCGCAGCCGGCGAGAAGCGCGCGCAGAACCAAAGCGCGAAAACCATATAGGCGAGTATAAAGACAAGCATCAGCAAAACAGCAAAAGCCGTTCCGCCATCGCTGCCCGAGGACGCGGTAAATGCCAGCACTCCCATAGGAACGAGCATGACAATGAACAGCCCGATATAAAGCGCCAGAAAGATCCCGATCCAGATCAGGCCGATCAGCAGAATTCGTCCTTCATCCGCGCCAAATCTGAGACTGAAGCCCTCGCCGCGCATATAGCGCCGCTGGCTGGCCGCTTCAAAAACCGTCCATAGTGCGATCCCGCCAACCAGCGAGATCGCATAGCCAATCATGATCCGCCCGAAATTCTGCAGCATCGCATCATTCAAGGCATCGGGATTACCCATCATCGCCGGATTGAACATGGCGGCATAGTAAGAGCCCATGAAAAAGGCGCTCGCCGCCTGCACCAGCAGGGAACACACTCCATAGGCCAGGGCAAATTTCCACAAAAAGCCCTTCGGGCCGCCCGTACGTGAGAAATGGTTCAGCGCATTGCCGAATGAAAATTGCAACTGTGTCATTGGAGATTCCTAGTTAAACGCATCCATCGCGATTTCATCGTCTACGCTGCCCCTTGGATCATGACGCGCCGCAAAGGCTGCGGGCCCCGCCACAGCATGCATCAGCAAGCCTGCCGTAAACATGCGCAGAAACGAATAGATGAAAAGCGGAATCAGAAAGCTGGCGCTCATGACCAGGGCAACCAATTCCTCACCTGTTTGAAGTCTCTCAAGCCGCGGCATGACCGACATGCCGATGGGCATCTGGAGGATCTGATCAATCACCGATACAGCCATCCCGCCACCTATGGCCCAGATCAGATAGGCCCCCAATATGGGCCAGAAACGGCCGCGTGACACGTTCCATGCATCAAAGAAGCTGATGCGTCTTTCCTTGATAGTCAGCGCAAAACAGGGCGCCAGCCGCGTCGCGAAGAAGACATAGGCAATGAACAGGATGAGCCACACGAAGCCACCCAGTAGCATGGTCGTCATAACCCGGCCGACAAGACGGGGGTCATCCTCCTGAGACAGGGCCAAGTCGACGACATCAAGCATGCCGCCAAAGAAGATAATGATTGGGATGATGGTGAAGACCAGCTGCAAACCGCCCCAGAGCAGGCTGACAACCATCATGCGCAATTCATCTCCGCCAAAACGCAGGCTAAAGCGCTCATCCCGCACATAGCGACGTTGGCTGGCGGCCTGAAAGACAGACCAGATCACCCAGGCGCCGAAGGACCCCAGCGCAATCCACGGAAAGAGCGGCGCAAAGGACCCAATGATCATTCGGAAGACCGTGAAAGGGTCCGCCCCATCAACATCCATCTTGTCGATCTTCTCAATCGTATCCGCGATTGAGAGAATGCCATCCTTGCCCAGAAACAGCAGGAGCATAAAGCCAACGCTCGTCAGCGCAGCATAGCTGGCAGCGAAGAGCCAGGGGAATGAGTTCGCATGCGCCGCCCTGAACGGGCTGGAAAGCGCTCCGTCAAATGTAAATCGCTTCAGCACTCAAAGCCCCCTTGATCACTCTTTCATCCCGTCGCCACGATAGAGCGTTTTGGGATGTGAGGGCAATCACCCGGTGGGGTCTTGTTCCGGTTGCAGGCGACGCAAGGCCGCCACGGCCAGTCCATGGCCTGCCAGCAGAAACGGCACCAGCAACAACATGCCGACGAAACCGGACAGGAATGCCCCAACACCACTCTGTCCCCAAACCCCATGCAGCCCCCAATTGATCAGAACCGCCACCGCAAACGGCGCAAGATGTGTCGCCAGTGCGGCCAGGGAGAGCGAAATGACATGGCCCTTTGTCCACCCCCATGTGCGAAACACCATGGTCCGGCGCAGGCTGATTGTGGCCGCACCGATCAGAAGCAGGCGGATCGCCATATAGCAAAGCGCCAGCGCGCCAGCGACACAGGCCACAATCAAAATGGCGCCATATGCGCTGGGCAGCATGTCCACCAGAGCCTGCTGCACCACATCCGGCGGCGTATCGGCGTTGAGGTCCGTGCGACCTGACGCTTTCAGCAAAATACCGGGCAAGGTCAGCAGGAAAAATCCGATAAAGACGCCCACGAAAAGGAAGGCGACATAAACAGACAAATTGGCATGGACCAGGCGCAGCCGGTCGCCATGCCTTGTGCCCAGCATCACGCGATATGTGACAAGCGAAAACTCGATACCGACCACGAATACGACCAGCGCCGCGATGGCTGGCGCCGCATCTCCCAATGCAGATCCGGGGCCCACGGCAAAGGTGTAGACACCGCCCGCGACAAGCAAGGCCAACATGACAAAAAGAGATGGACGCAGCGCCTTGAACGCCAGCATCCACGCATCTCTCACAAGGTCCAGAACGGGCAATTTCTGAGTCATGAAGCCCTCCATACACACCTGATCCTGCTCTTGCCACGGTCAATGACGGCATAGGCCATCTTGACGCGACCGCACTTGCCCCGCACATCCGCGGCATGAGCATCAAACCTGTACATATAATCGGCGGCGGCATGGCCGGTTCCGAAGCTGCCTGGCAAGCCGCAAATGCGGGCGTACCCGTCATCCTGCACGAAATGCGTGGCGTTCGGGGCACGGATGCCCACCAGACAGACAATCTGGCTGAGCTTGTCTGCTCCAATTCCTTCCGATCAGATGACCATGAGTCCAACGCGGTCGGTGTGCTTCACGAGGAAATGCGCCGCGCCAATGGCCTGATCATTCAGACGGCCGATGCCCATCAGGTGCCTGCCGGCAGCGCACTGGCCGTGGACCGCGAAGGCTTTGCCGAAGCTGTCACCGCGAAGCTGGAAGCGCATCCGAACGTCACTATCGTGCGTGAGGAAATTGACGGCATCCCTCCAGAAGACTGGGACAGCGTCATTATCGCCACCGGCCCGTTGACCTCCATCAAGCTGGCGGAAGCTATCCACGCCCATACCGGTGAAGACGATCTGGCCTTCTTCGATGCCATCGCACCGATCGTCTATTTCGACTCCATCGACATGACGAAAGCCTGGCGACAGAGCCGTTATGACAAGCCGGGGCCGGGCGGCGACACGGCGGCTTACATCAACTGCCCGCTGGATGAAGACCAGTATAACGCTTTTCTCGATGCCCTGATCGAGGCGCCGAAGACAGAGTTCAAGGACTGGGAAAAGGACACGCCTTACTTTGAAGGCTGCCTGCCGATTGAGGTCATGGCAGAGCGGGGCCGCGAGACCCTGCGGTTCGGCCCCATGAAGCCCGTTGGCCTGACCAATCCGCACCAGCCGGACATCAAGGCCCACGCCATCGTCCAGCTGCGCCAGGATAATGCCCTCGGCACGCTGTGGAACATGGTCGGCTTCCAGACCAAGCTGAAATATGGCGCGCAGACAGACATCTTCCGTATGATCCCGGGCCTGGAAAAGGCAGAATTCGCACGTCTGGGCGGCATCCACCGCAACACCTTCCTGAACTCTCCCAAGCTGCTGGATGACCAGCTGCGCATGAAGAGCCTGCCGCGCCTGCGCTTTGCAGGTCAGGTGACGGGCGTCGAAGGTTATGTGGAAAGCGCCGGCATGGGCCTGCTCGCTGGCCGCTTTGCCGCGGCAGAGCGCCTTGGCAAACCACTGGCACCTCCGCCGGAAACGACCGCGCTCGGCTCCCTCGTCCGCCACATCACTGGCGGTCACCTTGAGGGCAAGGCCAGCTTCCAGCCGATGAACGTCAATTTCGGCCTTTTCCCGGACATCGCGGATTTCCCGAAACATGGGCCTGACGGCAAACGCCTGCGCGGCAAGGACAAGGGCCGCGCCAAGAAACGTGCACAGGCTGTGCGGGCGCTGGAGGATTTTGACGCCTGGCTGAAGGCCGAAGCCGTGGTTCCGGCGGAATAGTCATGCGCCTCGCCGTAACAGACCCCGGCGTGCCTGAAATCTTTCACTCGCTGCAGGGTGAGGGCGTCTCTGCCGGAAAGCCAAGCGTGTTTGTCCGGCTGTCACAATGCAATCTCCACTGCGTCTGGTGTGACACGGCCTATACCTGGAATTTCCAGGATACGGAGTTCCAGCACCGGGACGACGCCCCCAGCGCGCCGCGCAAATATGACCGGGCCCAGGAAACGGTCGACCGCACGGTAGAAGAACTGACCGCACATCTGCTCGCCCTACCATGCCGTCGCATCATCTTCACGGGCGGTGAACCTCTGCTGCAGCAGCGCGAACTGGGAGAGCTGATCCAACGCCTGAAAGAGGTGGACCCAAGCTTCTACATCGAAATTGAAACCAATGGCACGATCAAGCCTCTCGGTCTTGCCGCAGAGCTGATCGACCAGTTCAATGTGTCGCCCAAACTCGCTCATTCGGGCAATGACCTCGCCATCCGCTTCAAGCTGGAAACGCTCCGTTTCTACGCGAATGATGCGCGCGCGAATTTCAAGATTGTGATCGAGACCCCATCAGACCTTGAAGAGGTAAAAGCCCTCGTGGCTGAGGCGGGCATGCCGGCCTCGCGCGTCTGGCTGATGCCGGAAGGCCGCACGCCGCAGGAGCTGCACCAACGCGAACACTGGCTCGCCGAGGCCTGCCTGAAGGCGGGCTACAACTTTACCGGCCGTCTGCACATCCACCTCTATGGCGACACGCGCGGCACTTGAGAGAAACGCCCCATCACCGATCAGGTGACAGGGCGCCTCAGGATCAGAAGTCCACATTCACCGAAACCCACAGCCGCCGAGGCTCTTGGTTGATGGCATAGAGATTGGTGTAGGAAATCTCGTTCGTGCTCGTATTGCTGACATAGGGCTCGTACTTCACGAAGTCCTTGTCGAGCAGATTGTAGATCGTGGCATTGAACGACACGGCTTCGCTTACGGCATATGATCCGCCCATATGGAACACTTCATAGGCCTTGTAGTCGCCATAGGCGTCTCTCGCCGAATTGTTCCCGCGCCGGTCAGGACTGCGGAACCGTGAGCTGCGATACTCGCCCCGCAGCCAGAGGGAGAGCTTGTCCGTCGCATTCCAGCGCAGGTTTCCATTCAGCATATGCTCTGGTGTGTCGCTGAGCGGCAACCCTTTCTGGCTTCCGCTTTTCTGCTCACTATCCGTATAGGTATAGTTTCCGCGCAGAGACCAGTCCTCCAGGAAGGCCCAACGGAAGCTTGCTTCCACGCCCTGCGTCACGGCCTCGTCCACATTTACCGTCTGGGCATAGCTTTCCACAGCCGGCCAGTATCCATAATCAGCGCAATCCGGAAATGCGGTCTGGCCGGCCTCATACTCATCTTCCGTCAGGCCGAAGGAACAATTGTCCAAGGGTCTACCGGTGGCGATCTTGTCTTCGAATTTGTTGTGGAAGACCGTGACATCAGCCCGGAAATTATCGCGATTATCATAGAAGACTGCGACTTCCGTACTTGTGCTGGTTTCCGGTTTCAGGGATGGCGTACCGATGACCGGGCGCGTGCCCTGGCCGGTAAAGCCCGTAATACCTTCGGCGATCTGGTCGAGACGCGGGGTCTTGAAGCCCTGGCTGACACCGCCTTTCACAGTCCAGCGATCAGAGACGTTCCAGACGCCATAAACACGAGGGCTCAAATGGTCTCCGAACTGACTATGGTCATCAAAGCGTGCGCCATAGGTCAGATTGAAAGTCGGTACGATCTGCCAGGTATCTTCCGCAAAGAGGGCCCATTGCTCATGCGTGTAGGGTTCGGGCGCGACGCCGTCCACCATCTCTGCATCCCAATACTGGCCACCCAGCGCGAAGGTGTGATTGCCCCATTGAGAGAAGAACTTTGTGTCGAACACAGTATTGGTCGACACCAGTTCGCGCGGGTCTCCGGCAACCCGGTCCGTGCCCGGCACATCACTGGGCAGGATGCGCCCAACAGTCTCGCGTTCACCGCGTGAAAGCGTGCTTTGCAACTCGCCGAAGGAGAGGCGCCAATTGTGCGCCAGAACCAGCTCTTCCTGATTGAACTCCAGCTCTTCGGCATAGCCACGCGTACCAATTGTCCCGAGCTGGGCCTGGGAGTTGTCATACCATTGTTCGGTCACATCATAGTCGATCATGATGTCATGGTTGGCATTCGGCGTGATGCTGAGGCGCCCACCGAGAGACCAGATCTCATTTTCGACCGGGCTGGGGCCGCGCTTGCTGATCTCGATGGGATCACCGTTTTCATCCCTATAGCTAAGATCAGACGCTTCGCGCGTCTGATAGCGGCCTCGCACGGCCAGGCCGACCAAGTCTTTCACCAAGGGGCCATTTGCGTAGAGGTTCGTGCCATAGATGTTGCCGAAATCATCATCAGACTGAAGCGTCGCATCGGCAGAGACAGAGCCGCCCCATTTGGTGCCAACCTTGCGCGTGATGACATTGACGACACCGCCCATGGCATCTGACCCGTAAAGCGTGGAGACGGGCCCGCGAACCACCTCGATCCGCTCAATCGCCGACATCGGCGGAATGAAGCTGGAGGAAGTAGAGCCAAAGCCGTTTGGCGTGATGGACCCTGCTGCATTCTGTCGCCGGCCATCCACCAGCACCAGCGTATAGTCGCTCGGCATTCCGCGAATCGAGATTTCCAGTCCGCCGGTCTTGCCAACAGAACTTCCGACGTCGACCCCTTCGACATTGGAAATGGCTTCCGCCAGGCTTTGATAGCGGCCTTCTTCCAGCTCCTCACGCGACATCATGGAGATGGATGCCGGTGCCTGCTGGATCAGCTGTTCAAAGCCGGCCGCTGTGACGACCACATCGCGCAGGCGCATTTCCTCTTCGGATTCGTCGCCCTGTGCCGCCGGAGCATCAATCTGTTCCTGTGCCCAGGCCGGAGAGCCAAATGCGGCACTTGTGAAGATCACGCCTGCCAATGCGGTTTGCCCCATAAATGATCTCATTCCCGAACCTTCCATTTTGCGAATGATTTTCAGTCTCGCTATTGAGACTGCTCGCAAAGGTCAACCGGTAATGAAACTCATTTGCAATTTGGTCGCACCTGTCTGCTCTATTTCACAAGCATCCAGATCGCCATCGCCACCATCATGATATTCTCGGTCAGCGATACGAAGCCGAGGGGTACATTGCTGTCGCCCCCGACACAGGCGCATTTCAGGTCCCGCTTCTCGATGTAGACGGCGCGATAGACAGACACAGCGCCTATCCCCCCGATCACCAGCGCAACCGGCGCAGCAAGATAGATCAGTGCACCCGCGATCATCAGAACGCCCGCCAGCAATTCAGCGAAGGGATAGATATAGGCGTAGCGCACCCATTTCCGCGCCAGCAGGTCATAGCCGAGGAAACTGTTCGTGAAGCTCTCCAGGTCGCGCAGTTTCTGAATGGCCAACACACACATGCTGATCGCGATGAACCATTCCGCCGCGCGCACAGTTAGCAGGCTGCCATAGGCGGCCCAACTTGTAGCCAGCGCCATCAGCGCAGCCGACGCAAAGATCGCAATGACAGGCGTGTAGGTCTTCTCGTCCTTGTCCTTTGTCTTCCTGCCGAAATGGGCCTGCAGATCGTCATACCCGCCGATGCGCTTGCCATCGATGAAAGTCTGCGGCGTTGTTTTGACGTCATGCTCTTGCTTGAAGGCATCTGTTTCCTCGCGCGAGGTGAGGAGATGGTCATCGACCTCATAGCCCTCCCGCCGAAGGAGCGCGCGGCTCTTCAGCCCGAATGGACAGATATGGGAGGGCATTTTCATCCGGTAGAGATGAGCAATCGGTTTGGTCGTGGACATGGGAAACTCCAATTGTGGACGTCTGACCTTGTCTATATAACCCCCGTACCATGGTACGGTTGCAAGACGATCTTCAGATTCCCATTGGAAAGCTGGCCGAAGCTGGCGGCGTTGGTGTGGAAACCGTCCGCTACTATCAGCGTCAGGGCCTGATGCCGCTGCCGGAACGCCCGCAAGGCAGTGGCACGTCAGGCGGCATCCGCCAGTATGGCCGCGCAGATGTGGAGCGCCTTCGGTTCATACGGTCGGCGCAGGCCGCCGGGTTCACGTTGAAGCAAATCGCCCGCCTGATCGAACTCGACGCCATGACAGACCGCACCGAAGCCAGACAAATGGCAACAGAGCGCCTCAAGGCGCTGGATGCCCAGATCAAGGAATTGCAGCGGGCCCGGGCATCCTTGAAGCGGCTTGCGGAAGAATGCGCCCAGGAGGATGGCGGCGCATGCCCCATCCTGAAGGCGTTCGAGGCCTAGACCTTGCCGGTGCGAATGGCCTGCAACACGGACAGGCGCTTTTGCACCGGGTTCGGATTGCGCCCTTCGATGTAGTGCTTGCGCAGGCGGAAATGCGCGATCGCCGGACGGATCGGTTTCGGGGCCGGGGGCATGATCGGGCCATAGGCCTTTGAGTCCGACCGGCGAGACGCCGCAAAGAACGGCGCGACTTCCCGAATCTCTTCGCCCCAATCATGTATCGGCGCCAGCACATTGGCCGCCGTCAGGGCCAGCCAGGCTTCTGGTTCCTTGTCGCGGTCGTCTTCCTCAAACGCGGTCTGGTAGCCATCGACCAGGTTTTGCAGGGCGCGCGTCTTCAACCGCCCCGCCATGACCTCCTCCATCAGCGCGCGGGCGACATCATGCTCGCGCACCTTCCCGGCCTCGATCTCGGAAATGGCATCCCGCCACCATTGGAAACGGATCAGGCCCAAGCCTTCTTCCGACACGACAAGCCGCACCCGCGCCAGCTCATAGGCCAGAGCATAGAGCGCGACCAGTGTGTTGCGGAACTCGGCAGGCGCATAGCGACTGGAAATCCAGCGATCCTCGTCCGCACGCAGGATCCGCTTGTCGATGGCGTCCCATTGAGATTTCGAAAGGGGGGTAGTCTTGTTGGACATGCAACCCATATGTGGGAAGACGCGTTATTAGACTAGACACTTTGCTGCAAGAAAGGACGCCCAAATGGCTTTTTCCCTCCCTGATCTCCCATATGCCCGCGATGGCCTCGCTCCGCATATCTCCGAAGAGACCTTGAACTTTCACCACGGCAAGCACCACGCCGCTTACGTCAACAACCTGAACGGCCTGATCGAAGGCACCGACATGGCCGACGATTCGCTGGAAACGATCGTGAAGAAAGCCGCCGCTGACAGCTCCAAGGCCGGCCTCTTCAACAATGCGGCCCAGGTCTGGAACCACACCTTCTATTGGCACTCCATGAAACCGGGCGGTGGCGGCAAGCCGCACGGCAAGGTGGCTGAGCTGATCGACCGCGATCTCGGCGGTTATGACGAATTCGTCAAAGCCTTCAAAGGCGCTGGTGGCGGACAGTTCGGCTCCGGCTGGGCATGGCTGGTCTACAAGGATGGCAAGCTGTCCATCGCGAAGACTCCAAACGCCGAAACCCCGCTGACCGATGACGCGGCCACCCCGATCCTGACTATGGATGTCTGGGAGCACGCCTATTATCTGGACTATCAGAATAGCCGTCCGAACTATATGGACGCCTTCCTGAATAACCTTGTGAACTGGGATTTTGCCAACCAGAATCTCGCTGACGCAGGCGCCTGATTTCAAAATAGCCCCCTCATCCTGGCGATGAGGGGGCTTTTTTACGCTCCAAAGCAAATACGTTTCCAGCAGCCGGATATAAGCGGCTGGACCAACGCTTCCCCACCCTACCTTGTCCGCGCGCTCAGCAACGAGCGCTGACAAACCGGCGGTATCCGAAAAGCTGAACCGCCCCCCTTCCATTTATCCACAGTTTGGCTTATGTGCAGCGCAACACGACGCTCCGGGCAATGGAATCGCCCGGCCTGCTGAATGCGCACTGAGGCGCTGAATGCAGGAATTGCGGCCAGAGGGGCCGCTCGGGTTTAAAAAAGATACCATTCCGGGAACGATAGATTTGACCGAGATTACATTCGCAGACCTTGGCCTAGGGCCAAACGTACTGAAAGCCGTCACTGAGGCTGGCTACACACACCCCACTCCAATTCAGGCAGAAGCCATTCCGCACGTCATTGCGGGCGGGGATGTCACGGGCGTAGCCCAGACCGGCACCGGCAAGACGGCCGCCTTTGTGCTGCCAATGATCCACCGCCTGGCCCGTGGTCGTGCCCGCGCACGCATGCCGCGCTGCCTGATCCTCTGCCCGACGCGCGAACTCGCTGCTCAGGTGGCGGAACAATTCGAGAAATACGGCAAGTATCTGAAGCTCACCATGGCGCTGCTGATCGGCGGCGTAAGCTTCAAGGAACAGGAAGTTCTGCTGCAACGCGGCGTAGACGTTCTGATCGCAACCCCCGGCCGCCTGATGGACCAGTTCGAGCGCGGCAAGCTGCTGCTCATGGGCGTCGACTATCTCATCATTGATGAGGCCGACCGCATGCTGGACATGGGCTTCATCCCGGATATCGAAAAGATCTGCAGCCTGCTGCCGCCGCGCCGCCAGACCCTGCTCTTCTCGGCCACCATGCCGCCGGAAATCGCGAACCTCGCCAAGAAGTTCCAGAACAGCCCGAAGAAGATCGAAGTGTCCCGTCCGGCGCAAACTGCCGAGACGATCACACAACACGTTGTCAAACTGCCGAACAACAGCGCCAAGGCAAAACGCACGGCCCTGCGCCGCGTGATCGAAGCCTGCGATGTTCAGAACGGCATTGTCTTCTGTAACCGGAAGGTAGAAGTCGACATCGTCGCCGCCTCGCTGTCCAAGCACGGCCATGACGCCGCCGCCATCCATGGCGACCTGCCCCAGGCTGTCCGCAGCGAAGTGCTGCAGAAATTCCGCGATGGTGACCTGACCCTGCTGGTTGGCTCTGATGTTGCCGCCCGCGGTCTCGACATTCCCGAAGTGTCCCACGTCTTCAACTATGCGCCTCCGCCAAAGGATGAAGACTATGTGCACCGCATCGGCCGCACAGGCCGCGCAGGCCGCAAGGGCGAAGCCTACACACTCGTCTCGCCAGATGATGAAAAGTCCTGGGGTTTTGTCCTCAAGATGATCCAGCAGGATGTGGAAGAGTTCATGCCGGAAGGCCTGCTCGAAGAGATCGAAAATCTGCCCCCGGAAGAAAGCCGCAGCCGTGGCCGCCGGGGTTCGCGCAGCAATGATCGCAGCGAGCGCTCCTCGCGCGGCAGCCGCTCGCGCACGCGTCGCACGGAAGAAAGCGACGCTGCCACCGAAGCCGAGACCGCTAACGCACCAGACGAAAAAGAGGCCAAGGCCGAAAAGCCTGCCAAGGAAGACAAGCCCGCCAAGGCCAAGAAAGCCGACAAGCCAGCGAAGTCTGACGAGGCCAGTTCAGAAAAGCCAAAGCGTGAGCGTAAGCCGAAGCGCGAAAAAGATCGCAAGCGCAAGGATGATGATCTGGTGCTGGATCCGGCCCCGGACAATGTCAAAGGTTTTGGCGACGACATCCCGGCCTTCCTGCGCCGCTAGTCCGTCTTCGGAAAAATCAGTTCAACAACAAGGCCTGGCGCAGTGTCCTTAAGGGACAATTCTGCGTCATGGCGGGCGGCGATGCTGCGCACCAGGCTGAGCCCAAGTCCACTTCCCCGGGTGCTGCGGCTTGTGTCCATCCGCCGGAAGGGTTTCAGCATGTCCGCCTGGTTGGCCCTTGGTATGCCGGGCCCGTTATCGGATACGCCGCATACCGCTGCATCGGCCTCTCTCCGCAGGAACACTTCAATCTCGGCGCCCGCTCCGGCATGGCGCACAGCATTCTCCAGAAGGTTCGAAAAAAGCTGCACCAGCAGGTTTTGATCGCCGGAGACCGTCACGCCGGGCGTGATATCAGCAGACATGACCTGCCCGGCCTCTTCGGCCACGGGCGCATAGGTTTCGGCCAAAGTCTCCAGAAGCTTGCTTAAATCTACCCGGTCAGCGCGTACTTCCGCACTGCCGGATTCGAGCTCCCCGATCCTCAGCAGAGCTGAGAAAGTGGAAAGGATATTATCCAGCTCTGCAATCGCCTTCTCGCACTTTTCCCGCGCTGCGGCTCCGGACTGTTGCGCTGCGAGGCTTTCCAGCGTCTGGCGCAAATGCCCCAGCGGCGTGCGCAAATCATGCGCGATGCTCGCTGAGTTGTGGCGGACATCATCCAGCAGGATTTCAATCTGCTCCAGCATCCGGTTCACTGTGTCTGCCAGAGGCCTCAGATCCTCGCCCATTCCTTCTGTTGGCATGCGAACAGACAGGTCGCCCTCACCTACACGCGCAGCAAAAGTATTAAAGCGCTTGAGACGCGCTAGGAACCGCTGGCTGATCAGCAGACCGGCCACGGAGCTGAGCAGCACAATCCCGGCAATCGCCAGAGCCAGAAAGTGCCGGAAAGCGCGGGAAAATTCATACTGACCACGGGCCTCCGCCCCAACCCCCAGCCAATAGTCATCTTCCAGTCTGACCGTGTTCAGAATGATGTCCGGTCGGCTGTCCCGTGTCAGGCGGCTCCAGCCAGCCTGCTTTGGCAGCTCAATGCGGTCGAAGATGCGCCGCCCGTTTGGTGCCTCGACCACATACAGCATGCGTGGGCTCGGGGTGCGCTCCACACGTTCGCGTATGTCGTGCACCAATTCGTCAATGCCCTGGTCCTGATAGTCCCCCATAAGGTGGCTTGTCTCTGTCCGAATATACTCCTTCAGCTGACGCTCCATGCCATCGCGCACACCATAATACAGGAATGCGCCCATGATGGACGACAGCAGCGCAAACAACAGCGCCGCGCCAAGCGCGTAACGAAACTGCGCGGTTCTAAGAAGCCGGGGCGTCTGCATCTGCAATCATGTACCCTGCGCCACGTATGGTCTGGATCAATTCTCTGCCGAACGGCTTGTCCACTTTGCTCCGTAAGCGGCTGATATGTGTTTCCACGATATTCGTCTTTGGGTCAAAATGGAAATCCCATACATTCTCCAGCAGCATCGTACGCGTCACCACCTGCCCCTTGGAACGCATCAGATATTCCAGCAGGCGAAACTCTGTCGGCTGCAGGCCTATCTCTTCTCCATCGCGCTTTACACGGCGCCCCAGCAAATCCATTTCAAGATCCGCCACCTTCAGGGCTGTCTCTTGCGCCTCTCGCGCCGGCCGCCGCGCGACGGCGCCGATACGCGCCTTCAGCTCTGAGAAGGCAAATGGCTTCACCAGATAATCATCAGCAATCTCAAGGCCTTCAACGCGACTCTCGATGCTGGAAACTGCCGTCAGAAAAATGGCCGGCGTTGTATCACCGCCCGCTCTCAGCATTGTCAGCAATTTGTAACCGTCGAGGCCTGGCAACATGCGATCAATAATCAGGATGTCATACCCGGCATCCGTCGCCATCATCAGGCCGTCCTGCCCGGTGGCGGCATGGTCTGCCATCCAGCCGCTCTCTTTCAGGCCGCGCAGAACATAGTCCGCCGTTTCGGCATCATCTTCGATCAGCAAGATACGCACAGTCCAGCCCTCAGACAGCAGCCCCCGCTGGCACAAGGCCAGCAGGAACTGTAATGACATCAATCATCCAGATCTTCGCGGGACCCGATGACGTCTCCAGTCTCGGCGTTTACCCGCACATCATAGACTTTACCATCTGCCAGAATGTTCACTTCATACTCCGGCGTGAAGCTGTCATCCTCGATCTGGGCTTCGAAGGCCTTGCCGCCCTGATGTGTTTCCGCAGCCTGGATCGCCTCAATCAATGTGATCTTGGCCGCTTCCATGGCGCGGGCATCTTCGCGGTCAGCATGGGCAAATCCGGTTGCGGCTCCGCCCAGAACGACAGCGGCAGCAAGTGTTTTCTTCATATGTTCCATAACGGTATCTCCTTCTTTGCAGGCCACGTCTGCGTGGCATGAATATAGGAATACACACCCCCACCTTGGAGTGATGTGACCAGAACTATACGAAATCCCAATGTTTCGGTTCCGCGCATGAAAAGACCCGCCAGGTATGCTGACGGGTCTTTGACGTTCTAGCTGACGATACCTAGCGCTTGACGCGCCCCTTCACCTGCTTGCGGAACTTGTCCGTATAGGGCGGGCGCATCATGGCCAGCATCTCGCTACCCGTTTGCGTATAGACCGATTTTCTGTGGCTGAACTCATAGAAGCCTTCACGGCCATGATAGCTGCCCATACCCGAAGGGCCGACACCGCCAAAGGGCAAATCTTCCTGCGCAACATGGAAGATCACATCATTCACCGTCACGCCGCCTGACGTCGTATTGTTCAACACGAAGTCTTTCTCAGCGGCATCTTCACCAAAATAGTAAAGCCCCAGCGGGCGGGGATGGCCGTTGATATATGCCACCGCATCCTTTGTTTCCCCATAGGATTTGATCGGCAGGATCGGTCCGAAGATTTCATCCTGCATCACTTTCAGATCATCGCTAGGGTCCACAATAATGTGCGGCGGGATCTTGTGATGCGGCTGCTGAGAGAAATTCTCGCCCGTCGGGTTCAGCTCGATCACCTCGGTGCCCTTGTCGCGGGCTTCCTCAATATAGCTCATGATCCTGTCATAATGGCGCTGGTTCACGACAGACGTATAATCGGCATTGTCTTTCAGACCGGTCGGGAACATCGCCTCCACCGCCTTGGTCGCCGCGCCGACAAACTCCGCCTTCTTTTCCTGCGGAACGAAGGCATAGTCCGGGGCCAGACAGATCTGTCCGGCATTCAGCGTCTTGCCCGCCATGATGCGGTTGGCGGCTTTCTGCATGTCGGCAGACCGGCCCAGCACAACCGGGCTCTTCCCGCCAAGCTCCAGTGTCAGTGGCACCAGATTGTCCGCTGCCGCACGCATGACATGGTGCGCAATCGAGGTCGCGCCCGTGAAGATCATGTGATCGAAGGCCAGCTTCGAAAACTCGGCGCCAATTTCAGGCCCGCCCGTAACGACCGCGACTTCTTCTTCATCATAATATTGCGCGAGTAGCTTCTTCATCAGCTCGGATGTCGCCTCGGTAAATTCCGATGGCTTGATCATGGTGCGGTTGCCCGCCGCGAAGACACCGGCCAGCGGTGCAAAGGTCAGATTTACCGGGAAATTCCAGGGGCTGATCACGCCGATCACGCCTTTGGGCTGGTACCGGATTTCCGATTTGGAACCGAGAAGGCCCAGCGGGAACTCCGCCTTGCGCTTCTCGGGGCGCATCCATTTGGCGACATTCTTTTTGGCAAACTTCAGCGCACCGATGGATCCGGCGATATCCGTGAAGGCGGACTGGTCCATAGAGCGGTGACCGAAATCCTCGCTCATCGCTTCGCTCAGCGCATCGCCATGCGTCACCAAAAGGTCGATGGACCGGTCCAGCCACTCGATCCGCTTGGCTGCAGAGGGGATCCCATCCCGAATATGGGCTGCCTTCTGCTTTGCCAGTATTTCGCTCATTCCCGGGCTAGACGCGTTGTCCAGAGCCATTGTTTCTCTCCCTTATCGTGTTCCTCAAGGATGAAGGTAACGCGTAATGAGCGGTGAACAAAATAAAAAACATTTCCGCTGGGTCAGGCGTTCACAAGGCCGCGCAAGTGAATAAGGTGGCCGCATAAACACATTAGAGGGAGCCGCGCCGCATGGCCTACGAGAAGATTTCCTATGAACTGAAGGGCGATATCGCCATCATCAAGTTCAATGACCCGAAAACACTGAATGCCTGCGGTGTGGATACGGCCCAGGAAATGCTGCATGCCTTCGAGGTCGCTGCGGATGAAGCCCGCTGCACCATCCTGACCGGTGAAGGCCGCGGCTTCTGCTCCGGTGCCAATCTTGGCCCGGGCGGCCTGACGACCAAGCTGAGCCATGAAGGGTCCAAGCCGGATGCCGGCCGCGCCCTGACCACACATTACAATCCGCTGGTTCAGGCCATTCGGGAACATCCGCACCCCGTGATTACCGCCGTGAACGGGGCCGCTGCCGGTGTCGGCTGCTCCCTCGCTCTGATCGGGGATATCGTTCTGTGCGGCAAGAGCGCCTATTTCCTTCAGGCTTTCCGCCGTATCGGCCTGGTGCCCGATGGTGGCTCCACCTGGCTTCTTGCCCGTACGATTGGCCGTGTACGCGCAATGGAGATGGCCCTGTTCGGAGACAAGGTGCCCGCTGAAACCGCTATGGAATGGGGCATGGTCAACCGCATCGTGGAAGATGACCAACTCATGGAAACCGCCATGGAAATGGCGGACAAGCTGGCCAAGGGCCCGACGGTGGCCCTCTCCATGGCACGCAGCCTGATCTGGAGCGCCTGCGAGAATGATTTCGATGAGGCGATCTATGATGAGCGTCTTGCTCAGCGTACGGCAGGCCGCACGGAAGACTTCAAGGAAGGCGTCAGCGCGTTCCTTCAGAAACGGCCCGCCGAGTTTAAGGGAAAGTAAACTTTAAGTATATTTTCTACCACCCTGTTTCCCTTAAGAATTGAGTAATGCCTTTGATTTATTCCCTCCAAAACTGGAGTGGGGATAACTCGTGATAAATACAGATTACCGCTTGATTCATTTCAATTGCGCCCGCCCATTCGGCGAGTTCAATTTCGAAAATGAATTCGTGCGCGTATTCATGGCGATCCTGCCCCGTATTTTCGCCGATGCCGAGCAATTCGAAGGCTTGCGCTGGCACGCTCATGGCGTGCGTCGACCGGACGGAGAATGGCGCGGCATGACGAATGCGCTGCCGCACCCTGAAGGCATGGGTATGCCTGAGATCTGCACCATGGCGGTATGGACCGGCATAGAGGCGCTGAAGGAATTCAGCTATTCCGGCCGCACGCATCCGCCCGGAATGCGCCGCCTCGCGACCCAGCTGGACCGTAGCCATGGCGCCAGCTTTGTCCTTTGGTGGGCGCCGCGCAGTCAGTCCTTTACGCTTGAGGATGGCTGGAACAAGCTGATGCACCTGCGCAAGCACGGTCCGACCGACGAAGCCTTCACGTTGGACCACCTCAAAGCCCAGCCGGCAGCGGCATGATGCTGACACGCCGCCAGACATTTGCCGCCATCGCTGCCAGCCTGATGCTTGCCGCCTGCGCGTCTACCCCGCCGCCGGTCACCAACACGATCTATCTGGTACGCCACGCCGAGAAGCAATCGGGCGACGACCCGGCTCTCACCCTGATTGGCCGTACGCGCGCAGACATCCTGGCGCAGGAATTGTCAGACGCGAACCTCACCGCCATCTATTCCACAGCTTACAAGCGCACCCGCCAGACCGCCGCCCCAACGGCGCGCGCACAGAATCTGGATGTGTTCGAATATGATCCGCGCAATCTGGAAAGCTTTGCAGCCCAGCTGCGCGCCACGCCGGGTAACATCCTGGTTGTCGGCCACTCAAATACGACGCCTGAACTGGTAAAGCTGCTGGGCGGCAAGCCCGGTGCGCCAATTGATGAGGCGGCCGAATATGACCGGCTATATGTTCTGACGGCGGACGGACGCAAGTTCCGGACAGAGCTGCGCCGCTACGGAAACTGACGCCTAGTTCTTCTTGGCGGCCCGCGCGACGGCCAAAGCCCGCCTGCCCCAGTCACTCGCCAAATCGGGATCATCCAGCGCCGCATCCGGTATGCGAACATAGCCCATATCGACCTGCTTGCCATCGCCGGGCCGGGTCCAGATGAAAGGCACGCCGCCCTCATCTTCAAGGGCAGCGCGCAAGTCAGGATCGGTTTTCAGATAGATTGTTTCATCATCCAGCAGGGCGAACATCACCCCCTCCAGGAACACGCCTGCCCCGCCAAACATGCGCCGCACGCGTACAGGCCCCATGGGCCCGAACACTTCCGCGACAAACTCATGAAAGGGATCGGGCGGCTTGGGCATGGCTCACACGGCAGGCCGGCCCAGCCGGTAAACGCCTTTGAAAACATCAGGGTCCTCCACCGGCTTGCCTTTGCGATAGATCAGAACGATCCCTGCCTTGTGCAGGCGGATCGCCTCCGCGCGGACATCTTTCAGCACACGTTGGAAGTTCTTCTCACTGACGGCGCGGGCCGCCTGCTCCGCGCTGATCGACTTTCCGGGACCAGCGGCCTCGGTCAGCTCCAAAATCGCCTCGCGGACGGGGTTTGTGGATGGCTCGCTCATACGCGGGGCGCCTCTTTCAGATAATCAACAAGATCGGCGAAGTTCTCCGGAAATACCGGGTCCGGCAAGGCACGAATGTCAGCAGGCGAAAGCCAGGCGGTCTCCGCGATCATCTCCTGCTCGACCGGCTCCCAGCGGGACCGGTCGATTTCAGCGCCTTCCGTGCGCAGGCAGAAATAGCGCTCGTCTGCCTCCACCCGGTTGCCGGAGGGGCCGGTGAAGATGGTATGGCGGCGGAGCACCTCGGCCGAAAGGTCGCCGGTCAGACCCGTTTCCTCAAGCAGTTCGCGGCGCGCGGCCTGCTCGAAGGTCTCGCCCTCGTCCACCGCGCCGCCGGGCGTTGCCCAGAAGGTGCGGTCCGGAAAGCGGAAACGGAACAGCAGCGCCCGGCCCGCCGCATCAAGAATGACAAGGCGGGCGCTGGGCCTTTGTTGCGGCGGGGGGACATCAGGCAACGTCATGATGGGGCGCCCGATAAAGTCCTGATACAACGCCCCGGCGGGGGAGTACACATGCTTGAAGCTGGCCCAGGACTGCGCCTGCGCCGAACCTGCTGCGAGAAGCGCAAGGAAGACTACAGCAAAAGAAAGCCTGACACGGATCACCAGTCCACTGCCGCATAGACCAGCTGCTGCAGTTGCGGCCGGATCGGATAGGTGCCGGACGGGATCATCTGGGTCGCCTGAATGGCAATCATCTCTTCCACCGGATCAATCCAGAAGAAAGTGGAGGCAAGCCCGCCCCAGCTGAAATTGCCCTGGCTGGAAGGCTGCATGGACGCGACCGGGTCCACCAGCACAGAGCCGCCAAGGCCAAAGCCATTGCCTTCCATCCGCGCTTCAGAGAACGTCTTGTCGCCCATATCCTTGATCGTCCGGCCATCGGGCAGATGGTTCTGGCGCATGAACTCCCATGTCTTGGGGCTGATGATGCGGGCATCATCCAGCGTGCCGCCGCGCATCAGCATCAGGCAGAAGCGGTGATAGTCGCGAACCGTGGACACCAGACCGCCGCCGGCATTCAGCAGCGTCGGCCGCTTGCTGTACAGTTTTGACGCGGCGCCCGCTCCGTCAGACTCCGTCACCTCTCCGGTGATGGGATGCTTGCTGTAACAAGCCATCAGCCGGTCGATCTTGTCTTCCGGCACCCAGAAGTCGGTATCTTCCATGCCCAGCGGGCCAAAGATACGTTCCCGGAAGAACTCATCCAGAGGCTGTCCTGACACGATCTCCACAATAGCGCCCAGCACATCAATGGAGTGACCATAGCACCAGCGCTCTCCCGGAGAGAATGCCAGCGGCAGGCCCGCAATCCGCTTGCTCATCTCCAGCAGGGTTTCCCGGGTTTCGGAGATCTTGTGCTTGCGATAAATCGCGTCTGTCTCGTCCTGCATCAGGAAGCCATACGGAATGCCGGATGTGTGCGTGAACAGGTCCAGCACGGTCATCTCACGGTCAGGCTTGCGCGTCGTATAGTCTTCGCGGTTGCCGCTATTGAACACCTGCGTGTCGGCAAACTCCGGAATGTAGCGGCTCACCTCATGGTCCAGGCGCAGCTTGCCTTCCTCGAACAGCATCATTGCCGCCAACGACGTGACAGGCTTGGTCATGGAATAGATACGGAAGATCGTGTCCGGACCAATTGGCTTGTCACCGCCCAGTTCCGTCGCACCGGAATAGTCTTCCAGCGCCACTTCGCCGCCACGGGATACAAGCGTCGCCACACAGGGCAGCTTGCCGGTGTCGAGATAGTTCTCCTGGAAATATTCCGGAATGGCATCCAGACGGTCGGCATTCAGGCCCACATCATGCGGGTCCGTCAAATCGTGTTCGAACATTAGTGCGCGTTTCCTATTATACCAGATATATGTGTTATGACTTCAGCGGGCGTGAGGGTGAAGATACCTGCTTCTCCAGCATCGACCGCGTTCTTCCAAGTCGTGTAGCCGCCAGTATAGTCAGGCGCCAGAGAGGCACCTGACGATTCCAGCTCCAGCAGCGCCGGGCGCAATGCCGCTTCGCTGAAAGGAAGATGGTGAATGACTTGGCCATAGCCAGTCGGCGGCAAACCGATAATGGAAACACTCACTGCCGTGAGGCCGTCCGGACCGACCGGTCCGAATGGTTCTACATCGCCGATGATAATACGCGCGGTGTCTGCCGGCGCATCGGCAAAGGTCCAGACTTGGCCACGTTCCAGCACGACAGGGTCGGCATCCGCAACACCGGCGCCGAACATTTCAAAGAGAACCAACAGCAAGCGTTTCATTAGCCCTTACAGCTTTCCTGCTTTCGCCGCGCGGGCCAGTTCCCGCGCGATGATGATTTGCTGGATCTGGCTGGTGCCTTCATAGAGGCGGAAGATGCGGACGTCGCGGTAGAAGCGCTCAATGCCATAGTCGGAGACGTACCCCGCCCCGCCAAATACCTGCACCGCGCGATCCGCCACGCGGCCACACGCCTCTGTCGCGAACAGTTTCGTGGCTGAGGCGAGCATGGTGACATCTTCGCCTGCATCGCGGCGGCGGGCGGCATCCAGGATCATGCATTCGGCGGCATAGGTTTCCGCCTGGCTGTCGGCGATCATCGCCTGGATCATCTGGTGGTTCATGATCGCCGTGCCGAACTGTTTACGCTCCAGCGCATAATTCACCATCTCGCGGATCAGGCGCTTGGAGACACCGGTCGCCACAGCAGAGATGTGCAGGCGGCCCTTGTCCAGCACGCTCATCGCCACCTTGAAGCCTTCGCCTTCCTTGCCAATCATGTTCTCGGCCGGCACGCGGGCGTCCTCGAAGATCACGTCACAAATGTGCGCACCCTGCTGACCCATCTTCTTTTCCGGCACACCGACCGTCACTCCAGGCGTATCGCGTTCAACCACGAAGGCCGAGACGCCTTTTGCGCCGGGTGTATCCGGATCGGTCCGCGCCATCACGGTGAAGAGGTCCGCCTTGTTGGCATTGGTGATGTAGCGCTTGGTGCCGTTCAGCACATAATGGTCGCCATCGCGGATTGCCTTGGTGGTCAGGCTGCCGGCATCGGATCCTGCCTCCGGCTCGGTCAGCGCGAAGCTGGCGATCAGATCCCCGCTGGCAATGCCGGGCAGCCACTTTTCCTTCTGCGCGTCCGTACCGAACAGAACCAGCGCCTGGCTGCCGATCCCGATATTCGTGCCCGCCACGCTGCGGAAGGCCGGAGAGGTCTGGCCCAGCTCCATCGCCACCAGCGCCTCGGTCTCCATGTCCAGCGCCAGGCCGCCATATTCTTCCGGCACGGCAATGCCGAACAGGCCGAGATTCTTCATCTCATCGACCACATCCTGCGGCACTTCATCCTCATCGCCGACCTTGGCCTCGATAGGCACGCATTTCTCGGTTACGAACCGGCGCACCTGCTCGATTAGCGCCGCGCGGATCTCGGCATCAAAAGCCATGTAATTTCCTCCGGTAATGTCTTATCGCGTCCAATCTATGCCCCTAGGGCACGCTTGTCGAAGGGTGACTGTGCGATATCGTGTGACAAAATCTGCAAGGAGGGCCCATGACCACTGAAATCGTGAAGGAAGGGGAGTTTGCCGGCTGGCAAACCTGGCCAAATGAGCCATTCGAATATGATTCAGCTGGTCCGTTCTATTTCAGAACTGACGAGAAAGGCCCGGTCGCCGCTTTCCGCGCCCAACGCAAGCACATGAATGCTGGCGGCGTCATGCATGGTGGCTGCCTGATGACCTTCGCGGACTACTCCCTCTTCGCCATCGCGCATGAGGGCATGGAGGGCGAATACGGCCTGACGGTCGCCTTCACGTCAGAGTTTCTCGATGGGGCATTGGAAGGCGAATACATCGAGGCCCGCGGAGACCTGCTGCGCAAAGGCCGCTCGCTGATGTTCGTCAGAGGCATCATCACGGCGAATGGCCGCCCCGTCCTGAACTTCTCCGGCACAATCAAGAAAAAGAGGAAACAGCCATCATGACCCAGCCCCCCTATCAGGAACTATCGCGGTCCATCAAAGGCAAGACCGCGCTCATCACCGGCGCCGCCAGCGGCATGGGCCGGGCGACCGCGCACTTGTTCGCCCGCGAAGGCGCCAATGTTATCGTCACGGACCTGAAGCAGGAAAATGTCGACATCGTCGTGGACGAGATCAAGGCTGCGGGCATTGACCATGTCAAAGGCTGGGCGATGGATGTCGGAGATGCAGACGCCATCAAGCGCGTCGTGGATGAGGCCGCCGCCCATTTCGGCGGGCTGGAAATCCTCGTCAACAATGCCGGCTTTGCGAAGATGGCAGATGTGGCAGAGGAGTCCTATGAAGACAGCTGGGGCCCCAGCATCAATGTCATGCTGACCAGCCATCAGCGCGCCATCCGCGCGGCCCTGCCCTATATGCGCAAGGCCGGGTTTGGCCGCATCGTGAACATCGCCTCCACCGAGGGTCTGGGCGCGACGCCCGGCAACAGCCCCTACGTTGCCGCCAAGCATGGCGTCATCGGCCTGACCCGCGGCCTCGCCGTGGATCTTGGCCGCGAAGGCATCACGGTGAACTGCATCTGTCCCGGCCCGGTCAAGACAGGCATCACCGCCGGCATTCCGGACGAGCACAAGGAAATCTACGCCAAGCGCCGCGTGCCGCTCCGGCGCTATGGCATTCCGGAAGAGGTCGCCAACATCACCCTGTCCCTCGTCCTGCCCGCCGCCAGCTTCCTGACCGGCGTACATATTCCGGTCGATGGCGGACTGACGATCAAGAACGCGTAAGGCCTAGTTGCCTGAGGCCTCAAAGGCCGCTTCCAGATCGCTCTGCGTCGCCTCGTTCAGGGCTGCGCAGAGCGTGATGCTCTCTTCCGTTTCGGCCAGCGCGCGTTCATAGCCTTCGGCCAGGTCGCCATATTCAGCGAACAGATCAATCAGCTCCCCGGTCCGCGCCATGTCGCAGAAATTCTGCCCCAGGCGCGGCGCGCGGCGACGCCATTGTGTGGGGATTGAATCCAGGAAGGCGGGCATATTCTCCTGAACCCAGGCCCATGTGGCGTCCTGTGTCTCCGCATTGGCCATCTGCATAATGGCCAGCGTATAGGTTTCGCGGGGGCCGAGTTCCGCGCTCTCGATCAAGTCCAGAACCCTGGCGGACTCTTCCGGGCTTTTCACCGTGCCGAGGGCATTGACAACAGCCTGGGCAAACACCGGGTCATCAATTTCATCCTTTGCCACCAATACACGGTCCAGCATGTCCGGTCCGCCATCGGCCAGCGCGACGGCCAGCGCCGGGAAGTACTCATCACTGGACAGTCCCGTCTGTGTATCCAGATAGGTTTCCACGGATGCCGTCAGCCGTGCACGGACCTCTTCATCATTCAGCTTGATGGCGGCGAACCGGTCTAGCCGCGCGGACATCTCCGCATCACCGCCCTCCGCGTCCAGCACGCTGCGGATCTTCGCGACCACAGCCTGTGCCCGCGCCCGGGCGGCGGCCTCCGCCGGTGTCCCTTTCACCCGCTCCAGCAAGTCACCATAATAATCCAGCGCCAGATTGGCCGCCTGATTGCCGGACTGTTCCGCCCCTGCATCCAGAATATCCAGCAGGCGTGCAGCCTCTAGATTTCCAGCCTCGAATGCCGCGATGGCACTGTCCAGCGCCGACAGAACTTCCGTCTCCGGCATCGCCGCGAATGAGCCGCGCAGCGCATCCCACTCATCCGCACCCAGGGTGAAGCGGTAATACCCGACACCGCCCGCATTGGGATGAACCACATCCGGGCACGCTCCCTCTGGCATGGACAGCGCCAGCGTCTTCTCGCGCGTTTTCAGCATCGTGCAGGTGCGGCCATGCTCGTCGCCGTCCTGCCAGGCGATGCAAACCGGAATGGTCCAGCGCGTCCCCGGCTCGATGGAAGAGCCAAGTGGGCGATACCGCGTCTGCGACAGCGCCACTTTCGCGTCCTGAGATGTACACTGAAGGTCTGCCGACACGACCGGAACGCCCTGCTGCAGAACGAAACTGTCAAACGCTTCCGTCAGGTCCGGAGAGCCGACATCCTTGCCAATCACGCGGAAGAAATCGTCACTGTCGGCCACGCCATCGGCAAAGCGGGCAATATACTCGCCAAGCGCCGGGCGGAACACGTCCGGGAGGAAATAGGAATCCGCCATGTTGATAACGCCGAGGCTCTTATTGTACGTGATCGAATCATAGGCGTTGCGAATATCCTCATTGCGCAGGATCGGCTCCTGAATGGCGCGCACACTGGCCAGGCTGTCCAGTCGCATTGCGCCAATCGCATCGGCCACCGCCTGCACTTCATGGCCCTCATCCGGCTCCATCTGCGACAGCGCCATGGCCTCGCCCCAAGTCGCAAAGCCCTCTTTCAGCCACAGCCCGTTCCACCAGGGCGGCGTTACCAGATCCCCAAACCACATATGCGCCGTCTCATGCGCGTGGATGGATTTCAGGCTGCGCAGGAAGGCCGGGCCGGAATTTTCGTTCGCCAGAATGCGGCTTTCCCGATAGGTGATCGCCGCCGCCAGCTCCGTTGCGCCAGACGGCCATTGCGGCGCGGCGACGATATCCAGCTTCTCATAGGGATAGGGCTGCTGCAGGGACTCTTCGAACGTCTGCACCAGGTCTGGCGTCATCTTCAGGATGTAGTCCAGCTCCGCGCCCTTGCCCTTCCGGGCATAGCCAGTCAGCGGAATGGCCTTTGCGCGAACGGAGTTGGGCGGCAGCATGCCTGCATCCACCTTGTCGAAATTGCCGACCGCGACCGACAGCAGATAGGTCGACAGCGGACGCGTCCGCGCGAAAGTGATCAGCTCCTTGCCCGCGCCAACATTCTCGCGTGAGACTTCCGGCGTATTGGCAATCGCCACCATGCCGGCCGGAACCGTGAACTGCATGTCGAATGGCGCCTTGAAGCCCGGCTCGTCAAAGCTCGGCAGGAAACGCCGCGCCTGAATGCTTTCGCTCTTGGCCAGCGCATAGGCCTCGCCCTTTTCGTCGACCCGGAACAGGCCAGCCAGATTGGCGTCAAAAGCGGCGTCATATTCGATATCCATCGTCAGATAGCCGGGCTTCAGACGGCGCGGAAAGCCGACGCGCACGACGCCCGTGCTCAGCACTTCATTCCAGGTCGCGGGCTGGCTCTCTCCGCCGGACGTGACCGTCACCTTGGTCACGTTCAGATCATCGCCATGCATCCAGATGCCGGTGGCCGCTGTCTCCAGCTTGATCTCGATGGAGACCTTGCCGGAAAAGCGCTGCTCGCGCGGGTCCAAATCCAGCGCCACGCGATACAGCTGTGGCTGGGCGTTCCCGGCCAGCTGTCCCTTGGGCGCAACCGCCTGCAATTCTTCCAGGCTCGCCGGGCTGGTGGTCACGCCCCATTGAGAATGACTGCCACAGGCGGCCAACAATGAACCGAGGCCAAGCACCAGAAAAGACAGGAAGAATGTCCGCATGAATCGCTCCAGAAAGTGTCCTGAGATCATGCATATCGCATCAATCCCGTAATGGCACCCATCCTCTGGGATTCATGGCATTCCGGCAGACCCTCGCCCGGTTATCCCGCAAAGCCTCTGGCCTTCATCGCCTCAAACCAGCGCCCCAGATGCTCGTGTTCTTTCGTCGGTGCCCATTTCATTACGCGGCAGAAGCCACAGGTGATGAAAAGCGTGATGTCGGCAATGGAAAAGCGGTCTGCCGCCAGGAATTCATGATCGGCCAGATGCGCATTGATGCGCTCGGCCATCTTCTTGGCATTCTTCTCACCCTTGGCGGCGGCCTCTGCGCTTTGCGGCACTTCCAGCGGGGCCATCATCTCGTGCGCATTGCGGAACCAGGTGGCGAACTGGATGAAGAACATCATCTCGACGCGGCGGTCCCACATCTCGATCAGCGCCTTCTCCTTCGCGTCCGCGCCCATCAAATTCGGATCAGGGAACACATTTTCGAAATAGGTACAGATCGCCCGGCTTTCGGTGATCTTCGTGCCATCATCCAGAACCAGCGCCGGCACCTGGGCAAACGGAGACACGTCGCGATATTGCGGCGTCTTGTGCTCCTGCTTCATGATGGAGACCTCTTCCAGGTCCAGCGCGTCCAGCTTGCCCTTGGCACGCAGGAAAAAGGTGACCCGGTCCGGATTGGGGGCGCCTGGCGTGTGGTAAAGTTTCATGGGGTTTCCTCCTAAAATCTTTTTCTCATACCCAGCGTCGCGTTCAGAGGCTCGCCAGGGAAATAGCGGTCATTGCCGAAGGCAAGGTCAGCCCGGTCGGCATAGCGTTCATCGGTCAGATTGCGCACGATCAGGAACACCTCCGCCGTATCGCTGAAGGCCCAGCTGCCGCGCGCACCCAGCACCGTATGACCGGAATAGATCGTCGTGTTCGCCGGGTCGACATAATACTCGCCGACATGGTCCACATTCAGCGACAGCTTGACGGCCTCGGTGGCCTGCCAGTCCAGCGAGACATTGGCCAGCCATTCCGGCGCTGTGTCGATCTTGTTGCCATCGCGGATGGTTTCGGTGCCGCTGCCGACAATCCGGTCAAATGTATAGGTCTGATCAGACCAGCTCGCCGCGCCGGAGAGGGAAAGGACAGGCGTCAGCTCAAACGCAGCCGTCACTTCCACACCCTTGTGCGCGGTTGAGCCATCGGTCACGTTCAGGCCATCACTGTCGCGGAAGAAGAAATTTTCCTTGTCCATCCAGTAGGCGGACACATCATAGATCAGCCGGTCCGCCAACGCGCTGCCCCGCGCGCCGATCTCCACACTGTCCAGCGTCTCTTCTTTCACCTGCCCGGCCACTTGCCGGCTTTGCAGGCGGTAGAGATCAGACGCCTGCGGCGCGCGCTGCCCGCGGGCATAGTTCGCATAGAGATCAACGGCATCTGTTACAGACCAGATCACGCCCAGCTTGGGCGTCAGCAGCTCGAAATTGTCCGTCCGGTCAGCGGGCACATTGAAGCGGCCATTGATGCCGGGCGCCACATCGGTGGAATAATCATACTCATGCGCCTCGGCCCGCAGGCCAGCCACGACACGCACATCTTCCGTAAGCGCATAGTCCAGCTCGCCCCACAGCGCGCCCATCAGGGTGTCGACCGTATAGTCGTAATGCTTGCCCTGCGGAAAGCGCGTATCGCCCGGAAAAAAGCCGAACGGCTCCGGCTGGATTTCCTTCAGCCAGCCACTCGCCACATCCACATCTGCGCCGATCCGCCAGGTCAGCGCGTCTGAGGCCGCCCGCTCATATCGCGCCATCAGGCCGCCGCCGGCAGAGCCATTCTTCTCCACCCCGCCATTCGGCAGGAAGTGCTGCGCGAATGTCATGGCCTGTATGTGTGCATAGGGCGTCAGCGCCAGCTCGCCGCCTGCCAGCTCCCTTGAGAGCCGCGCCCCGGCCCGCGCAGACCAGGCATCGCGATAGGCCTCCGGGTTCGGATTGCTCTTGGCGATGTCCTCATCCTTGTAGGCATCCTTGCCCTGGATGAAGCCCGCCGTTTCCTGATTGAGGTTTGACGCCGTCAGCCATGCGGTCGTGTCCCAGGTGCCCAGGGTCCAGTCGCTCATCAGGGTCAGCTTCTGCTGGTCGAGGCCGGTATCGTCCCGCCAGCCGAGATCCTTCTGCAGCGACAGCGCCGCCAGCCAATGCTCGCCCTCGTCCAGCGTCACGTCCCCGCGCCAGCGCCCCAGCGTGCCATAGCTCGCCACAGCCTCGCTGCCCTGGCCCACTTCCGGCAGGATCACATTGATCAGTCCGTGTACGGCATTGGAGCCATATTTCGCGCTGCCCGGCCCGCGCACAACTTCTATCGCGCTTGCCACTTCATGATGCGGCTCCAGCAGGCTGTTTACATTGCCGAAAGCGGGCGAGCGGGTGGGGACACCGTTTTCCAGAATCAGGAAACTGCCCTGCCCGGCCCCGCCGGTCAGCACGGGGCTGCGGATGGCAATCAGATGCTCCTGCCCGGAATTCATCTGCACGTTCACGCCGGGCAACCGGTTCAGGATCTCGGCCGGATGATCGGCATGCACCTCGAACACCGCCTCGGCGTCGAGCGTCGCGACAGAGCCGGGATCATCGCTCTGGCGATCTCCCCAAACCTGCACAGAATCCAGACGCTCCTGCGCAACGGCTGGCAAAGCCATGCCAAGCAGCGCAGCAACCGCGCCTACACCCAAATGCCTCTGAACTCGTCTCATTTTCATATCCCGCACTCGACCTAGTCTAAGACTGTAAGTCTAGGCCTCACCATGCGGGAAGCACGCGGAAAGATCAGCCCGCGCCCCCGGTAAACAGCTGATAAGGCAGCGCGCCGACCACCGCGCCGGAAAGACACGTCGCCAGCGTGCCCGCCAGCAGGGTGCGCCAGGACAGCGATAGAAAGTCATCGCGCCGCGCCGGTTCGACAATGGTCAGGCCGCCAATCAGGATGCCCATGGAGCCGAAATTCGCAAAGCCGCAAATCGCGTGCGCCGTGATCATGCGCGTGCGCGGGTCCATCGCGTCCACCGGCACTTCGGCCAGCTGAAGGAAGGCCACGAATTCAGTCAGCACCGTCTTCACGCCCATCAGGGAGCCGGACTTGGCCGCCTCGTCCAGCGGAACACCGATCATGTACATCAGAGGCGCGAAGATCCAGCCGAGGATACGCTCGATCGACAGCGGCGCGCCGGCCACATGCGGCAGGGCGCCAAGGCCTGCATTGACCAGCCACAGCAGGGCCAGCGCCGCGATCAGCATGGTCGCAATGTTCAGCACGATCTGCAGGCCGTCAGAGGCCCCGCGAGAGAACGCATCCATCGTGGAGGCATAGTTGAAATCCGGCTCTTTCATGCGTTCGGTCGCCGGGGTTGTCTCGGGGATCATGGCCAGCGCCACGGCCACCGCTGCCGGGGCCGCAATGATGGAGGCGGTCAGCAGCTGCGCCAGCGGATTGGCCATCTTGCCTTCCAGGAACGCCCCGTACACGACCAGCACGCTGCCCGCGATGGTCGCAAAGCCCGCCGTCATCATGATCAGCAGCTCAGACCGGGTCATGCCCTTAATATAGGGCCGGATCAGAACCGGCGCCTCGGTCATGCCCATGAACACATTGGCCGATACAGCCAGAGATGTCGCCCCGCCCAGGCCCATGCCTCGCCGGAAGATGAAGGCGAAGCCATTGGTTACCCAGCGCAGGATACGCCAGTGCCACAGAATGGCAGACAGCGCCGCGACGACGATCACAATCGGCAGGATCTGGAAGAAGAATAGGGGCGGCGGCGATCCGCCCATCAGCTGCTCGGCGGCCACATTGTCCCCGACATAGCCGAACACAAAGCTCGTGCCTGCGCGGGTGGCGGCCTGCAGGCCGTCGACCACATCATTCGCCTTGAACAGGATGGCCCGCACAAAGGGAACACCGAACAGGATCAGCGCAAAGGCGAACTGCATCAGCGTCGCCCCGATCACCAGTTTCAGCGGAAACAGTTTGCGCTTTTCCGACAACAGCCAGCAAACGCCATAAATCAGCACGATCCCGATCAGGGCGCGCGCATTGTCCCATCCCCACTCATAACCCGCAATCGAAATCATGTAGCCGATCCCTTCCCCGATTTTGTCACATTAAGGCTTAAACGTGACATCGCCGCAGGGGAAGCACTCTTGTGCGCTACGGGCTGCAACAGGCCAATGGCGCCGCAGACTCTGGCATCTCCTAACATCAATCAAGCTTCTCCCCGCGTGAGGTGGCCGCAGGGGCCAGATGCCGCTTGCACTGCCGCCCGGCCTGCTTCAACTACAGGGCATGGAAAAATTGATCCCCATCGCCGCCCAGATTGCAGAAAAGCTGACAGAGCGCGGCGAAACCGTCGCCATTTCGGAATCCTCTGCGGGCGGGCTCATTTCCGCTGCCCTGCTCGCCGTGCCGGGCGCCTCTTCCTATTATCGCGGCGGCGGCGTCATCTACACGGCCAAGGCTTTCAAGCATCTGCTGGGCCTCAGCCGGGATGATCTGGGAGAGCGTCGCTCCTCGACCGAGCCCTATGCCCGCCTGCTCGCCGGCCGTATTCGTGACCAGCTCAGCGCGGACTGGGGTGTGTGTGAAACCGGCGCGTCAGGCCCCGGCGGCAATATGTATGGCGATGAGGCCGGCCACACCTGTATCGCCGTGATCGGCCCGGGCGGCAGCCGTCATTCCCACACACTGGAAACCGGCCTCACCGACCGCGCCGAAAACATGCGCCTCTTCGCCCAGGAAGCCCTCCAGGCCCTCCTCGGCGCGCTGGGATAAAAGCCCCCCAATCCGTCTGAAAAGGTGCGCGTTCATACTTTGGGGTATGCGTGAGATGGGTGATTTTCTTGAGCGGGGGCTGGAGCTGGCGCGGCGGGCTGTGGTGACGGTGGTCGGGCGGGACAATCTCCAGCTCAACCCGGAGACCATGCCGCGCGCGCGGCGGGCCAGGGCCAATGGCCGGCTCAAACAGATCGAGACAATCGTCCGGCGTCTGATCCTTCTTATGGCGCTTGCCTTGAGGCTGGAGCCGCAAGCCGCGTCTCAGCCGCGCGCACCAAAGGTTGAGC
>NZ_AWFF01000033.1 GCF_000682755.1 Hyphomonas beringensis
CCAATATACACCGGGAACGGAGGGTGTCGGAAAACTTTATTTTTGAGCCAATGTTTGCTGCAGGTTGTGGGTGATTTTTTGTGGGATAAGTCGCCGGGGCGACAAGGCAGGGGCTCAGCCCAGCGCCTGTTCCAGATCGGCGAGGATGTCTGGCACGTCTTCCAGGCCGATGGAGAGGCGGATGAGGCCGTCAGAGATGCCGTGGGCGGCGCGTTCTTCCGGCGTGTAGGTGGAGTGGGTCATGCTGGCCGGATGCTGGATCAGGGTTTCCGCATCCCCCAGGCTGACGGCGCGGCGGATCAGCTGCAGGCGGTTCATCATGTCGATGCCGGCCTGATAGCCGCCTTCCAGTTCAAAGGCGATCATGCCGCCAAAGCCGGACATCTGGCGCTGGGCAAGCTGGTGCTGCGGATGGCTGGGGAGGCCCGGATAGTGGGCCACGGACACGCCGGGCCGGGCCTCTAACCATTCAGCGACGGTCTGACCGCTTTCGCAGTGGCGCTGCATACGCAATTGCAATGTCTTCAGCCCACGCATTACCAGCATGGCATTGAATGGCGCCATGACAGAGCCGGTCATGTCTTTCACGCCGATCATGCGGATGTCCTGAATGGGCTCTGCCCGTCCGCAAACGATGCCCGCGACCAGGTCTCCGTGGCCGCCAAGATATTTCGTGGCCGAGTGCAGCACGAAGTCTGCGCCCAGCTCTACCGGGCGGGTGAGCAGGGGAGAGGCATAGGTGTTGTCGACAATGGTCAGCGCGCCAGCCGCGCGGGCAATGTCTGACACGGTGCGGATATCCACCAGGCGCATGTTCGGATTGGCCGGCGTTTCGAAATAGACGATGCGCGTCGTGTCGCTGATTGCGGCGGAGAGCTTTTCCGGATCGCGCAGGTCAACATGGGTGATCTTCACGCCAAAGCGGCTGAGGCCGTCGCGCATGAAGGCGAAGGTACAGCCATAGAGCGTCTCGTCCGTGATGATTTCGTCGCCCGGCTTTACCAGCGTCCAAAGCGTGGCAGAGATGGCGCCCATGCCGCTGGCCGTGGCGATGGCGGCTTCGGCGCCTTCAAGGCTGGCCACGCGGGATTCCAGCAGGCTGACCGTGGGGTTGGAAATGCGCGAATAGATGTGGCCCTCTGCGTCGCCTGCGAACAGGGCGCCGCCGGTTTCGGCATCCGGGAAGGCAAAGGTGGAGGTGAGGTGCAAAGGCGGCGTCAGGGCGTTGTCATGGTCTGCGGGCTCATAGCCGTGATGGATGGCGCGGGTTGCGGGACCAAGCGGGCGGCTGGAATCGAAGGCCATGGAAGGCTCCTGTGCGTGAAATTGCGGTATGACGGCAGAATAGCATTGTGCGCGCAGCAGGAGCTTTCAAACATTGCTGTAAACTGATATATTATTGGCATAATCTGCCAACAGGATTGCGATATGGACCGGATAGATGCCAAGATTGTGCGGGCGCTGCAGGAAGATGGCCGTCTGACCAATCAGGATCTGGCGGAGAAGGTGGGTCTGTCGCCGTCGCCCTGCCTGCGCCGGGTGCGCAATCTGGAGGCGGATGGGGTGATCCAGGGCTATTCGGCTTTGGTGGACCAGAAGGCCTGCGGCTATCCGATCACCTGTTTCATGCGCATTCGCCTGTCTGTGCACAGCGAAGAGGCCGTTCAGCGCTTCGAGGCGAAGATCATGGAGACCGAGGCCGTGCTGGACTGCTATCTGATGACCGGCGGGGCCGATTACCAGCTGCGCATCGTGGCAGAGAGCCTGGATGCGTACGAGCAGCTGGTACGCCACACCATCCAGCGGCTGCCGGGGATTGCCTCCATCGAGACCAGCTTTGCCTATGGCGTTGTGAAGAAGTCCCGCGTTTTGCCGGTAAAGCTGGAGGGTGCGCTATAGGCGCGGCGCGCGGACCTGCTATATAGACAGGTGATGAGCAAAGATTCCCCTGCGACTGCACCCAAAGGCCCAACCCTGGTTGAGGCGCGCAGCCATCTGCTGCGGCGTCCCGGCAAATGGCGGATTTCCAATATCATTGATGGCCGGGCCCTGCGGGTGAAGCTGACCGCGGCGGCGCTGGACAATCTGGGCAACCCCCAGGCCATGCGCAAGGCCGCGCTGGACCATCTGCATGGCGCGATGTTCCGCGGCCGCATGATTGCGCAGGAGCGGCTGCAGCAGGGGGCAGACGGGCTGGATACGGCGCGGCTGTTGTCTGCGGTGCAGGATGAAGTGATCCATGCGCTGTATGACTTCACGACGACGCATGTGCACCGTGCGCGCAACCCCACAGAGGCCGAGCGTCTGGCGATCCTGGCGACCGGCGGCTATGGCCGCGGCGTGATGGCGCCATCGTCTGACACAGACCTTTTATTCCTGCGCGCCTACAAGGCGAGCCCGCACACCGAAAGCGTGATCGAATACATGCTGTATGCCCTGTGGGACATGGGCCTTAAAGTGGGCAATGCATTCCGTACGCCTACGGAATGCGTCAAGCTGGCGGCAGAGGATGTGACGATCAAGACATCCTTGCTGGATGCACGGTTCATTTGTGGTGACCAGGCCCTGTGCGACGAGATGCAGGTGAAGTTCCAGAAGGATGCGGTGGACGGCAAGGACGCCGACTTCATCGCCGACAAGCTGGCCGAGCGCGATGCCCGCCATGCCAGGCAGGGCGATGCGCGCTATGTGGTGGAGCCAAACCTGAAAGAGGGCAAGGGCGGCCTGCGGGATCTGCAGACGCTGTACTGGCTGATCAAGCACATGCATGGCGGCAAGACGCTGGAAGACGTGATGAAGAAGGCTCCGTTCACGGAAAGTGAATACGGCACCTATATCCGCTCGGCGCGGTTCCTGTGGACGGTGCGCTGCCATCTGCACTTCGTTACCGGGCGTGCGGAAGAACGCCTGAGCTTTGACCTGCAGCCGGAAATCGCCGCGCGTATGGGCTATCGTGACCGGCGCGGACAGCAGGGGGTTGAGCGCTTCATGAAGCGCTATTTCCTGGTGACCAAGGATATTGGCGCGCTGACGCGGATTGTGGCGGCGAAGCTGGAAGCGGACCAGAAGAAGAAACCGGAAGGCCTGCGCCGCCTGTTGCCGCAACGTGGCCCGCAGCCCCTGAAGGAAGAGGGCTTTGTGATTGATGCCGGCCGTGTCAGCATCGCCTCTGAAAAGGTGATGAAGTCTGACCCGCTGAACATGCTGCGCCTGTTCATCATTGCACGGCGAGAGGACAAGGATATCCACCCGGATGCGCTGACGGCGCTGACGCGGAATTTGCGATCCCTGACTGAACGTGTACGTACCATGCCGGAGGCGCGGGAATTGGTGCTGGACGCCATTCTGGGCGGGACGGACCCCGGCCTGATCCTGCGCCGGATGAATGAAGCGGGCATTCTGGGAAAGGTGATCCCGGAATTTGGCGGTATCGTCGCGCAGACGCAATTCAACATGTATCATCATTATACGGTGGATGAGCATACGATCCGCGCGGTTGAGGCGATCGCCGAGATGGAGCGTGGCAATGCCGAGCGCGTGCCGCTGGCGACAGAGATTTTCCCGCTGATCGAAAATCGCCGGGCGCTGTACATGGCCATGCTGCTGCATGATACCGGCAAGGGCCGGGGCGACCAGCAGGTGGAGGGCATGAAGACCTCTGCGCGGGCCTGCCAGCGTCTGGGCATGCCGGAAGACGAAACGGAACTGGTTGCGTGGCTGGTGGGCCACCATCTGGAGCTGAGCGAGACGGCGCAGAAGCGGGACATTTCCGATCCGCGCACGGTGACGCAGTTTGCCAATATGGTCGGCTCTCTGGAGCGGCTGAGGCTGCTCTACATCCTGACGGCGGCAGACATCCGCGCGGTGGGGCCGGGCGTGTGGAATGCGTGGAAGGGCCAGCTGATGGCAGACCTTTACCACAATACCGCTGCGGCGCTGCGCGGGGGGCGCGCCGATGAGAAGGGCGTGCAGGCTGAACTGGAAGCAAAAGCCGAGACGCGCCGCGAAGCGCTGATCGAGCAGATCGGAACGATCCCGCCACTGCAGCTGGAAATGGAGACGGCCTACTGGACGGGCTTCGATTTGGAAGACCTGGCCTGGCATGCTGAGGCGCTGACGATGAGTGGCAATATTGTCTGCCATCGTTTCCCGCCGGAGGGCGGCGCGCTGGCCTTGATGGTGTCCGGGTCTGACAGGCAGGGCCTGTTTGCAGACCTGGCCGGTACGCTGGCCAATCTGGGCGCGAACGTTGTGTCTGCGCAGGTCTTTACCAGCAAGAGCAAGCGCATCGTCGACATTTTCATCCTGCAGGACGCCGCGCAAAAGCCTTATGGCCAGAGCGATCCGAGCCGCCTGACCCGTCTGGAGAAAGCGCTGGAAGACGTGCTGGCCGGCGCGCAGGTGAAAGAACTGGCGAAATCGCGGACCGGACGCCGCCAGGCGGCCTTCCTAGTGCAACCCTCAGCGCAGATCAGGGATGACGTGTCGGCAGACTATACCGTGATCGATATTGCCGGCCGCGACCGGCAGGGCCTTCTGTTCGATGTGGCGCGCGTTCTGGCGGATCTGGACCTGTCCATTCACTCCGCCCATGTCGGCTCCTATGGCGAGCGGATGTTCGACGCGTTCTATGTGCAGTCCGAAGACGGCCACAAATTGTCCGATGACGCCCAGAAAGAGGCCCTGAGAGACCGTCTTCTTGGCGCATTGGGGCGCCATGAACCGGATGCGCCGCAAACACCAGCCCGGAAATTGAAGCGATCTCGCGCCGTGGACAGTTTCTGAGAATTCGATCAGAGGAATCGCGATGAGCGTCGCGCGCAATACCCTGGTGCAATCCTCGCTGACCCTGGGCAGCCGCGTGCTGGGCATGGTGCGCGACATATTGCTGATCGCCAAGATCGGTGCGGGGCCTGTGGGCGATGCCTGGGCGACGGCGCAGCAATTCCCGAACCTGTTCCGCCGCATCTTTGCCGAAGGCGCGTTCGCGTCTGCTTTCGTGCCGATCTATGCGCGCACCCTGGAGGCCGAAGGGCATGAGGCCGCACGGGCCGTGGCGCAGGAAGCGCTGCGCGTTCTGTTCGCGGCGACGGCGGCGCTGACCATTCTGGCGCAGATCTTCATGCCCTGGGTCTTGCTGTTGATCCATGGCGGGCAGGCGGATGATCCGGCGAATTACGCGCTGGCCGTTCTGCTGACGCGGATCACGATGCCGTATCTGACCTTCATGGCGATTGCGGCGCTGCTGTCTGGCGTGCTGAACTCCGCCGAGCGGTTCATCCTGTCTGCCGGTGCGCCGACCCTGTTGAACCTGTCTCTGATCCCGGCGGCCTTTGTGGCGCCTTCGGCGGAAAAGACGGCGCTGGCGGCGGCGGTGGCCTATTTCATTGCGGGCCTGTTGCAGGCGGGCGTGCTGTGGTGGGGCGTGCGTCGCCAGAAAGTGCATATCAGCCTGATCGGCTGGCCGCGCATGACACCCGCTGTGAGGAAAGTGCTGAAGCTGGCGATACCGGGCACGATTGCGGCCTCTGGCACGCAGATCAACATCATTGTCAGTCAGTCCCTCGCCAGCTTTGAGGTTGGCGCGAAATCCTGGCTCTATGCGGCAGACCGGCTCTACCAGCTGCCGCTGGGCCTGGTCGGTGTGGCGGTGGGCGTCGCGATCCTGCCGCGTCTCAGCAAGGCGGCGCGGGCCCTGGATGAGAGCGGCAGCCGCCGCACGATGGATGAGGGTATCGGCCTGGCCATGGCGCTGACCCTGCCGGCGGCGGCGGCGCTGATGATTGCGCCGGTCTTCCTGATTGATGTGTTTTTCACGCGCGGGGAATTCCTGCTGTCAGATGCGCAGATGTCCGGCCATGCGCTGTTCCACTTTGCCTGGGGCGTGCCGGCCTTTGTGCTGATCAAGGTGCTGGCCCCGGCCTTCTTTGCGCGGGAAGATACCAAGACGCCGATGCGCTATGCGCTGACATCTGTGCTGATCAATACGGTGCTGGGGGCGGGGCTGTTCTTCTGGATGAAATCCAATGGGGAGGCGGGCTTTATCGGCCTGGCCATCGCAACCTCCATCGCGGCCTGGGTGAATACGTTCCTGCTGGCGACGACGCTGATGCGGCGGGGCTGGTACACGCCCGGCCCACGGCTGGTGTCCGGCGTGGTGCGCGCGGCGCTGTCGACGGCGGTGATGAGCGCGGCGGTGTGGTTCATGCTGCAGAATCTGGCCGTGATACAGGCGCAGGTGCTGAACTCCCGCATCCTGGCGGCGGTCGTGATCGTGCTGACCGGGGGCGTGATATACGCTTTTGCAGCCCTGCTGACCGGCGCGATCCGCATTTCTGACATCAGGCAGGCTTTGCGGCGCTAAACAAACGCGCTAAAGCGCCTGCCCATGACCGACACACATTCCCCCACCTATAGCGGCCCGCAGCGCATTTTCTCGGGCATCCAGCCAACCGGCAATCTCCATCTGGGCAACTATCTGGGCGCCCTGAAGAAATTCGTGGATTTGCAGGAAGAGGGCTGGGACGCGGTTTATGCCGTGGTGGACCTTCACGCGATCACAATGCCGGTGGAGAAGGGGGCACTGATCAGCCAGACACGGCAGATCGCAGCGGCCTTCCTGGCGTGCGGCGTCGACCCGAAGAAATCCATCATCTATGCGCAGTCTTCGGTGAAGGCGCATGTGGAGCTGGCCTGGATCTTCAATTGCGTGGCGCGCATGGGCTGGGTCGAGCGGATGACGCAGTTCAAGGACAAGGCGGGCAAGGATGCCGAGCGGGCCTCTGTCGGCCTGTTCACCTATCCTGTGCTGCAGGCGGCGGACATTCTGGCCTACAAGGCGACCCATGTGCCGGTCGGCGAAGACCAGAAACAGCATCTGGAGCTGAGCCGCGACATCGCGGATCGCTTCAACCGCGACTATGACGCGCCGGGCTTTTTCCCGCTGCCGGAACCGCTGATCAAGGGGCCGGGCGCCCGCGTGATGAGCCTGAAGGATGGCACCAAGAAGATGTCGAAGTCTGATCCGTCAGAGCTGTCCCGTATCGCGCTGGTGGATGATGCCGACACGATCGCGAAGAAGATCAAGAAGGCGAAGACCGACCTGCTGGGCGACATGCCGAGCGACAAGGAGGGCCTGGAAGGGCGCCCCGAAGTGGAAAACCTTGTCGGTATCTATGCGGCGCTGTCGGGCGAAACGGTCGACGCTGTACTGAAGCAGTATGGCGGGCAGGGCTTTGGCGTGTTCAAGCCGGCGCTGGCCGAGGTGACGGTGAACCATCTGGCCCCGATCACCCAGCGCTTCCGCGAGATTCTGGACGATGTCAGCTATATCGACAGCGTGCTGCAGGATGGCGCAGAGCGGGCCGATGCGATTGCTGCGCCGGTGATCCGCGAAGTGCGCGAACTGGTCGGCTTCTGGGGCGCCTGAACCAGGCTGCGCGGATTTGGTTTGTTGACCTTCTGCGCATGCGGTCTATCCCTCTGAGGCTGAAATCATTCTGGAGCTTTCCATGCGTCTTGTATCCCTGATTGCCGGTCTTTCCGTTGCTGCCCTCGCGGCCTGTTCCCAGGAAGCGAAAGCGCCGGAGGCGGCGCCGGTTCCGACTGTGACAGACGCCTTCATCGTGATGCCGGCACCGGGACGGGATGTGGCCATGGGCGGCCTGACGCTGAGCGTGGAAGACGCCCCGATCTGGCTGACCGCAGCTGATACCAATATCGCCGACAAGACCGAGCTGCACACGATGAGCATGGAAGACGGCGTCATGCGCATGCGCAAGGTGGAACGTCTGGAAGCCACGCCGATTGTGCCGCTGGAACTGGAACGCGGCGGGGCGCACCTGATGTTCTTCGGAATCAGTGACGAGATTGCACCGGGCGACCAGGCAGAGCTGGTGCTGACCCTGACCGATGAGAATGGCAAAGAGCAGACGGTGACCACCGAAGCCGAAATCCGCGCCATGGGCGAGTGACGCCCGTCTCTTTTGAGCTGGCCTCAGGCCGCTATACTTCCTGACATCTTGGTGTGCCCGGTCAAAAAACCGGCACTCCGTAGCTTTGCGGATATTTAACAGTTAATGTACTGTTAAAATGCCCCATTCGCCTGCATAGTGGTGTAAACGCAACAGGTCTCCAGCGTTTCATGTAAACAGGGTAGAGTAGATGGCATTTGATAGTAGTCGCCTCCCCGCGGCCTACCAAGAGGAAGGTCCTGCCGTTACCGTGCTTGGGTCAGATCATCTCGTAACGTTCGATTATGCCGAGCCGAGCCCGGTGATGCTGTTTGCGCAGCGCTGGTGGCGCCGGACCAAGCTGGTTTTGAAGATCGGCGTCGTGGTGGCGGCTGTTGCGGCCTACCCGGTCCTGACCATCGCCTCCAACAAGATTGATGATGGCCCGGTCGAGATTGCCGGTCAGAACTGGACGATGCCGGAAGTGGGCGTCGCCATCAACAAGATCGCCCGTGAACTGGAAGGGGCCGGCTGGGCAGGGGACCGTGCAAACTGGCACCCGCAGGCGCGCCTGACGGCGATGCCGGCCTGGCAGGTTGCCACGACGGACGCGCTGTCTGACCATACGCGCATGCTGTCCGAACTGACCGTGAAGGGCGGCGAAGTGGATTCCGACCTGAAAGCAGCCACGCGCCTGCTGCGCGGTGTGCCGGGCGAAGACATGCGCCCTCGCCTGACAGCGGCTGCAGAAGCGCTGAACCGCTATGATTCCCGCGCAGGCCGCGGTCTGGCCGTGACACCGGGCAAGGTGGAAAAGCTGAAAGCCGAAGCAAATTTGTTTGCTGATTGGGCGAAGGATGACCGTGTGGATCTGGCCGTTCAGGTCAATCAGGATGTTGTTGAGTTTCCCGCCAGCAAGGCCGACATTGAGAGCTTCTATGGTGCGAAGGCGCGTGCCCATGTGGCCCAGCAAATGCTGGCGGCTGCCCGCATGACTGAGCCGCGTCTGGCACGTCTGCCGGCCGTCAGCACGGCGTTCGACAAGGCAGAGCTTGCCTGGGGCCGCGCGGCAGAGATGAAGCCTCTGATCGTTTCCAATCAGAGCGGCGATGGCCCATTCATGGCCAATCATTTGGCCAGCATTGGCTTTTTCCTGGTCGAAGCCGAGGACGCTTCCCGCGAATTGGCGGCCGCGCTGAACGAACTGCCGGAAGGCGCGCTGGAGAATGTCGCTGCTCTGGAGACGCGGCTCGCCTCCACGGCGCCCTGATCCTGCGGGCCTAATCACACGCTGACGTCTTGAACCTGCTGGTGTTGCGCGCCATCTGATGGGCAACGCGCACAGTAGAAAGGGCTTCCGGCCATGTTCATCCAGACCGAACCGACCCCGAACCCGGATACGGTGAAATTCCTGCCCGGCCATCCAGTGGCTGGCGACAAGGGACCGTTCGATTTTCCAGATGCCGCAAGCGCCCGCATCAGCCTGCTGGCGCGCGCCCTGTTCCAGGTGGACGGGGTGGAGCGTGTGTTCCTGGGCAGCGATTTCGTCTCCATCAACAAGGAGACTGACCGCGACTGGAAACATGTGAAGCCGATGGTGCTGGCCGCGATCATGGATCATTACATGGCGGGCCTGCCGGTTGTGGAAGAGGGCGCTGAGCCGTCTGCCTCAAGCGAGGCCGAGGTTTCCTATGAAGGCGAAGCCGCCGAGATCGTCGATGAAATTCGGGAACTGATCGAAACCCGCGTGCGCCCGGCCGTGGCGCAGGATGGCGGGGACATCATCTTCCACAAATTCGAGCCGGATACCGGCATTGTGCACCTGTCGATGCGCGGCGCTTGTGCTGGGTGCCCGTCATCCACGATGACGCTGAAGCAGGGCATCGAGAACATGCTGAAAACCTATGTGCCGGAAGTCACGGCGGTGGAAGCTGTACTCTAGTCGGAACGACCATATATCGCACCGCATAGTGCATTGATAATGCACGCGACCCCCGGCACGCTGGGGCGGATGAACAAAGTTAAAAGCAAGAGGATTTAAAGGTCATGACCCATCCGGTAAACGACCATGCGCTCGACGTGATTTTCCGTGACGGGCGCAGCTATAATGGCTTCCACGACAAGGATGTCCCGGAAGTTCTGGTCCGTGCGGTTTACGATCTGGCGAAGATGGGGCCGACCAGTGCAAACTGTTGCCCGGCGCGCTTTGTGTTCGTCTCTTCGGAAGAGGGCAAGAAGCGCCTGTTGCCGTTGGTCTCCGAAAACAACCAGCAGAAAGTGTCCGAGGCAAAATGGTCCGTGATCATCGCTTATGACATGGAGTTTCAGGAAAAAGTCCCGAAACTGTTCCCGCACAATCCGAGCGCGAAGAACTGGTTCGACAGTAATCGCGAGGAAACGGCCTTCCGGAATGGCACGCTGCAAAGCGCCTATTTCCTGATGGCGGCACGCTCGCTTGGTCTCGATTGCGGCCCGATGTCAGGCTTTGACATGGACGGCGTGAACAAGGAGTTCTTTGAAAGCCAGGACGGCGAAGAGAAGAACTGGCGCGCCAACTGGATCTGCAATCTCGGCTATGGCGACAAATCCTCCATCTTTGCGCGCAGCCCGCGCCTGCACTTTGATGAGGCCTGCCGGATCCTCTGATCCTGGCTGACCCGCCATGATTGTCCTTGGTCTGAATACTGCGTTCACCGCGATGGAAGCGGCGCTGGTGCGCGATGGCGAGATCATCGCTGATGCGCGCGAGACGATGGCGCGTGGTCAGGACAAGGCCTTGCCGGGCTTTGTCGAGCGCCTGCTGGCCGAGGGCGGTGTCACTCTGGATGATGTGGACCGCATCGCCGTCGTGACCGGCCCGGGCAGTTTTACCGGCATCCGCATTGGCGTTGCCTATGCGCGGGGCCTGGCCTTGGTGACTGAAGCGCCCTGCATCGGCGTCAGCAGCATTGAGGCGGGTATTCCGACAGGCATGGAAGACACGGCGCTGGGGGCCCTGATGGCCCAGAAGCGTCCGCCGGACCAGACCTGGTGGGTGCAGGGCGTGTCCGAGAACAAGGGCATTGCCGATACGATCGAGATTGGCCTGGAGGAACTCAAGGCCATGCTGGTCGGGTTTCATGCGCCGGTCTTCATGCAGGGCGCCGAGGCGCTGGGCGAGGACCTGGCCGGGAAGCTGGACATCCGTCCGCTGACGCCTTCGGCGATCACAGCCGCGCTGAAGGCACCCTTGTTTGATCCGGCGAAGCATCTGCCCGCACCCGTCTATGCCCGCGACCCCGACGCCACACTGCCGGAGCCGCGAAAGTGACGGACGGTCTGATCGTTCTGAGGCCGGACGATGCAGGACGCACCGCGATGCTGCACCTGAGATGCTTTCCTGACCCGTGGAGCGCGGCCTCCTTGCGGGGGCTGTTGAAAGACCCGTCCATCCTGACGCTGGGCATTGAGCGCGAAGGCCAGCTTGCAGGCTTCATCATGGGGCAGACAATTGTTGGCGAGACCGACATTCTGACCGTCTGCACCAATCCGGAGCTGCGCCGGCAGGGCATTGCCCGGCACTTGCTGGAGGCGATGATCAAACGCTGCGGAGAGCGCGGTGTCTCTCGCCTGACGCTGGACGTGGCAGAGGACAATACCGCCGCCCGCGCCCTTTATGCGGCGCATGGCTTTACCGAGGATGGCCGCCGCCCGCGCTATTACTCGACCAAGCGGGATGTGCCTGTGGATGGCATTCTGATGTCAAAATCTCTTGAGCTTGGCGTTTGAGGACGCATCAGCTCTGGGCGATTTCGGGAAATAGGCTATGTTGGCCTGAGACCCCTGTGAGGAGCTGAGCCATGACTGATACCCCGAAAACCGACAAGATCCCGCAGCAAGTGTTCGACCTGTATGATGAGTATTGTCATGGTCATCTGTCGCGGCGCGGCTTTTTTGAAGGGCTGGGGAAGTATGCCGTCGGCGGCCTGACGGTCTCCTCGCTCGCGGCCTGTGTGCTGCCGGACTATAGCCAGATGCAGACCGAGCCTGGCGAAGACGATCTTTATGAAGAGACGCTCGTTTATCCCTCTCCGAATGGGGCAGGGGAAATGGGAGGCTATTTCGTGCGCCCCGATAATGTGAACGGCGAATTGCCGGGCATTGTCGTGATCCATGAAAACCGGGGCCTGAACCCGCATATCCGGGACATCACCCGGCGCGTGGCCAAGGCGGGCTATGTCGCCTTTGCACCGGATGCGCTCTCTCCGCTCGGCGGGTATCCAGGAAATGATGATGATGGCCGCGCCCTGCAGACGCAGCGCGATCGCAACGAGATGATTGAAGACTTCATGGCAGGGGCCGCCTTCCTGCGCGACCATGCGGCGGTGAACGGTAAAGTCGGCTGTGTCGGCTTTTGCTTTGGCGGGGCCGTTGCCAACATGATGGCCGTGCGTCTGCCATGGTTGTCAGCAGCCGTTGCCTATTATGGCGGCTGGCCGACGGCGGAGCAGGCCGGATATGTGGCCGTGCCCCTGCAAATCCACCTGGCGGGACTGGATGAGCGGGTCAATGCGGGTTGGCCGGCCTACAAGGCGGCGCTGGACGCCAATGATGTCGAGTACGAAGCGTACATCTATCCCGGCGTGCAGCATGGGTTCAATAATGACACCACGTCTCGCTATAATGAAGCCGCCGCGACGCTGGCCTGGAGCCGGACGCTGGACTTCTTCAGCCGCCAGCTGGGCTAGGGTGGCTTTTTGCCTGCAAGCACTATTGTTTGGGGGCGTAACTGACTGGACTTAAGGTCAATGTGAGGGCAAAACATGCGCATGGATCGACTCGAGAAACTCTGTGCCGATAAAGGCCTGCGAATGACGGAACCGCGCCGCGTGATCGCGCGTGTCCTGTCCACTTCGGATGATCACCCTGACGCAGAGGAGCTGCACCGCCGAGCCAATTCCATGGATGCGTCGATCTCGCTGGCGACGGTATACCGGACGGTCAAACTGTTCGAGGATGCTGGCATCATCCAGGCGCATGATTTCCGCGATGGCCGCGCGCGCTATGAAGAAGTGCCGGACGAGCATCACGACCACCTGATCAATGTGAAAACGGGTGAAGTCGTGGAGTTTCATTCCGAAGAAATCGAAGCCTTGCAAGAAGAGATTGCCAAGCGTCTGGGCTTCCGTCTGGTGGACCACCGGCTTGAGCTGTACGGCGTGCCCCTGAAGGACGAAGACTAGGTTTTCCGGCCCAGTCACGGGCCGGTGGCAGCTTTGTTCAACTCCCGTAAATAAATGGACGTGCAGGATGGAATGCCTGACGACCCGGGCGGCGTAGTCTGCGGCCAGCCGGGACAGGCAATTTATGCGAGACGGGACGAGCGCATGCTGCTGGCATTGCTGACAAGCTTTATCATGATGACCGGCGCGCCGCCGCTTGATGAGGCGCTGAGCGCAACCGAAGCCCCGCGTACGCTGCGGGCAGCCTTTACAGTCGAGCTGAGCAGCCAGAATGCCAGCCGCATCTACAATTACGATCCACGCCGCGACATGGGCGAACGCTGGCAGGTCGTCTCCTGGCAGGGGGATGATGACGAGCTGGAAGAGGTGGCCCGCAACTGGGCATCTGAGCCCGCGCCGGATGGCCGCCTGTTCGCGGATGATTTGCGCGCCAGCATGGGGCGTGACGTACAGGTGGACGATATGGGCCATGCCTGGCGCATCGCGTTCCGGCATCACCCCTCCCAGAATGATGGCGAGTTTGATGTCTGGGCCGCCGAGCGGCTGCAGGCCACGGCCTGGCTGGACCCGGTTGGCGAGCGCTTCCTGCGCATCGACTATCACCTGCCACATCCGGTCGCCGGGCCTGAGGGCGGCAAGCTGACCAAATATGATCAGAGCTATTTCATTCGCACGGAGCCACGCTGGGGCATCAGCTATGTGTCCAGCTTCTCCATCGAACTGGAGGCACGCGCGGCTTTTCGCACGATCAGCCGTCGCTATTCGGCCAATATCGTGAAGACGGAATTCTTCTTTTCCAGCGCCGAAGCCGAAGCCGATTTCGAGGCAAATCGCAAAGGCCCGCAGCTGATGTCTGGATTGCCCGGCTGAGCCCGCTAGATTGGGGCCATGACGATTCACATGGTGAAGCTCTGCGTTGGCGCGGAGGATATTGAAGATCTGGAAAACTGGCAGGCGCGCCTGATGAAGCAGGGGCGCGAGCCATTTCATCACACGCGCATGATGCCTAAACAGAAAGACCAGCTGATGGATGGCGGATCGATCTATTGGGTCATCAAGGGGGCGATCCGGGTGCGCCAGCGCATTGTGGATGTCCGCCAGATTGCTGGCGAGGAGCATTCCATGTGCGAACTGGTGTTCGACCCGAACCTTGTGCGCACCTATGCCAAGCGCAAGAAGGCCTTCCAGGGCTGGCGCTACCTGAAACCTGCAGATGCGCCGCGGGACCTGACCAGCGGGGAAGCCGCTGTGAACATTCCGCCGGATCTGGACGCTGCGCTGAAGCAGGCGGGCGTCTGGTGAGCGCCTAGCGCTTCAGTTCCTCGGTCAGCAGGGTGGCTTCCATCTCGAAGGCTTCGCTGCCGGGCGAGATCAGTTCGACATGGCCTGTGTCCGGCACCTGGATGAAACTGGCGGCGCTGCCGGCGGATTTTGCCTTATTCGTGTAATCTTTGCCCAGAATGGGTGGGGCGATCCGGTCCTGCTCTCCATTCACGCTGACCTGCCGAGCGGCGAAGGGCAGCATTTCTGATGGCGACGTGTCGGCGAATACGTCCGGCCGCTGCCCACTGGGCGGCCCGGTCAGCACATCCATGATGGAGGCCAGACAGCCTTCCTGCGTGACAGGGGCGGAGGCCTCAAGGTCAGCCAGGCCGCCGGAATTCACGACAAGATCAATGTGTAGCGGGTTTTCGCTCCAGAGCGGGCTGTAGCGTGGCAGTTTCGGACGCGCGGCCAGCCAGAGGGCCAGGTGGCCGCCAGCGGAATGGCCAATCGCGGCAACCCTGTCGAGCTTCAGATTGTATTCGCCGGCATAGTCCCGCAACAGATCAGCGGCGCGGGCGACATCCTGGAAGGTGCCGGGATAGCCGCCGCCATCCTCGTCCACGCCGCGATATTCTATGTTCCAGACGGCGAGGCCGCGCTGGCGTAGATCTTCGGCCGCATAGTCCATCAGCGTGCGGTCTGCGATGCTTTTCTGCCAGCATCCGCCATGCACCATGATGACGACAGGGAAGGGGCCTTTGCCGTCCGGCAGCCAGAGATCAATGACATCCGACGTGCCGGGCCCCGTGCGGATATGATGCGGCGTCGACGGCTGCTCTCTCGAGAGAAGATCATTCCAGGTCATCAGGGGCATGGCGGCCTCCTCAGCTGTGCTGGCGCTTTGAGGTGGGCGGTTTTCGGCGGGGGCTTCACAGCCCGTCAGGGCGAATGACGCGAGGGCAATGGAAAAAAGCAATGGTCGCATAAGGGGTTGCTACTAGCGTCCGGTCGATCTGTCATGCACAAAGCTTGTCATGAATTCATTTCATTTCCCGCTAAGCCGCAGCGATGCCGAAGCGCTGGATGCCAGAGACCCGCTGGCGCATTGCCGGGCGGCGTTTGCTCTGCCGGAGGGCATAACCTATCTGGTCGGCCATTCACTGGGCCCGGCCACACAAGGCGCCTTGCTGGCCCTGCAGCGGGCTGCAGATGAGGGGTGGGTGCGGGACCGGGTCAGCGCCTGGAATAGCGCCAACTGGATTGGCCTGGCCGAGCAGGTGGGCGCAAAACTGGCGCGCCTGATCGGGGCCGGGGAGCGCGACGTCCTGGTATGCGACAGCGTTTCGGTAAACCTCTTCAAGCTGGCCGCGTCTGCCCAGCCTCTGGCTGCCGCGAGGCGGCTTGTGGTGGAGGAAGACGAATTCCCGACCGATCAGTACATCCTGGAGGGCCTCTCCAGCATGACCGGCGTGGAGCTGGTGCGCGCAGAGGCGGGAAAGGGCGTTGCAGAGCTGAAAGGCGGCGTTCTGGTCAAGAGCCTGGTCAATTATCGCACTGGAGAGGTGGCGGATGTCGCGGGCGATGAAGCCGCCGCGCAGGCAGGGGGCGGTCTGATCGTCTGGGACCTCAGCCATGCGACCGGCGTACTGGATGTGCGCCTGAAAGCGTGGGGCGCGCGACTGGCGGCGGGGTGCACGTACAAATACCTGAATGGCGGGCCGGGCGCGCCGGCATTCGTTTTTGTGGATGAGGCGCTGGCACCGGAACTTGCCTCTCCGCTGCCGGGCTGGATGGGCCATGCTGCGGCGTTTGATTTCAAATCCACCTATCAGCCGAAAGAGGGCGTGGCGCGCTTTGCCGCCGGGACGCCGCCCATCCTCTCACTGGCGGCGCTGGATGGTGCGCTGGAGATTTTCCATGGGCTGAACATGGCCGACGTGCAGGAGAAGGCACGGCGGCTAAGCCAGATGTGCTTGATGCTGGCCGAAAAGGCCGAACTGAAAATCAGTTGTCCCCTGGAGGCAGACCGGCGCGGCGGGCACATCAGCGTACGCCACTGCGAAGGCTATGCCGTCGTGCGTGCCATGGCCGATTGGGGCATCGAGGCAGATTTCCGCGCGCCGGACACGATCCGCTTCGGCCTGTCGCCCTTGTTCCTGTCTTACGCCGAAGTGTGGGACGCGATGCAGGAACTGACGGAAATTCTGGAAACACGCAGCTGGGACAAGGCGTGTTATCGCGAAAAGGCGGTCGTTACATAATGGATCTGATTGTTCAGTATGCACCTCTCCTGCTGGCATTGATCGCAGCAGGGATTACCGCCGGTTTGGCGGCAGGCCTGTTCGGCATTGGCGGCGGCGCCATTATTGTGCCGGTTCTGTACTTCCTGTTCGATGCGCTGGGCTATCCGGAAACGGCGATGCATGTGGCGGTGTCGACCTCACTTGCGACGATCATCCTGACGTCGATCCGCAGCGTCATGGCGCATAACAAGCATGGCGCGGTTGACTGGAACATCATCAAGGGCTGGGCCCCGTGGATCGTGGTCGGCTCTCTGATCGGCATGGCAATCAGTGGCTATCTTTCCAATCGCGGCCTGCTCGCAATTTTTGGATCGCTGGCCTTCCTCTTGGCGGCGCAGCTTTTCTTTGGACGGCCGACCTGGCGTCTGGCGGATGACATGCCGAAGGGGCCGGCGCGGGCGGGGCTGGGTGTCGGCGTTGGCACGCTGTCTGCGCTGATGGGGATTGGTGGTGGTACGTTCGGGGTCAGCCTGATGACGCTCTGTGGGCGGCCGATCCACCGCGCTGTGGCGACGGCGGCAGGCTGGGGCGTGGCCATCGGCCTGCCGGGCGCGCTGGCTGCTATCATTGTCGGCTGGGGGGAGCCTGGGCGGCCGCCTTTCTCATTGGGCAATGTGAATCTGGCTGCGTTTGCGCTGATCTCCGCACTTACCGTCACTATGGCGCCGGTGGGGGCGAAGCTGGCCCACACGCTGGATGCGGTGAAGCTGAAACGCTGGTTTGCCGTGCTGCTGGCGGTTGTTGCGGCGCGAATGCTGTGGAAGGCAATCGGCCTTTAAATGAAGACGCCGACAATGCGCTCAATCGCCCAATAGCTGCCGGTTATGCCGATGGCGTAGGCGGTGGCAACGCGTAAGGCAGGTTCGCCCTGGCGGTAGAGATGGCGGCCGAGCCAGACAAGGGCGAGCACGAACAGCACGAATGTGATCTGCCCGGCCTCTACGCCCAGATTGAACAGCAGCAGTGCCATCACTTCGGCGCCTTTGGGTAGGCCGATTTCCGACAGTGCCCCGGCAAAGCCAAAGCCATGGATCAGGCCAAAGCCGAAGGCGATCAGCCAGGGCATGCGCTGGGCCAGCGTCATGCGGCCACGCATACGGTAGATGGCCTCTGCGCCGAGCAGGGCAATGCTCATGGCGATGGTGATCTCGACCGGTGCGCCGGGCAGGGTGATACCGCCCAGTGCAGAGGCGGCGAGCGTAATGGAGTGGGCGACCGTAAAGGCCGTAACCGTAGGGATCAGCTGGCGTGGGCGCACCAACAGGACCAGGCCGAGCACGAACAGCAAATGGTCAAAGCCAAAGATGATGTGCTCCACGCCGATACGGAAATAGGCAAGCGTTGGCGCGCCGGAGGGGACCGTCAGGTCCAGCGTGGCGGCGCCGGGCCGCAGGACGGCGGTGAGGTCATCTGTCGTCTGCCGGTCAATCCGCAGGAAGACATCCGTCAGGGTGCGGTCCAGGCCAGCAATGGACACTTCGCCCCTATTCAGGTCGCAGGCCATGGACCAGCGCAGGATGACTGTGCCGCCAGCGCCGGTAACGCGCTCATTCTGTCGTTCGCAGCCTTCAGGGAAAGTTGGTTCCAGCTTCAGGCGGCGACCATCGAGGATGGGCTGTTTCCAGGTGACGTCATATTGGCCGGGCGCGGTCTCTGTGATCTCCAGATAGGCCGGGCGGACTTCATGCGCCTCGGCGCCAAGGGCCGCGATCATTATGGCAAGGAAAAGAAGGCAGGCGCGGATCACTCGACGCCCTCAATCTCGACATTATAGCGCGCGATGATGTCGGCAATTGCCTGTTCATTCGCTTCGCGGCGCTTTTGCTCCACCCAATCCCGCTTCACCTCCGCGCGGACCTCTTCGAAGGGGCGCAGTGCTGCGGGGGTCTTGTGTGTAATGTGGACGAGGTGAAGACCAAGGGCGGACCGGACCGGGCCTTGCCAGTCATCCGAGGCGGGTAGGCCTGCCATGGCGGCGGCGAACTCCACCCCGAACTGGCGGGCGAGTTCACGGACCGGCACGTCCCCATACTGGCGTTGCAACATGAAGGGGTCGCCAAGGGCAGCCGTCTCCATCGTGGGGTTATTGTTCAGCTCTGCCAGCAGGGTTTCTGCGTCTTTCTCCGCCGCATCGCCGCGTACGCTGGGGCTGAAGAATATCTGAGAGAAGGTCAGGCGGGCAGGCTCAGTGAATCTGTCCGCATGCGCCTGATACCATTCGCGCAACGTGTCTTCCGAAGGGACGGGGTCTTCTCGCAGGTCCGACACCATGAAGCTCATCTTCTGGGCGAGGCGGCGGGTGATGATCGTGTCGTTCTGGTCAAGGCCGAGCCGACGGGCCTCACGAGCCAGCGCCTCGTCACGCACATAGTCCGATACCATGGTTGTCATGTCTTCCGGGCCGGGCAGGGCACCGGCTTCGGACGCATAGAGCGCGGCGAGGCGCTCCAGCTCGGGTTCCGAAACAAAAATGGTCGAGTCCGACTTGTCCTGCCAGGCTTGCCACGCCGTGTGCAGGCCAAAGACAAGGGCCGCCGCGACAACAAACTGGATCAGCGGTTCACGCAGATATTTCACGCTTCTTTGTACTCCCGTCTATTCTGCCGGGATGTACCAGATGGGCGAGGTATAGGCGCGCTCCTGAATGGTTTCCGGCACGTCCGGGCGCGGCGGCGTACCATTGCGCAGGGCTTCCCAGGTTGACCAGCGGCAGCTCGGATTTTCCAGCACACGGACATAATAGGTCGCGCGCGTATTGGCATCGAAGTCCGGATCCTGCCACAGGGTCTTCAGCTCGCTGGCGCCCTCGCCGGTGGGCGTGCAGGTAGACATGTCGACGGCTGCGCCATTGTCCGGGCAGCGATGTGTGGTCGGGTCAGGTGTGCCGGTGTGACAGGCGACATCATAAACGGCTTCGCCATCTGATGTGACCTTGACGATCTGCACACGCTGCAGGGCGCCCATGTTCGGATCGCGCTGGGCCCAGGCGATGAAGGACGGGGCCTGGCCTGTGCCGACAAGGTCTCCACCCATGGGCACACCGCCATCATAGGCCTGGCGGGTCAGGTTCGCGGCACTCAGCATATCACCTGTGTAATCATACCCACCAAAGAAGCGCACCTTCATGCGTGGGCCTGTGGTGGCAAAGGTTTCCTTGCGGCGGAAGGCATCGAAGATGGCTTCGCGTGTATTCTCTTCTGCCCAGACGCCTGTGAGGCCAGAGGCGCTCCAGCGGGAGAACCATTCGCGGCCATTCTTGACGACATTGTTTTCAGGCTGATTATCCCAGCTGGTCGTGCCAGGGAATGGAACAGAACCGCGGGCAACAGGCGAGCCATCCACAAGGCCAATCTTGGACCAGTAGTCTTCTTCGGAGTAGGCGCCCCCGGCAACATGGCTGTCAGAGGCGGCCACAAGGCCGAAATGGAAGGGATCAAAACCCTTCTCTTCCTGAAGCTTCAGGCCATTGCGATAGGCTTCGCGGACATAGGATCCTTCTGTCTTGGAGACATCATAGACGCCGAGCAGCTTGTCATAGATTTCAAAATCGGCCCATTCGTCATTCGGTGACAGGGATGGGTGGGTTTCACTGGTGCCTTTTACCTGCGTGACCTCTACAAGCGGCTCATTCCGCATGCGCTGGTCAGCATAGGCGGCATCCAGCGGGTCTCCATTATATGTTTCCAGGCGGAACATCTGACCGTCGGACACATTGGAGTTGTGCGGAATGGCGATGGATTCATACCCTTCGGAGCGCTTCTCATCCATCCAGTCCCACAAATCTTCCGGATTGGTGGAGTCTAGCGTCGAGAAGGCGCGGTCAGGCGCGTCTCCCTTGAAGAACACATTGCGGTGAAGGTTTCCGCCGCCAAAGGTGCCGTCCTCGCGGTTTGTCGTGACGGAGGTGAATTCATAGGCCGCGAAGGTGGTGAACTCCCCCGGCACATAATGGCGGTTTGCCGCGTCGACATTCTGTAGCCAGACAGAGTTGATCACGCTTTTATCATACATGTCTTCGATGGGCACACCCGAGCGTACAGACGCGCCGACGCCCTGGAAGGCTGCGGTGATCTTGTCAGGGTCTCTTGAGAACATGTCCTTGGCGCGCGGAAGTTCTGACAGTTCTGTGCCCGGTGTGTCCATGGCAGGCAGGATGCCGAGATATTCGGCGTGGTCTGTCACGGTGTAGAAATCGAGCGGGCCACCCGCGATGGTCATGTCAAAGCCGGCCGGATGCTTGATCGTTTCACCGCGGGCGAAGCGGTAGGCATCATCCGCGGTACGCCGGACATTGAAGATGTAGGCATCAAAGCTGGACCTTGTATGGATGTGCAGATCGCCGAAATAGGCGTTGCGATCCGGATTGTATCCGGCCGTGTGGCCATCTGCTGGCGCGGTGTCAGGTGTCTCCACCGCCGCCATTTCCGTAACTGTCTCTGATGTTTCCGGCGCAGGGCTGTTACACGCAGCCAAAGCGATCGCCGATACGGCGAGGCCAAGATAGCTCTTCATATTTTCCTCCCACAGGCATATTTTTCCTGCCCTTGTGAGAAGAAGTGTGCGTCTTAATTGTCAGTCTGTCCAGATTTACGCGCCGTCAAGTCAGACCGGGCTGACATCCGTAATCTTGTAAGTGAGCGGTGTTTCGCCATGGCTGGCGATCGTGATGTACTCGCCTTCCTTGAAGACATGCTGGCCCAGCTTGTAGCCGGCTTCATCATCGCCTTCATCATCTTCGTCATAATGGAAGAACCAGTGGCTGCCGCGATGGGTCAGCAGGCCGTCGGCGCGTTCGTCCGGGTCCGGGTGAAACCGGACGACGCGGCAGGAGTCCCGGTTCTCCCGCCATGCGTCCAGATCAATCTGGCCTTCCGCTGTGAGAGGCGCAATGAGGGTGTAGCCCTGGCTGGGGTCTCCGCCAGGAAGCCCTGGATTGCGCGCGAGTTGAAGCGTGATTTTTGACAAGCTCATCGATCTGGACCTCCTTGGTAGGGATGTTTAATGGGCCAGCGCCAGGGCAGGGGCTTCGTCTGCCGTGAGCAGGCGTCGTGTTGTGCCGCCAAACAGGCGCTCCGTCAGCCGTGAGTGGCCATAGGCGCCGGCGACGATCATCGAGGCATTCGCGCCCTTGGCCATGGCAAGCAGGCCGGTGCCGACTTCGCCTTCGATTTCTTCCGTCTTCGACGTAATGTTGTGAAAGTTCAGCCAATCCTGCAGGGCGTGTGGTGCGGCGATCTCACGGTCAGGATCTTTTTTCAGGTCCTTTGTGTTCTGAGCAATGATCACGTCGCCCATGGCGCGCAGGATAGGCAGGTGGAAGCGAACCGCGCGGGCCGCGCCATTGCTGCCGTCCCAGGCAATGATGGCGGGGCCGCTGAAGGGCTCATACGTACCGGCCAGAACCACGGGCAAGCCTGCCGTCATCAGAACATGTTCAAAGGCCAGATTCAGTGGCTCGCCGCCCTTGGCCGCCGTGCGGGGGAAGATGACGGCCTCGGCCAGCGTGGCGGCATTGGAGCCGGATTGCTCCACCGTGTTTACATCATGGATGAATTCACAGCTGAGGCCATGGGCGCCGCTTCCGCATGTATCCTCAAAGGCTGCGCGCGAGACTTTCAGAACCTGATCCTGCATCTCGATAATGGACTGAGTGGTCGTTCCGGCCAGGCCGGTCGCTTCCGGAGTCGCGATGACCATCATTGCGGAATTCGGGTCCGGCAGGGCGCAGAGGCCTCTTACCGGGACGTTCATTTTCTTGGCCAGGGCGAGAGCGGAAAGCGTTGTTGAACAGTCTTCCTTGCTCGTTCCTTGCAGCATGGCGACAACAGACATGGCACATCCTCATATTGCTGAACTCTCGACACTACTGTCCTACCAGCAGGGCCTGCGAGTCAAACTAAGGATTTGTACTTAAGCCTTGGTTCAGCGGCCTATGCGGCGGCGCGCGATGGCGTCAGCTACACGATTTGTCGGCTTGTCCGTGCTGAGTGCCTCGTCCAGCACTTCGCCGAGCGTGTGCATCAGGGTTTCCAGCTTGCCGTCTACCCATTCGCGGGAATAGGTGCCGGAGATCTCTGCCGCCACATTGATGATGCCGCCGCCATTGATGACGTAATCGGGCGCATAGAGAATGCCCTTGCGGCGAAGCAGCTCGCCCATTTCCGGCATGACCAGCTGATTGTTCGCGGCGCCGGCAATGGCCTTCACCTTGAAACGGTCCAGCGTCTGTTCGTTCACTACGGCGCCGAGGGCGCAGGGGGCGAAAATATCGGCGCCTGCGTCGTAGATATCATCCGGCTCAACGATACGCGCGCCAGTGCGGGCCGAGACATCTTTCAGGGCCTGCTGGTCGATATCCGTGATGATCAGGTTTGCACCAGCCTCAGCCAGGTGATCACAAGTATAGCCGCCAACATGGCCGACGCCCTGAACCGCAATCGTGCGGCCATTCAGATCATCTGTGCCAAAGGCCCGCTTGGCGGTTTCGCGAATGCCGAGATAGACGCCCTTGGCGGTTACGGGGGAGGGGTCTCCACTGGCGGCTTCGCCTTCATCCAGACCCGCAACATATCGGGTCTCTTCGCGGACGATCTGCATGTCTGAGACGCTGATGCCGACATCCTCAGCGGTGATGTACTTGCCCTGCAGGCTGTCGACGGCGCGGCCAAAGGCGCGGAACAGCTCAGGGGATTTGTCCGTCTTGGCATTGCCCCAGATAACAGCCTTGCCGCCGCCCAACGGAATATCCGCCATGGCATTCTTGTAGCTCATGCCCTGGCTGAGGCGCAGGGCATCCTTCAGCATATCTTCGCCGGTCTCGTAATCCCACATGCGGCAGCCGCCAGCCGCCGGTCCAAGAGCCGAGGAGTGAATGGCAATGATCGCCCTCAATCCGCTTTTGGCATCATGGAACAGGTGCACGCCCTCATGGGCGTCAAAGGAAGCGTGGTCGAACATGGGAGATCAGTCAGTTGCAGATGAAAGATGGCGACTTTCTGGCGTCTGGGCAACGCTGCGTCAAATGGTTTGCCCCCTATGACTGCAATGTAAAATGACATAACTGGCCTGAGACTTGCCAGACACCGCGTAACACTTAGCCAAGGATATAGTTGAAAGCGCCTGACGACACCGGATCATGCCTGAAAACCGCATGCTGCTTAACCACACAATGCGTTGACACCTCAGCAGGATTTAGCGCGTATCCTGCCCCTCTCTGAACCATGCAATTGCGACCCGTCCTCCTTGCCATAGGCATCATGACCGTCCTGCTGGGCATGGCGATGATCCCGTGCATGCTGATCGACTGGGCAGATCACCGCCCGGAAACCTATGTTTTCGAAGTGTCTTCGTTTGGCACCATTCTGATCGGTACGTGCATCTGGGTACTGTCTCGCGGGGAAGTGGAGCGAAGTGGCCAGCGCGAGGCGTTCCTGCTGACCGTGCTGGTCTGGGTCTATCTGCCAGTGATCGCGTCGATTCCTTTTCTCGCTTCCGGCATGAGCTTTACGGATTCCGTGTTTGAGTGCATTTCCGGCCTGACGACGACGGGCGCGACCGTGCTGACGGGGCTGGATGACATGCCGCGCGGCCTGTTGCTGTGGCGGGCCATTCTGCAATGGATCGGCGGCATTGGCATTATCGTGACGGCGATTGCCATTCTGCCCCAGCTACGCGTCGGCGGGATGCAGCTGTTCGAACTGGAAAGCTCTGACATGTCCGGCAAGTTCCTGCCGCGCATCACCGACATCGCGGCCTATCTGGGCCTGACCTATCTGATCATCTCAATGCTGTGCGCTCTGCTGTATTACCTGACCGGCATGAACTGGTTTGATGCCATCACGCACTCAATGACGACGATGTCTGCCGGGGGCTATTCCACGCATGATGCCTCGTTTGGCTATTTCAACGATACCAATGCGCCCTATGTGGCGACGGTCTTCATGTTCATTGCCGGCCTGCCATTCAGCCTGTTGGCCATGCTGTTGTTGCAGGGGCGGATCCGGCCGATGCTGACGGACCCACAGCCCCGCGTTTATCTTGGCCTCGCACTGTTCTTCTCGACTGCGATCGTCGTCTATCACGAGGCGGTGGTGGAGCCGCCAATCTTCGATCACGTCTTCCATGGCTTCAAGGAAGCCCTGTTCAACATCATCTCCATCATGACCGGCACGGGCTATGCCTCTGCCCCGTATGACACGTGGGGCCCGCCGGTGATGACCATCTTTCTGGTGGCGACCTTTGTCGGCGGCTGTGCAGGCTCGGCGGCATGCGGGCTGAAAATGTTCCGGCTGGAGATCGCCGCGAAAACCATCGTGGCCTATTCGCGCCGCATGACCCAGCCGCACCGGCGCACGCCGATCCGCTATGCGGGCAAGGCTGTGAATGAGGAAACGCTGCAGTCGGTGATGGTGTTTGTGTTTCTCTACCTCGTCACATTTCTGGGTGCAGCGGCCTTGCTGGGGCTGGCAGGGCTGGACGCGCTGACGGCAATCTCGGCCTCTGCGACCAGCGTATCAAATGTTGGCCCGGGTCTCGGACCGCTGATCGGACCGTCCAGCACGTTCCAGGAACTGTCGGATTTTGCCAAATGGGTTTGCGCCATTGCCATGCTGCTGGGGCGACTGGAATTCGTGGCAGTGTTCGTGGTGATGACCCGCCGCTTTTGGCGTGGCTAAAGCGAGCGTTTCTGTGCTGGGCATAAAAAAAGCCGGGTGCATGGCCCGGCTTTTTGATGCTTGAATGCGCGGAATATCCGTAAACTGACAATCAGTTCCAGGGGTTGAACCGTTTCGCCGCGCGCGGGGGCGGTGTGGGCTCAGGATCCTCGTCTTCCTCAAAGGTTTCGGACTCATACGCTGTGTAGGTTTCGCCTGAGCTGTCATGAGCTTCTGGCGCAGCCGTCTCCGCTTCCGGGAAAGGCGTGTAGTCAGGAGCGGGGGCGGGAGTTTCCCGAATCTCTGCGTCGGGCTGCGGCGCAGGTGTCTCTTCCTGGACGGGAACCTCTTCGGTTTCCTCCGCGTCTGCAACATGCTCAGCAGGCTGATATTGGTCGGCTTCCTCTGCCTCTGTGTCAGTATCTGCGTCTGATTGTTCCGGTAACCAGTCAGGTAGATCGCTCGTGCCGTCGATCACGACATGTGGAGATCCCACTTCTTCGACCGGGTCTGCAGATTGGGGGTGTGGCTCAGGCTCTGCCGGGCGGCTATGGGCACCCAGACCGAAGCCTGATGTGATGCCTGACAGGCTGTAGCTGCGGATTGGCTCTGACTCTGGTTGAGGGGCTGTCTCTGTCTCTTCAGGAGACGTCGCCTCAAAGGTATCTTCCGGTTCCGGATCGGCCTCGCTGGCGGCTTCCTCAGGCTCTGCTGGTGCAGGGCTTAGGCGGTACTGGTTGAGCGCGCCCGCGCCAAAGCCTCCGCCGAAATAGCCCTGATTCATATTATTGCTTGCCGGCGGAGATTCGAGCGTATCCATGTCGGCGTCTTCAGCGGCGATCTCCTCGGCCGTTTCCTCCGTGTACACGGACTCTTCCGGCGCTTCTGAAACATGCAGCTCTTCGCTGGCGGGTGCCTCGAATGTGTCGACCGTCTCCTCGACGAAGGGGGGAGGCGTCTCTTCCTCTGCTACCGTTTCCGGTTCGGCATCAGCCTGCGGGGTGAAATCTCTCACGGCTTCTGATTGCGCATAGGTCGGCGCAGTTGCGTCATCTTCCATGAAGGCAGGCGCGTAGGGAGCCGGTTCTGCCTCTGGTTCCGGCGCGGCTTCAGCCTCTACTGTGGCAGCGGGAATGTCTTCCTCTGTCTCGGCTTCAATATCTGTTTCCGTGGCTGCTGTCTCAGGTTGGGTTTCGGGCTCTGGCTGCGTTTCTTCGATCACATCCATATGGGTTGGTGTGTAGCCGGCTTCCGGCTCATCCAGCACGGTGTGCTCGTCTTCCGCCACGGCCTCTTCTTCCTCTGGCGGAATCGAGAAGCCTTGAAGTTCTGTCTCTTCTTCGAGCTCCTCGGCGGCGGCCTCTTCTGGCGCGGCGGTGCCTGGTTGGCCGTTTACCTGGTCCGCCAGGCTCGCGACCGCGCGTTGCATGTCGGACTGGCCTTCGAATTCCGGATACATTTCGGGGTCCAGCGGATCGCTGTCATCGCCGATATCCTCGATCATGTCCTCTGCGCTGGTATCTGCTTCGATGGCTTCGAACGTCTCTTCCACCTCAGCCTCTGCCTCATCTGTCTCAGCTTCGGCATCAACATCGTCCAGACCAGCGAGCAGCGCATTGATCGCTTTTTCAGCGCCGCGCGCATGGCGGCGCGCTTCCAGATAGAGCTCGCTGACGAACTGGGTGTAGGGGCGGCCGTTTGCATCAACTTCATTGGCGAAGTCATCCGGCGAGCAGGTCTCTATTTCGCGGCCCAGCGCATCCGTCAGCAACACGGCGCAAGGATCGGGCGTCAGAGTCACCCGATACCCTTCGGTATCGTGCGTGATCTGGCCGTTCTCGCCTTCCTGCCAGGCCACTTTCTGCTTGTGCGTCATCTCGCTGAGCTTATCGATCAGCCGTTTTGTGGATGGATGCAGCATCAAGTCCCACCTTTCCGTCTTGCCCCAGCGCTACCCTAACAGTTACAGGCTGACGCGCGAATGATCAAACGCCTGTGAGGGGCTATTCGAATTAAATGGCAGCATGCCTGTCATTGCGCGTTTCAACTTGGCGCGACATGTCTATTCGGTTGGCGCCTCGGCTCCCGGCAGCCAGATCATTTGTATCAGTACGGGATCGGCCTCTTCGCCGTCCGGTATATCGAACACACGCTGGAACAGAGCCTCGCCTGCAGTTTCGGTGCAAACCAGCTTTCCGGCATAGGATTTTGTACCCTCCGCGCAGCCCTTGCGGGTCAACTCCGGCAGATCGCTGAGGTGAAAGCTGCCGACATGTTCGCCCAAGGGGCCGGTGACTTCCGGATGTCTTGTGATGACGCGGTAGACCTGGCCGAGGGACCAACTCGACTCCACGACATAGACAGGTGTGTCGTCGCCCTCTGCCATGATGTTGAAAACCGGATAGCTTTCGCCCTCATCCGAGATCTGGTCCGGTACGATCTGATAGCCCGGGAAAGCCCCGCGTATGGCGTTTGTGTTGAACGGCACCGCGCCGGTCAGACCGGCGGCGCCTTCAGGCCCGATTGAGGCCTGTTGCAAGGGGTTTTCTATTCCGCTTTCGCGCAGATCTGCCTTCAGCTTCGCGACATCCTGCAGGAAGTCTTTCACCGGCTCACCATCTGCCACGGAAAGATCTGAACGGAAGCCGCGAATGATGCCGTCCGGATCGACCAGAAGGTAAGAGGGGGTCCATTTGATCTTCAGCGCCTCACGGATAGAGGCGTCGTCATCTATCAGCGTCGGGAAGCTGTAGCCCTTTTCCTCGAAATAGGCGGCGACGGAGCCATACTTGCCGAACATGTCTTCCGTTGTGGCGCGATTGGCATTTGCGGGCGTGTGAATGGAGAGGAAGTTGAGGTCCGGATCCTGGTCAATCGCTGTCACCAGTGCGGCGACATACGGTGCGTCGGCCATACAGTCTCCGCACCAGATGCCCCAGACATCGATCACCGTCCAAGTGTCCAGCGTGTCCGGGTCGAAGGGCGAGCCATCTGCCATCTGGCCGGAAAGCGGGGGCAGGGGTTTGCCAAGCAGTTCATAGGCATAGGGCCGCCCGTCAGCATCGCGCGCAACACTGTCTCCCTCCTTGACCGTTGCCGTGTTGGGCGGGGGGGCGTTCACCGTAATGAACCGGGTCGCGGAATTGGGATCGGTGCTGACGCCGTGTTGCGGATCAGCGGTCTCTGCCGGGCTGCAGGCCGCGACCAGGAGAAGGGATGCGGCGGCGTAGAAAGCGCGTCTCATGGCGGCTCCAGTATCGTTTCACATGAGGAAAGCTAGCACGCCGCATGGTCCTGAAAAGCAAAATGCCCTGAAAGGCGCGTTCAGCAGGCCTAATGCACGGATTGGTGCCGTTGTGCCGCGTGGATCAGCCGGGCTTGTTCTGCGCGCGGTGTCTCCATTGCTTCAAGGACCAGACCAGAACGCCGACCAGCGTACCCCAGAAGGCCCCGCTGACACCGAACATGGTCATGCCGCTGGCGGCAAACAGGAAGGTCAGCGCGGGCGCTTCAATCCGGCCTGGGTCCGCAAAGGCTGCAGAGAGCGATGAGACGAGTGCCGGGATCAGTGCGAACCCGGCGACGGCGGTGATCAGCTCTCTTGGGGCAATATTGGCAAAGGCCACGATGGGTTTGGAGAAGAAGGCTATCATTATGTAGGCGACGCCAGAGGCAACGGCGGCCCAGTAACGCTGTGCGGGATCACGCCCTGCATCTTCGCCCGACATCATCGCTGCGGTAATCGCCGACATGTTCACCGGGATGGCGCCAAAGGGCGCGATCAGCAGGCTCGCCAGTCCGGTTTTCCGCAACAGGGGCTGGCGCTCATATGTGTATCCGCTGAGGTCCAGCACTGCGAAGCCGGGTATGTTCTGTCCGGCCATAGTGACGAGGTACAACGGGACGGCGATCGAAATGAAGCCGCGCAGCGTGAACACCGGCATGATGGCTTCAAGCGGCGGCAAGCCCGGAGCGCTGGACGTCACGCTGGCCTCCGATGGATCTATATTGAGCACGACAAGAATGATGAAGGCCGCAATCGTGATCGGCATGGCCGCCAGCTTGTGCCAGGCAAATCCAACGATCCAGGCCAGCAAGAGCGGCAGGATCAGGTAGGGCACCTTGCCAGCCGAGATGGCAGGCGCGAGGCAGAGCGGAACGATCACGCCCGCCAGAAGTGCATTGGCAATCGGCTTCGGAATGGACGAAACAAGACGTCCCAGGGCAGGCACAAAGCCGGTAACAACAATCAGCACCGCGCAGCAGATCAGGGCGCCGACGGCTTCGGCAAACCCGCCGGGCAGCGTGGCCGCAGCGGCCAGAAAAGCTGCGCCCGGTGTGGACCAGGCTATGGCGGCGGGAATCCGCGTCGCCAGCGGAAGCCAGATGCTGCACACGCCCATGCCCAGAGTTGCGAAGAACAGGCCGGTTGCCACCTGGCTTTCGCTCGCCCCCATGGCGGTGAGGCCTGCCAGAACGATGGCAAAGGAGGCCGAGTAGCCGACAAAGGCGGCCAGAAGCCCCATATAGATGGCCGACGGAGATATCTGTCTGATCACTGCCTCGTCTCCCTTTGATCGCGTTCGGTAGAGTGCCTGACTGCAATATTCTCTACAGATTGGGTGGCAAGAAAAAGGCCCCGGCGCAGTGCGCCAGGGCCTGATTTTCCCGTGTGTGGGGGAAGGCTTAGCTGAAGATCTCGAACAGACCTGCAGCGCCCATGCCGCCACCGATACACATTGTGACAACACCGTATTTCGCGCCGCGGCGCTGGCCTTCCATCAGGATGGAGCCGGTGCAACGTGCGCCGGTCATGCCGAATGGGTGACCGATGGAGATGGAGCCGCCATTGACGTTGTATTTCGCCGGGTCGATGCCAAGACGGTCACGGCTGTAGAGGCACTGGGACGCGAACGCTTCGTTCAGTTCCCAAAGGTCGATGTCGTCAACGGTCAGGCCATGGCGTTCCAGCAGGCGCGGAACGGCAAAGACCGGGCCGATGCCCATTTCGTCCGGATCGCAGCCAGCAACGTTGAAGCCAACGAAACGGCCGAGCGGCTTCAGGCCGCGCTTTTCGGCTTCCTTGGCTTCCATGACGACCACAGCAGCGGCGCCATCGGAGAGCTGGGAGGCGTTACCGGCAGTAACATACTGACCTTGCTTGACGACCATGCCGCCGGAGAAGACCGGCTTCAGGCCAGCCAGGCTTTCATAGGTCGTGCCCGGGCGATTACATTCGTCACGGTCGCACACGACTTCCTGCAGGGTCTCTTCGCCGGTTTCCTTGTTGACCAGTTTCATCGTGGTCTTCAGTGGAACGATTTCCTCGGCCATGTAGCCTTTTTCCTGGAAGGCTGCGGTGCGCTTCTGGGATTCAACGGAATATTCGTCCTGATATTCGCGGCTGACGCCATAACGGTCTGCAACGATCTCTGCGGTTTCGATCATGGTCATCCAGATCGCCGGCCATTTCTTCATCAGTTCGTCTTCGGTGTAGCGGTACATGTTCATGTGGCCGCTGCGGGAGACGAGGGAAAGGGACTCAACGCCGCCGCCGATGGCAACCGGAGCGCCTTCATTGATGACGGTGTGAGCTGCATTGGCGATGGCCTGCAGGCCGGAAGAGCAGAAACGGTTGATCGTCGCGCCGGATGTGGTGGACGGGCAACCGGCCCAAAGCGCTGCGTTGCGCGCCACATTGTGGCCGGTCGCGCCTTCAGGCTGAGCACAGCCGAGGAAGACATCTTCAATCTCAGCTGCTTCGATGCCGGAGCGGTCGATGGCGCCCTTGATCGCATGGCCTGCCAGCGTGATGCCGTGGGTGTTGTTCAGCGAACCCCGGCTGGCTTTCCCCATGCCGGTCCGGGCGTAGGATACGATAACTGCTTCACGCATATGCTTTCCTCCAGATGTGCGTACATTGTTGCGGCGCACACTAGTCGGGAGATTTCCGTTACGCCAGCCTTACCTTTGCGTAAACGGAATTCAGATTGTACAGTCCAGCTTCCGAGATCCCTTTGTTTACAGGGATCAGGACTGTCCAGGCTGATACTTGAAGGACCATGTGACGCTGTAGATTGGGTCATCATTCAGGCTCGAAACCGGCAGCTTAAAGGGCTCTGCCATTTCCAGCCCCAACATGGCCATGTCTTTCCATTTGAAGCGCACGCCAACGCCAGCAGAGCCAAGCGTGATGTCTTGCAAGGAAGAGGCAGGGGTGTTCAGCGAGCCGCCGCCATAATCGGCAAAGACATAGATGTCGCTCTGCTTGAAGTCTCCCTTTTGCAGAGGGCGATAGCTCGGTTCGAAAATGGCGGCATAGCCCTTGTCGAAGGCGACAAGGCCGTTCCGAAACCCTCGCCCGAAGCTCGCGCCACCGATCAGCAAGCGCTCATTTGCGGGCAGCGCGTCTTCTGTCCACTGCGCAGACGCTGAGAGGTTCAAGCGGACACGCTTGCCGACAGCCTGAATTAGGCGGGATCTGACGTCTATTTTGGTGAAGTCTACCGACGCGCCGGGGGTCGAGGTTTCTGCACTATTGATATCCACTCCCTGAGACAGGGTCGCAACGCCTTGCACTGCGCGTTTCTTCGTTGTCTTGCGACCCGTCAGACCCAGCCGCGCAGCGGTGATTTCATCATTGGTCAGGACAGAGCCGAAGGCTGCGTTCGTGCTTTGCAGATGGTCGATCCGGAAGCTTGCAGAGACTTCGCGTTTGAAGTCCAGCAGAAGGGGGTGAGAGAGACCTGCAGAGACCTGAACGGCTTCCCCCTCGATCGGGATGGCGTCAGGCCGGGTCTCTTGATAGGCGGCGGCAAGATCCAGCATTGTGCCGCGCGTGCCGACGGGACTGCGATAGCTGATTTCGGCTGAGCGTGCCTGCTGGCCATCTGTTGATATCGACAGCCGCCCGGACAGTTGGTCCCCCTCGCGCATCAGATTGTACCCGACGCCGCCGGCGGTCAGGCGGCCGCGGTCAATCAGACGGGATTCACGATTGTCATACCCGCCATAGAAGCGGTTCTTCTTGGGTTCGACATCCAGGATAACATTTGTTGCGCCTTGTTCCTTTGTCGTGCCGAGCCGAGGCGTCACCTTGTAACCGGGCACACGCCGTGAGAGCGCAAGCGCCCGTTCATAGCTGGACCGCGACGCTGGCTGCTGGCCTATAACAGGCTCCATATATCCGGAGAGCAATTTGCTTTCTGTGACCTTGTCATCCTTGCGGACATAGGCGTTCTTCACATAGCCCTCGGCGATACGAATATCGACAATCCCGTCAGACAGGTCCTGACTTGGAATGGCGAGAGAGAAGAGGGCGACAGGGGAGTCCTGATAGGCTGCAGACATGGCTGCGGCGAGGGCCTTTAGAGTTTTGACGTCTGCCTGCTGTCCCAGAAAGCTCTCCGCAACGGCGGCCACGTCTTCGGGCACATCTGCGCCAATGAAGTTGATGCCGCGTATGGTCGAGGCAGTCCCCATGGGGGCTGCCACATCGGTGCGGCCACGTTGCTGAGGGGCTTCAGGCTTTGGCTCCATCTCATCAGATTCCGTTGGTGTGTAGCCGGGGTCCAATGGTCGGTTCAAATCAGTCGCGGCACCTTGCAGTGCCGCGGCCGGTTGGATGAAAAGCATCGCACTGAACAGGGCGATAGCCGATGATTTACAAGCGCGATGCTTCATATTCGCGTCTCCTGACCTGGATTAGCTGATGCCGCCTAAACCGGAGAGCAGGCCGCCAAGGCCTCCGCTTTCCCCGTCTTCAGTGGACTCTGTCAGGTCTCCCAACAGGCCGCCGGCGCCCTCTGTGTCCAGCAGCTCTTCGGTCGTGTCGGTAAGACTGTCTGTGGTATCACCCAGCAGGCTGCCACCTGGTTCAGAGGCAGAGACTGTTTCGAGCAGTCCGTCCGTCGTGTCTTCGAGGCCGGATACCGTGTCGGTCAGCAGGGCTTCCGTGAATTGCGGATCGCTGGCTGCCGTGATGACGTCTTCCACGGTGTTCTGGGTGTCGGACAGCAGGTTCGCGTTCAGCAGGTCTCCTTCGCCACCAACGATATCAACCGTGGCGACGCCTGCGACGTCCAAGCCTCCGTCAGTGTTCGGGGCCAGGTCAACATTGAGCAGCATGTCGTCATTCGCGACGCCCGCCTCAAGCAAGCTACCATCAGCTTGGGTATCAGACAGAACGCTGGCGCCGATCAAAGGCGTTGTATCGCCGCCGACAACATCCGAGGCGCCAATATTGGCGGCGAGAAGCGGCGAAGCGGCATCAAGTGCGCCGTCCACGAGCATCTCATTGCCGCTGCCATAACCGGTCAGGGTGTCGCCGACATTGGTTACAGTGTCGGCTGCGGCAACGACGATATTGCTGAGGGAGGAGTCTGAGCTTGCATCTGTCATGGTGGAGGCAAGCTGCTCACCCGTTCCGGAAAGCATGTCACCGGCAGCAATGGAGACAGTATCCAGGATTGGGGCGCTGGTGCCCGGATCTCCAAGATTTGCCAGAAGGCCCGTGCCGCCAATTCCGTTGTCCCCAACCAGGCCGCCCGTGGCGATCATGCCAGCTTCACCGAGATTGAAGTTGCCGTCAGTCCCGTCCATGCCGTCTAACCCATCCATCCCGTCCAGACCGGCCATGCCTTGCGGGCCTGCGGGACCAGCTGGCCCGGCCGGACCAGCCGGGCCGACCTCACCTTGCTGAGATCCACTGCCGAGTGGGCTTTGGTCGCCAGGAGCGCGGTCGATTGTCTGCATTGTATTTCCGACACTGGCGATGCGTCGTGTCGTTGTGGATTCGCAAGCGCCCAAAACCAAAAGGGCGCCAATCGCTGCGGTTGAAACGAGAGAGTATTTCATGTTCATATTCCTCCGAATAATCCTGAGCGCACAGACAGGATTTCAGCCCTTTCCAGCGCCATTGACTCCATTTTGGATGGAATTTCTTTCGGGTGAATTGAGTTTCAGTCTCAATAACAGGAATTACATTGACCCTGGGTTAACCCGTTAATTTTCTTGTAAAGTTAAGAAATCAGCCGCGATTGCCGTCTTCAAAACTGGCCAATGTCCAGTCTGCGAAGTTTTTGAGGTTGCCGCCGCGGAAAAGGTATCCTGCAATGCCTGCTGCACGCGCGGCCTCAATGTCGGTCGCCTTGTCGCCTATGAGAAAGCTGCTTTCACGCTTGACGGGAAAATCGGCCATTGCCTTAAGCAACATGCCCGGATTGGGTTTTCGGTCAAAGCTGTCGCGCCGATAAAAAAAATTTTCTCCGTCCGCGTGAAACGGACAAAAATAAATTCTGTCGATATTGGCGTCTTTTGCGCGCAATTCTTCCTGCATCCATTGATGCAGCACGTTCATGTCGTCTTCGCTGTAGTAATTGCGGGCGATTCCGGACTGATTGGTCACCACGAACACGAACCAGCCCATTTTGTTGAAGCTGGAAATGGTTTCAGCGGCACCGTCGACCCATTCAAAATCCTCGATACGGCTGACATAGCCCTTGTCGACGTTGATCACGCCGTCTCGATCCAGGAAGAGGGCAGGCCGGGAGGAACTCATCACGCCGGTCTTTGCCCGGAGTGGGGGCAAGTTGCAACACTCCCTGTTGCGGGGAAATGGCTGGACGGGCACCGGAAATGCCCGTTTGGTCAGTTAAGGATGAACCGGGAAGTGTTCGCCTCAGCCAAGGAGGGCAGACATGGAAGACTTCATAGCCGCTATTCTGAGTGCCGCTGGAGGCGTCGTGCTGGGGCCGATCCTCACCAGACTTGCCGGGGCGAGCGCGACCGGCGGCCTGCTGGGCGGCATTATTGGCGGGCTGGCCGCGCATTACGGGCTGGACGCTGCGAACATACAGGTGTTGGGCGATGGGGCGGACAGCGTTCTCGCCCCCATCAATGTCATCAATAATCTGCTGGAAGGCGCCTTGGGCGGCGGCATTCTGGGATTGCTGGGCGGTGTATTGATGCGGCCCAAGCGCTGAATGCGCACAAGTCCCTCGGCTTATTCCGCCGTGTCGGGAATGGCACCCTTGTTGGCGCGTACCCCTTGCAGGAAGGGGATCAGGGCCAGGGCGGTCAGGATTGCGGCCAGCAGGAAGGCTGCGCCCGCAAAATGCACTTTCGTATCTGCCCGCGTGAAGTGGTAGAGCGTCGAGGACATGATCAGCGGCCCGAGGATCATCGCCAGAGAATTCAGGCTGGCGGAGGCGCCTTGCAACTCGCCCTGTGCATTGCGCGGTGTGAGCGTGGACATCAGGGAGTTGACGGCAGGGCCTGCCACGCCGCCGAGGGCGCCAAGCGGGATGATCATGTAGACGATCCACCCGGCACCGGCGAAGGCATAACCCAGCAGAGCCAGCACGTTCACAACGATCCCTAAAATGGCCGTTTTCACTGTGCCCAGCCGCTTCAGGACAACACCCATCAGCCCGGCCTGCACCACGGCCGCGCCAACACCGACAAGCCCTAGCGAAAGGCCGATTTCCTTTGGTGTCCAGTCATAGCGGATCTCGCCATGCACAGACCAGGTCGACGGGAAGACAGTGTGCGCCAGGAAGAAGGTGCCTGCGGCCACCAGAAACCAGGCAATGTGAGGCAGTTTGGAGAAATGTTTCACGGCGCCGAACGGATTGGCCCGTGCGGCCTCAAACTTACGACGATCTTCCTTGGCCAGGGATTCCGGCAGGACGAACATGCCGTAGCAGAAATTCAGAACGGCCAGACCTGCTGCGGCGAAGAAGGGCGCACGCGGGTCAATATCGCCCAGCAAGCCGCCAAAGACCGGCCCGAACACAAAGCCGAAGCCAAAGGCGGCGCCGATCATGCCGAAGGCCTTGCCGCGATTTTCCGGCTCGGTAACGTCCGCAATATAGGCATTGGCCGTGGAATAGGTTGCGCCGGAGATGCCGGACAGGGCCCGTCCTATGAACAGCAACAGTATGTTATGCGCGAGCGCCATGACCAGAAAGTCGAGCGCCAGGGTCGCAATGGAGGCGAGCAGAACGGGGCGGCGTCCGAATCTGTCCGACACCGCGCCGAGTGTTGGCCCAAACAGGAAGTTCATGAAGGCATAGGTCGCCCCAAGGCCACCAATATAGAGTGTAGCCTCTTCGGCAGGGATGTTGGCGAGTTCCTGAACCAGGCTCGGGATCACCGGGACAATCATGCCGAATGCCAGCATGTCCATCGCGACCGTGATGATCACGAACAGAAAGGCATTTTTGCCGTGTTTTCGAATGGCAGGGGCTTCAGTCATGGATAGACCGTCTGGCCTTAGCCGCAGCAGCGGTCAATGTGTTTGTGGCTTTTGCGGAAATGATTGCAGGCCTTCGCTAAATGTGGCCCAATTCGCGAATGGCGGATGACATTCCCATTACACGCAATGTGGTGCCCCCGCAGCGGGCGGAAGGCATTCGGCAGCGCGTTCGCAAGATGGAGCGTCTGGGGCAGGGCGAAGATGCGTCCCGACTTGCAAGACGGGATGATGCGGCCGGTCTGCTGGCGCTCCTGTCAGATCCTGCGGTCCATGCGCCCATATACTCGCTGCCGCGTCCTCTGACCCTGCAGACCGTGGAAGGGTTCATCGCCCGGCATGAGGAGGAGCGGGAGCGTGGAGAGGGCCTGCTGTTTGTGCGGGAGCGGGACGGCCGGATCATGGGCTATAGCGATTTCCAGATATGGCCGGACTGGGCAGCAGGCGAACTGGGCGGTGCACTGCACCCGTCCCAGCACTCAAAAGGGCAGGGCACCCGTGGTGCGGCAGAGAGCTTTGGATGGATGTTCGAGGCGCTGGATCTGGACCTGCTCTGCATGACAGCGAGCATGGAGAATACGCCAACGCAGCGTCTGCTGGACGGGCTCGGCTTTGCCCGTATGGGCTGTGTGCTCAGTACCAGACCGGATGGCACGACGCGGGAATCCCTGGTCTGGGAAATGACGCGTGAGGCCTGGCAAAAACGCTCACCTGCAGAGACGCCCTAACACTGGCCTTAACACCGGCGGCAATGCTGGATATGGATGAAGGCCCAAGCCCCAGGAGTTTGCATCATGCTTATCTATGCCGTGCTGGGCCTGCTGGCCATCTTCGTGATTGGCGGCGTGCTTATCTACAACAATCTCGTGAAGAAATCTCAGATGGCGGACAATGGCTGGTCTGACATCGATGTGCAATTGAAGCGGCGGGCAAATCTTATCCCGCAACTCGTCAGCACCGTCGAAGGCTATGCCTCGCACGAGCAGAAGCTGTTTGCAGAAATCGCCACGCGCCGCGCAGAGGCGATGGCCGCGGGGGATGATGTATCTGGCCGCAGCGCAGCCGAGACAGCGCTGTCTCAGCCTGTCTCCCGTCTCGTGGCCGTGGCCGAAGACTATCCCGAGCTGAAGGCAAGCGAAAATTTCCTGGAATTGCAAAGAGAGCTTTCCGATACTGAAGACAAGATCGAAATGGCCCGGCGCTTCTATAATGGCGCGGTGCGGGAGTTGAACACGTCAGTGCAGAGTTTCCCCGCCATGCTGATTGCGGGGCCAATTGGCTTCCGGCAGAGGGACTATTTCGAGGTGGATATGGCGGACCGGGCCGTGCCGCAGATTGATATGGGAGATCAGGCGTGAGTATACGGACGATCCTGCTGAGCCTTGTCTTTGCCTGCTTTGCGCTGGCCGCAGTTGCGGAAGAGAAGATCAACAGTTTTGACGTTGCCATAACCGTTCAGGAAGACGGCGATATCGACGTGTCCGAGCGGTTGAATGTCACCTCCGAAGGATATGAAATTCGCCGCGGTATCTTCCGGGACCTGCCGCGCTATTATGCCGACGACCAGCATGAAGGCGACAAGCTGCCTTATCAGTACAAGGTCACAAGGGTGACCCGGAATGGGAACAGTGAGCCCTACGAGATTCTCAAGGAAGGCAATGCCTATCAGATACGCATAGGCAATGCTGACAGGTATCTTGAGAATGGAGAGCATGTCTATGAAATCGAATATGAGGTGAAGAACCAAATCCGCTATTTCGAGGATCATGATGAACTCTATTGGAATGTCACCGGAAATTACTGGCTGTTCCCGATTGAAAAGGCCTCTGTACGGGTAACCCTTCCTGAAGATGCGGTGCTGCTGGACAAATCTGCCTATACAGGCGGCTATGGGGCAGATGGCCGTGACTATGCCTTCCGCCAGAGTGGCGGGGCTTATGTTTTTGAAACCACGCGCCCCCTGGGTTTGAGAGAGGGGCTGACGGTCTCCCTCCGTATCGAGAAGGGCGCGATTGCGCCGCCCTCCCTGTCTGACAAGGGCACATTGTTCTGGTTCCGCTATGGCGCGTTGGGCATTCTGGTCCTGTCGTTTCTGGGTGTCCTCGGCTTCCTGTTGGCAAGCTTTCGTAAAGTGGGGGAGGATCCGCCAAAGGGCCCTGTCTTCGCGCAGTATGAGCCGCCAGCCGGTTATTCACCGGCGGCCGTTCATCACATCTATTACAGAGGCTTCCGGGGGCATGGCTCTCTGATTTCCGCGCTGCTGCACATGGCGACCGGTGGCTTTGTCGATATTGATGCTTCGGATAAGAAAAACACGTTGCTGAACCGGACACTCGAGACGAATGTCGCGACGTTGAGCGATGATGAGAAAATCCTGGAGCACGGATTGTTTTCTGATCGATCCAGACTGATGCTCGGCACGGCCTATGATTCCGATTTCACCAAGGCGTACACCGCCTTTCGGAAATATATTTCCCGAAAGTATGGAGACCCGTACTTCAAGTGGAACATAGGCTATACACTTGTTGCCCTGATCCTGACCGTTGCGGTGATTGTCGTATCGGCCTTGCTGACGGTGAACTGGACCTGGTGGCATAGCCTGGTCGTATTGGCCTTTGCTGTCTTGAATGGTGTCTTCATGTATCTGATGCCGGCGCCGACGAAAAAGGGCCAGAAAATCCGAACCGATATTGAAGGGTTCCGGTTATATCTGGAGACAGCAGAGAAGCTGCAACTGAATGCGGCAGAGGTGGGCAGTGAGACGCCGCCGCCCATGAGCAAGGATCGCTATGAGAAATTCCTGCCCTATGCGATCGCGCTGGGCGTGGAAAAGCCGTGGACGAAGTATTTCGAAAAGACCCTGCCGAGTGAGGCCGCGGACTATTCCCCCGCCTGGGGGCATTTCGGCGGGCACTCTCTGGGCAATCTCAGCAGCATGACCGACAGCATGGTGTCCACCATGAATTCCGGTGTCAGCGCCTCTCTGCCGCAAAGCTCCAGCTCCTCCGGGGGAGGGGGCGGCGGCTTCTCTGGTGGAGGCGGCGGTGGAGGCGGCGGCGGTGGCTGGTAGCGCCTAGTCCTGGCTGAAGCTGCCCGCGCGGCCCTGGCCTGAGGCAAAGCGGCTGGCGCCTTCCACGGCGCTGCCCGCACGCAGAACGTCCCGGCCGCCTTCGATTTCTGCCTTCAGGGCTGCCGGCATATCCAGGCTCCATTGCTGCAACGCAGACAGCCTGTCGGTTCGCATGCAGAGTTGCGGGAAGCTGGCAATGCGCTGTGCAATTTCCACCGCTTTGGGGAGCGCGGTCTCTTCCGACGTTTCGTAATTGGCAAGGCCGATCGCCATGGCCTCTGCCGCGTCCACTTCTCGACCGGTCAGGATGATGTCCATCGCCCGCGAGGCGCCGATAAGACGGGACAGGCGTATCGTACCGCCATCAATCAGGGGCACGCCAAAGCGCCGGCAGAAGACGCCGAATATTGCCGATGGCGAGACCACGCGAAGATCACACCACGCGGCCAGTTCAAGTCCACCTGCAACGGCATATCCGTCGACGGCTGCAATAACGGGTTTGGACAGCATCAGACGGCTGGGGCCCATTGGGCCGAAATCGCCTTCGGTCTCAACCCGGTTGCCCTTGCCTTGGGCAACGGCTTTCAGATCTGCGCCCGCGCAGAAATTGCCGCCTGCACCCGTCAGGATCGCCACGCTCAGATCTTTATTGGCGTCAAATGTTTTGAACGCGTCATAAAGGGCTGAAGCTGTCTCTGAATCGACTGCGTTACGCGCCTGCGGTCTGTTGATGGTGACGATCAGAATGTCCTGATCCTGATGGGTGGTGACCAGATCCATATGAGTTTCCCTATTCTTTCAGCAGCCAGCTGAAGGCCCGGCGGAGGAAGGCATCCGCGCCCGTATCAATCCACTCGCCATGCGCCATGATGACATGCTCAGGTTTGCGGCCAATCAGGCGGAGAATGGTCTGGCGTGCAGATGATCGGTTGATCCAACTGAGCCTCCATTCCAGCGGTGCGTAGCCTTTGCCTTGCACAATGCCCCAAACATTGGCGATCATGCGTTGCCAGCTTTTCCAGTATCTCTCCAGAAAGGATTGCGAGAAGTTCTCTGACAGGTCTGCAAAGATTGCCGTGCCCGAAGCCGTGTGAAGGAAGGCGACCTCATCCATGAAGAGAGAGCCTGTGAACCAAAACTGATCGATCACGCCCTGCCAGTCTGCAGGCGGAGTGTGCTGCAGGGCAGGTTCAAACTTTAGGTCTTTGCGTTTCTTGATGGTTGAGGCAGGGCCCCAGAGCTTTGCATCCGGCCAGGCGGCTTTCCAGTCCTGAAGGAAGAGATGGTGGATTTTGTTCGGGCTGATGAGATGTGCCACGCGCCCTAGGGCGTTGACGGCTTCCTTCAATTCATCTGTCAGCTGAATGGGTGACCAGACCCAAAGCGCTCCATCCGGCAGGCGCACGATCACCATGCGGGTCGAATAGGGATAGCCATAGAAGTTCACATTTGGCCCGTCGACCAGCCAGATGTTTTCCTCGACCTCAGTCAGCATTTGCTGGGCCTGTTGGGGTGGTGCGTCCCAGGAAGGGAATGATCCGGTTTAGCAGAACAGGGACGACTTTCTCTGGCAGATCATGACCCCATTTTTCGATGATTTCAAATTCTGCATTAGGAATGCGCCGGGCAATGTCGCGCCCGCCTTCAGGATTGATCAGGCGGTCCGCTGCACCGTGAAGCACCAGGGTTGGTTGCGTCACCGTGCCAAGACGTTCATGCCAGCGGGGTTGCGCCAGCAAGGCTGCAAACTGCCGGGCCAAGCCGAGCGGGCGATTGGCGCGCTGGACATCCGCAATCGCGGACGCGCGCAGTTCCGCATCGGAATTACGAATATCCGGATGCGAACCAATTACGTGGTAGGTCTGTACGGCCAGGTCGCCGATGGCTTCAAGCGTTTCTGCCTCCGGTTCTGCTGTCAGAGCCTCCAGCGCGTCATCCGATGTTGGTGGCAATTCCGGGTCGCCGGATGTGGTCATGACGGGGATCAGCGTGCGCACGCGCTCTGGATGGTTCAGGGCCATCAGCTGAACAATCATGCCGCCCATTGAAAGCCCGAGTACATCCGCCTGATCAGCGCCGAGCGCTTCAATCAGCGCAGCGGCATCTGCCGCCATATCGTCCAGCACATAGGGCACTTGCTCATGCACCGGAGCGCCCTCTGCCGCGCCCTGCATCAGGGCCTCCATGGGCGGAGGAACTGTCTCTTCCAAACCGGGATATTCTGCTGCAGTGGTCAGGCCAATGTCCCGATTGTCGAAGGTGACAACCCTGCGGCCTGCATCAACAAGGGATTGTTTGAAACTGTCAGGCCATTCCGTCATCTGCCCCATATAGCCTGATATGAGCAGGATCATCGGATCATCTGGTGAGCCGATATCTTCGTACTCGATATCCAGTCCGTTGGCCTTGATGCGTGGCATACCTGTCTCCCTCTATCCGTTACGAATAGTGTAGGACAGGAGAGTGAAGAGCGCTAGCGGCTGAGTTCCTTCATGGCCTCATCCAGGCCTTCCAGAGTCAGCTCGAACATCCGGTGCCCGCCGATCAGTTCACGGATCAGCTTGATGGAGCCGGTATACTCCCATGCGCCTTCCTTGACCGGGTTCAGCCAGACAAGGTTTGGATAGCGTTCGACGAAGCGCTGGATCCAGATGCCGCCAGCCTCTTCATTCCAGTGCTCGACCGAGCCGCCTGCATAGGTGATTTCATACGGGCTCATCGTGGCATCGCCAACGATGATGACTTTATAGTCTGACGGGAACTTGTTCAGCACGTCCCAGGTCGGGATGCGATTGTTCAAGCGGCGGCGATTGTCTTTCCACAGGCCTTCATAGGGGCAGTTGTGGAAGTAGTAGTATTCTAGGTTCTTGATCTCGGACCGTGCGGCGGAGAACAGCTCTTCCATGATCCGCACATAAGGGTCCATCGATCCGCCGACATCCAGCAGAAGCAGGACAGAGACCGTGTTGCGCTTTTCCGGGCGCATCTCGATATCGAGATAGCCCTTGCGGGCCGTGTTGCGGATCGTCTGGTCCAGATCCAACTCGTCATGCGCACCGGTGCGGGCCCATTTGCGCAGGCGCTTCATGGCGACCTTGATGTTCCGTGTGCCGAGTTCGACACTGTCATCGTAGTTCTTGAATTCTCGCTTGTCCCACACCTTCACGGCGCGGCGGTGGCGGGACTTTTCCTGGCCGATGCGCACGCCTTCAGGGTTATAGCCATTCGCGCCGAACGGGGAGGTGCCGCCTGTGCCGATCCATTTATTGCCGCCTTCGTGACGCTCTTTCTGTTCCTTGAGGCGCTCCTGAAGTGTTTCCATCAGCTTCTCAAAGCCGCCCAGCGCTTCGATCTCGTCCATCTCTTCCTTGGACAGGAATTTCTCTGTCATTTTGCGCAGCCATTCTTCCGGCAGGTCCTGCACGTCAACGGCATCGGCCAGAGTGTCTAGCCCCTTGAACGTATGGCCGAACACCTTGTCGAACTTGTCGATATTGCGCTCATCCTTCACCAGAGCTGCGCGAGAGAGATAGTAGAAATCCTCCACATCCATATCGATCACCTGCTTGTCCATCGCCTCCATCAGGGCGAGGTACTCCTTCAGGGTGACGGGCACTTTGGCTTCGCGCAGCTCATTGAAGAATTTCAGGAACATGGGCGGATCTCTTTATATGGCGTTCGTTGGCAAGATAGCCTCCGCAGGGGCCTATGTCCAAGCTGACGCTGGGATAAGCGGGCAAGTCTGCTGCAGAGGCTTTGGCAGCGCTCATCCAGCGTTCACCTGCATTTGCTAGGAGGGCGGTATGAAATCCCTTGTTCTTGCTGCCACTTTTGCCGCTTCCGGTCTTGTCGCAGGGCCTGCCTCTGCGCAGCTGATCAGCCCGTGCGGGCAACAGGATGAGACAGAATGCATGCTGGAATCGATTTGGGTTGCGGCAAGTGTCCTGCCGCCGGAAAAGCAGGACCGCGTGAAGCGGCCGTTTCTTTATGTGGTGGCTGAGACGCATGATGCTGCCCTCACGCGCGAATGGTCTCGCAGGCTCAACAGCGCGCCAATCCTTCCCCGTGAAGGCCCCGGCTATGCTGGGCGAAAGGCGCGGGGCGTGTTGGCAGAGGGAGGCTGGGATGATTTCCTCCAGAAGGCGCGCTCGGGAAGCGCTCCCTTCAATATTGGCCGCCCGGAAATCATGGCGGAAGGTGCACGGCTGGCCGAGACGCCCGCCCTCCGCGAGCGTATTGTCAGCGCCATGTTCGAGCTGGCGGGGCCGCCGCAGGGCGGGAAGGGGCTAGAGCGCTCCTTTGAGCAGGCCGATTTCGGTCACCTGCTGGCAGAGCTATCAATGGAGGCGTGTAATCTGCAGGATTTTGACCGCGCCGTGAGGCTGACTGCGACGCCAGACTCCCTGCGCTATGCCTTGTGGCGTGCCCGAATTACAGGAGATGCCTCGCCTCTGGCCGCGAGGATCCGGAATGAGGCGGATGATCAGGATACGCGACACGTCCGCGCCGTTCTGGAAGGGTATGCTCCTATTGTCTCCCGCGGCTACTGTCCTGATTGAGCGGAACTTCTCGCTGCGTCATGCGTTCAGGGCGCATGGAATTTACCCCCATAGATGATTTGAAAACAGCCGTAGAAGGTATGGCTACGGGCTTTTTCAAAAGTCTGCCTGCTCTGATTCTTGCTCTCATCATTCTCGTCCTGACCATTGTTGCGGGTCGTATTATACGGGCCGTTGTCACGGCAGGTATGAAGCGCGCTCATGTGCGCAGCGCCCTGATCACGCTCGCCCAAAATCTCATTTCCATTGTGGCCTGGATCATCGGCCTGGCGCTCGCCGCCCTGGTTGTCTTCCCGTCTGTTTCTCCCGGTAATTTGGTTGCCGGGCTGGGCCTTACGTCTGTGGCCATAGGTTTTGCCTTCAAGGATGTCTTTTCTAACTTCCTGGCAGGCGTTGTGATCCTCGGTCGCAAGAAGCTGCGCATCGGTGACGTGATCGAGTGTGAAGATGTCTATGGCCGCGTGGAGAATATCCAGATCCGGGAGACGCATGTCCGCCAAACGGATGGGGAACTGGTGATCGTGCCGAACTCCTATCTGTTCGACAATCCGGTCGTCATTCAGACGGATCGCGGCTTGAAGCGGCAGGAGCTTGTCGTCGGCGTGGATTATGACACTGACATGCGGAAGGCGAAATCGGCTCTGATGGAAGCGCTCAAGTCGTGCGAGACCGTTAATCAGAATGAGCAAATGCAGGTGCAATGTGTCTCATTCGGTGGCTCCTCCATCGATTTCAAATTGTTCTGGTGGGCCGATAGTCGCCCGGCTGACCAGCGCGCGACCTATGATGAAGTCGCTTTTGCGGTGAAAGACGCTCTGGACGAAGCTGGCATCACGATCCCGTTCCCGCAGTCCACATTGTCCTTCCGGCCTGAGGCTGTGCCTATCCCGCTAAAGGGCCTGGCGTCCAAAGAGACTGAGGAAGAAAGTGAAGACGAGGCAGAGTCCCGTAAAAACAAGTGATAACGGGACGCTTTGCCCCTTGGCGCGAGACTGACTCGCGCCATACTATGCCTCATGAGCAGCGACATCGAGTTTTCAGAGGATCCAGAGGGTGATCCGCCAGAGGCCATTGCGGGTAGCAAGGAGGTCGGTGCGTTGGCCCACCTCTACCGGGCGGAAGTGTACCGCTCGACCATATGGCGGCAGCGTCTTGACCAGACAACAAATTGGGCCGTGATCACGACAGGTATTGGCCTGTCTGTATCTTTCTCTTCTGCCAGTGCCTCCCCATTCCCCATCGTTCTGGTGGGGGCTTTGTGCATCATGTTCCTGATGCTGGAGGCGCGGCGCTATCGGTTCTTCTATGTCTGGCGGTTTCGCGCGCGTGTGCTGGAGATCGCTTTCTATGTGCCGATGCTGCGCGGGCAGGGGGCCAGGATCCCTCTGGATCGTGGCACAGCGCTCTCAGACGATTATGAAAAGCCGCAATATCGGATATCTTCCTTGCGGGCGATCGGTCGTCGCCTTCGCCGGAATTATGGGTGGATTTTCGCTATTCAGGGCGCGGCCTATTTCGCCAAGATCGCCATTCATCCGACCGATGTGCTCACATGGGACGAGTATGTACGGCGCGCGCACCTTGGCCCCATACCGGGCCTCATTGCTATCATTTGCGGCCTGTTGTTCCATGTTGGCTGGATCAGCCTTGCCTGGAAAACCTGGCTTGATGAGCGCGGCGACAAGACAAAGATGGAAGACTTTCTGAGAAGCCGTTCCGACGTGAACCGCCGCCCCAAAGCGCACCCTCTGGGAGAGATCAAACAGGATTAGGGGACGCTGTTCTGTGCGATAATGCTCAACACAACCGGAAGCCCCTGAGGTTCAGGTAACAGGATTCTTAACTGCAAGCGCCGCCTGCAAAGCAGGCGGGTCTATCAGAGCGTCTGCTTAGCCCGCAGGCCCTCTGCGGCCGCCGCCTTCGCCGCGACGTGCGAGGAAGGCGAGGCGTTCGAACAGGGCGACGTCCTGCTCATTCTTCAGAAGCGCGCCATGCAGCGGCGGAGTCAGACGCTCAGGGTCTTTCTCTTTCAGCGTTTCGAGGTCGATATCCTCGTTCATCAGGAGCTTCAGCCAATCGAGCAGCTCACTGGTCGATGGCTTTTTCTTCACGCCCGGCAGTTCGCGCATGGCGTAGAATGTGGTCAGTGCGTCTTTGACCAGTTTCTGCTTGATGCCTGGATAGTGGACATCGACGATCTCCTGCATCGTTTCCTCGTCCGGGAACTTGATGAAGTGGAAGAAGCAGCGGCGCAGGAAAGCGTCCGGCAGTTCCTTCTCATTGTTGGAGGTGATGATCACGATCGGGCGCTGTTTTGCCTTCACGGTCTCATCCGTCTCGTAGACATAGAACTCCATACGGTCGAGTTCCTGGAGAAGGTCGTTCGGGAATTCGATGTCGGCCTTGTCGATTTCATCGATCAGCAGGACAGGGCGCTTGTCGGCGGTGAACGCCTCCCACAGCTTGCCCTTCTTGATGTAGTTCTTGACGTCTTTCGCGCGCTCTTCACCCATCTGGCCGTCGCGCAGTCGAGAGACCGCATCATATTCATACAGGCCCTGATTGGCCTTTGTCGTGGATTTGATATGCCACTCAATCAGTTCGGCGCCGAGGGCCTTGGCCACTTCAACGGCCAGAACGGTCTTGCCGGTGCCGGGTTCGCCCTTGATCAAGAGGGGGCGTTCCAGAGCAATCGCGGCGTTGACGGCCACTTTCAAATCATCCGTTGCGACGTAATCCTGGGTGCCTTCAAAGCGCATGAATTCTTCCTCATCTGGGTCTGGCTACACAATAGACGGGCCACCCTGTGGGGCAAGCGCTTACGTGGCGAAAGGGCAGTGACGCGCTGCAGCAGGGATTTAATTATCTGCTGCCTGGACCGCGTGGTATATAGATATGGCCATGCGCGCCGCCGCAGAAGCTCAAGCTTCAGATCAGCGCCGCGCGCTCCGGTTGGTTGGCCTGATTGGCTGGATAGTCCGGAGATGCTGCAGGCCTTATGACCCTACGCATCCGTGACACGGGCGCATGGCACTTTACCCCAATCCGTATTCGGGACAGTTCGGTCTCATTCTGGCACAACTAACGAGATCGCAATTAAGCGTTAACGCCTTTCTGCAAATTTCAACAAAACATGCAGGATCGGATTCGCACGCCATGCCCTTGAAGCTGTCCCTGAAGCCGGGTGAAACATTCGTTGTAAACGGTGCGGTCGTGCGCAATGGCGACCGGCGAGGCGTCTTGCTGCTGGAAACGCATGCGCGGGTTCTGCGCGAGAAAGACATCCTGCGCCCCAACGAAGCCACCACGCCGGCTGGGCGGGCCTATTTCGCCGTCATGCAAATGTATCTGCTGGGAGAAGTGGACGGCCCGGCCTATGCGCAGGCCGCTGAAGCCTTGGCGAGCATGCTGGCGAGCTGCCAGTCCGATGAAGATCGCGAAGCCGTGCTGGACATTTCCGCAGATGTTACCAGTTCCAACCTTTACAGGGCGCTCAGCCGTTGCCGCAAAATGATGGCGGCAGACGTGCGGGGAGCCGCCTGATGCCGGATGGAAGTCTGATGAGAGCCCACACCTTACCGGAAACGCCCCCCGTCAGCCTGGATGAGGCGATCTCTCGCCTGGAGGCCGGGCAGGGGGAAGACATGATCGTGGATCTTGGGAATGGCCGGACGGCCTCGGCAGACGGGCATCGGGGCAATGAAGGCCTCCTTCAACGCCTGCGCGGGCATCGCATGATGTTGGCCCTCGCTTCAGGCGCAGCCGATCTTTCCCGGTTCGAGACAACTCCAGACAAGGTCAGCGTGGCCCCGATGGTGCAGGAAATACTCGACGCCGCCACGCAAAAAGATTAGGGCGCGCGCATGAGCGCTGACCTTATCTCCCTTTTTACCGCGACATTCGTCACATTCTTCGTCCTGATAGATGCATTGGGCGTTGCACCCGTGTTCGCAACGCTGACCGCTCAGGGCAATGCCGCTTATCGCCGGCAGATGGCGTTCAAGTCCATTTTCGTGGCCAGCATCATCATTTTCGGCTTCGCCTTCGGCGGCGCGTGGCTGCTGAATGCCATGCACATCTCGATTGATGCCTTCCGGGCTGCGGGCGGCATTCTGCTGTTCCTGATCGCGCTGGATATGGTGTTTGAAAAGCGGACCGAGCGCCGGGAGCACCGCGCTGAAGAGCATCTGGATAGCCACAACGCAGATCCAGAGCCAGACGATATTTCGGTGTTTCCGTTGGGTATTCCCATGGTTGCCGGGCCGGGCTCTATCGCCACGGCCATGTTCTACATGTCTGAAAAGTCTGACTGGGTAGAGAAGGGCGTTGTGCTGTCCGCCATCGGCCTGAACCTTTTGCTGACGCTGGTCATTTTCCTGATTGCAGGCCCGCTGGTGCGCATGATGGGCGCCAGCGTGGCAGGGGCCCTGACGCGGATTCTGGGCGTTATCCTTGCGGCCCTGTCGGTTCAGTTGCTGATCGACGGCATTCAGGGCGCTTTCGGTATTTAAAGCTCCACTGCCTGCGGCCTGTTTCAGTTCTCTTTTGTCTTTTTAGATGCCTGCCGGCTCTACGCGCTTCTTTGGAAGGCGGACATTTCGGCGGAAGGTCGCGATCATCACATAGAAAAGCGCGAGGCCCGATGCGGTCAGGCCCATGACCTGCAGCATCAGCTGGCGGGTCCATTTTATGCCTGTGTCGGCAATACGAAGCGCAGCCGGGCCTTCCTGTTTCACCAGGGCAACGGCGCGGTCTCCCCCCGCTTCTGTCAGCAGACGCACACGGCGCAGATCGGCCGTGTCCTTCACCGGCTCCAGCAGCGTGATGGCTGCTGACGGGCTGGTCAGCATGCCGATGCGGTCAATCTGCACAAAGTCAGCTTCCAGTTTCTCCAGGCCATGCGGGTCGAGGGATTCCAGGAAGGCTGCCTTGACGCGATCCTCGCGGACATTCGTTGTGGCCAGTTCCCCAAGCGCATCTTCAAGGGCAGGACGCAGCTTGCTGTCGGGAAGGGCGTCATTCAAGCGCTCTTTGAGGTAGGCGGTAAATTCCGGAGTCATACGGCGGGCACGGCGCGCTGATTTCAGAATGGAGGCTGCGCGGATATTCGTATCCGACAGGCCATCTGTGGCTTCTGCTTCCAAGAGGCCTATTGCCGTAATTTTCAGCGCGATGATGTCCACCCGGTCACCATCGAGCCAGCGCTCGGAATTGTTGGCCAAATCGGCAAATGTGCCCAGCAGCAGGAAGTGGCGGTTATTGCGGGAATTGGTGCTGACGGAGATGTCGCCGTCGGCTTCAGCTTCCGCCTCAGCCAAGGCGCCATCTTCCTCGGCGGGTGCCGTTTCAGGCGTTTCGGATGCTTCACTTGCCTCCGTGACAGGTGTCGGCTCAATACCGGAATCGCGAATACGGGCAGAGACCTGCGCTTCTTCGAATTTCAGCCCGATATCCAGTGGCAGCTTTCGCAGGGCGGCGGCGGCAAGGCGATCGTCGGCGCGCTCAAGGCGCACGCCGTTTGAATCGGCTTCCAGTTCCCGAACCGATTCCCTGTCCAGCATCTGGGGCGCCGCGAGCAGGAAGCCGCGCGCGGCTGCGACATCCATGTCGGTCAGCTCGCGTTCAACAATGTCGTGCCAGAATTTGTACTTGTCGCCAGCACTGCGGGGGGCAAAGGAGGCAAAGGCCTCATCCATGTTGCGGCGTGTCGTATCGATGGCTTCGATGCCCGGAGATTCCGAGAAGGTTGAACCGGAAAAAGCCGCAGCAAGGCTCTGGGCCGCGATGACAGGCATTAAAATCAACAAGGAGTTGAAGACCACTGCCTGCATCCAGCCGGAGGTCTTATCCATAGTTTTCCGGCGTCGGGGCATGTACGCTGAAACCATCAATCGGCTGAGTTTTGGACGAAGGATCATAGAGCGCGTCGTCGCCCTAAAGATCAAGTCCCGGCCTGTAAATTGCAGGTGAAAGCGGGAACAAACCAGTGAAAGATTGGTGATATTCTTTAAGAAAATACACGTTTTTGCCGCAATTGTCTGAAAACATTGACAAAAATTACACAGCAAGAATGATTGCAGTGAATCGCTGGGCGTTCTATATCCGCCCCCAAACAGAGTTAAGGTATGAAGCGATGAGTGTTGACCTCTCGGACGACTATCGCCCCTCGGAGGACGAGGACTTCATGAACGAGCAACAGCTCGCCTACTTCCGGAAGCTTCTCGAAACCTGGAAAGCCGACATCCTGGATGGTGCAAAGCAGACCATCAATAATCTTCAGGATGAGTCTGGCTCACTCCCGGATATCGTGGATCGAGCTTCGGCGGAAAGCGATAAGGCGCTGGAGCTGCGCACGCGGGACCGTCAGCGCAAGCTGATCTCCAAGATCGATGCTGCGCTGCGCCGGATTGATGATGGTTCTTATGGCTATTGCGAAGTGACGGGCGAGCCGATCAGCTTGCGCCGTCTGGAAGCCCGGCCGACAGCCACGCTCAGCCTGGAAGCCCAGGAACGTCATGAGCGCAAAGAGCGTACCCTGCGCGACGATTGATCCTTCCACAGCTTCAAAAAGATAACGGCGGTGACCCCGAAAAGGATCACCGCCGTTTTTTCATCAGCCCAACGCTTCGGCAGATATGCTTGACGCCTCATGCGTTGAAGACATCATGGCATGAAGGTCCAAACGATGTCTTACAGCATGGTAATCAAGGCCTTAACGCCGAAGTGTGATATTTAACAATAAGTGCTTCGCTGTTAACGCCGGAGGATCCGGAGACCTTTTCATGACTGATGACAGCCGCAGCGGGTGGGAAATTACTAACCAGTCGTTAACCGTATCAGGCGCAAAAAAGAGATTCACACAGGACCCGGCTGATACTCACATGCGCTCCACCTTGCCTCTCGCCGCCGATGACGGATGGGACATGTCTCCGAGACGTGAGGCAGATATCATGCTGGACATGCCCACCACGTTTGAGCCGATTACACCAGAGAGGCCGCTGCCGACGTCGCGCGGCGTGTTGAGCCCGGCTGAGATTGAAGCTCTGCTGCGTCCCAATTTGGATGACATGCCGGATATTCCGGAAGAGCCGGATGTCACCAGCGAAAAACCAATTCCTGACTTTGAACCACAAGCGCAGCCCCGGCTGCGCCCTGTTGCTGCAGCTCCAGCTGCTGCGGATGTGTCCGAAGATTCGCGCCGTCTGGCTGCGCGCCTGTCTCTGGCGCTGCGCGATGGCTGTGGATTGAAAGCGGCGGCAACTGTGCGTGCGGGATCAACAGGCAGTTTTGACCAGGCGCTTTATCCGGGCTCTGCGCCAGCAGGCTCTGCGATTGCCTGCTTTGCGGCGCCGGGCGGTGAGATTGCTGCAATGATGGTGCTGAGCGCGCCTCTGGTCAGTGCCCTGATCGAAACAGCCTGCGGCGGAAAGCCGGGAGGGCAGGGCGAACAGGAAGAACGTGTACGTCAGCTGACCCTGCTGGATACAGCGCTTCTGGAAGCCTTGGTGCGCCCCCTTGGGCCGGCCATCGCCCCGGCCTTGCGGTTTGCGCGTATCGAGACTGACGAAGAATTTGCGGCGGCCCTCGCCAACCCTGGCGACGCCTCCATTCTGGATCTTGATGTGCGGGTGGAGACGGTTCGGATGACGGCCCGCCTGATCCTGGCAGAAGATGATCTGTTTGATGCGGCTGACACGCCCAAGGCGAGGCGGGCTCAAACTGTAGAGGCGCCAGTTGAAGCCGCCCCTGTAGCTGAGGAGCCAAAGCCTGCGCCTGCTGCCATGACAGCTGTGCTGACAGCCCGCATTGCGTCTCTCAGTGTGCCAATGTCGCGTCTTTCAAACCTGAAAGCGGGCTCAACCCTGCTTCTCGGCGTGCCAGCAGATCAGCCCGTGGAATTGCTGACCGGCGGGCGTGATGGCCCGGTGGCAGCGGAAGGCCAGATTGGCCGCAAGGGCAATCGCATGGCCCTGCGCATCACCCGACGCACACAGATCCTGGGTTAGCGCTCTCTCTAATTTTGAGGGGGCTTGGCCGGTGTCTTGCGGTCCATATGCGCCTGCGCCCCGTCACGTGAGGCTTGCTCGGTGCCCCCGCCCAGGATCTCCGCTTCCTTCTGCGCCCATAGACGTTTCTGATACTTGCTGGAAATGATGTCCGTCACGACCAGTACGAAGATCACCAAATAGAAGGATGATTTGGACATCGCTTCGATCGTGTAGGTGAACAGGGTCATATGGGACAGGTGTGCGCCTTCCGTGACCAGCAGAACGCCGACTAGGAACAGGATGAACAGGCCGAGCACCTCATACATGCGGTTTTTCTTCAGGAAGTTGGCCACAGCATCTGCCATCAGGGCCATCACGACCCCCGATACAATAATGGCGATGGCCATGAGCCAGACCTGATAGTCCTTGCCAGGGCGGCAGCCGACGGCATCCGGAATAGGGGAGGAGATCAGCGCAGCCTTACAGTCTGTCACCGTGCCTTTGAATGTGCCGAGTGTCTCGCCTGCGGAATTGACGATCTTTGCGATCTCCACATTGGCAATCGCCATGGCTGACAGGATAGAGTCGAAAGAGAAAACCATGTTCATGGCCACGATCAGGAGGATGGCCTGAGTGACGGATTTGGATTTGCCCCCCTCGCTATGCTCAATGTGCTCCACAGTGAGCATGTGGGAGATTTCCTTGACCGCCGTGTAGATGATGAAGGCACCGCCCGCCAATGTGATGAGGCCCTGGAAGGTGAATTCCCCCTCGAAAATACCTGGCATATGGAAGCCGAACAGAGGTTCCGACAGGGCATCGAACAATGCCACGATGATAAACAGCAGAATGATCCGGAAGACGACGGCCAGGCCAATCCCCCAGCGGCGCACCATGGGGGCCTTGGCCTCGCCCACGCGTTTGGATTCGATGGAAATGTAGAGGAGGTTGTCAAAGCCCAGAACAGCCTGGAGCATCAACAGCATCATCAATGTGAACAAGCCTGATACCGTGAAGACTTCCGCAATAACCTCACCCAGCATTCATCGTCTCCCATAGAACAGTATTTTCTCCCCCCTCTTAGGGGAGACATGCATCAGATCAAGATACGTCGGGCTTGCGCAACAGTTCCGTTTCGATCTCCAGATGCACGGTGTCGGCCAGCAATCCGCTGAATTTACTGATCCCGAATTCGGTCCGGTCGATATCCCCACGAATGGAGAAGCCTGCAACATCGGCTCCACGCAGCCGATCATAGGCCGAGCCATTGAACTTGACCGACAAGGTGATCGGCGCGGACCGGCCATGCAGGGTGAGGACACCCTCAACATCCGCAGTCGTCTCGCCAGTCCGGATGATCCGCGTGGACTGAAACCGGGCCTGTGGATAGTGCGTGGCATCGAACCAGTCCGGCCCCATCAGGGTCTGTGCGAAATCCTCATTGGCGACGTCGAGTGAGGTCATGTCCACAATGGCTTCCAGCATGGCGTCTTCGGGATGTTTTGGGTCTCCCTTTAGCGTCACGTCGAAACGATCAAAACGTCCCACATAAGTGGAGAAATCCAGATGGTTGATCTTGAACAGCAGGGAGGCGTGTGCCGGATCAAGCTGCCAGTTTCCCCCTTTCATCTGAATGGTTTCAGTCTCGACATCCGGCTTCAGGAAGGGAGCAACGACAGAGGTGCACGCAGTCAGAGCCCACAGGCTCGCTGTTGCAAGTCCCAATCGGGTCAGTCTGCGTGCTGTCATTTTCATGCGTCCTTCTTCTCGTCGATCCATTCGTCGACATTTTCTTCCAGTATCTGAAGCGGCACCGCGCCATCCTTCAGAACCACGTCATGAAATTCGCGAATATCGAACTGGTCGCCCAGTTCCGCCTTGGCATGTTCACGCAGCTCAACGATCTTCAGCATGCCGATTTTGTAGGCCGTAGCCTGGCCCGGCATCACGATATAGCGCTCAATTGCCTTGCGCGCGTCACCTTCCGGGTTTGGCGTGTTGTCCATCAGATACTGGATCGCCTGCTCGCGCGTCCATTTCTTGTCGTGGATGCCCGTATCCACGACCAGCCGGGCAGCCCGCCAGATCTCCATCGCGAGGCGGCCGAAATCATCATATGGATCAGAGTAGTAGCCCATTTCCTTCGGAAGAAGTTCGGAATAGAGGCCCCAGCCTTCGGTGAAGGCCGTATACCCGCCAAACTTGCGGAAGCTCGGAATGCCGTCCAGTTCCTGGGCAATGGCGATCTGCATGTGGTGGCCGGGGATGCCTTCATGAAAGGCGAGCGCCTGCATCTGATAGGTCGGCATATCCTGCATGCGGTACAGGTTTGCGTAATAGATGCCGGGGCGGCTGCCATCCGGGGCAGGGCGGGAATAGAACGCCTTACCAGCAGATTTCTCGCGGAACGGCTCAACCGCTTTGACGATCATGTCTGCTTTTGGGAAGGTCTTGAATACGCTTGGCAGATCCGCCTTCATGCCATCAATGATTTCAGTCGCTTCGCTGAGATATTCCGCCCGGCCTTCTTCCGTATTCGGCAGGTAGAATTGTTCATCGGTCCGCATGAATTCGAAGAAATCCTGCAGGCTGCCTTCAAAGCCGACCTGTTGCATGATGCCGCGCATTTCATCCTGGATACGGGCCACTTCATCGAGGCCCAGCTGATGGATCTCCGCAGCGCTCTTGTCCGTTGTGGTCACCTGTTTCAGGCGCATTGCGTAATAGTCTTCCCCATCAGGGAACTTCCAGGCGCCATCATCCGTGGTGGCTGTTTTGGCTTGTTCAGTCAGTACGGCGATGGCGTTTTCATAAGCGGGGCCGACGGAGGTTTTCAGCGCGATTGCTGCGCGGTCCAGCAGATCTGAGGCTGTCTCCGCGTCGATATCGCCCTTGTCGAGCATGGCCTGTAGCTTGCCCCGGAAATCCTCCATCAGCGGGCTGTCCTCGCTGCCATCAGATATATCGCTGGTGAAGGGATAGCCCGTGATAACCCCTTGAGAGTCGCTCAGCACGTATGGGTACACGAAAGCCGGTGGCTGGATGCCCTGGCTGACGGAGTATTTCGCATTCTCGACACTCTGTCCGAGATATTCGCTGACGCCTTCAAGGCGGGAGATATAGGCTTCGGCATCGGACAGGCTGGCGACGCGGTGCTGGTTTACCAGGAAAGCCGGAATGCCGGATTGGGCGCCGAACATCTGGTTGAACGTGTAGCCATAGTGCCGATACGGGAAGGCGGCCTCGGCGCGGGCAAGCTCATACTCTGCCAGACGCCAGGAGAGCTGTGCCTGGTCATCCAGCTTGTCGAAATCGAAATTGTCCTTCATCTCGGCGATGTTCTGGCGCTGGATCTCCAGATCCTCGATTGCACGAGCATCGGTGATGTCATCCCATTTGCCATAATCAGTCTTGATGCCGAGATAGGTCTGCATCATCGGGCTGCGGGCCGCGGCATCCTGGAATTTCTCTTCAAACCAGGCGTTAAGACGCTCGCTCTCGGTTTCGGTCTCGACGGCTTCCTGAGCCATCTCCTGCGTTGCGGGCGCCGGGACAGTCTCTGCCATGTGCGTTCCGTTGCAAGCTGCCAGGAGGAGAAGGCCTGCTATGGCGGTGGAAGTCTGTCTCATGAAGTGCCTCGATTGCTCTGTGAATTCTGTAATTTCTACTGTTTGCCTTAACGGTTTTTTCGCTTTCATTAACCTTTGCCGTGCGAAACTGAATAAACTAGGATTCCGTCATGTCTGAGTCGGCAAGCTACGCCGGGCGAAGAAGGCGTACAGTAAACAGCGCGAAAAATTCAGCGCTGGCGGTAGGAGTGTAAAGCGACCCATGGATTCCCCAGACCAGGCGAAAGCGACCCCCGCAGAAGACCTTGAACTGGCCCCCGAGGCAAGTGCAACGTCTGCGAGCAATCAGATTGACATGATGCAGCTTGGCTTCTGGGTCTGCCTGCTCATTTCGATTGCAGCGGCGAGTGTGGCGCTGGCCTGGCCCGGCGCGTCGGGTGCGCCGGGGCCGATTCTGCTGATCGCCATGGCGTCTGGCGGCCTCGTCTTCCTGCTGTGGAGCGTGCGCGGCGCAGGTCGCATGCTGGGACTGTTCCCGGAGCGTGGCTCCATCGCGCGGGCGGCGCAATCTGGAATGCCTCGCTTCGGCTGGATCGAGGCGCTGGACGAGTCTGTTTTGATTGCGGACCAGGGCGGCGCCCCTGTCGCGGCCAATACTGCCTATCGTGAACTTACCAGCATGGCGCTGATGATGAACCAGTCCGAAGGGGCGCCTGTGACTGTCGATCGCCTTTTCGGGGCAAATCCGGGCCTTGCTGCACCTGTCTACCGTCTGTCAAAGGATGCCAAGATCGGCCATGCGCGCCGCGAAGTGCTGCCGCCGATCACGATCGGGCCCGAGAGTGTGCCGGCGCAATTTGAAATTACGGTCTCTCCGCTGCCACGTGAAAAAGTGCTCTGGAGAATTCGCCCGATTGCCGGGGACCGTGAAGCAACGGGCGCGTCTGACCTTAAGTCGCTTTATGTCGAAGATGCACCGATGGGCTTCTTTGCGGCCCGTCCGGACGGCACGATTACCTATGCCAATGGTTGGCTGCGCGACATGCTCGGTCTGCCTGAGACAGCGAAGAACATCCGCATTGATGACATCATGCGCCCTGAATTCGTGAAGATGCTGGCGCGTGACCGCAAGTCTGGCGCTGCTGGGCGTGTGGATATTCAGCTGCGCGGCCGTGACGGTGTTGAGCGTCCGGTACAGGCGATCACCACCTGGTCCGGCAAGGGCGCGGAAGCAACAGGCCGCACCATCATTCTGGCGAGCCAGCAGGTGATGAGCACGGGCGAAGACAGCAATTTCCGTGTCTCCACTGCATCGCGTCCGCCGCGCCCTGATGGCGACCCTATGTTTGATGACGCCCCGTTTGGCGCCGTCCGCCTCGAAGGGGCAAGCGTCGACAGCGCGATCATCATGGATTCCAACCGCTCCCTGATGGAAATCACCGAAGGCAAAGGCGCGCCAGGCGGCAAGTTCTCTGACCTCTTCCTTGTGGAAGAGGGGGAGGAGGCGCTGCATGGCCTGCTGGTGGATGCCATCGACAAGCCGGTCGCCCTCAGATTGGCCGGACGTGAGCCTAAGCACGTCAACGTCTTCGTCGCCCTCGATGGCGCAGGCCGTCCGTCTGTGGCGTACATCATGGACATTACCGAGCAGCGCGAACTGGAAATGCGTCTCGCCCATGGTGAAAAGATGCAGGCCATCGGCCAACTCGCTGGCGGTGTTGCGCATGACTTCAACAATGTGCTGCAGGGCATAATCCTGAACAATGAACAGTTGATGGTCCGCCATCCGCTGGGCGATCCGTCCTATCCGAACCTGAAGTCGATCCACGAATTCTCGATCCGGGCCAAGGATCTGGTCAAGATGTTGCTCGCCTATGCGCGTCAGCAGACCTTCAAGCGCGAAGTCTTTGCGGTGACAGACTTCATGAGCGAGTTCCACATCTTGCTTCGCCAGCTGCTCGACGAGCGGATCGAAATGGAAGTGAAGCATGGCCGCGATGTGCCTTATGTGAAGGCCGACAAGAACCAGCTGGAGAATGCCCTGTTCAACCTGGCCACCAATGCGCGCGATGCGATGCTGGCCCACAAAAATGGCGGCAAGCTGACGATCCGCACGGCGCGCTCCACAGGCAAGGAAGCGCAGGAGAAAGGCTTCTCCTTTGTCAGCGACGGCGACTACATGCTGATCGAAGTGGAAGATACCGGCCACGGCATGACCAAGGATGTCATGGACAAGATCTTCCAGCCCTTCTTCACCACTAAAGAAGCCGGCGTCGGAACAGGTCTGGGCTTGGCGACAGTTTACGGCATTATCAAACAGTCCGGCGGCTATATCTGCACCACGTCGAATGTTGGTAAAGGCACCACCTTCCATATCTACCTGCCTGCCCTGAAGGCTGAGGAAATTCCTGAGCCGGTAGAGATGACGCAGACGGAGAAAGTCAGCAGCCGTCCGATGGATATTTCCGGACGGGGACGGATCCTGCTTATCGAGGACGAAGACGGCGTTCGCGGTATTGCGGCCTCTCTGCTGCGCACCAGCGGTTATGAGGTGGAAGAGGCGTGCGATGGCGAAGAGGCAATGGAAATCCTTGAGGATCATCCGTGCAGTTTCGACCTGGTCATCTCCGATGTCGTCATGCCAGGCAAGGATGGTCCGACGCTGATCCGTGAGGCCAAGGAATTGCTGGGCCACGCCCGCGTCATCTTCATCTCCGGATATGCCGAGCGCGATATCGCGAAGCAGTTGGATGATGACCGTGCGGTCTCCTTCCTGCCGAAGCCATTCACGGTGCGTCAGCTGGCTGAGCGCGTGAAACAGGAATTGGGCAATCCCAGCAAGGAAGCTGCCTGAAAGGAATAGCTGAAATCTGACGATGGCCTGAAGCTTTAACGCTCAGGCCATCAGACGTTTCTGCTTATGCGGGAATGTGCCCCAGCCTTCAGACAGATGCCCAGAATTGCTTCAGGACTTCGGCAAAGGCTTCCGGCCGTTCTGCGCACGCCCAGTGACCGGCGCCCCGTTCCACATGTAACGGAATGTTCCACTTCTGCGAAAACCGTTCGGCTACGGAGAGGTCAACATACGGGTCTGTCTCTCCCCAGAATAGCTGGCCCTGTGCGGGTAGATTCTTCAGATCTTCCACCCACTCTCCCTTGAAGCGCAAGCCCACGGCCGAACGGTATAGGCTAAGAATGCATTGCCGCATCGTCTTGTCTATGAGCGGCACTTCTTGTTTGGCCAGATCTGTCGGCATTCCGCCCTGCATTAGGGCGGGCAGAAGGCGCTGTTTGTTCCGCATACCCAGCATGACCATCTCACCGACCAGAGGTGTCGCCCAGCGCCTGGCCATGGTGTGGCCGGAATAGTCAGGGTCAATCACGGCATTGGTAACGCACCAGCTGCGCACCAGATCTGGGCGCAGAGAGGTGGCTCTCAAAGTCAGGAGCGCGCCCCAGTCATGGCCGACAATGTCCACAGGCTCGCCAGCGGCTTCCATCTGGCCAGCCAGCCAATCGGCATAGGCATCCTTTGTGGCACTGAAGCCCTCCGGCCTTTCACAGCCAAAGCCGGGCAGGGCGGGCGCTTTGTAATCCGCCTCCGTCAGGCCAAGGGCTTGGACCAGAGGCCGCCACAAATGCGGAGTATCCGGAACGCCATGGACAAAAATAATCACACTGCTTCTCCCACCCTGTTGACAATAGGTTGATATTCCTATTTAGCAGGCAAGGCAACCATTGGGAATATTATCCCATGAAACATCGGGATATCTGGCGGGGCATTGACGCTCTGGCTGAGCATCATGGACTGACGGCTTCGGGCCTCGCGCGCCGGGCGGGGCTGGACCCGACGGCGTTCAATCCGTCCAAACGCCAAGGCGCGGACGGGCGGCCTCGCTGGCCCTCTACGGAGAGCCTTGCGCGCGTGCTGGACGCGGTGGGGCAGGGCTTTGATGACTTCGCCGCACTTGTGGATGGTCGACGAGGGGCGATCGCGCCGCTCATTGGGTTTGCACAGGCGGGTCAAGATGGCTTCTTTGATGATGCGGGCTTCCCGGTTGGCGGGGGCTGGGAAGAGGTTCGCTTTCCGGGCCTCGGCACGGAATCTGTCTATGCGCTGGAGATCAGCGGAGATTCCATGGAACCGGCCTATCGGGCAGGGGACCGCATTATCGTTGCGCCCGCCGCAGAGGTGAAGCCGGGTGACCGGGTTGTGGCAAAGACTGTGGACGGAGAGGTCATGGCCAAGGTTCTGGCCCGCAAGAACACCCGCACCGTGGAACTTGCCTCTCTGAACCCGGCCTATCCCTTACGGAGTTTCAAGCCGTCTGAGCTCGCCTGGATCGCACGCATCCTGTGGGCCAGCCAGTAATACGCTGATTGCATCCATTCTGCCATGTTTCGCGTAGAAAGGGCAGATTCGGAAGCCGCGACAGAGGCAGGCAATATGGCCAATCTCATTCTCTTGCTGGAAGACAATCCCCGCATGGCACAGATGTTCGCCACGTGGGGGCGTATGAGCGACGACAAGCGACAGGCCTATCGCGAAACGGCAAAGGCCTTTCTTGATCAATTGTGATCAAGAAAGGCCTTGTCGGGGGAATGTCTAAGGCGCTTAGCCCTTTTTGCGGCTTGTCGAAGCCTTGGCCATCTCTTCTTCTGTTTGCGGAATATAGAGTGGCGCATACTTGTCCACCATCATGAGGCCGCCCTCTTCATTATATACGTCACGCCAGAAATAAGGGGTGCCATCTTCACCCACTGTCACCGTCATGTAGGTGATGTGAATCTGAGTCTCATTTGTGAAGTTGATACGCTCCGGCGCCGTGCCTTCGAGGGCCTCTTCAACATCCTTTTTGGACACAACCGGATCATCCTCGGCGATCCATTCGGCCATCTCATCAGGGTTTTCCAGGCGAATACAGCCAGAGCTGAATGTGCGTTGCGCTCTGTCAAACAGTCTCTTGCCAGGCGTGCCGTGCAGGTACACTGAGTATTGGTTCGGGAAAATGATTTTCATGTCCCCCAATGCATTGCTCGCGCCGGGGCCTTGGATAAGCTGGTAATTCTGAGCTGATGCCGGATCCGTCCAGTCCACGCTGGCCGCAGACACCTGCTGGCCGGTGGCACGGTCTATAACTGTGAAGTTCTTGCGTGTAGCGTAGCTTGGGTCTTTGGCCAGCTTGCTCAGCTTGTCCTTCTTCACGATGCTGACGGGTGCATACCATTTCGGATTTGCCACGGCATATTCGACCTGATCTGAAAAGACCGGGGTCTCCCGTGACGGCATCCCGACAATCGTCTTCATGGAGATTTCCATACGGCCATCGTCCCAGCCCTCTACCATAAAGGAAGGGATGTTCGCCCAGATATACTTCTCGCCAAGATCATCATAATGACGCCAGCGGTTCATCGTGTCGGCGATACGGTCGATCTTGGATTCGACGCTCTCATTCAGGGCCGCGAGCGTCTTGTCGCCAAGTACGCCATCATCCTCAAGGCCGTGATGACGCTGGAAAGCCTTCAGGCCTTCCTCAAGCTTTGTATCGAAGACCATTTCCGGATCAACGGAAGCGTCTTTCGTCTCATCAGTGGCTTCGGAATCATCCAGGCCGATTGTTTGCAGCAGGGCCTCTGTCCAGGTTTCCGGTTCCATATAGCCTTCACGTTCCAGGCGTTCGCGCAGGGCCGGAACACGGGCGTCTGTGTCTCCAGGCTCTATAGCATCGCCTGCCGGAATGGCCAGCCAACCGCCTTCCGCTTTCAGTTCACGATACTGTTTGAGCTCTTTCTTGAGGCGCATATATTGCGGGTGCGTTGGCTCCATGTCGGACAGAACGTCGTCGGCATCGCCTTTGGCTGCCTTTATGAGGTTCTTTTGAACCATGGACATGGAAGGCTTGTCAGTCTTTGACGTTGCGGCTTCGCCATTGTCGGAAAGTCCTCCGCTTACAGCAGATGCCATGCGAACCCAGGCGGCTGTCAGTCGCAGATCAGCTTCCGCGCGAGCTTCAGATGTCTCGCCATTGAATCTCTGGTCAATCATGTTCTCAAGCAGGTCGGCAGATGTATCCGATGCGACGATGCCATATGAAAAGAGATCTGCGCGTGCACGCTTCAGGGATTGCGCCCCTTTTTTTGTCCAGACCGGCTCAAATACATTCTGGGCATATGTGGCACGCACCGTCATTAGAACCCCGGCTTCGGTCTCTGCAGAAAGTTCTTCTTCCAGCCAGTCATTGGTGATCAGAGCTTGCAGAGCATTGGCTTCAGGGGACGAAAGTGTCGAGCCCATGGCTTCGTCGGCAGTTAGAGCGGCGACGGGGGCAGTATCGACTGGCGCGGCATGCTGAGCTGAGGCTGTTGCTGCGACGAACAGGCTGGCTGTTGCGAGAATCGTTGAGGCAAGGAGCTTGTTGTTGGTATTCATGTTAAGTGCCCTCTTTGTATGTCCGTTCTGGAAGCATGGGGCGGCGCTGCTAAGCTGCGTGCCAAAATGCCCCGGCATCGTTGTTCTGAATTCGCCAGTTAAACACGCCGAGTACGCAGGGGTTCCGAGTTTAAGGCCTGAAAAGGCTGATAAAAATTTATGGCACCAATTGCCGCTTGGTGCGTTACAGGTGCGAGCGCATTGGTTAAAAGTGCGGGTAATTTTCGGCCATTTGATACGAGGACTGATCCAATTTATTCTGAACTTTTCAAATTCCTGCTTCTTCCCGCAATCGCAGTGTTTGCTGAGTTAACCACTCCGGGTGGGCAAACACGGCAAGTCTCTGAAGTTAGTGAGGCGGGATTTGAAATCAGGGTTAATGGAACACTTTCTGCTTTGCCTCTTATCTCTGCCTCCGGGATGCCGGGCGAGCCGGTTGAGATTGAAGTGCCGCAAGGCGCCTCAATCAGCGTAAGCGCAGGTGAGGTCTCGGAAGAGGGGGGTAAGATCCTCTGGAGGGCACCAGATAGCCCGGGGCTTGAAGACATGACCATTACTCATAATGGTCAACAGGTGCATCTGAACTTGTTCGTGCTCACACCATTTCGAAACGGCGTCGAAGATGCCCTGAACGGCTATCGTATCGGCAAATATGCTCAGCCGCTGAGGAATATGAGCAGCTATGCCGTACCGCGCGGCTTTATAGATCTGACCGCTATGTCAGAGGATTTGCGGGTCTCCCCGAATTTTAAGCTCGGACAGTTTCGCTGCAAGCAGCAGCCCGGTCATGAACCGACTTATTTGTTGCTGCGGCCTGAGATGTTGGTGAAGTTGGAGATCATTCTTGAGGCTGCAAATGAACGGGGCTGGGAAGCCGACACCTTCTTCGTGATGAGCGGATATCGCACGCCATTCTACAATGCGGCTATCGGCAACACGACAACGTCTTCACGGCACCTCTATGGAGATGCGGCTGACATTTACATCGACCAGGACCGTGACGGTCAGATGGATGATCTTGACGGCAATGGCCGCATCGAGAAGGCGGACGCTTACGCGCTCGTCGCCCTGATTGATGATCTGGCAGCGAAGAAAGATCCACGCTGGGTGCCAGGCGGTGGCTCTGCTTATGGTGCCAATGCAGCGCACGGGCCGTTCGTGCATGTCGACACGCGCGGATACAAGGCGCGCTGGTAGGGCGACGGCCCCAGCCACACGCATTCTCCCTCTTGCCGTGACGTTAAATAGACGTCACAAACTGACCTCATGGATTGGGGCAAATTGAAGTCTTTTCACGCGGCCGCCGAAGCCGGAAGCCTGACCTCTGCAGGGGAGCGTCTGGGCATTTCGCAATCGGCCGTTTCTCGTCAGATCGCAGCCCTGGAAGAGGCGCTTGGTGTGTCTCTGTTCCAGCGTCATGCTCGCGGCCTTGTCCTGACTGATAGCGGCCATACGCTGTTTCGCTCCACCATGGAGATGGCGAGCGCGGCGCAATCGGCGAATACGCTGCTGAAAGACCAGCAGGAAACCCCACAGGGGGAGCTCATCGTCTCCGCCCCAATGGCTTTTGGCTCTACTTGGCTGGTTCCGCGCCTTGGCACGTTTGCCCGGAAGCATCCGGACCTCAATCTGGATCTGCGTCTGGATGATAGTCGGGAATATGACCTGCTGAAGCTGGAGGCAGAGTGCGCCATTCGATTGTGGGCCGCGGACAAGGCAGACCTGATCCAGCGCAAGCTCGGCACTGTGGCAACGAATTTGTACGCCGCGCCCGAATATCTAAAGGCCTATGGCATGCCTCGCACGCCGCAGGACCTCGATAATCACCGGATTATTGCCTATGGTGATGAAAGCTCGCTTCTGGATGTTATGAGCTTTGCCTGCCGGGTTGGGCGTGATGATAGCCCGCCACGCCAGGCCGCGCTGAAGGTGAACAATGTGTTCGCCATGTTGAGGGCTGTCGATGCGGGCCTGGGCATTGCGGACGTGCCGGACTACATGGCCTCCACCATGCCGCGCCTCGTGAAAGTGTTGCCGGAAACCGTTGGCCCAATCTTCGATCTCTATTTTATCTACCCAAGCGATCTTCGGCGGTCCAAACGGGTTGCAGCTTTCAGAGATTTCATCACCGCTGAGACGGAAATCCTCCGGCGGCCTGCTATGCGTCACAATTAAGTCAAATTCCAATACCGCATGCATAAATGCATGAAAGCCCTGCTGAGACGCATCTTGTAATAAGCGTAACAAGGGTTATTTACCCGGTATGCCAAGGGTCCCGGGCATGTACCCAATCTTTCCTCCGATTGGGCGTTTCCTCCCCCCAACGGGACCCGATACTTCAGCCCGGCGCGTTTTCCGCAGCCGGGCTTTTTTTTGCGCAATTTCCTGACGTGTTGCGCCGCAGCATTCCAAAACAAAACTGCCGCCTCTCCGGTGGGGAGAGGCGGCAGCTGAAAGTAGGTGAAGGGGCCTTGTACGCTAGAGGCTTGCGCGAAGCATCCAGGCTGTTTTCTCGGCAATTGTGGCCCTCTGGGTCATCAGGTCTGCGGTTACCTCATCGCCATTGTCCTGAGCGATTTTGAGCCCTGCCTTGGCCGCGCGGCTGATCGCTTCGTGGCCTTTGACCAGATTTTCGACCATCGTCTCCGCATCCGGGATGCCATTGTCAGGTTTGATCGTGGCAGGCTCAACCATCTCAGCAGCAGAGGCCGGTGCGAAGTGACCAAGGGCGCGAATCCGTTCCGCAATCTCGTCCAGTGCCATCCACAGCTCATTGTACTGCGTCTCGAACATCGTATGCAGTGAGCTGAAACGCGGGCCTGTTACGTTCCAGTGATAGCCATGCGTCTTGGAATAGAGCGCATAGGTCTCAGCGAGCAGGACGCGCAAGGCGTCCGCAGATGTGTTTCGGGCTTCGTCATTCAGACCAATATCAACAGGCATGGGAAAACTCCTTTTGTCTTTATAGACAAAAGATAGGGAGTGCATGTGCCGGGTGCCAATTGATAGGCCGAGATGCCGCTATAGGATTACCCTATAGCTGTTTATGACAGGCTGGAACAGAAGCGGTGGATGCGTTTCAGGGCTTCCTGCAGGGCTTCTGTAGATGTTGCGTAGGACACCCGGAAAGCCGGTGACAGGCCGAATGCAGCGCCAAACACAACAGCCACTTTTTCCTGTTCCAGCAGTTCGGCAGCGAAGATCTCGTCATTCTCGATCACTTTGCCGGACGGGCTGGTCTTGCCGATCACGCCGGCGCAGGACGGATAGACATAGAAGGCGCCTTCCGGTGTCGGGCAGGTCAGGCCCGGCGTATTGTTGAGGCCTTCGACCACCATGTCGCGGCGTTGCTGATACACGGCGCGACGCTCTGGCAGGAAGTCCTGCGTGCCATTCAGAGCTTCGACGCTGGCCCACTGGCTGATGGAGCAGGGGTTGGAGGTCGTCTGGCTGATTACCTTGCGCATGGCGCCGATCAGTTTCTCAGGACCGCCCGCATAGCCGATACGCCAGCCGGTCATCGCATAGGCCTTGGAAACGCCATTCACGGTCAGCGTGCGGTCGTAGAGGCCCGGCTCGACCTGGGCGATGGTCCAGTATTCAAAGCCGTCATAGACGAGGTGCTCATACATGTCGTCTGTCAGGATCCAGACATGCGGATGATCCAGCAGCACATCTGCCAGCGCGCGCAGCTCTGCCTTCGTATAGGCCGCGCCAGTCGGGTTGGACGGAGAGTTCAGCAGCAGCCATTTGGTTTTTGGTGTAATGGCCGCTTCCAGCGCTTCCGGCGTCAGCTTGTAATTCACCTCCGGTCCGCACGGGACAGCAACCGGCTCGCCGCTCGCTAGCAGAACCATGTCCGGATAGGAGACCCAATAAGGGGCCGGGATGATCACTTCATCACCGGGATTCAATGTGGCGAGAAACGCATTGTAGATGACGGGCTTGCCGCCTGGTGCGATGTGGATCTGGCTTGGCTTGTAGGTCAGGCCATTCTCGCGAGAGAATTTCGCGCAGATGGCTTCCTTCAGTTCCGGCATGCCATCGGCAGGCGTGTATTTTGTCTTGCCATCGCGGATCGCCTTGATGGCCGCGTCCTTGATATTGTCGGGCGTATCGAAATCCGGCTCGCCTGCGCCCAGACCAATCACGTCATGGCCTTCACGTTTCAGCTCATTGGCTTTCGTTGTAACGGCGATGGTGGCGGAGGGCTTTACGCGGTCGAGCGCGTCGGACAGGCGGATTTCGGCTGACATGATAGGGTTCCGGTGACTTGGTAAGCGGTATCGCGGGCCCCGGAGTAATCCTGCCGCGTCCAGCCTGCAAGGGGGTGGCCAGAGTAATTCTGCCGCATGGCCTCATGATAACTTAATCAGGCCTTAACCATGCCTGGTAAACTCAAATGTGCACTCACAACAAGATATTAGCCTTGTTTTGCGATGTTCCGGGTATCGGAATATCCGGGAGTCCCTTTGGAGGGGTGAAATATACCGCCATGAACGCTGCAAATAGCAATTCTGTCTTGAACCGCTTCCTCGATGAAGTGGCCAATACGCTTAATATGGCCTATCGGGACATCAGTTTGTGGCTGGCGCGTCTGGATGACATGGAAAAGGTTTTCCTTCTCAGCGGCTTTATCCTGATCCTTTTCATGCTGATTCTCGTGAAGGCAGCCAAGCGATCTGCAGACCCCAGCAAGAGGCGTTCATTCTTCAGCTCCCTGGTGCTGGTGATGGTATTTGCTTTCGGCGCAGGCTGGATCCTCGATTCCCGGTTGGACCTGTCGCACTACCTCTAGGGTCTCGCATACTGCTCTTTGGCAAGCTATCTGTAGAGGCATGAGCCCGACCGATTCCAGCGCATCGCCTCTTCGGGGCATTGATGTCATCAAGGACAATCTGAAACGCCTGCCAGCCCGGCCGGGCGTATACCGCATGTTCGGCGAGCATGATGAGGTTCTGTATGTCGGCAAGGCGCGGGACCTGAAGGCGCGCGTGTCGAATTATGCGCGTCTCGGAGGCCACACGCAGCGTATCGCGCGGATGATCTCCATGACGCGGCGGATGGAATTCGTCGTGACCGAGACAGAGACAGAGGCGCTGCTGCTGGAAGCCAGCCTGATCAAGAGCTTGAAGCCGCGTTTCAATGTTCTGCTGCGCGACGACAAATCCTTCCCCTACATCCTGATCCGCCGCGATCACGAAGCGCCACAGATCAAGAAGTATCGCGGCAGCAAGATGGATCAGGGAGACTATTTCGGGCCGTTTGCCAGTGCCGGTGCCGTGATGCGGACGCTGGACACGTTGCAGAAAGCCTTCCTGCTGCGCACGTGTGAAGACAGCGTATACTCAGTCCGTACACGCCCCTGCATGCTGCACCAGATCAAGCGCTGCGCTGCGCCGTGTGTGGGGCTCATTTCTACAGAAGACTATCAGGCCCTGGCAGACCAGGCGGCGGATTTCCTGCGCGGGAAGGGGGCCGACCTGCAGAAGCGCCTGGCCGCTGACATGGAGCAAGCCGCCGAGGAGATGGAGTTTGAGCGCGCGGCCCGTCTGCGAGACCGGATCCGGGCGCTGGCCCATGTTCGCTCCACCCAGGATGTGAACCCGGAAGATATCGAAGAGGCGGATGTGTTTGCCATTGAAATGGATGGCGGCGTTTCATGTGTACAGGTCTTCTTCATTCGTGCCGGGCAGAACTGGGGCGCGACGGCGCATTATCCTCGCCATGAACGCGAGCAGACGCCAGAGGAGGTTCTCTCGGCTTTCCTCGTCCAATTCTATGACAAGCGTCCGCCGCCCAGACTTATCCTTGTCAACGAGATGCCGGATCAGGCGGAGCTGATTTCCGAAGCGCTTGAACTGAAAGCCGGCCGCAAGGTGGAGGTGCGCAAGCCCGAACGCGGCAGCAAGAAGGATCTGGTGGCCCAGGCCGCACGCAATGCCAGCGAGGCGCTTTCCCGTAAGCTGGCGGAGACTGCGAGCCAGGCGCGCCTCTTGGCGGAAGTTGCGAAGGTTTTCGAACTGGAAAGCCCGCCCGAGCGGATTGAAATCTACGACAATTCCCACATTCAGGGCACGAATGCCGTGGGCGGAATGGTTGTGGCCGGTCCGGAAGGCTTCATGAAGAATGCCTATCGCAAGTTCAATATAAAAGACGAGACGATCGAGCCCGGCGATGATTATGGCATGATGCGCGAAGTCATGCGCCGGCGGTTTTCCCGTGCGCTGAAAGAGCGTGAAGAGGGCAATGGGGCCAACTGGCCGGATCTGGTGCTGATTGATGGCGGCTTGGGTCAAATGATCGCCGTGATTGAAGCCCTGGCAGAGATTGGTGTGACGCCGGACGATGTGAATCTTGTTTCCATCGCCAAGGGTGTGGACCGAAATGCCGGCCGGGAGCAATTTTTCCGTCCGGGCAGGCCGCCTTTCAAGTTGCCGGAAACAGCGCCTGTGCTTTACTATCTTCAGCGCTTGCGGGATGAAGCGCACAGATGGGCCATTGGTGCACACCGGGCGAAGCGGTCTGCTGCGATCAAGACATCACCCTTGGATGAAATCGAAGGTGTCGGTCCGGCCCGTAAGAAGGCGCTGCTGCACCATTTCGGTTCAGCCAAAGGCGTATCCCGCGCCAAGGTGGCAGACCTGATGGAAGTTGAAGGTGTGAGCGAAGCCCTTGCAGAACGCATCTGGGGCCATTTCAATAGTGGCTAGTCTGTTCGTGTACTGCGCATGGACAGATTGTTTATATAGCTCTCCATCAGGTACACGATCTCATCTTCCAATATGTTCGTATCAAGCTCCAGTTCAGGCTCGGCAGCCGCCGCACGCAAAAGATAAATGGCGGCATGAGTCAGAATAAAGGTGGCTTCGCGGCCCAGATTGAGTTCCACATCCGCGCTTTCCTGAAGAGATGCGAGCAGCGCAAGGTGCTGCCGGCTCATCTCTGTGGCGCCTCCATTCCGGAAGAGGACATCCGATAGCGCTATACGGGTTTCCGGCGAGCCTTGAGGGCCGTGAATCAGGGCGCGGACAATTGCGCGAATGCTGGAGATTTCCGGGGTTTCCAGGATGATCTCGGTCACCAATTGCCGGATTTCATCACTCTCTTTCTGGGCAATGGCCAGAAGAATGGCGTCGCGATCCTCAAAATACTGGTAGAGCGTGCCGATGCTGACCCCGGCTCGTTCGGCAATGTGATTGGTTGTCAGATTGTTGAGTCCTTCTGCCTCGAGAATCTGAAAGGCAGCTTCCAGAATGGCCTCGACGGTGGCCTGCGCGCGCTTTTGCGTGGGTTTTCTTCTTTTCTTTTCAGTCACTTGCGTGCCCTTCCGGAACGATGCCAACCCATATTCGGGATGCGAGTAAAAATATGAGCATTGCTTAGATTATACTGAGGGCTGTGAAAAGACGCAGTCAGGAGAAGGTGTATGCAGACTTCGCTCGAGCATGTTCATGAGCGCATCGAAGGGCAGAAGATGGCCCTTCCGATGATGTATGGCGATGTCGACTTCTCGCAGACACCTGAACGCTACACCGAAAATATCGCTGAAAGCTCCATGGCGAGCTATGCGGACAAATTCCCTGTCCCACCTGCCGAGATGCGTGAGCGGGTCAAAGCCTATACGATGCTGGGAGATGTGACGGCTGACGCCTATGCGTCCTTGATGGCCACTTATGGCTTCAAGCGGCTGGTCGAGATGCTGACCACTGCCTGTGACAAAGGATTGGAGGCCGTGCCGGATGCGCCACCTCAGCTTGTCGCCCTGATTGAGGAAATGGAAACAAAGCCGGATTGGCTGGACATGGATCTGGTGCGGGAAGGGGCCCGGCTGAACCGCTTGCCCATGTCGGTCACGGCGCCTTGGATGATCCGCGGCGCTTTCCTTGCCACCTTTTTGAACAAGTATACGGCGCTGCCCATGGCGCTGACCGGCACGTTGAGCCACGCTTCGGCATCGCGCCGCGTGAATGAAACGGCAACCTTCTTTACCGTGACGACCCTGCCAGGTGCTCTGGAGCCGCGTGGCGAAGGCTTCAAGGCAGCAGCCATGGTTCGCCTGATGCACTCCATGGTGCGCTTCAATGTCATGCGGCGGATGCGCAATGTCTGGGATATTTCCGTCTACGGCATTCCTGTGCCGCAGGTGGACCAGATGCCTGCCGGTCTGATCGATGTGTTCCTGTTATCTTACCAGATGCTGGAAGAGGGGCGGACAGAGTTCACACCGGATGAACGCGCGCAGCTGGAGTTCAGCCGTTATCGTTGTTATTTGCTCGGCCTGCCCGAAGACCTGTTGATGGACACGCCGCAGGGCATTGTCGACATCATGAATGCGCGCTCAGCCTCTATCCGCTCAGGCTTTGATGATGAAACCTGCGGCTCTCTGGTGCGCGCAACTCTGGCAACCTATTTGCCGCCGAACCGGTCCCTTGGAAACCGTATCCGCAATGCGCTTGAGCGGCGTCTGGCGCGGCTTGTTCTGGTGAAGCAGTTCCTGGGAGGGGACAGCAAGGTGGCGCGGGAAATGGGCGTTCCGGTCCAGCCCCTGGATTATGTGATCGCTACAGTATTGTTCCCATACATTGCGATGAAGATGGGGCTCTACAAAGCGGCTCGGTCCATCCCTGGTGTCAGGGGACTGATGGAACGTCATTTGACGGCCAAGATACATCGTTTGCTGAAACGCTATGGCCATGCCGAATTTACATCAGATGCAGAGGCATATCGTCCGGCCGTGAAAGCGGCTGCGTAGGGGGCGGTAAGTGGGGGCTGTCTGGCGCTCTCCATGCCTGCGGGGGCAGGCGGAGGGCGCCAGACTGTTACCGTGCCCTGATGGGACTGTGCGTCTTATTTGTCCGGACCGTCCATTCCGAGGATAATCTGGGCATAGCCTTCTGACAGGCGCTTCATATTGGCGACTTCCAGTCGCTCATTCGTGCCATGGAAGCCATGCGTGTCTTCTTCCTTCACAAGCGCCGGTGCGAAGCGGTAGACATTCTTGCTGATCGCGGAGGCATAGCGTGCATCCGTCGCACCAAGCACAAGGCTCGGCGCAGCAGGCGCGCCATCGCCAACCTTCTCGGCCACACTCGCCAGCACGGCATAGGCGCGATTGTCTGTAGGCGACACAGGCGAAGCCGGACTGTTGATGCCTTCGTCCCCAAGGCTGACTTCAATGCCTTCAATGTCCGCTGTCAGATCCTTGACGTGTTGCAGTACGCTTTCCGGCGTATCGTTCGGGTGGATACGGAAATTCACGGTCGCCATGGCGCGCTGCGGCAGAACGTTCTCTTTGGCAGAGCCTACCAGCATGGTTGGCGCTGTGGTTGTACGGATCATCGCATTCCCGGCCGGTATCTTCGAGAACGACGAATCTACCATGCCCTTGAACAGCCAGAGATTGGCAAAGGCCATGCGGTTTATGAAGGACATGTCGCGCGAAGAGGCTTCGAGGAGGTTAGAGATGGGCGGCTTGGAAAAGTCCGCAGGCATCTGATTTTCGTCGAGAGCAATGATGGCGCGGGAAAGGTTCACCGCGGCTGAATTGCGGGGGGGCATGGAGGAGTGGCCGCCTTTGGCATGTGCCGTGATGACGATCGTGGTGTAGCCCTTTTCCGAGACGCCGATAAAGCCCATGCGCTTACCTGTTAGTGGGGAGGGGTCCAGCACCATGAAGCCTTCATCAAGCACCATTTCCGGAGTGACGCCGCGCGACTTCAGCAGGGCGATCCCGGCCTGTGCCCCGGAGCCGGAGACTTCCTCATCATGCCCAAACATGAAGTGGACCGTCCGCTCAGGCTGGAAGCCGGACTTGGCGAGGGATTCTGCGGCCTCCATCAGGGCAATGAGATTGCCTTTGTCATCCAGGGCGCCGCGTCCATAGATGTAGCCGTCAATAATCTCGCCGGCAAAGGGCGCGCCCGTCCAGTCTCCTTCGGTGCCGATATTGACCGGCACAACATCCTGGTGAGCCATCAGCAGCAGGGGATCGAGAGACGGGTCAGACCCTTCCCATGTGTACAGCAGGGTTAGCGTGCCGGGCACCAGTTCGCGTTTCATGGCCGCGTGGGCGGCGGGATAGGTTGCCTGCAGCCAGTCCTGGAACTCCAGCCACGGGCCGTCCTGACCTGGGCGCGGGTCGCCGGGGGCAACGGTAATCGTGCGGAACTGAATGGCTTCGCTGAGATGGGCGGCTGCCTCTTCGGCGGAGACGGCAGGCGCATCCGCGAGATCAACGCGCTCGCCCACACTGCCACTACCATACGAGAATGTGCGCACCAGAAGTACGGCAACAAGCACAACGATCAGCGCCGCCAGGCCCAACAGGATTTTCTTCAGCATTTCTCTCCGCCCTCCCGGATTCACGTAACCTGTGTCAAACGCTGCCGCCCCGGCGTCAACCATCCTGACGTTAAAAAATGACTTGGCCGTCACGTTTTTAGCATGCACGATGCCAGAATGACTGACGCAAGTGGCCGGCGCCTGTCTCTTCCCCGTGTGCTCGCGTTCAGCACACTCAGCATCCCGCTTGCCGGCGTGGGGCTTCCTGTAGGTGTGTATCTGGCACCTCTCTATGCCAATGAGGTTGGTCTCGGGCTGGAATTGACCGGCCTCCTGTTCATGCTGCTGCGCCTGTGGGACCTGGTTACAGATCCGGTCATGGGCTTTCTGGTGGACCGGTATCGCAGCCCCCTTGGGCGTGTGCGGCACTGGATCCTGATCAGCGTGCCCATTCTGGGCCTTGCGACCTTCTTCATTTATCTGCCGCCCCGAGACGGCGTGACGCCCGGATATTTCATCATCTGGATGCTGCTATTCTATGTGGGGTTCACATTGTTGCAGACGTCGCGCTCGGCATGGGTGCCGGCAATCGCGCGGGATTATGATGATCGTTCGCGCTTGTTCCTTTGGGCGGAAATTGTCAGCGTGCTGGCAATGTTGGGCTTGCTGGCTGTGCCGGCAATTCTTGCCGCCATGCAGCTGCACGTCGACCGGTTTGCGCAAGTGGCCACAATGGGATGTCTCCTGCTGATTTTTCTGCCGCTCTCGGCCTTTCTGTCTACGGTGTTTGTTCCCGACCCGCCCATGAAGGGCGAAGCGAACGGGGCCGCCAAATTTGACCTGAAATCCATGCTGGCCGCGCTGCGCAACAAACTGCTTGGCCGTGTATTGCTGGTGGAAGTCCTGGCCGGAACGGCGATTGCGGTGACAGCAGCGAACTACCTTTTCGTGGCTGAACACGTCTTCAAGATGACAGATGCCGGGGCCAGCATGATCCTGATGCTGTTCTTCCTGTGTGCGGCCATGGCCATGCCGCTCTGGCTGAAGCTGGCGGCCAAAACAGAAAAGCATATTGCGTTCTGCGCCGCCGCACTGACGGCCGCGATCAGCTATATCTATTACTATATAGCCGGTCAGGTCGGCACGGGCATGTTCTGGTTGCTGCCTGGTGCGATCCTCAACGGAGCAGCCTTCAGCGCACCGCTTGTTCTGACACGTTCCATGATTGCCGACATTGTTGAGGAGCAGACCTCACGTACCGGCGAGAACCGCTCCGGCATCTATTATTCCATGCTGACGAGCGCCTATAAATTTGGCGCGAGTCTGGCGTTGGGCGTAGGCTATTTTATCCTGGGGCAGGTGGCAGGGTTTCATCCGGGCAAGGAAAACTCACCCGAAGCCATTCATGGGCTGCTGCTCGTCTTCTGTCTGTTGCCGGGCATTCTTTACGTGCTGGCTGCCATTGCGGCGTCATCCTACACGCTTACCCGTGAAGTCCAGAAATCGCTTGCGAATTCCATGGACCCGCGCGGTCCGGAATTGATGGACTAAAAGCCGCCCCCTTCAGCCAGCCACTCTTTTTCTTCCTCGGTGGACTCGCGGCCAAGGGCTTCATTGCGATGCGGGAAGCGGCCGAATTGCTCGATCACCTTCTTGTGGGCTTCGGCGTAGTCGAGTGTGCTCTTGGCAAACTCCCGGAACGGTTCACGCGCATCTTGTGCAAGCTTCGTGAAGAGGGCGACAGACCGCTCTTGATCGTCCATTTTTTCTGAGTGCTCCAGCGGCAGGTAAAAGAACACGCGCTCGGTCTCTGACAAACCCTGGTCCTGACCAAAAGTCAGGCCGTCCAGGCAGTAGCGCAGCGCCAGGGAATCCTGATCAAAGGCGCGTTCTTGGCCGCGAAATAGATTACGGCTGAACTGGTCCAGCACGATAATGGTTGCCAGACGCTGGCGCGGGCCCTGTTCGGCCCAGTCGTCAGCAAAGGGCAGATGGCTCATCTCTTCAAGCAGGGGCAGGAAGCGAGTCCGGATCTCTTCATCGGTTGCTTCGGATTTGCCGAACCAGAGTTTATGTTTCTCCTCGATGGCCTCAGCAGACTCATTGGTCTCGCCGATCCAATAGGTCAGCACATCATTTGGCATGGGCAAATCGGTCATTCAGCAGGTCTCCGGGCTACGATCATGTAATTTACTTTCGTGTCGCTGGAGATCTTCCAGCTGTCCGAGAGCGGGCTGTAAGACACGCCATTTGGCGGCTCGACGTCCATTCCTGCGGCCTTGAGGCCTGCGGTGGCTTCGTCAGGTGTCACGAATTTCGACCAGTCATGCGTGCCCCGGGGTAACCAGCCAAGCACATATTCCGCGCCGACGACTGCCGTCGCAAGGGCCTTGGCCGTACGGTTCAGCGTGGCAACAATCATCAGACCGCCGGGCTTCACCAGGCTGGCTGTGTCCTTCAGGAAGGTATGCGGGTCTGCGACATGTTCGACCACTTCCAGATTGAGAACGATGTCGAATTGCGTCTCCCCGCCATCGATCAGGCCTTCGGCCGTGCCGGCGCGATAGTCGATATCGAGGCCTTGTTCCTGGGCGTGCGTCATCGCGGTCTTGATGTTTTTCTCGGAAGCATCGACTCCAGTGACCGCCGCGCCAAGCCGCGTCATCGGCTCGCAGACAAGGCCGCCGCC
>NZ_AWFF01000034.1 GCF_000682755.1 Hyphomonas beringensis
AAGCTCTGGCTGATGTCTGCTGAAATGACGCCTGCCTGACCGGACCGCTTTGCGGGACCGGGCGGACGTGCTGGAATGGGCTCTACAGCTTGCAAGCCTCATCATATTCCGCGCGCAAGCGCTCGATAATGTCCGCCGCCGGTTCAATCTTGCGAACGCTGCCGACGCCATGGCCCGCCGACCAGACATCCTTCCAGGCCTTGATCTTGGAGTCTGAATTGGAAAGGTCCATCTTGCCGTCTGAAGACGGCCCGCCATAGGAAACGCCCATTTTATCAAGGCTCTGGCGTAGATAATTGGCATAGGCCCCGGTCAGGGAATTGCTCAGAACCAGATCATTATAGGTCGCCGCCACAAGCATCTCGCGATATTCCGGTGTCGCAAGGCTCTCTTCGGCGGCGATGAAGCTGGTGCCGACATAGCAAAGGTCTGCGCCCAGAACTTCCGCCGCCCGAAGCGCCCGGCCTGTGCTGATCGATCCGGCAAGGATCACCACGCCGTCAAAGAATTCCCGTACCGCCGGGACAAAGGCAAATCCGGACATCGCGCCCGTATGGCCGCCCGCGCCAGAGGAAACGAGCGCCAGCCCGTCGGCGCCTTTCTCCACCGCCTTGCGGGCATGGTCCAGGCTGTTCACATCGGCAATCACCAGGCCGCCATAATCATGAACCACATCAATCACCGGGTCCGGTCCGCCAAGCGCGGTGATCACGATCTTCGGCTTGTGATTGCGGATCAAATCAATCTCGTCGGCCAGACGGTCATAGGATCTGTGTGTCGTCAGATTCACCGCATAAGGGGCGGCGGGCTCTTCAGCCTTCAGTGTACGGCCAAGATCGTCCAGCCACATATCCAGCGTCTCGATGGTGCGCGCATTGGGGAATGGAAAGGCGCCGACCACGCCATTCCGGCAAGTGGCCTTCACGAGGTCCGGTCCGGAGACCAGGAACATCGGTGCCGAAATGGCCGGAATGGAGAGCTTGCTCCGAATGCCCGCAAGGGCCTGAGACGCTGGCGCCGCCATCGGTCAACCTTTCTGTCGTAGTGTATGTTTTGCCGAAACGGAGGCTTAGTCTGCCGCTCCGATGACAAAGGAACAATTGGTCGTGCCAGAGCCGCCGACATTGAACGTTGCCATGGTTCTGGCGCCTTCAACCTGATAGTCGCCCGCCTGGTCTGTCACCTGACGATAGGAGTCCAGCATCATCCGAACGCCCGTTGCGCCAACCGGATGGCCCATGCCGATCAGCCCGCCCGACGGGTTCACCGGGATCGATCCGCCCATGGCAATCCGCCCATCCTCAACCGCCTTCCAGGCTTCGCCCGGCGCGGTGATACCGAAATGCTCAATCGCCATGTATTCCGTGATGGAGAAACAGTCATGCGTCTCGATCGCGTCTACTTCCTCCACACCGGAAATGCCGGCGCGGGTATAGGCATCGGTGATCGCCTTGCGGGTCCAGGGAAGCACGTAATCCTGGTCGCGGCTTTCCTCCAGCTTGGTCTCCATCAGCAGCGGTGCCGTCGTGTGGCCCCAGCCGCGGATGACCGCCAGCTTGTTGAAATCAATATCGCGCTCTTTTGCGTACTGACGTGCGCGCTCTTCAGAAGCGAGGAAGATAACCGCCGCACCATCCGTAACCTGTCCGCAATCCTGACGGCGCATCCAGCCATCGATCACGGGGTTGGCTTCGTCATCGGCTGTGAAGCTCTTGTCTGTGAACTGCCATTTCCGCGCTTGAGAGTTCGGGTTGCGGCGGCCATTCTCGAAATTGATTTTCGAGATGCCCATCAAGTGGTCGTAGTTCAGTCCGTAGCGCTTTTCATATTCATCGCACAGATCAGAGAACATGGCCGGCCAGAGATATTTGCGGCCCTGAGCCTCTCGGCCAACCCAGGCGGCTGCGCCCAGATTTTTCGCGGCCTGTTCGCCGTCCACATTCCGCATCAGTTCGATCCCGGCCACACAGGCGAGATCATACTTTCCGCTCTGGATATCTGCCATCGCGGCCAGTGCGGCGAGCGAGCCGGACGCGCAAGCGCCTTCATGGCGAGAGGCCGGCATGCCGGCAAAGTCCGGATGTACATGACCGAAATATCCGCCCAGCATGCCCTGGCCGGTGAAGAGTTCGGCCACGAAGTTTCCGACATGGCCGACTTCGACATCCTTGGGCTCAAGCCCGGTCTTGTCGAGGGCGCTCAGAACCGTTTCGGAAAACAGGTCGAAAAGGCTTTTGTTCGCGCGGGTCCAGTTAAGCGAGAAATCACTTTGTGTTCCGCCGAGAATATAGACTGGTGCCGTCATTGTTCTTGATCCTTGTTCGTATCAGCGCCGAGCGCGGAGATGGCCTAAACGGTAACGAGTTCGTCCTTGTTCGCCCAGGTCGCGTGCGTGCCGCTGGAGATGCGATGCGGCAGGATGATCCGGCAAACCGGACCGGCCGAAATGTTCTGCGCGTCGATCAGGGCGCATTCGGAGCGGTCAGTCACCGTATCAATGATGAAGCTGACGAGATAGCCGTCATCCTCCGATTTGGCATTGATGCGCGGCACGAAAGGCGACTCGCTGGCATAGCGGCCGTCTTCCAGCATGAAGCTTTCAGAGTCTCCGGTTTCCATGTCGTGCTTCACGATTCCATTGAACAGGAACCAGCCCGGCTTGGTCGTGGTGGAGTAGAGATAGCGGGATTTCTTGCCGGCGTAATGCTGGTTGAAAGAGCCGAATTCCAGAATCCGCTCATCCAGATGCTCTTCGGTTGTCTTGCCGGTGACCATGTTGAAGCGCCAACGGTGCAGCTTCGGCCGGAAGGAATGCTCATCAATATTGGCGAGCAGTTTGCCAAAACGCTTGTCGAGCCCCGGAACATCTAGCGGATCGGGATCCGGGTTTTCCTGGAAGTAGCCGTCCAGGATGATTTCGTCGCCTTCTTCCCAGGCATTCATCCAGTGAAGAACATAGGTTGGCGCGGCTTCGAACCAGCGGATTTCATTCGGGCTGCCATAGCGCGGCACAATGGCGAAGCGCGTTGGCAGGTCCGGGAAATAGCCGTTTGCGTGAATGCCGGCTTCCAGCAGGTCCGGCCGCCAGAAGAGGGGCAAGTCCACCAGGATGGAGTAATTCTCCGTAAACGCCATATCGTGCGGCAGGCGCGCGCCGGGCAGTTCCACGGGAATATAATGTTTCAGCTTGTTGTCAGCGCCAACCACACCATAATGCATGTACGGCGCGTCCTTGCCGTAATTGAAGAACAGCAATTCGCCTGTCGCGAGGTCCACTTTCGGGTGAGCGGAGATGCCTTCCTTCGGCACCCAGTCTGCGGTGCCGGTGGTTTCCAGCGTTTCCGGATCCACCATATAGCCTTCGCCGCACATATAGAAGGTAGAGAGGATATGCCCGGCATGAACCACAACATCCGTAGACGATGAATCTTTCATCCGGCCGCGCGCGCCCCAGCCTTCCTGTTCGGATTTTGCCGGATTGCCGGCAATTCCTGTCCAGAGAGAACGGCCAGCCTCGGTTTCGGCCTGCAAGCCCTTGGTGTGGACCAGACGGTTTGAGTATTTCGCCTGCCCATTATGGAAAGACATGGCGTGCAGCATGCCGTCCCCGTCAAAGGGGTGGTAGACGCCAATCGCCTCGTGCACGGGGTTTTCGGTGTTACGAACATAGATGCCGGAAATATCCTTCGGGATTTCCCCGATGACTTCCATGTCCACGGCATCCACTTCCTCACGGCAGGGCGTCCATGCGCCATTGAGGTAAGGGTGCTCGTTTGGCGGAATCTTGAAGTCGATTTCGTTTTTATAAAGAATGGTCATGAGCTATGTCCGTTATAATAATTATTTTGCCATACGGGCGGCCATGGATTCCGCCAGGCCGTGCGGATCGCGTGCCAGGAAGGCGCGAACGCTAACGGCATGCGGGTCCGTGTCATGTTCATTGATATTGTTCTCAATCGCCACAATTCCAGATTTTCCGATATCGGAAGGCAGGGCTTGCTTCATGTTCTTGATATGCTCTGCCATGCGCGTTTTCACAGAGCCTACGATCAGGGCGGCAACGTGAATATTCCTTGAGCGGAGTTCTGCGCGCAGGCAATCTGATGCCGCACGCATTGCAAACTTGGAGGGGCTGTAGCCGCCCATGTTCGGCACGGCGACAATGCCGCCCGCCGAGAGGACGTTCACGATCGTGCCGCCGCCATTGTTCTCAATGATTGGCGCAAAGGCCCGGCACATGGACATGGTGCCAAAGAAATTGACCTCCATCTCTGATCGCATGTCATCCATGGTCGGCGCGGTCATCAGCGTGGTCATGTGGAACACGCCAGCATTGTTGACCAGAAGATTGACGTCCGTAGCCTTGCTGGCGGCTGCGGCAACTTCCTCGGGATTGCTGATGTCCAGCTTGAGGACTTCGATCTTGTCCCCAAGGTCTGCGTAAGATTCAGGGATGTCTTCCGGATTGCGTGAGCCGACATAGACCTTGCGAGCGCCTGCGTTCAGCAGCTCTTCGACAAACCCCTGACCGATGCCGCGATTTCCCCCGGTGACCAGCGCCGTACAGCCTTCAATTTTCATTACGCTTCCTCTTTGTCATCTTTCACGTCGTCAGCGCGCAATTTCGTGGAGTGCGTGTTCTGACGAGTTTTTATCTGTCGCTGTGTTCTCATGAGTACCAGCCTGTTGACTTTGATTGGAACAGACCCTCATCTTGCAGTCAATTGTAAAAACATACCCAGTAGGTATATTCAAGTGGAGGAACCATGTTGACCGAGAGTAAAGCCGAGACTGTCCCGTTCCGTGACGTCGCCTTTCCGCCGGTAGCGCTTGATCTGGAAACGCGCGATGACGGGACGATTCTCATGTCGACCGAGGCGGATCTGGAGCTGATCGCGCCAACAGTTCCACAAGGGTTGATGAAGGCGGCAGAGACCTGGCCGGACCGTGTCGCGATGGCTGAGCGCGCTCCGGATGGCGGTTGGGTGCGCAAGACCTACAAGGACTTTGCGCGGGATGTACGCGCCTGCGCGCAATGGTTTCTGGACCAGGGCGCCAGCGCGGAAACGCCCCTGATGATTGTTTCCGGCAACTCCATCTCTCATGCGATTGTGCGCTTTGGCGCTCTGTGCGCCGGCATTCCTGTCGCGCCGGTCAGCGAGAATTATGTGCTGTTGGGGCGGGACAATGACTATGCCCGCCTGCGGCATGCGCAATCCATTGTGCAGGCGCGTTTTGTGTTTGCGGAGCGCGAAGCCCATGCAGTTGCCGCGCGGGAATGCCTGCCGGATGCGACGATCATCTCACGTGAGAATGTTGCGGGCGATGCGAAACTGATTCCCTTCGGTGTGCTGACGGGCACGCCGGAAACAGACGCCGTGGACCAGGCCATAGCGGCACTGCCCCCGGAAACCCATGCCGCCTATATGCTGACCTCAGGCTCCACCGGCATGCCCAAGGCAGTCGTGCAGACGCATGACATGATGATCGTATGTGTCTCCCAAAGCTGGTGGGCGATGAAGGACACAGGCACCTGGGACCGGGAGATTCTGGAATGGCTGCCGTGGAGCCATGTGTCGGGCTTCTATGTTTCCGTTGCGGCGTTGCTGGTGGGTGGATCGTATTATGTCGATGACGGGCGGCCCTTGCCCGGCATGTTCGACAAGTCGCTGCGCAATATTCGCGATCTGGAGCTGACCACCTTTACCAGCGTACCGATTGGCTATGCCATGCTGGTCGAGGCGCTGGAGCAGGATGATGCACTGCGCGATCATTTCTTTGCGAAGATGCGCGTGTTGCTGTTTGGCGGCGCTGGCCTGCCACAACCGATCTATGACCGGCTGCAGGCGCTGGCGGTGAAGTCCACAGGCTCCCGCATTCTGATTACATCAGGGTACGGCGCGACGGAAACGACCTCCGGCTGTATGAGCATTTATTTCGAAACGGACCGTGTGGGCATCGGGCTGCCTCTGCCGGGTGTCAGCCTGAAGCTGGTGCCGATGCAGGACCGCTATGAGCTGCGCATGAAGGGGCCGTGCGTGATGTCGCAATATTTGCGGCGGGAGGGCCTTGCGGAGAAGAGTTTCGATGAGGATGGCTATTACTGCATCGGCGATGCGGCGGCGTTCAATGATCCGTCAGACCCGGCCAAGGGCCTGCAATTTGCGGGGCGTTTGTCGGAAGACTTCAAGCTGAGCACGGGCACCTGGATCAAGGGCGGGGAGCTGCGTGCGAATGTCGTGAAGGAGCTGGCGCCCTATGTGGCCGATGCGCTGGTCTGCGGGGAAGGTTATGACCGGATCGGCATTCTGGCCTGGCCAACGGCGCAGGGCCTGAAGGCCAGTGAAGAAGAGATCCGGGAGCGGATTGAAGCCTATAATGCCAAGGCCAAGGGCTCAAGCCAGCGTGTGCGCCGGTTTGCCTTCCTGGAAGAACCGCCTGTTGCGGCGGCAGGAGAGGTGTCCGACAAGGGCTCCATCAACCAGGCCCTGTCGATCCGGCGCCGGGCCGACACAGTCCGCTGGCTGTATGCGGATCCTGTGCCGGAGGGCGTCCAGAGCTTTTAGGGCTTACCTGGAAGGGGGCAGCGGGAAGAAGCCGCTGACCCTTTTCTTGTAGGTTTCATATTCCGGATAGCGCCGCGACATGGAGCGTTCGAGCAGAGCCTTTCCAGAGGTGTGATAGAGGAAATAGATCATCAGGGCCGGGCTGAGGATCGTCAGGAAGCCCCACTGGCTTTCCAGGGCGATCAGTGTCAGGCCGGTCCACACGGCTGCGTCGCCGAAATAGTTCGGGTGGCGCGTCCAGCCCCACAGGCCGCGATCCATCAGCTTGCCCTTGTTGGCCGGATCTTTCTTGAATTGCTGCAGCTGGAAATCCCCGATGCCCTCAAAGATCAGGCCAATGGCGAAGATGGCTATGCCGGCATAGGCGAGCACGCCGAGTTCACCTTCCGGGAAGAGGAACCAGGGCGAGACGCCGAACTGGCCGATCTGGACAGGCAGGGAGACAAAGAAGGAAATCACGCATTGCAGGATGAACACATGTGTCAGGCTGCGCATGACGAACACTTTGTCGCCGCCCGCCTTTTCCCGCATGCGGACATATCTGAAGTCTTCTCCATGGCCGATATTGCGGCTGAACAGGTAGAGTCCCAGACGCATGCCCCAAAGCAGGACGAGGGCGGTCAGAAGTGTGGCGCGCAAGCTGTGATGGCCGAGTTGCAGCCAGGTCATCAGAGCGGGCAGGGCGCAAGCCGGGCCCCAGAAGATGTCCACGATACTGGCATTGCGGATTTTTACGCTGATCGCCCAGAGGACGATAAACGCGGCAAGAGATATGCCGAAATTGATGGCGATGATTTGAAGCATGAAGCCTCCCCCGATTATTTTGTCTTACTTAAGCACAGGATGTCGCCAAAAAGCTATCTTGATCCCAAATGACTTGCAATACAGAACCTTGTGCGTGGGTGCTTTCGGAGGCATGTCATTCAATATCGCCGCGAATGCTGGATTGTCGTGTTGATGTTCGCGGTAAAACTGATCTAGGGTACGATAAAGCAAGTTTGTTTGTGTGAGTGAATTCGGGGGTGATCCCCCGCTGAGGAGGGCGCCGTGCAGGACGCATATATTTATCAGGCGCTGCGGACGCCGCGTGCGAAAGCGCGGGCAGAAGGCAGCCTGAAAGGGGTTCATCCGGAAGACCTGGTCGCGGGTCTGGTGCGGGAAATCGCCCAGAGGGAGTCTGTAGATTTAGACCAGAATTTGTCGCGGCTGACGCTTGGCTGTGTGGGACAGGTTGGCGCGCAGGGGGGGCAGATAGCACATCTGGCAAAGGCCAGCGCGGGACTGAACGGGAATGTTACGACACGTACACTGAACAATTACTGTGTCTCAGGGCTGTCTGCGATTGGCGATACGACCATGGCGGTAAGGGCTGGGGAAGACGGGCTGATGCTGGCCGGCGGCGTGGAGATGCTGTCGCGCGTTCCATTCCTGGCCGACAAAGCACCGGTCTATACAGAGCCCGCCCGCGCGGAGAAGCTGAACTGGCTGGCGCCGATCCTGGGGGCCGAACTGCTGGCGACAGAGGCCGGGTTCACCAAGCAGGATCTGGATGAGATTACCGTGCGCTCTCACAAGAAGGCGGCGGCGGCCTGGCAGGCCGGACATTATGATACCGGCGTCGTGCCGGTGGTTTCCGAGACGGGAGAGATCGTCTGCGCTCGTGATGAGTGGGTGAAAGGCGACATGAGCCTGGAAGCGCTCGGCCGACGAGCGCCTGCCTTTGAGGAACTGGGCAAGGCAGGCGGCGAAGCCATCATGCTGCGTCACAAGCCGGAATTGGGCGAGATGTCCTACGTTCATTCCGTGTCAAACACGCCGGGCCTGTCAGATGCCGCGGCGTTGGTGCTGATGGGCGGGAAAGCCGCCGGAGAGGCCGCAGGCCTGACGCCCCGCGCGCGCGTGGTGGCCTATGCGGAGGCGACGTCTCATCCCGTAGACCAGTTCTGCGGGGGCTTCATGGCGATGGAGGAGGCGCTGCGCCGCGCAGGCCTGTCTCTGGATGATCTGGACCTGATCGAATTCATGGAAGCCTTTGCCGCCCCGCCCTTGTTCTTTGAACGGATATACAAGCCAGACATGGACCGGGTGAACGTCAATGGCGGACATTTGGCCATGGGGCACCCGATGGGCGCTACCGGCGCCATCCTGACAACGACGCTGCTGCATGAACTGGAGCGCAGGGATGTCAGCCGCGGCATGGTGGTGACGCTCGCCGGTGGCGGTGTCGGCGCGGCGCTTGTGATTGAGCGCGTGTAGCTTTCTGGCCAGGCCGGGAGAGGGCAGAGATGACTGACGGCAGAGTTGTGATCGTAACGGGCGGCGGCAAGGGATTGGGCCGCGCGTTTGCACTGGACCTTGCCCGGCAAGGCTGTCGCATCGTGGTCAACAACCGGATACGGGATGGTCAGGAAAATTCTGCGGAGCAGGTGGTCAATGAGATCGCCGAGGCTGGCGGTCAGGCCGTTACGGAAACAAGTGATGTCACGGCGCCGGATGCCGGGGAGCGGATGATTGCGCGGGCTCGGGATGCCTTTGGACGTCTGGACGCGATCGTCTTCAATGCAGGCATCTCAGGGGACGCGGCGCGCTTTCACGAAATGAGTCCTGAAAATTTCGAGACCGTGATGCGCACCAATTTCGACGCGGTCGTGCGCATGACGCGCGAGGCTCTGCCGCAGCTGCGCCAGTCTGGTAGCGGACGGTTTGTCTATGTCTCTTCCAGCGCCGGGCTCTATGGTGTACGGGGCCGAGCGCCTTATGCCGCGTCCAAGGGCGCGCTGAGGGCCTTCGCGCTGAATATGGCGATTGAGGAGGCACGCCACGGCATCCGCTCCAATCTGGTCCTGCCCTATGCCTCGACGCGCATGACCGGCGCCGAGGCGGCCGAGCAGCAGGAGGGGCTACTCTCCCCGGCGAGTATCGCGCCTTTTGTCAGCTGGCTTGCCTCTGATGCATGTGACCTGAACGGGACGGAATGGATTGCCGGGGCCGGTTTTGTGCGTCAGGTGCGCGCACTGGAATCAACCGGAGCGAGACTGCCCCAGGCCGGGGAAGATCTGGCTGCTTGGTACCAGGATAATGCGGTATCCCTTGAGGGATTTGGCCCAGACCACACCATGGCGGCCAATGCAGAAGACGCTTTCGAACGCTTCCTGACCCATCTCAAGTCACAGTGAGTTTCGCCTAAAAGTATTGATATGATAGTGACATACTCTTAAGTTGTGTCCTGTAAGTATTCTATTGCGTTACAGAACACCAAAGAGATCTGGCCTCGCAGGCTGCTTTGGCGTCACAAGAGATTGATCAGCTTTGGGAAGATGACCGCAAGCAAGACAGTTCAGGAAAAAGCACGCCCGATGATAAGGACGTGCTCCATTTGGCGAGCGCTCGAAGTTGTCGGCGACACACCGACTTTGCTTATTCTTGAGGCAATCTGGCTGGGCCAGCGCCGCTTTGATCGTATCCGCCAGAATTCCGGCCTGCAGAAGGCGTTGATTTCCAACCGCCTGAAGCGCCTGACCGAAAGCGGCATCCTGACCAAGGAAGCCTATACGATCTCTCCGCCGCGCTACAATTATGTGCTGACCGACAAGGGCCTTGCGCTTTACTGGACCTCGCTGATGCTGCTGCGCTGGGAGCGCCGGTGGGCGAGTCAGGAAAACTCCCTGATGCCTCTGCTGCGCCATTCTGGCTGTGGCAAGATCACGTCGCCTGAGCCCATGTGCCCGCACTGCAAGGAAATTGTGCGCCCGCAGGATGTCACCTGGGAACAAGGCCCCGGTGTGGGCTGGATGGCGCCGATCTATAGCCGCCGCCGCCAGAGACGCGATGCGGACGGCAAGAGCCTGGACAAACCAGCGATCTTTACCGAAGCCGCAGAATTGATGGGGGACCGCTGGGCGGGCCTGATCCTGCGCTCTGTGTTCACGCATCTGCGCAAGTTCGACGAGATCCTGAAGGATACGGCGATTGCCTCCAATATCCTGTCTGACCGGCTGAACTGGCTGGTCGAGACCGGCATTCTGGAGCCGCGCAAATACCAGGACCACCCCGAGCGATTTGAGTATTTCCTGACCGAGAAGGGGCTGGATTACTACCCTGTCCTCGTGATGCTGCAGAAATGGGGCGATGCGTATTATGCCTCTCCGGAAGGTGCGCCCGTCCTGTTGCGTCACAAGAATTGCGGCAAGCATCTGGATGCCTATGTCGGCTGTTCCGAATGCAAGGAGCCCGTCTATCCACAGGATGTGACCTATGAACTGGTGCCCAAGAAGCAGGTTGACCAGAAGCGGGTATAGACTTTTATAACAAAACCAACCATGCTTCGCCGAGACATAAGACCCTTGGCACAAAAAGGCATGATCGGGATGGACGTAAAACGGGCACCTTACCGCGTAATTCAATGGGCAACTGGCGCGATGGGGAAATCCTGTCTGCGCGCCGTGATTGACCGCCCGGACATGGAGTTGGCTGGACTGTATGTGTACAGCCAATCCAAGGCAGGCAAGGATGCTGGCGAAATTGCCCGCCGCGAGGCGACGGGCGTGCTGGCGACGAACAGTATTGACGACATTCTCAATATAGATGCGGATCTGGTGATCCATGCGGCACGGATTGGTCAGACCCATACCGAGCATGATGACGACATCATCGCGTTGCTGAAATCCGGCAAGAATGTACTCAGCATCAATGGCAACACTTTCTCACCGAATTGGCCGCGCGAACGGCAGGAGCGATTGCAGGCAGCCTGTCTGGAAGGCGGCGTCAGCTTTGCAGGGGCGGGCCTGAACCCCGGCTTTGCGGCAGAGAACCTGCTGGTGACTGCAACCAGCGTGTGCAGCCATGTCGAAAGCGTCTCAATCAGCGAAACCGTTCTGACCGACCAGATTGCCAGCCCCGAATACGTGTTTGACCTTCTGGGCTTCGGCAAGGAGGTTGGCACAATCGATCTGAATGCGGATGACTGGGGCCCTGCGCAGACTTTGAATGACATGTTCGAAGATGTCGTGGCCTCCGTGGCGCATTCACTAGGCTGGACACTGGATGGCATAGAGCGGCGCCATCGGATGCTGCCATCAGGAAGAGACCTGGAAATCCGGGCTGGTAAGATTGCCAAAGGCACGGCCAATCATATCGACTGGCGCTGGTATGGCGTGAAGGATGGCGCTGAAAAGGTGGCGCTGAAGATTGCCTGGGCGATGAATGATGAGCATGTGCAGGGCGCAGATCATGACCTCTGGCAGATTGCCGTCAAAGGTGTTCCGGATGTGAGTGTGGCGTTCGGTGTTCAGCGGCCTGAAGATTATCCCGGGCGGACGTCAGCGGAGCAGCTGGCGGTGGCCGGCAGTGTGGTGAACGCCATTCAGACCCTGGTGAACGCACCGGCAGGCTTGTTGACATCCCCCATCACGACACCCTTTGCGGCATCTGAGGCGGCGCAGGAATAGTCGCAAATTGTATAGACTTGCAAAAACGTACCAAGTATACCTAAGTGCAAATGGGAGGAATAAAATGCAGGTAACGCCTCAGGCGCGCTTGGACGAATATATGGCCAAGGGCTGGTGGAAAGATACCACTATTCCCGCACTGCTGGAACAGGCTGTTGAGGCCGCTGGCGATCAAGTTGCGCTGTCTGACGCACCCAACCGTATGGAGCTGGTTGGGGATGCCCCGCAAAAGCTGACCTTCAATGATGTTAATCAGCGCGTTGAAGCCATGGCGCGCGCCTTCAGGCATCTTGGTGTAAAGCCGGATGACATTGTGCTGACCCAGCTGCCGAACGTCATAGAGGGCGTTCTGGCCTTTCTGGCCTGTGCGCGCATCGGCGCTATCCTCAGCCCTGTCGCCATGGCGTTCCGCGCGCATGAGCTGCGCTCTGTGATCCAGCAACTGAACCCGTCGCTGATTGTGACCGTGGAGACCTTTCACGGTTTTGACCATGCGGGAATGCTGAAATCGCTGGCAGAGGAGGGCGTTTATACCGGCCCGGTGATCTGCGCCGGAAAAAAATCCGTATTCCCCTCAATTTCTGAGGTCGAGGCAGAAGCCGCGGACATGTCTCTGCAGCCTGCCCCGGGCAAAGCCGGCGATGTGCTGACGATCTGCTGGACTTCCGGCACGGAAGCCGCCCCGAAAGGCGTGCCGCGTAACCATGCCCATTGGGTGTTCAATGGCGAATGCATGGTTGAGGCGACGCGGCTGGGCAGGGGCGATACGCTACTCAACCCGTTCCCGCTTATCAATATTGCCTCCTTTGGGGGAATGGTGATCCCGTGGCTGCTCTGCCATGGCTATCTGATCCAGCACCATCCGTTCGATCTTCCGATCTTCCTGCGTCAGTTTCAGGAAGAGAAGATCAACTACACGGTCGCGCCGCCCGCTGTGCTGACCATGCTGCTGAAAAAGCCGGAATTGCTTGAGGGCATCGACTTTGCGCGCGTGAAATGCATTGCGTCTGGCTCCGCGCCGTTGCCGCCCTTCATGGTGAAGGCCTGGCAGGAAGAGTATGGCGTCTCGATCATGAACGTCTTCGGCTCCAATGAGGGGTGCTCGCTGATTTCTACGCCTGTCGTGATGGAAGACCCGGAAATGCGGGCGACCTTCTTCCCACGCTTTGGTGTGCCTGACCTTGAGTGGGATCTCGACTTTCCATCAAAGGTGCGTACGCGCCTTGTTGGTCCGGAAACGGAAGAAGACATCACACAGCCGGGCGTTGCGGGGGAGTTGCGGATCGACGGCGCCATGACGTTTGACGGCTATTGGCGAAATGACGACCTGACCAAAGCGAGCTTTGATGAGCAAGGTTTCTTCCAGACGGGAGACCTGTTCGAGATCGCGCCGGAAAATGACCGCTTCTATCGCTTTGTCGGGCGTAGCAAGGAGATCATCATTCGGGGCGGGGTGAATATTTCACCGGCCGAACTGGATAATCTGATCGAGAGCCACCCTGACGTCAAAGAGGCCTCCTGCGCGGCTTATCCGGATGAGCGGTTGGGCGAGAAAGTGTGCGCAGTGGTTGTGCTGCAGCCTGGCGCTTCGATGGAGCTGTCTGACCTCGTCAGCTATTTGAAGGCCAAGGATATATCCGTCTACAAATTACCAGAGAAGCTACGTATCGTCCCCGCCTTGCCGCGGAATCCCCTTGGAAAGGTATTAAGACGCAACCTGAATGATATTGCGGATAGCTAATCTGAACACAGCGTGCCAAGTGGAATGCGCAAGACATTTCCGGTCTCTTTGTTTGCGAAAAAGACCATAAAAATCAATGTAATTTATTGTCCTGTACGCGCTTCTTGTGTGGCCGAAAGACGTAGTGAATTTCTTCCGATCACCTTCCTTGCGATTCTTAGTAACTTGCATTGACAAACCAACATGGCCGCCGTAGCAAATATCACAAAGCGCGCCAGATGTTCTTCGTCTCAGTGCCGCGCTTCGCAAAACAAGCTTCGAAAAAGAGGCGAAAGGGAGAGAATCAGGAATGCGCAGCACCACAAGAATGATCACCAGTGCGATCGCCATCGCTGCTGTTTTGGCTTTGGGCGCGAATGCCCAAACGGAGGAAACAAAGGACAAGAAAGAAGAGGGCGCTGAAACTTCACGCACACTGGAAACCGTTCTGATTACTTCCCAGCGCCGGGAGTCGACCCTTCAGGACGCGGCGGTTGCCGTTTCTGCTGTTTCAGGTGCCTCTCTGGAAAAAGACCGGGTGCTGAGTTATTCGGATCTGGCACGAAGCATCAGCTCTCTCAGCTATACAGAGAACTCTCCACTCGACCAGGAATTCAACATTCGCGGTATCACCAATACGCGCCTGGACTCACCTTCGGCTGACCAATCCATCGGTATCTTCATTGATGATGTCTATGTCGGGCGTTCGGGCCTGTTGAACTCTGACTTCTTTGATGTCGACCGGGTGGAAGTTGTCCGCGGGCCGCAAGGCGTTCTGCTCGGCCGCAATGTGGTTGGCGGTGCCATCAGCATCTATACGGCCAAGCCTGAATTTGAGTCCGGCGGAGCATTCACCGCAGAGTTCGGCAATTATGATTCCACCCTGTTCAATGGACATATCACCGGCCCGATCACGAAAACGCTGGCTGGCCGCCTGTCCTTTCAGTCCCGTAAGCATGACGGGTACAACAAGAATTTCCTGACCGGCGAGGATCTGGACAATCTGGATTCCATTCAGGCCCGCGCGCAATTGCTGTGGGAACCTGAAGGCGACCTGAGTGTCCGCGCCGTTCTCGACTATTCCGATGATGAGTCAAACGGCATCCACCGGGTTGCCATTGATGATCCGAACGCGCCTGGCCAGGGGCCCTGGAGTGCGACACGGGATGCCATTGCCGCAATCGTTGGCGGTCTGGATGTGCGTGAAAGTTTCCCGCAGAAATACTTCTTTGCAGGAGAGCTGACGGAGCGTGGCCAGGAATTGCGGCGCGAGGCGATTGGTTTCACGCTGGATATTGAAAAAGGCATTGGCGACTGGGCAACGTTCAAGAGCATTTCCGGCTACCGCACTGCAGATGCCTATAATTTCGTAGACCAGACGGGGCTTGGCTATCGCAACGGTATTGCAACCCCAACACCATTGGCCTTTTCCTTCCCTATCCTGGAAGATGAATCGATTGACCAGTACACGCAGGAATTCCGCCTGCTGTCGAATGGTGACGGCGCCTTCAACTGGCTGGTCGGAGCGTATTTCCAGGAAGACCGGGTCGAAAAGTTCGATAAATATCTTGGCCAGGTTCCCCTTACGGCGTTGAGCACGTTATCCGGCGAATCCCATTGGGATAATCATGGCGAGACGAGCAGTCAGGCTGTATTCGGCCAGATCGGGTATGAATTCAATGAACAGTTCAGCGGGACAGTTGGCGTCCGCTATTCCCGTGATGAGAAGAGTGGAAAAGTCTCAGGCATTCAGGTGAGCACTGGGGATATTTATAATCCGAATGATACAGTTCCCCAGTCACCGCTGATCACACCATTCACCAATGTTCCATACTCTCAGACGACAGAGGAAGTGACCCCGCAGGCCACTCTGGAATGGACTCCGAATGATGTGGTCATGGCTTATGCAACCTACTCGCATGGGTATAAGGGCGGCGGCTTCGAAGATACGCCAGCTAATCCCGCAGCTGCAACAAAGCCATACGATCCGGAAACTGTGCAAAACATGGAGCTGGGTCTGAAACTGGACCTTCTGGATGGGCGCGCCCGTATCAACACGGCCGTGTTTTCCATGAAGTATAAAGACCTTCAGGTGACCCAGACCGATGATGGCTGTCTCTGCATTATCACCGATAACGCTGCCGATGCGAACATTACGGGTATTGAGACAGAGGTTCAGTGGGTGGTAACCGATGATCTGTTGCTGTTCGGCGCCGCGACCCTGCTCGACACTGAATATGAGGACTTTGTAGATTCAAATGGCCTCGACAATTCCGGGAACAAATTGCAGCGTACACCAGATTACCAATTCAATATTGGCGGTGAGGTGACCACAGACTTCCTGAAGTACAAGGACGCTCTCACGGCGCGCCTCAGCTATGCCTATCAGGGAGAGATGCAGTGGCTGCCGGACAATTTCCAGCAGGAAGATGCCTATGGCCTGCTTGATGGCCGGGTTACGTTCGCACCGCAGGATGCCGACTGGACCTTCTCCATCTGGGGCAAGAACATCACGGACGAATTGTACCGCACGAACATTATCGCTTTCCTTGGAGATGAGGTCTCGTCTCTCGGCGCGCCGCGGACGTATGGCATTTCACTCGGGTACAAATTCTGATCCGGTCTCGCGCATGCGATACATCCCCCTCTTTCAAAAAGGTACGCCAGCATGAGAAGATTATTTGTAACAGCACTGATAGGAACACTGCTGCTGGCCGGGTGCCAGTCGACGGCAGTGCATGAGGAGACGCAAATGGAACAAGTGGAACGGGAAAGTCTGGATGTCGCGATGGAAATGGTGACAGCCTGGAACGAACTGGATGTGGATGGGATCGTCAATTCCTTCGCGCCAGAGGGCGAACTCCACTCCATGATGAAGGACCCCATTGTCGGGCGCGATGCGCTGCGGGCCCATATGGGAGCTTTGCTGAACAGTGCGACACGCCTGGAATTGCAGCTGAAAACGGTGGCTGTCAAAGGCAACACCGTAATATTGGAGCGCGTCGATGATTTCGATGTGAATGGCAAGCATGGGTCTGTGCCGGTGGTTGGCGTGCTGGTCATTGAAGATGGCCATGTTGCTGAATGGCGTGAATATTATGACCGCAACCAACTGCTCAGCGAGATGGGCATGCCGACTTCGGCGGATGACCAACTGATCGGTATTGTGGAAGACATCATCGCCTCATGGAAGCGCAAGGACATTGATGGCGTTCTGTCTCATGTCGCAGACAATGTTCAGTATCATTACCGTGTCGGCTCCCGCCCTCTGAACGGCCCGGATGAGTTGCGCGCCTTCCTCGAAAAATTTGGCGCAGGCATGCATGACATCAATTGGAAGATCTTCCGGCACTCTCAAACTGGCAACCTTCTGATGGTTGAGGGTGCAGATGATTTCGTGGATGCGGACGGCAATCGCGTGCGCACGCCGTATATGGGTGTCTTTGAGTTCGAAGGCGACAAGGTCGTCGGCTGGAGAGATTACTTCAATCCGGAGATCGGCGAGAAAAGCCGCACCGGTGAAACCCTGCCGCCTTATGTCGAAGAGCTGCTGAACCAGTAGTCGCCTGACGCCCCAAACTCAGTAAAAGGAATACATGATGAGCAGTCTCGATCTCGCAAACAAATTCAAGGCGTACCTGGAAGCGGGGGATGAGCCGGGCGCGCGCTCCTGTTTCAAGCCCGATGCTGGCATCTGGCATAATTATGATGGCAGAACGCAGACGGTCGATCAGAACATGGCGACCTTCAAGAACATTCTGGAGAAGACGAAGTCGCGTCACTATGACATCAAGCGCCTTGTTGAGATTCCGGGTGGGTTCCTGCAGCAGCATGTCCTGCGCGTCGAGACGCATGACGGCACAAAGCTGGCCGCAGATGCGATTGCTGTCGTTCTGGTAGAAGACGACAAGATTGCCCGTATCGAGGAGTTTCTGGACCCGACGCCGCTGGCCTCCCTGCGCTAGGCTTCTCAACTCTGTCTGAAGAAGGGCGCGTCTGATGGGCGTGCCCTTTTTTATGATCGCGGGTTTTGAGAGATGCGATGCATTCCTGAGCCGCAACGTAAAACAGCCCGCCAATGATGACGGGCTGTTTCAGGTGGGTGGGGGACGAACTTAGTTGAAGTTGAAGCGGAAGCCTACGCGGAACGTGCGACCGAGATAGTCGTACAGGCCTTGGTTCGTGGACGGGCTGCCATATGCGCTGCCGCCCGGACCATAGGCCACGATGGCCGGGTCTTCATTCAGCAGGTTCGTGACGCGGAAGAACGGGTTAACTTCCGCGCCGCCGATCTGCATCCGGTAGTTCATGGACAGGTCCACATAGAACGCACCATCAATATGGTTGTTGTTGATCGTACGGTTATCTGCCGTCGAGACCGGGCATCCGCTGGTGCATTCGATGAAGGAATTGTTGTACACGCCTTCACTGATTGCGCGGGCGGCCAGCTGAATGCTCCACGGATCTGCATCATAGGTGGCACTCATACGGTAGAGCCAGTCTGGCGGCCCATCCCCAATATTCTGTCCCACTGTGTCGGTTGGCGTGTCGATGCCATTATTGACATAGTTTTCCAGGTAATGCGTGCCCATGAAGCGGAAGATCATATCACCTTCCCAGCTGTCGACGAGGTCATCCATAGACAGCCTGTAGGTGGCTTCCAGGTCCACGCCGCGAGCCTTCACAGTTGCGAAGTTGAACGGGCTGACGCTGACAGATTCGATCGCGCTCGCGCCGCCTGCCGTTTGTCCCCGGACGATTGCCGCGCAGTATTCCTCGGCGCCCTCATAGCAGCGGTCGACAATTGTCTGGGCGTCGACAGAGCCAATCGAGCCATTGATCTCGATGGTGTAATAATCTGCCGAAAAGCTGAGACCCGGAATGTAGCGCGGCTGCAGGACAAAACCGAGGTTCCACTGATCAGCCTCTTCCGGATCAAGTGCCTGATTGCCCGTGACGGTCTCGCGGAATTGCACAACCTGGTTACCATTGAATGGGTCCACCAAATTGTTCGTGCGCGTGGAGCCAGCTTGGAAAAGTTCAGCCAGATTGGGCGCGCGGATATCGCGGGAGCGCGTTACGCGGAAGAGGACATCCGGGATGGGTTCATAGGTCAGGCCCGCCTTCCAGGTCGTAACGTAGCCGGATGTGCTGTAATCTGTTCCGCGGATAGCGCCGTTGAAGTTCAGGCCTTCCGCAAGTGGAATGAGCGTCTCGACATAGCCTTCGGTCACATCATAGCTGCCAAAGCTTGGCTTGTAGTTTCCGACGAACCAACCACTCTGGTATTCTTCTGGAACATAGCCGGAGACTTCTTCGCGGCGGTGTTCCAGACCAGCCGCAACAGAGACCGTGCCGGCCCAGATTTCCATCAGATCGCCGGCAATGTTCGCGGCAAATACGTCCTGCTCGAAGTGATCATCGCGATAAGGATTTCCGATGATGTAGTCAACGGCGGCCTGGCTGTTTACGCCAATGCCCATACGATTGAAGGGGATGCAGCCATTTGTTGGGTCTGTCAGTGTGGAACGGCAGACAATATCCCCTGTGTTCGGATCAAAGACAGCATCCTGCGCCATTGCCAAACGGGCATTGTTTGTAATGTCACGTGCCATGACAGTGGCATCGGTTTCGCCGCGCTGGAAATAGGCATCCCAGTTCCAGTTGCGCTGGAACATGTCGAAATTGCCTTCTGCACCGATGACATAACGCGTCACTTCGCGCTCATTGTCAGTCTTGCGTAGAGGAATGTCAGCATTGGTCGTGCCCATACGGAACTGGGAGATGCCCAGATCGTCCAGTTGCTGGCGTACAGATTCCGGAATGAAGGCGTTGTCAGACTGGATGACAACATTGCCTTGGTTTGCCTGAACGCCGGTCCAGCCCAGGGAGGCATGCTTGTTCCAGGAGGCCTGGGCATATACCTCGATATTGTCTGTCAGATCCCAGCTGACGCGACCGAACAGGCCTTTGCGGCGCTCATCCGCGTGAAGGGATTGTTTGTCATTGGTCTGAGTATACTGCCAGTCGCCGCCGACCATCCAAGGGTCACGGGTTTCACCATAGGCCAGCTGGTTCACACTGCCGCCGACACCAAAATACGTACCCCGCAGGTCTGTATTGACGATCAGGCCGCCAGGTGTCGCGATGCTCAGCCCGCCATGTCTGACGCGCAGGCGTTCCGGCATGCCGCTTCCGGGCGTGTAGTACGGGCTGTTGATGATATAGTTGCCGTTATTGTTCCAATCCCGCGGAATGCCGTAAATGCCTTCGCGGTCTGTGAGTTCGGCATTAAAGATAGCGTGGCCGCGATCATTGCCGAAGGCCGTGCCTGCGGTCAGGTTCACACGATATGCCGTGTCGTCGCCATAGGTCGTCTGGCCGCCTTCAACGGAGCCCTTGAAGCCTTCATACTCCTTGTCGAGTATGAAGTTGATGACGCCTGAGACAGCATCAGAGCCGTACGCAGCGGAAGCACCGCCCGTTACGATTTCAACGTTCTTGATCAATCCCTGCGGGAAAGTGTTCACGTCCACCGCGCCGGTGATGATGGAGCCAACAGAGCGTTGTCCGTCCAGCAGGACAAGTGTGCGGTTGGCGCCCAGAGAGCGGAGGTTGATGCTGTTGAGGCCTGCCGTACCCGAACTGATCGAGAGGTTGGACGTGCCTGGTGTGGCGCTGCCTACTACAGACGGGATCTCGTTGACAAAGTCAGCGACGTTCGCCGGAGCGCGGGCATTGATTTCCTCTTCCCCGAGGACTGTGAGGGGCGTCGGAGATTCGTATCCGCTTCGAGCGATGCGCGATCCGGTAACGGTCACCGCCTCGAATGTACGTTCAGCTTCCCCGGCGGCCTCTGGTGTGGAGGTGGGTGTCGCGTCTTCAGCGGTTGGGCTGACTTGTGCGTAGGACGGTCCGGCCAGGCCGATTGACAGGATGATCGCTGACGCAGATGCGCCCGCAACCAGACCAGTCCGTCGTGGTGTTCGGTACGGTTTCATAAAAGATGACATGTGACCCCCTTGGTGACATTCACATGAGGCAAGTGCCCCGATTTCAGGCACGGCTGCGCCTGTTGCGGTTTGGGACGCGAACGTCCCGAAAGAATAATGCGGAGGAGAAAGCCCATAAAATTCCGAGATAAGATCCTGACAGAAGGCTGCCATTCAAGTATTCAAAAAAGTATAGACCTATCCTTTCGCGTATTTTTTTTAATGGTTCCTCCCGAAGAACCCCTGAGTATTTTTAACTCCCAGCTTTTGCTGGTTCTGTTCTTGTGGTAACCAATTACAGGCTACCCGGAAGGGCCTGTGCGTCAATGGACGTAACATTTCTGAGACTTTGCTCACCCATAGCCTAAAGTCATGGGCTGGTGCATTCTGGGGAGGTGACGGGTGTTTTTTAGACGGTGTGAATTGGGGAATGTCTGATGTCTGAGAGTCGGCAGATCATGAGCCTGCGGCATGTGGAAGTTTTCAATGCGGTCTACCAGACGGGCTCGGTTAGCGGCGCTGCCAGGGCACTGAATGTCTCACAGCCTTCCGTCAGCAAAGTTCTTCGGCATGCGGAGAGCCGTATCGGGTTCACCCTGTTCCGCGTCGTAAAAGGGCGTTTGGTTCCAACCCAGGAAGCGCATGTGCTGTTTCAGGAGGCCCGCGAGCTTTATATGCGGGTCGAGTCCCTTCAGGAGACTGCCAAGAATCTTCGCCGTGGCGCAGCGGGAAGTTTGCGTCTTGCGGCCTTGCCCTCTCTCGGTTTGGAGATCGCGCCGAGTGCGGTGGCGAAGTTTCACGAGGCCAACCCAGCCATAGCTTTCGAGATACAGACGCTTCACAATGGAGACATCCTGCGTTCACTTTATGAGCGAAACACAGACCTCGCGCTTACGCATGACGCGCCTCACCATCCGCGCCTGGCATCCATGAAAGTCGGCTCAGGCGAACTGGTCCTTCTGTTCCGGAAGGAAGACATGCCGGACCCGCCGGAGACAATTCCGCTGGATATGCTGAAAGGCCGTGACCTAATCAGGCTGTCCGGAACCGGGACGGTCGGCACCATTTTCACGAATGATATAGCCGGGGGTGATGGGAAAACGGCCAGCATTTCGGTGCAGACATATTATGTCGCGGCCTCTCTGGTGAAGAGAGGGGCGGGCGTGGCTGTGGTTGATGAGTTCACCGCGCGGGCTAGTCTGTCAGAGGAAATGGACTTTCGCATGCTGGAGCAGAGGCCCACTTTTGACATTCATTGTGTTCATCTGGAGGACCGCCCGCTGTCCGGTCCGGCCAAGAAATTCATCTCCGTACTTCAGAAGACAATCAAGAATGCGCGGCAGGATACGCGCAATCGGGCATAGATGAAGGTTATGAGTGACCTCTACCTTTGAAATTTTCCTGAAGGGCCGGAACCGCAATCATAGGGGAAGTTGATCGCAATGACTTCACCTTAACGAGTGTTCCATGATTCCTTCTCCTTATTTACTTTACCTCGGCAACTCCACGGAGCCGCTATCCGTCAAGACATCCCGGGGTGTTGCGGCCTGGCGCCCTGAACTGTGCGTCGGAGAATACCGGGGGGAGGCCTGTACGCTGACAGTCGGTCTGGACCATTACTCATTTGAGGAAGCGGTAAAGAATGGCGCGAAAACGCTCATCATCGGGGTTGCCAATGCGGGCGGTGTGCTCGGGCCTCAGGCGGTGATCGATGTGGTGGCCGCCCTGAAGGCAGGCCTGAATGTTGCGTCCGGATTACACGAACGGCTTTCCTCTCACGAAGAAATCCGTAAGGCTGCGGCCGAAACTGGCAGACAGCTTTTTGATGTGCGCGAGCCCCCGGCCAAACTGCCTATTGGTAATGGCCGCACGCGTGCAGGCCGTCGTCTTCTTACGGTGGGTACGGATTGCTCTGTCGGCAAGATGTACACTACTTTGGCTTTGGAAAAGGAACTGCAAGCGCGCGGCGTAAACGCAAATTTTCGCGCGACAGGCCAGACCGGCATATTTATCGCGCAATCTGGTGTGCCGATTGATGCCGTGATCGCGGACTTCATCTCCGGGGCAGCTGAATGGATTTCTCCTGCACGCGAAGATGGTGGCTGGGACTTGATCGAAGGGCAGGGCTCTTTGTTTCATCCATCTTTTGCGGGTGTCTCCATGGGCCTGCTCCACGGCTCCCAGCCTGATGCGCTGGTTCTGTGTCATGAAGTGGGCCGGGCGCACATGCGCGGCATTCCAGGGCGGGAGCTTCCTCAGCTCAAGGATTGTCTTGAAACCAATCTCAAGGCTGCGCGTCTGACCAATCCGAACGTCAAGGCCGTGGGCGTCGCTCTGAACACATCCAATGTTGACGGCGATGAGGCGCAACGCGTGTGTTCGGAAATCGAGGCCGAGCTTGGCCTGCCATGCCAGGATCCGGTCGCGATGGGTGTCAACAAGATCACAGATAGGTTGCTGGAATGCTTCGAGAGCTACGAACTCGCATAGAGTCTTTTCCACTCGCAACGCCGTTCCGGATATCTCGTGGTGTCCGGACAGTTGCCGAAGTCGTCGAGGTTACGGTTGAGGCTGGTGGCGTATTCGGGCGCGGGGAAGCTGTGCCCTATGCACGCTATGGCGAGACGCTTGAGAGCGTGACAAAGCAAGTCGAAGGCATTCGCGATGCGTTTGGTAAGGGCCTGACCCGTACCGAGTTGCAGCAGTCATTGCCTGCCGGAGCGGCGCGCAATGCGGTGGATTGTGCGCTGTGGGATCTTGAGAGCAAACTGGGTGAAGCACCCACAACACTCTGCGGGCTAAAGCCGGTTGCCACGGCACTGACGATTGGCATCGATACGCCGGACGCGATGGGGCGCCAGGCGAAAAGACTTGCGAACGCGCCTGTTGTCAAAGTGAAGCTGGACGCAGGTGATGTGGAAGCCTGTCTGCGCGCTATCCGCCATGCTGCGCCAAATCCTGACTTGATTGTCGATCCCAATGAGAGCTGGGACATTAAGCTGCTGCAGTCCCTGCAGCCTCTTCTCGAAGAGTTGCGTGTGGCTTTTGTCGAGCAGCCTTTGCCAAGTTCTGAAGATGCGCGTCTGGCAGAGCTTGTGCGCCGTGTGCCTGTTTGCGCAGATGAATCCTGTCACACCTCGGATGATCTGGACCGGCTTAGCGGCCTCTATGACATTGTGAATATCAAACTCGACAAGACGGGCGGCTTGACGGAGGCTTTCAGGCTACTTCAGGCGGCGCGGGAGAAAAAGTTCGGCATCATGGTGGGCTGTATGATCAGCAGTTCACTCTCCATAGTTCCCGCCCTGCAGATTGCCATGCAGGCTGATTACATCGATCTGGATGGTCCAGTCTGGTTAAAGAATGACCGGACTGGTGGTGTTTCCGTCAAAGATGGATGGATGATGCCACCTGAACCCGGCTTTTGGGGTACAGCGGAAGCAGTGCCGTTATTGTAGATGTCCACCAATATCCGAGACCTATACATTCTCACGAAAGGAAGAACGGAATGCAGAATATGCCACGATTGAGAAAATTCGGCTCATTGGGGGTTAAGTATGCATTCCCTGCGATCCTGCTGGCCGGCTGTACCAGTCCGGTCGAAGTGCCTTTGCAGGAAGCGGACATCCTGCTTCTGAACGGCACCGTTTATGACGGCACACTTGGCGACGCGCGTATTGCTGACGTCGCGATTGTGGATGATCGGATCGTGTTTGTGGGGGACGCAAAAGAGGCGAACTATAGCGCGCCTGTGTCTCTGGATGTGACCGGAAAGTATGTCGCGCCGGGCTTCATCGATCCGCATACACACTATGATCGTGATATCACGCCCTGGGCGAATGACCCCGACAAGAGCTTGATCCTGCCGGCGATCATGCAGGGCGTGACAACTGTTTTTGTCGGCGTTGACGGGTCCGGGCATCCTGCCATTGGGGAAACGCTCTCCAATGCCGAGAAAAAAGGCGTCGGACCGAATGTGGCGGCCTATGTTGGCTTCGGCGCTGTGCGCAGCATGGTGCTTGGCTATTCGGACAGGGCGCCGGATGCGGACGAACTGGGCACAATGAAAGGTCTTGTCAGTCAGGGCATGTGCGAAGGGGCGTTCGGCCTGTCTACGGGGCTTTTCTATTCCCCGCAGAGCTATTCAACCACAGAAGAAGTAATCGCACTGACCAAGGAGGCCGCCGCGCGAGGCGGGCTTTACGATTCCCACATTCGCGATGAATCCTCCTACACAGTCGGCCTTCTGGGGGCCATTCAGGAAGTTATTGATATTGGTGATGCAACAGGCATCCCGCTTCACATCGCGCACCTAAAGGCACTTGGTGTTGATGTGCACGGACAAAGCACAGATGTTATTGATCTGGTGGAGGTTGCCCAGTCTGAAGGCCTGACGGTCACGGCTGACCAGTATCCATGGGTCGCATCCGGCACCAGCGTCTCAGCGTCCCTTCTGCCGCGCTGGGCCCAGGTCGGGGGTGAAGAGGCCATGATCGCCCGTTTGCGGGATGCGGAAGATGGCCCCAAAATCCGCGCGGCAATGACTGAGAACATGCGCCGCCGCGGCGGGCCGGATAGCCTGCTGCTGTCCAACAGCACTAAGGATGAATGGATCGGCAAGACCCTGCAGGATTTGAGTGAAGACTGGAATGTCGATCCGGTCGAAGCGGCTATCCGCGTGCTGGAACAGGGAGGCGCGGGGCTTGCCTCTTTCAATCAGAGTGAAGAGGATGTGAAGCGCTTCATGCAACAGCCCTGGGTGATGACCTCTTCTGATGCATCTGGCGGCCACCCTCGTAAGTATGCAAGCTACGCAACCAAATATGCGAAATATGTGAAGAAGGAAAAGACGATCACGACAACCGAGTTCGTGCATTCCAGCAGCGGCCTGGTGGCTGACTCTCTGGGTCTGGTAGATCGTGGCTATCTGAAGGATGGCTATTATGCGGACATCGTCGTGTTCGATCCGGAGAATTATGCGCCGCGTGCGACATTCCTCGAACCGGAGATCCTGTCTGTTGGTGTCGTCGACGTTCTGGTGAATGGGGAGTTCGCCGTGCGGGATGGCGAGCCGGTCAATTCTGCGCCGGGGCGTGGCCTGAAGCACATGCCGACTGAAGGCACTTGCGAATAAGCTTTCTACAAGACTGGCCCTCATTTGTTCACGCAATTGAGGGCCATTCTTTTTATCCGTGTACACGATGTCAGATTGTCTGGCGGGATGCTGCGCGAATTTACCATTTCAATGAGGAGTCCGTCTGTGATGGGTAAAGCAATGTCCTTCTGGTTTGATATGGTGCTGTGGAAGCGGATCCTGATTGCACTCGTGCTCGGCGCGCTTGTTGGAGGACTTGCGGGAGAGTCGATTCAGTCGATCGCCTGGATCGGGGAATTGTTTGTCCGCCTGATCAAGATGCTGATTGTGCCGCTGGTCTTTGTGACTTTGGTGTCCGGTGTCGTTTCAATGGACGACCCGAAGCGCCTTGGCTCCATCGGGGGCAGGGCGATTGCGCTCTATATGATCACCACTGTGGCGGCGATCACGATTGGCCTCGTCCTGGCCGTACTCATCCATCCCGGTGCAGGAATTGACCTATCCGGCGCGACCCCGGCTGAGCTGCAGGCGCCTATCGCGCTGAAAGACCGGTTGCTCGCGATTGTACCCGTCAATCCATTTGCCGCCTTCGCCCAGGCAGACCTGTTGGCGATCATTTTCTTTGCGCTGCTGACGGGCACCGGTTTGCTGCTGATCGGGGAGAAGGGAAAGATTCTGGCGGACGCCTTTCAGGCCGGGTCGGATCTGATGCTCAGCATCACCGGCATTGTCATGGAGTTTGCGCCCTTTGGTGTCTTTGCTCTCATTGCTGTGGTGATGGGCACGAATGGGCCACAGACCTTTATCTATCTGTTCTTCCTGGCCCTGGTGGTTGTGCTTGGCTGTGCCTTGCAGATCGTTTTGACGCAGGCTTTCCTTGTGAAGTTCCTGGCGCGCTTGCCGGTGATGCCCTTTTTGCGGGGCGCGCGGGAAGCCCAACTCGTGGCCTTCTCTACGTCATCCAGCTCGGCGACTCTGCCGGCAACCCTGTCGGCGGCTGAGCACAATCTTGGTATTCAGCCGGCCGTCGCATCTTCGGTTCTTCCCCTCGGCGCGACGATCAATATGGATGGGACAGCGCTCTATGTCGGTGTGGTCACCATTTTTGCGGCGCAAGCTTTCGGCATTCCCCTGGATCTGACTGATTATATTCTGATCGGCCTAACCACGACGCTTGTCTCTGTCGGTACGGCATCTGTGCCGTCAGCCTCGCTATTCCTGCTTGCGGCCGTGCTGGAGACGATTGGTATGAGCCCGGAGCAGACGGCGCTGGTCGTCGGGTTCATTCTACCCTTTGACCGCATTCTCGACATGACGCGCACTGTCGTGAACATCACCGGTGACCTCAGTGTCGCGACTGTGGTGGCGAAATGGGAGAAAGAAATAGACGAGGATACCTACCGCGCCGCACCGACGGAATAGCTCTGATTTCATTACGAAAATCATTATTTCGGGGGAGCTCCTTCGGGGGGCTTAGGAATGACCGCGAAGCGAGAAAATAAAGTCCAGTTGGACTGGAAATGTTTTTCGACGTAAAACCTCCTCCCAGATCAGCGAATGCGATTCTGGGAGGAACACGATGATCATCAATAGACGCCACCTTCTCATGACGGGCGCGGCGGCCGTGTCAGCATGTGCCACACGTCAGCCTACGGCAAATATCTCTCCTCTTGTGGTGGAGACAGCACAGGGTAGATATCGGGGGCTATCTGAAAACGGGGTGATGGTGTTCCGGGGAATGCGCTATGGCGAATCCACGGCGGGGCGCAATCGTTTCATGCCACCTCAAGCCCCTTCTGCATGGGCTGGTATACGCGAGGCTTATGAGTTCGGTGACCAGTCTCCACAGCAGGATACGTTTCTTGCCGGCGCTGAGACGATGAGTGATGACTGCCTGCGCATCAATGTGTGGACGCCCGCCGCTGATACCGCAAAACGTCCGGTCATGTTGTGGTTCCATGGGGGTGGTTTCGAGGCCGGAGCAGGCTCGATCAACATCTATGACGGTACAAACATCGCTAAACGAGGCGATGTTGTTGTCGCAACGATCAATCACCGTTTGAACGTATTTGGCCATTGTCATCTAGGGGATGTGCTGGGGGATGACTTCGCGCGGTCAGGCAATGTGGGCTATCTGGACCTTGTCGCGGCAATGAATTGGGTCCGCACCAACATTTCCCGCTTTGGCGGTGATCCGGACAACATCATGATTTACGGCCAGTCTGGAGGCGGACGGAAAGTCAGCCTTTGTTATGCCGGAGAAGATGCCGAGGGATTGTTTCACAAGGGGGCCATCCAATCCGGGGCTCATATCGCTGTGCAACCGCGCGAAATGGCCAATGAGCTGACGTATGAATTGCTGAAAGAGCTGCAGATTGCGCCTGGTGATGCCATTAAACTCCAAACCCTCTCCGTTGCCGAACTTACGGCAGCCCAGTTGAAGGTGCGCGACCGTATGCGCAATCGGTTCTCTCCGGTGCTTGATGGCGAGTGTTTTGAACAGCATCCATTCTACCCCGAGGCTCCTAAACGCTCCAGCCATCTACCCCTCATAGTCGGGACAACACGCACTGAGCTGACCAGCCAGCTGGGCCGCCGACCTGGGATTTTTGACATGGATAAGGCGCAAGCCATGGGCGCATTGAAAATGTTTCTGCCGCAAGAGGACATCAAGGAGGCCTTCGAGACCTTCCAGGCGTCGCGGCCAGAGGCCAACCCGTCAGAGGTTTTCTTCACGATTGCTTCAGCGCGCGGTTATGTTCGTGATCAGACTCTTCTGGCCGAGGCTCGCGCGCGGTCAGGCGGCACGGGCGACACCTATGTTTATCGCCTGATGTGGCGCCAGCCTGTTGAAGGTGGTCGACGGGTCAGTCAGCACTCGCTCGACCTTCCATTCGTGTTCGACAATGTTGATACTGTGCCTCACATTACCGGGCCTGAAACGGAAGAGACGCGAGCCATGGTGGATGCGATGGCCAATGCGTGGATTTCCTTCGCGCATGACGGCAATCCAAACAATCCAAGCCTGCCAGAGTGGAAGCCTTTTGGTCTGGAGGATCGCTATACCATGATGTTCGATGTGCCATCCCATCTGGAAAGTGATCCGCATAAGGCCGAACGAGAGTTCATGTCCAGATATGAGTCCCAGCAATTGAAGGGAGTTGCCCTTCATCGGCGATGAAGTTTTCGCGGGTGGGACGGAGGGGAAGCCGTCTCAGCACCCGTATTCGCAACAGGATAACGATAAGCCGCGCGTGACGCGGTAAAGTGTGAGGACGTATCATGACGCATCAGAAAACAGAGAAGAACAGCCAGAAAGAGGCGCTGACCAGACGGGACATGTTTGGAGTTGGGCTTGCCGGGGCATCCGTAGCGCTCACAGCTTGTGCCACGGCTGCCGGACCTGCTCAGGCGGAGCAGGCTGAAGAGGCGCCGAAACCCGCAGAAGCGGAAAAACCTCAGCCGGTTACAGACCTGAACCTGACGCCGACAATCAGCGCCTATATCGCCGGTATCCGGGATGCCCGGATCAAGTCTGAATTCCTGGATCTTGGAAAGAGGCATATTCTTGATACCTTGGCCTCCGCCGTTGCGTGCCGTGATTTGGAACCAGCGGCCTTGGCCCGAAAATACGCGCAGTTCAAATCTGCTGACGCGTCAAATGCTGCGACCGTTCTGGCGACAACGGAAAGAGCGGGCATCGTGGATGCAGTCTTCGCGGGGGCGATGATTGCCCATGGTGCGGAGATCAACGACTTCATTCCCTCTGCCTTTGTTCAACCAGGGCCAGCTGTTGTCAGCACGGCATTTGCGCTGGGGGAAAATCGCGGCCTTACAGGAAAGGATGTTCTGCATGCCTGCATTGCGGGCTATGAGCTAAGCGGGCGCATGCCGAAAGCGCTAGGCATCGGGAATCTCTACTATTCCGGTATCGCCAATCACGCGATTGGTCCCTGTTTCGGTGCGGCGGCGACAGCGGCTTCCATGCTGGGGCTGAGTGCAGACCAGGTGGCCTATGTCATGTCATATGCTGCGCAACAGGCGTCTGGTTCCTGGCAGTGGCTTCTGGATGTTGAGCACATTGAAAAGTCCTTTGTCTTTGCGGGGCTCGGGGCGCGGAATGGCGTTGAGGCCGCGTTGCTTGTCGAGGCAGGATTCCGGGGGGTGCGTGACAGCTTTGACAATGCTGACGGATATATGAATCAAGGTGTATTCCTTGGCCGCGATCATAATCCGAAATATCTGATTGAAGATCTGGATACGCGATCTGAACTTCCGCTTACGGCCTATAAACGGTATCCAGTCGGCGGGCCGACCCAGCCCGCCATTCAGGCATTGCTGGATCTTCAAAAGCATACTTCGCCTTCGACGCTTGAAAGCATTCGTATCGAAATGCCGGGCCGCTGGCAGGCCTTTCGCGATGCTGAGATGCCGGCGCTTAATCTTCGCTACCTGGCATCCATCATTGTCATTGATGGCAAGCTGGATTTCGTTGCAGCCCAGTCACGTGAGCGCTTCCTGAATGATATGCAGGTTCACGCGCTGATGAAGCGGGTTGAGGTTGCGCATGATCCGAAGCAGGAGGCTGGACCAGGCGAAGACCGTACAGAGTCTGCGCGCGTGATCGTTCAGGATAGCGAGAGCGGAGGGCATGAGGAATATGTCCCATGGGTACGGGGGTTCCCCTCCCACCCGATGTCTCGCGCAGATGTAGAGGCCAAGGCGCTTGAGCTGATGGAGCCTGTTCTGGGCAAGGCGCGCGCCAAGGATGTCGTGGATGCGACCCGGAATCTTGAACAGTTACAATCTGCCACTGATCTGGTTCATATGGTCTCGGGCGGCTGATAAGAGGCCCTGACTTAGGGTGGCATATGCGAGGTAATTTGCTTCTGATTGGTGTGGTTGTCAGCGTGTGATCGCCGCATTGTCTGATTGGCATGCATGAACTAGCCTGTCTGTCTTGAGGATATGGCGGTGCGTGCTGTGGCTGAATCACACAATTTGAAGAAGTCAGAACTCTTTGATCTGATCTGGCAAAAGCCGATGTCGGTGCTGGCGCCTGAATTGGGTATGAGCGCTAACGGCCTTGCCAAGGTTTGCGACAGGCTGAACATCCCCCGTCCTCCCAAAGGCTATTGGCGCAGCGAGGCGGTTAGTCGGGACGTTAGCAAGCCAGAAGCCCTCAGCGATCCGGATGAGATTGTACAGATCGGCGGGGCGTGCCGGCATGAACGTAAGCGCCGCGTACGCTACTCTCCTGAAGAGCGTCGACGGATGATGCTTGATGTTGCAAGACAGATTGCGTTGTCTGAAGGCGTGCACGAAGTCTCGTTGCGTCGCATCGCGTTGCAGCTGGAAATGAGCGAGGCTCAGGCTCACAATGTCTTTTCGACGCGTGAAGATTTGCTGGTCGAGCTCGCAGTTGAAGAAGTCGAGGCATATGAGGCGGCGCGTCTTGTTGCGGTGGAGCGTGGCGGCTCGCGGGTCGCAAAAGTTGTCATGTCTTCTTTAAGCCGCCTGCGTCTTGCGTCTGAGCAGGGCGCGATTTTCCAAAGTCTGATGCGCAACTCGAAAGTTCGCCAGCGCGTCAATGAACGCCGAAAGCCTGTTCGGCAGGCGGCCTCTGAAAAGCATGTCTCTGCATTGTTGCGGGAAAAACAAGTGGATCAGGCTGAGGCGCTTGCGTCTGTCTCGATGCTCACAGCGCTTGTCATCCGTGCGGGGGATCTGGTTACCAGCTCCACAATTACGCTAGCTGAGGCTGAGCGCCTCTGCATTCCTGTGGTGATAGCTGCAGCTTTGGATCGCGAAAGCGCCTAGCTGCGTAATGTATCAACAGTCAGCCGAATGATCCGTTTTTGTGTTGCGCGCGTCGTTTCGCTCGGCACTTGCTGAGTGGTCGAAAGTCTGGCGGCTTGCTCGGGCAGGGCTGAAAGCATCAATACGGTGGCGCGCGCTTGGCGTTGGACAAGGCCAAACTCCGCAACAGCCTTTTGTGCGAGCGTCATGATGCAGTTGCGATAGAATTTGCGCACCTTCAGCGACAAATGTCCCCTGCAGAAATCATCCTGAGGGGCTTCAGCGAGTAAAAGGCCCGCCGTCAGATAGTGCTCAAGGAGCAAGTCCGCCAACGCCGTGCCCGTATCCTCCAGGCTATTCCCTTGCAGAAGGGTGTGAGCAGCCTCATCCTGCAGCAGACTGATATGCCCTTCCAGCAATGCGTTGATAAGCGCGTACTGATCCGGGAAGTGCGCATAGATCAGGGACCGGCTCAGCTGCGCACGCTCGGCAATGGCGCCAAGCGACAGGGGAAGGCTTCCGGTTTGATTGTACTCACTGTTCGCTGCAGCAAGTATCCGCTCTTCGCTGGTTAGCGCCGAAGATGTGGGGTCTACGGAAGGTGACAGTATGGTCTGGCTGTCGCTCATATGGCCCCCGAAGCAAGATTGCCTGTATTTGTATCGTTCATAAGCTCCAAACGCCAATAGCGGACTGCACATGCTGTGTCGTTGGGCATCTTCTCGCCAGTTTTTACTGAGCTTTTGTCCGGATTCACCCTGTCGGTTTGAGCCTGCCCTTCAGCCTGCGAGTCAATTTACAGTCCACATCCGTTATTATAATAGTGCGATTGTCATTGACGGGCCAAGGCCGTTTCCGTATTGTCAGACTCGGGAGTGAAACACTGAAAAGGGCGGAAAGTCCGTTATGGAGAAGATTACGAGGCGTCATGCCCTGATACGGGTGGCGGGGGCTGCTGCTGGTCTTGCTGCGGTCAGTGCGTGCCAAAAATCATCGGGTGTTCAATGTGCAGCGCCGGGGCAGCTGACCCGCTCACAGCAGGCTGCGCGGGACGGGCGCAAATATGTGGAAGCGTCCAATGTCAGCGGGAAGTCTTGCGCGAATTGCACCTTCTTCAAGGTCTCTGGCGGTGACTGCGGCACGTGCGCGATAGATGATTTGCCGGCCAATCCGGAAGGTTACTGCATTTCCTGGTCCCAGGCAGAAAGCGCTCAATACAAGAAAACGGGAGGACAGCATGCGTAAGAGCTTGCTTATCACGGTCGCCTTCGGGGCGGCGGTATGCGCGACGGCGTGCGGAAATTCTGAGACGTCAGAGCCTGTAAAGGCAAGCGCATCTGAGCCTGTTGAGGCAACGCTTGTCAGCAGTGTCAATCAGGATTCCAAAACCATCGGCCTGGCCTTCTCATACTTCTGGTATGACAATCTGGAGACTCCGGACGATTGCCCGGAGGGCTATGCCTATGCGCTTCGGGACCTGGCCATTCTTGGCCTGCCGGAAGAGAAGCAGAAATACCTGCTGCAACCGGAAAACCGGTCAACTTATTACAAGATGGGCTATGCCCTCTCCGGCAAGCGGATGCGGGAGCATAATGGCACATCCATCTGCAATATTCCGGATGCGTATGATGATCCGCCGCTGCGTACTGTTCAGAGTAATCTGGCCAATGGCCGTGACCTCGACGGCAAGGCATCCTCTGGCGACGATGTCGGAAGCTGTGGCGCTGCCGATTTCACCGCGCCGGATGGCCGTAGCGGGATCGACAACCAGCTCTACCGTGTGATGGGCTGTATCGACAGTTATCGTCGCGATGCAGAATTCGCTGGCGGGGCCATGGAGGACTATCATGTCGGGGCGTATCGCGACGGCGAGATCACCACGCTGATGGAAATTCGGGATGTAGATAACCGGATGAATGACGATTACGTCGAAGTCGGTGTCTATTCCAGTCATGAGCCAACCCCCTACGACAGCGAGAAAAAGGGTATCGGCCATGCCAGCCTGACCGTTACGGACAATACGCTCTGGCACAATGAAACCACGGGCCGGATCGAGAATGGTGTTCTGATTACTGAGCCTTTCGACCTGCGTCTGAAATTCGGTTGGACGGGCCGCCCCGCCGAATACTACGTCAAGGATACGCAGATCCATCTGAACCTTGCTGAAGATGGCACGGCGGAAGGGGATCTCGTCGGGTATTTTGATCTTCAGTATGCATACTGGCACAGTTTCCATGATGAGCAGGGCGCGTTGCAGGTGGCCAATGGGTACACATGTCCTGCGGTGTGGGATGCCTTGCATAAATATGCGGATGGCTATCCGGACCCGGAAACGGGGAAATGCACGGCCATTTCCACGGCTATGAAGCTAGACGCTGTTCCGGCTTTCGTTATCCATCCCCCCAAGGAAGAGCTCGTGAAATACGTGCTCGACACCCGTGACTATTACGGTGTGGAGCTGGAAGACATTGCTGTTGAGGGGGCTGAGCTGCGAGAGCCCAAAGGGGCTGGCGGGCCGCCAGCCGCAGCGAAGTCCAGGAAAAATCCCGAGACCTCGGAAAGCAAGGAAGAGTAAGTCGTCATGTCAGTTATTCGTAATTCAATTCTGGCAGGTGTCGCTGTTGCAGCCATCGGAGCGGGTATCTACTTCGTTCCCGGTCTACTGAACGGACAGAGCGGTCCCAAGGTGACGGGCCCTCCGCCTCCACCGCAGATGCGCCGTATGACCGAAAGTCAGTATCGCAACAGTGTGGCCGATATATTCTCGCCTGAGATCAAGGTCGTCGGCCGGTTCGAACCAGATATTCGTGTGGATGGCCTGGCCGCGGTTGGCGCCAGTGAGGCCTCCATCAGTGGCAACGGCTATGAGCAATATTATGCCATGGCGGGGCGTATTGCCGAACAGGTTGTCAGCGATGAGAATTGGGCAAAATACATGCCCTGCGATGTGCCAGCGCCTGCAACATATGACGCCGCTTGCGCTGAGCAGATCATTTCCGAATACGGGGAAAAGATTTTCCGCCGTGACATGAAAGATGTCACTCTGGCGGAGTGGCTGCAGATCTCCGAATTGGCCATGGAAAAGCTCGGGAATTTCCATGCAGCCACCGGCCTTGTTCTGGAAGGAATGCTGTCTTCGCCGGAATTCCTGTTCATCATGGATACCGTAACAGAGGGCGAGGATGGTTCGCTGGAACTGACCGGGCACGCAAAGGCGGCCCGCATCAGCTATTTCCTCTGGAATACCGCGCCGGATGAGGAATTACTGAGGGCTGCATCTGCTGGCGAGTTGGATACCAAGGATGGTCTCGAAGCTCAGGTCGATCGCATGTTGAACTCCGAGCATGTGCGTACTGGCATGAATGCCTTCTTTGAGGATTTCCTGCATTTGGATGCTTTCGCCACACTCGAAAAGGACAAGCTGATCTATCCGGCTTTCAATCAGCGTGTTTCCGAGGATGGTCGCGAGCAGGTTCTGCGCTTTCTGGACTATCACCTGTTGGATAAAGCTGGCCCTTACACGGACATATTTACAGCCAAGGAAACCTTCGTGACCCGGCCATTGGGTATGATCTATGAGGTGCCCGTCCGCGCCGTAGAAGGCTGGGAGAAGGTTGAGTTCACAGAAGATGATCCTCGTGGTGGCCTGCTGTCTCACATCGCTTTCAGCGCTCTGCACGCCCATCCGGGACGCAGCTCTGCCACCTTGCGCGGCATTGCGGTGAGAGAGCTCTTGCTCTGTCAGTCTGTGGCGCCCGCGCCTGCCGCGGTGAACTTCACCGTGGTTCAGGATACCAGCAACCCCGAATTCAAGACGGCGCGAGCTCGCCTTACCCAGCACCGCACAGATGATGCATGTGCCAGCTGTCACGAGTTTATCGACCCGATCGGACTGGCCATGGAGAATTTCGATGGTGTGGGCCGGCTGAGGTATGAAGAGAACGGGGCTGTCATAGACGTCAGCGGCGCGTTCGATGGTTATGAGTTCGACAATGTCGATGGCCTTGAAGAGACCCTGGCGGACCACCCTGCAACGACCTCCTGTCTTGTGGAGAAGATGCAGAAATATGCCACAGGCAGAAAACCTCAGGCATCTGACATTCAATGGATAAATCGCCTTGAGAAGAAATTTTCGCGCTCGGATGAGAAGATCATTCCTCTCCTGCGAGAGATTGCCCTGAGTGACGAATTTTTCGCCGTATCCGCGCCGCAGGTGCCGGTCCCAGACGTCAACCAGCAAGAGGCGGCCACCCAGACAAGGGAAAAGAAATCATGAGCTTCGGACGTACAAACCCTCTCTCTCGTCGCACACTTCTGCGCGGCATGTTTCAAGGGTCAGCCCTCGCGATCGGCCTGCCATGGCTGGAGGGCATGTTTCCGGCTTTCGCTGGAACCGGCGCGGTTCGTCAGCCGCCCTTGCGCTTTGGTACGTGGTTCTGGGGCTGCGGCGTTACGCCTGGCCGTTGGAGCCCCACACTAGGTGAGGCCGGTTTCGCTTTGCAGCCGGAATCCTTGCCGCTGGAGTCGATTAAAGAGCACCTGAACTTCCTGACGGGCTTCGATGCCATTCTCGACGGACGTCCGAACCATGTGCATGTCAGTGGCACATTCAGCCTGCGCTCCGGTATCGCGCCGCTAAAATTCGGCGTGATTGAGGGCGGCACGTTTGAAACGGCCATCGCCGATCGTCTCGGAGTTGGGACCCGTTTCAAGTCTCTCGACTTTACGGCGACCGGTAATCCCGCTGACACGTACAGCTATCGCTCCGCGCAGGTGCGCAACACTCCTGAAACCTCGGCCCGCGCCCTGTATGATCGCATCTTTGCGGCAGGGCTGCGCAAGCCGGGAGAGGGTGAGTTCAAGCCGGACCCGAAAACGCTGAGCCGTATCAGTGTGCTCTCTGCCGTTAGCGAGCAGCGCAAGGCGCTTGAGGCCAATCTTGGAGCGGAAGATCGCCGCCGCCTCGACCAGTACTTTACCTCCGTGCGCGAAGTCGAGCAGCAGCTCGAACTGCAGACGGAGGAGCCTGTCATTCCGGAGGCTTGCCAGATGCCTGAGCGTCCGGGCGAGCATGATGCGAATTATGACCTGGCCAATGTCCACGAGAACCATAAGCTGATGGCAAAACTTCTGGCGCTGGCAATGGCCTGTGACCAGACGCGCAATTTCAACGTCGTTTTCTCCAACTCCGCCTCCAGCCTGCATCGCTCGGGGGAAGCCAGCAGTCACCATCTGTATACGCATGAAGAGTTCACTGATCCGGATGTCGGTTATCAGATCGAAACCAGCAAGTTCGTCATAGAGAATATGAAGGGCTGGGCGGCATTCGTTCAGGCGCTGGCGGATGTGCCGGAAGGTGACGGCACCCTGCTCGACAATTGTCTCGTCTTTGCTCACTCCGATACGTCATGGGCCAAGATCCACGCAGTTCAGGGAATTCCAATGATGACGGCTGGACGCGCAGGTGGCCGCATCAAGACGGGCCAGGTCGTCACAGCGAATGGGGATCCGATCACGCGTGTCGGTCTGACGATGCAGCAGATTGCCGGTGTGCCAATCGAACGTTGGGGTACCCGTTCAATGGAGACGGACAATTCCGTAACACAGATATTGGCCTAACCGCCTCTCATCACAGGAATACATATATGACGCTTAAATACAGGACTGGAGTTGGTGTGCGCGCTGACTTGAAATTGCGCAGGGGCTTTCTGGCTCTGCCGTTCATCGCGATGCTGGCTGCTTGTGGCGGCGATGGTGCGGAGGTCGACATGTCGTCTCTTACGCCGGAGCAGCAGGAGGTGAAGCAGCTTATCGATGCCCGCCAGGCAAACTTTCAGGATATGGGCGCCGCCTTCAAGGCAATCGGTGATGAGCTGAAAGCCGGGAGGCCAGACAGCACGACGGTAAAATTCTCTGTCGATTCCGTCGTGCGCTATGCGGCCCAAATTGGCAGCTGGTTTCCGGAGGGCACGGGACCAGCCAGTGGATTCAAGACGGAGACGAAAGCGGCCGTCTGGGAAAACCCGGAAGAGTTTGAGCAGGTTCTGTCCGAGTTTGAGGCGGCTGTTTCAGGTTTGGCAGAGGCCAATGCGAATAATGATGCGCAGGCGATTGCCGCGCAGTTCCAGATTGTCGGAGGAGGATGCAAGAGCTGTCATGACAAGTTTCGTGAAGAAGACTAAGCGGGCCGCAGGGGGCGCGCTATTGCTTGCCGGGATCGCGGTTACTGCCGCTCCAGCTATGGCTGAGGAGACGGCGCCGCAGCCGGATGTGGTCAACAAGATTGCTGCCGCAGTTCTCAATGTGTCCGACCTGGAAACAGCGACGGAATTCTATACGTCTGTCGTCGGTCTTGAGGTGGAGCGTTCTGCCTCTGGTGAGGGATATGTCGAGAACATTCTCATGACGCCGGATTCCTCAGGCACAAAGCTTGTCCTGTTCCAGGCAACTGGCGATGTGCCCACCCTCGCTTCAGGACGGGTTGTATTCTATACGGATGATGCAGAATCTGTCGTCAATGCCATGAAGGCCGAGGGGTTGGAGGTGGAGCGTGAGGCGGCGCCTATTGCTCCGGGCCTGCCAATCATTGTGGGCATAGCGAAGGATGCTGATGGAAATTCTCTGGAGTTCATCCAGCGTTAAAAATAATTGCCCGAAAGAGGGTGAGTGGGAGGAAAAATGAAAATCAAACCTGTCTGGTCAATCGTCGCGCTTGCGGCGGCGATGGCGACGCCTTCGGTAATGGCGGAAGAGCCTGCCGAGGCTGCAGCTGAGTTCGTTCGCATCCTGCCGGTCGATGAAGTGATCGAAACGGTTTCGGTTGAAACGAGTGCAGGAACTCTGGTTGGAGCACGGGAAGGCGACGCCCTTGTTTTCAAGGGCGTGCCCTATGCTGCAGCACCTGTCGGTCCGCTGCGCTGGAAGGCTCCGCAGCCCGTTGCGCCTTGGACTGGCGACCGCGCTGCGGTCTCGTACGAACCGCCGTGCCCTCAGCCTGTTCCTGTGGACGCTGCAACACCAAATCAGGGGGGTGTGGCTGGCGTACAGTCTGAAGACTGCCTGTATCTTGAGGTCTATGCGCCTGTTGCTGCGAAGAAGGCGCCTGTGGTTGTGTGGCTGCATGGCGGGGCGGCATTTCTGGGGGCAGGGCATCTCGGTTCTTATGTCGGCACCTCAAACGCTGCCAAAGGCATCATCACCATTCCTATAAATTACCGGTTGGGTTCCCTTGGGAGTTTTGCGCATCCGGCTATTTCCAGTGAGGACGGGCCAACCGGAAACTTCGCCATGATGGACGCCGTTGCCGCGCTCGAATGGGTCGCCGAGAATATCGAGGCTTTTGGTGGAGACCCGGAAAACGTCACGATTGCCGGTCAGTCTGCCGGCGGGGTCATGGTCGTCAACCTCCTCACGCTCCCATCTGCCAAGGGTCTGTTTGACAAGGCCGTTATTCAGTCGGGTGCGTATGTCTCAAAAGGAATGACGCTTGAGGATGCAGAGGCCAAAACGGTCAAAGCCCTGGCTACAATTGATGTTCCTGAAGACGTGACTGCTGAGCAATTGCGGACCGTATCGGCGCAGACCTTCTCTTATGATCCTGTTTTGCGGGGAGGATTTGGCACCATTCTGGATGGGGAGTTCTTTGTGCGGTCTCCCAAAGCGGTGCTCGAGGCCGGTGAGGAGCTGGATGTTCCCGTTCTGGTCGGTGCGAATAGCGGAGAGCGCGGTTTTCATGCGGCGGAAGATCTGGTCGCAGAGGTCGGGGATACGGGGGCGCCAGCCTGGCTCTACCGGTTTGACTATACACCGGAATTCCGCAAGGAGGCCTGGCCATCTGGCCCAATTCACTCGGCAGAACTCATTTTCTCATTTGACAGTATAGATACGTCCGGCTGGGCAGCCGGGGATGTTGGAGAGGCTGATCGCGCAATGGCGAAGTGGGTCAATTCCTGCTGGGTGGCATTTTACAAGATGCCGACAGATGCAACCTCTCTAAAATGTGCGGACGGTGTTGAGTGGCCCGCTTACGACTCGGAGAGCAAGGCAGTCATGAATTTCGGTTCGACTATCGAGATTTCTGATGCTGACATGTATCCGGATGGCCCCGGCGCAAACGAATAGGCTCGGCCAGTAAGTGAACTCAGATAGTTGAAAGCCCGGGGTGGTGTATGCTGCCCCGGGCCTTGCTGTTTTGGTGAGGCGTATACGGAGCTCTGTGTCACGGCATGAGTGCCGCCTTGTACCGGAATCACGTGTCTCGTCTTCCCTTGAGACGGAACGCGCATGATTTTCCTGGAATTTATTGGTGAGATAGTATTTCCCGGGGTTTTTTATAAAACACAATAAAAACAGTCATTAGTTTGTATTCCGGCAGAAATCGGAGTCCGCCTGGAGCATATTTTCTGGTGAGATTTGCAAAAAGATATTTACAAACCAATTGGACTGTAATTTCATCAGGCTTCCGGTGCCCCTCGATGGGCGACCCATAAAACCGGATTGGGAGGAAAATATGAGAGTGTTCATGAAGACTGCCTCTTTGGCGGTTGTTGCATATGTTATTGGGGGCACCGTTGCATATGCACAGGAAGATGAAGTTGTCCGTGTCGAGAGAACGGATGAAACAGAGGCGCGTCAGAAAAAAGTCATCGTCACCGGCTCTGCCATTCGCGGAACGCCTGAAGACGCTGCGCTGCCAGTAAACGTGTACTCTGCCGATGAGCTGGAGCTGCAGGGAAGTCCCACGGGGCTGGATTTTGCGAAAAACCTGACCCAGTCCGGCCCGACATATGGCGAGTCCAATTATTTCGGCGGTGGTAACCGCATCGGCGCGCCAGCCTTTAACTTGCGGAATCTTGGCCCTGACAACACGCTGACCCTGCTCAATGGTCGACGAGTCAGTGAGAATATTTCCAACATTCCGATGATGGCGCTGGAACGCACCGAAGTGCTGAAAGATGGCGCGGCGACCATCTATGGTGCAGACGCCGTGGGCGGGGTTGTGAACTTCATCACCAAGTCTGAATTCGTCGGCTTTGAGGTCAAGGCTGACTACAAATATGTCGATGGGTCCGATGGGGAGTGGGACCTGGGGGCGTTGTACGGCATTGGCGAAGGCCCGACCAATCTAATGGTTTCGGCGGAGTGGTCACATCGCTCACGTCTGGAAACGGAAGAGCGGGATTTCTCGTCGCTGCCCTATTGGGAAAATCCGACCGCGTGGTCATTCCTGACGAACCTGGCGCGGTACCTGCCACAAACAGCTGGCGGTACGACGATTGGATCCCTGTATGACTACACACAGGAAAGCTGCGAATCCCAAGGCGGCATTTATGCGCCCGGGTCTCCTGGCGGCACGGCCTGTAGTTATGGCTATGCGCCTTATTACAACCTCGTTGAAGATCAGGACATCTTCCGTATCTATGGCCAGCTCAATACCGAGATTGATGAGAATACGGATTTCCATATCGAAGTGGCCTATGCGGATGTGAAAGTCCCAAATCAGTTCAACTCGCCATCCCTGCCAACAACGCAGGGCCCAGCGACGACCACAGGGGCAACATTTCAATACTTTGTGCCGCAAACGAATCCATATGTGGCGGACTTCGCCGCACGGACCGGCTGGGACCAGAGCCCACTTTATGGCCTGACAGATCGCTATTCGATCGTGTTGTTGCGGCCGTTTGCCCACCAGGGCCAAACGGTCACTTCTGGCGGTGAAGGAAACTCCAACTCCGCCAGCGTCGACAATCAGATCTGGCGTATCTCCACATCTCTGGATGGGTCTCTGGGCAGCGTGTTCGGTCCAGCCGCTGGCATAGATTATGATTTTGCCGTTACGTACAATCAGCAGAAATTTACTTATGAAGACGCTGACTATCTGGGGTTCCGTCTTCAGGAAGCTCTGAATGGCTTCGGCGGCCCAGCCTGTAGTGCTGCAGACCTTGATCCGAATACGCTGGGCACGCAGAACCCGGGCGCCGCGGGGCAGAATGGATGTTTGTGGTTCAACCCGTTCTCCTCTTCCTATGCCCAGCAGCCTGAGCTTGGCCTGGAAAACCCGAATTATGTGCCGGGTACAGAGAATGACCCAGCCCTGATCGGCTGGCTCTTTGATCCGCGCCATGCGGAAACGACCACAACCAATCTGACGGTAGATCTGGTCTTCAACGGCATGATGCCGATTGAGTTGCCGGGCGGTGCGATCGGTTGGGCGGCTGGCACACAATGGCGTCAGGATGAAACATCTGAGTACAACCCCAGCGACTTCCACAATGGCGCTGTGCCATGTGCCTGGCCTGTCGGTCAGCGCCCGCTGCCGAGTACAGACCCTGACTTCAATGGCTGTACGCTCAACCGTCCGGGGCCATTCGGGTTTTACGGCATTGATGAGGCGGAAGCTTATGACCGTCAGGCGATGTCTTACTTCGCCGAGTTGAACCTGCCTTTGCATGACAGGCTGAATGTACAAGCTGCGGCGCGCCGGGAGGAATTCTCCGGCGGGCTGGATGCTACGGTCTACAAGATCGCAGGCAAGTGGGACGTGTTCGGTCCGCTGTCCATGCGTGCCTCTTATGGCACGAACTTCCTGGCGCCGGACATCAGCCTGTCTCCGGGCAGTGTCGCCAGTATTGTCCGCGCGTATGACCGGGCGAATGGCAACTGGCTTGGCGCCCAAACCGTCACGCGGACCGACATTGAGCCTGAGGAAGCGGAATCCTGGAACCTCGGCGTAATCTGGGACAGCGATGGCTTCGCGTCAGGGCACCATTTGTCTGTGATGCTCGATTATTTTGATATTCACCTGAAAGGTGAGATCGACCAATTGGCCACGAACAACCAGATTGCGAATATCGTGTTCGCCGAGGGGACGGGTCTTGCAGACTGTTCCAGTCCGCTTATCGGACGGGTCCTGCTGAATAACACGGCTACATCACCTAATGGTCAGTGTGTGCAGGGGACGTCTTCGATCAATGATCTGAATACGGTCGTTACGGATATCGGAAATGGATCCGACCAGCTGACATCGGGCGTCGATTTTTCCATTCGCTATGACATGCCGCTTTATGATGGCGACCTGACATTCGGGGTGGATGGCACGAAGGTGACAGAGCTGGAAACCACGGCACGTGTTCTTGATGGCGTCGAAGTGGCCCCTGCAGATGACCGTCTTGGCTATCTGAACTTCGAATCCATTCCATTCTCTGCTCCGGAGTGGCGGGTAAACAGCTATATCAACTTCAATCGTGAAAGACATAATCTGCGCTTGGTCGCGCGCTACGTGTCCGGCGTTGAGGATGAGCGCGGCGGCGTTGACCCTCTGGGATATTATCCCGGAACAACGGATGAGATCGGTCTGATCACCAAAGGTATCGATGTTGATCACTCCTTGCGCTTTGACACGACTTATGTGTTCAACTTCAGTGACAATCTGGCCTTCTCGGCAACTGTCGCAAACATCTTTGATGAAGATCCGCCTTATGTCCGTGCCGAGTTTGGTTACGATCCGCGCACGGCAGATGCGCTTGGACGTACCATTCAGGTCGGCGTGAAAGCGACCTTCTAATCATCTTGACTGCGGGGGTGTGTTCACCCTCGCAGTTATACCCAGCATTAGCTGTCTATAGGGCGCAGGCGTTATCTCTCCCAGTACTTGCGACTGCGCAAACTCTCCCTCCTTCCTGATACTTGCTTTTGTATTGTTTCAGTGTGTCAGTTGGACAGAGCAAATGACTTGGCCCATCCTCATGGAGGATGGGCCATTTTTTGTCATGCCTGCGATTTATAGGAAATGAGTGTGCAGGCTCTCTTAATCCATCTTGATGCCTTGCCACATCTCGCGAATTTCCGCGCGGGGATCATATGCCTGCCGTGTGTCCATGTCGAAGATCATGGTTGACCGCTTCGTTGGCTCATAGGCATCCCATTGTGGCAGCGCCTCATTGTTCGGATCACCTGTTGCCGCAAAGGCCGCCCAGGCAGAGGAGATGCGCTCGGCCATAAGCTTGCTGTCCGCCTGTGCACCGGTTAGACCGCCGCGGATACTGTACAGGCTGAGCCCGACATCAATTCCGTGCACGGCGCCGTATCGGCCGTCAAAGGCGGGAGATGGCCATGTCCACAGATAGGCCCATACCGGCGCGCCACCCGCTCTGGCCTTCAATTCGGCCTGACGGAAGGCCGCCTTGCGGAAGCCGAGATCGGTATCAACACGAGCCTGAATGATGAAGGGGGTCGAGTCCGCATCTTCCGCCCGGTAGAGCGCCAATACTTCTTCAGCCTTGTCACCAGCGCGTTTGCGAATGAACTTCAGAAGACCTTCCTCGCTGAGGTCGTAATTCGACATCCGGTAGGTCCGCTCATCCAGCGCTGTGGAGATGATCATGGGGACATCATGTGCTTGCGGCGGTGCATCCGGAGACCAGGGATGACGCGGAATGGCGACATCATCGACGATCGGCCCGAAGGCGCGTGGAGCCTCGCCTTTGGCGCGGTCTGCAAGTTCCAGCTTGGTCTGGGCCTCCAGCAGCGTCGTGAATGGCACGGCCTGTAACCGCTCCACATCGGAGGTCGGAATATCCAGTGCCTTCATCAGCCGGACCGTATTCTCCGTCGCCCGCTCGGGGGAGCCTGCCGTCAGCATTGAACCGCTCATCACTCCAGCCCGATGGAACAGGCCCTTGGCAGAAGGCATGGCCAGCAGCGTACTGGTCTTGGCACCGCCGCCGGATTGTCCGTATACCAGAACACGGTTTGGATCGCCGCCAAACTGGGCGACATTTTCTTTTACCCATTTCAGCGCGGCGACAATATCCTGCATGCCGACGCTGCCGGAGCCAGCGTACCGCTCTCCACCCAACTGTCCGAGATATGTGAATCCAAAGGCCCCAAGACGGTGGTTTACGCTGATGACAACACTGTCAGCAAAGCGTGCCATTGCCTCGCCATCCATCCCGAAGGAATTGCCGGACCCAGCATAGAATCCGCCGCCATGCAGCACCACGATAACCGGTTTGCTGGATTGCTGGTCAAGGCTGGGAGTCCAGACATTCAGGCTGAGGCAGTCTTCGCCTGGGCCAGCTGGCTGGCGGTCAAAAACGATCAGGTCGGCATATTCATAGGCGCGGCTTCCCGTGGCCTGTGGGGAGACATCGCCAAAAGACAGCGCATTCCGGATACCGGCCCACTTTTCGACCGGCTGAGGCGGCATGAAGCGATTGTCGCCAGCTGTCGAAGCGCCATAATGGACGCCCTTGAACACGCTGATGCCAGCGGCCGTCGCGCCTCTCAATTTGCCGTTGGCTGTTTCGACGACCGGGAACAGGTCTGCGGCCCAGGCTCGGCCGGAGACCAAACTGCTGCCCAACAGCGTTGCGCCCGCGCCCATGAACAGGCGCCTGGATAAACCGGATTTCGGTGGCATGGATGTTTCCTCCTGATTATTTTTCTAATTGGGATTGGAAGGCGCGTGGGCGCGATGTTTCGCATGCGAAGCATAGATGCCGCTTCACGCTGGCGCCCTGATTGAGCCTTCATGACCTCCCGATGCCGACGATGTTTTTTTTGATGCGCCGACAGATTTACAATGATGCCATGGCGTGAAAAAATAAAGTCCAAATAGACTGGAAAATGCTTGCGGGGCTAAAAAATCCCTTCAGGATGCAAGACGGTGCAGTCTTTCACGCGCTTCAGCGTGTCTGAAAGACTGATAAAAGTATGGCGCAGGCCTTGGCGTTTGCCTCTGTTCAGGAAACGGCTAAGTCATGTCATGAGAGTAGGTTCACAAGGGGGCCTGATGGCGAAGAAAACGACAAATAAAGAATCTCCGGCCGCGCCCACACGCCGGGGGCCACACGCGGCGCGATCTGCCGCGATGCGGCGCAAGCTGATTGAAGCTGCAATCGTCTGCTTGGACAAATATGGCTATGGAAAAACGACGCTTCAGAAGATCACGGATGAAGCCGGCGTCAGCCGCGGGGCATTTCTGCACCATTTCCCGACACGCTGTGACTTGATTACGGCCGTCGCGGAAGATGCTGCCGTACAGCAGAATGAGTATGTCCGCTCACTCCTGTCAAAGTACAAGCCGGGTGTGGAATTGTTCGATGCCATCACCGAGGCGACTTGGCAGGCCTTGTTGCAACCGCCCGCGATTGCCCTGATCGAAATCATGATGGGCGCTCGGAGCGACCCGGAACTGGATGCACGGTTTACAACAACCTTGCAGAAACTCCAGGATGCCCAGCGTGAAGGCGTTTGGGAGGTTGCCCAGCAGGTTGGCATCAAGGACAAAAAGGCCATCCTCATTATGGTCCACCTGCACCGCGCCGCCATGAGGGGCCTGCTGATCGAGTTGAAATACACGCATGACCGGGATGCAGCCGAGTCCGGAATGGAATTGCTGAAACACTACAAGGTGCTGCTTACAAAGGAGTTGGGGGGCGCTGTGAAATAGTGTCCGGCGGCGTCTGAACAATCAGTCTGCTGAAATGATCAGCGTCAGGCGGTCCGTATAGTTTCCGGCCAGAGCCTTGTCCGTATCTCCCGTGATGAGCAGGTCAATGCTGTGCTGGGAGCTGCTTGCCCCCGATAGCAAGACTTCGCGGGAGGCAGACTCTTCAATAGAGACAGGATTGCCATCCAGATAGACATCATACTCTATGCTGCTGGGGGTGAACTCATGGTGCAGGGCGCCGCGATTATCTGAAGCCATTTTGATTGAATAGCCGGTATTGGCCGTAACGGAAAAGTCCACGCTGCTCTTCTGGCCCTTGCGGAGTGTCCCAAAATCCAGACGTCGTGATTTCTGGCGCGCCAGTGGGTCTGTCCCGAATGAGGCATCGACGCGGGGCAATACGTCGACGACGACTTCCATATATTGCCGGTCTGCCGGTTCTCCCGCTGCGCTTGTATCAGGGTAGAGGCTGACCTCAAGACGCCCTATATACCGACCCGCCACGGTTTTTTGTCCGGCCGGAATTTGCACGTCAAACGGTATCGTGCGCTGAAACTGTCCCCGTGCGACATTACCGGCGATCTCAACTATGTTGCTGCCCGAATTGCCTGACCGTCCCGGAGGCGATATTTCAAATGCCAGCGCGTCCTGGCCATTATACATGTAGGCGGTTCCTGGGCCGGCTTCAGGCTCTATGCGCAAAGTGTACGGGCAGGAGTCTCCCTCATGCTCGATGAGAACTTTGGCAATCTCCGTATGCTGCCGGTCACTGTTACTATCGTAGCCTCGGCTGAGTGCGCCGCGATAGACCACCATGTCTGGCGGTCTGATCTGCAGTGTGCAGGGCGTGGGCTGTTCGTTCAGTCCTTCCGCACCTGGCAGGCCCATCTCCTGCGCTAAGGCCGGGTTGAGGAGAAGCAGGGCAATAAATAGGGAGAGTGGCCGGAACATCATTCAGGCTCCATTCGGTTTCATCACGCGCACAGTCACCTGGTAGGGCGCTTCAGGTTTTTCGGGGGCTATCCTTACAGGATCTGGCATGCGGATAACGCCAATATCTCCATCCGGCACCTCAAAGCTCGCAGTGGCGCCTTCCGGAGAGTCGAATTGCAACTCGACCGTCTCGCCATGCTTCAGGCCGTCAATGTAGAAGCGGCCACCCCGATTGGTGAACATCTGGTGGCGTTCGCCATCGCTGGTAATGGCGTATCCGGCCGCGAAGGGCACGGGCTTGCCTTCTGTGTCCACCAGCAGGGACATCACCGCGACATTGCGATCATCGCCCAGTTTGACGACATAGCCGGACCGGTATCCAGGCAGGAAGCTGAGCGCTTGTCCGCCAAGAGACGTTCCGGCTGGCGCACCTGGCGCTTCCACTTCAATCGTGCGGACATAATAGGCGTTCAGATCCGGCACGACAGCGGGGCCGAGGCTTGACGAGTGGGCCGCATAGGAAGGCTTCATTTCGAATATGTTGCGACGCGGGTCGACGGCGATCGCCACATCCTTCACAGCGTCATTTTTCGAGAAGATCACGAAACTATCATAGACCGGGCGGGACAGCGCAAATGCTCCGTCTGCATAGACAAGAGCTGAGCCGATGGAGGCCTCTGTGAAGTTTTCGCTGCCAAAGCCGTCAAATTGCGTGGCCGCCGTCAGGCGCTGTTCGATGCGGGATTCAAACCGGTTGCCGATATAGGAGGCGCCCGCGCGAATATCGTCAATATTGGACTGGCGGGAATAGGCCGCATCCCATCCCAGACTGCCGACATTGCGGTCCATGCGCGAAGAATAGGAGGCGCGCGTAGAGGATGAACGTGTGTCGTGAGAGGCTTGCGCATATCCGGAGCCCAGCCGCATGCTGAAGGAAATTCCGGCGGATAGTTCGGCCTCCTCGCCTGGTGCTGTGGTGTACCGAACCAGAGAGCCAAGCGTGCCATAGCGCGTACGCCATGTCAGATTGGCAGAATGCGATTGCTCGAATTCATCCATATCGTGGCGCTGCCGGAAGCCGGTTGTCAGCTGCACGCGCATCGTGTCGGAGAAATTGCGGGAGACCCTGGCGGTCAGGTCGTATTTGATATTGCTGGTGCCTGAGCCGAGCGAGGTGTAGAGGTCGCTCTGATAGCGGGCCTGCAAATCAAAGCGTAATTGCCGCCCGCGGTCCGTGTCATTCCACCTATACAGCCCTGTGATGGCGCTGCCGGTTCCCTCATCGGTCTCACTCAAGCCAGCCAGAAAGCCAAACGTTCCGACACCGGACGTGTAGAACGCGTCGCCCCCCAGATTAAGCAGCTCCGTATCTGCCTGTAGGTTCACGCCTGCCGTGAATTCATCTGTCCATCCCTTGCGATAGAAGGCGCTGATGGCAGGATTGTCGAAGTCATATTCACGGACGCCGTCTTCAATACGGGATGTCGGCCCCACGCTCACGGCGAAATCGGTGAGGCCCTTCTTGAGCAGGCTGAAATCATAGAAGGCGGAGAAGACAACGCGGTCCGTGTCGCCGCTATCATATTGTATCTCCAGCGTGATGTCATTGCCCGCCGCGCTTTGCAGGGGCAGGTCCGTCAGATTGTACCGGCCGGGCAACAGGCGGATCTCGCGGATGAACTGGCCATTGATATAGACCATGACTTGCGCCGCACGCTGCAGTTCGAATTGTTGCGAAGGATTGGTACGATACTCTTCATACGGTTGGAGACCGAAATTCCGGAAGCCGGCGATCCCCAGCAGGCTGGGGTTCCCCTGCAAGGCGCTGGTCGGTACGCTAAGATCGCCAGCCTCCAGCCGGGTGCGCTGCACGACGAGATCCTTCGTCAGCCGCGTATCGTTCAGGGCGAGCTCTTCGTCTGAGGCATCGCTATAGCGGAGGCCGGTTTCCAGCACGACATCGAAGATATTGAAGGCGGTTTGCAGGTTCACCTGCGTCGCGGCAAAGCCGGTTTCCAGATATTTGCTGCTGTGAATATAGCGCGTGCCAGCGGCCATGTTCACAATCGCGCTGGTTTTCGCCTGATCTTCCGTATCCAGCTGTAACGCGGCCCGGATGCGCGGCTGTATGGGCAGGGGTATGACAGACCGAAACTCGACCGGAATGTCGATCACGAGAATGAGGTTGCTGTTGTCAAACCTCGTGGGCATGCCGAGCGACGTCAGATCACCTGACTTCACCTTGTCTTCTTGCGAGACGGTTTCCAGAAGTTCTGCCTGTTTCTCTTCGATCAGAAAGGGGAGCAAAAGGTCAACAATGGCCTTGCGGTCGATCAGTGTCTCGCCCTGGGTCATGCTGGGCGTGATCATCACATCGCCCTGATTTATCCCGGAAATGATGACGGGATAGGGCAGGGAGATCGCCTGCGTCGGCGCCTTGCCAAACAGCGCGCCGTAAATCTCGTCGATGGAGGCGTCCTTGTTGACCTTGGGAGCGGCCGCTGGCGGAGCAGGCTCAGGCTCCTGTTCCGCTGAGGCTTTCGGCTTGTAAAGATGCATGCCTGCCAGCATGGTTGAGCAGGCCAGAAAAGTGCGCAGCACTCTGCTGGATGCAATTTTTAAACACAGCGGCCTTGTTGCCTTTCGGCCAGAATATGAAGCGGGCCGCGGTAACACAGCAATCTCTAATTCTTGTAGAAATCGGTTGAAATAGACGCGCTGACGGGGCCAACTGGCAGGGTTTCAGGCCACGGAACATCTATCACGGCCTGTGTGCCCGCGATGATGTTGCGATTATTGATGCTTGAAACGGCCTCTCCTGACAGGGTTACCGATTGGCCTTCAGACTGCACCATGACTTCCGGATTCTGTAGGATGGCGCGCCTTTGGCCCGTATTCTTGATCGTGACGCGCAACACCTGTTCGCCAGACTCGGTTTTGGCGGCTTCTGCCCGGGTAATCTCTACCGCGGGCTTGCCGCTGGCGGGTACCACGTACAGGGCGGCTTCATAGCGGATGCCCATGCTGATGTCGGCCACACGCTTGTCTCCCACCTCTTCCCGGGAATAGGGGATGGGCAGCTGCTCCACGATCAGGCGATAGGATAGCTCGATTTCTGGATTTGAGTCTCCGATCCATTGTGCACGGATGGACTGGCTCTGCCCTGGAGCAAGCACCAGCTGTGGCGGGGTGATGATGAAATCATCATATTCCGGCTCACGGGTTTCCTGTCCCGTTTCGTCTGCAGACCGTCGGTAGACTTCGATTTGAAGGGCAACGGGCACGTCATGTGTGTTCCTGACGACGAATGTTCGCGCCGCGCCGGACCCGTTAGGTGTGAACTGCGCCACAATCGGTGCGAATTCATAGGCGCCCGCTGCAGGGGCCATTGCGGCCATCACGCAGGCGATCAGTACAATGATGAATTGTTTCAGCATCTTCTACTCCACTATGTCCCCAGCAGAAAAGCCAGACCAGGCGACACCGTCGAGGATGCCGCCTGGTTGGAGGAGGAAAGCAAACTAATAGTTTGCTGCCAGTGTGATGGTCAGCGTGTCGCTGTAGGTACCGGCCACGGCGTATTCGGACGCATTATCGAAAGACAGGTCAAGATTGCCTGTACGTGTGCCACCGTTGAACAGAATGTTCTGCCAGTCATTGTTCGTCACGATCACCTGCGGGCTGCCGCTCATGTCGGCAGAGTTGGTGGTCGTAGGCGCAAAGATGCCGAGGCCCAGGAAGCTGGCTTCGATGTCATAATCGATGTTGACGGCGCCGCTGCTCTCCTGGTGAGACATGCCGCCATTTGCGGAGGTCAGAGACACCGTGTAGGGAGAGTTACAGGAGTACAGGATCGTCAGCGACCCTTGATTGCCTGTTTCCAGCATATCAACGTCGAAGCTGGCAGTGCCTTCTGGCACCAGTTCGCAGTTGCTTTCGACTTCACCGCTGAGATTGATGACCAGGTCTTCAGAATCCTGGGCGGCTGCAACACCGCAAAATGCGGCAGCTGCCGCAATAGCTGTAAGTGTACGCTTCATTGTGGTACCCTCTGTTTTCCGGTTATGGGTGCAAGCCATAGCCGGAGTGTTCTGCCAGGCCCCGAATGGCATGGCAGGTTCTCCCATGAAAATGGGATGAGAATGGCGATACCTCGCCACCCGGTCACGGGGCACATGTGTCCCGTGGCCACACTCGCGGGCCTCCCCGCGCAGTGATCTTTTGATTTTAGAAAATATGAAAAATGTCGTCCCCTGAGGTTTCTCCCAACCTCACATTATTTCTGTCCCCTTTGTTCAACCTATACTTTTGACTTCGTGTCGATGTTCGCTTCTGCCAAGGCTAGGCTCAGGCCGTAGACCAGCCGGGATGTGAGCCCTAATCGAGATGTCAGTTCTACGTGACGGTAAAAAAGTTCCACGTTTGAGATGATTAATCAACAGTAAATTTGTGAAAATTTGTCTCACCACAGAACAAAAAAACAACTCCTGAGGGAGTTTTCCGGGAACATCTGGGTAAGTATGAGTTTGGCCTGAAAACTCTTTCAATTCTAAATCATGAGAGGAGATGCTTTTTCTGAGAGCACCCGTTTATAAAGGCGATCCTGTGAATATTGTCTGCACCTGCAAATAAAACTACGCAGCGCAGGCCGCTGCATATCTCACCCTGATGTGTGCCTTGTAGGGTGTGTAAGGAAGGTTTCTCCGACGCGGAGTGGCGCACTTGCAAAAACGGAAAATCGCCTTTTGCGGGAATTTGCTTTTTGTGCAGGGCAAAAGAATTTTTGTCTCAGGTATTTCCCCTTAAGGGAGTTCCCTTAAGAGGGGGGCATGCCGGTTTTTTGGAGGTTCAAAGCCTGCAGTTTGCTGGTGGTTTAACAGCTAGGTCGGGTGCTCATATGAGAAACAAGTGACGGCGCGAGGACATATATATATTCAAGTCCTGATGCCCAAACACTCCGCGATCATGGCGCGGGGGCGGCCTGGCGCAACTCGGTAACCTGTTCTTCCAGCGCCCGCAGCCTTTCCTCAAAGCCTTCTTCCACCAGTTTCTCTGCATTGGATGCATCGAAGGAAACGATCCGTGTCTTGTCGATAGCCTGTTTGCGCCGCATGCTGATCTCGCGCAGGACTGCATCGCGGTGGCTTTGATGGAAGAGGCGGATGTTCCGCTCCGCAGCGTCGGCATTGCCATTGGCAATATGGTCCCAGATCGTCTGGATCATCCCGGCGATCTCTCTCTGGCGCTCCAGAGTCAGGTGATCGCATGGGGTTTCCCACATGGCTTCCCATGAGGCTTCGTTCAGCAAGGTGGAGGTCATCTCGCGCACGGTGCGATTGTTGCTGGCGGTAATCATAAGCGCAAAAAAGCGGCCGAGCGCGGTTGCGAACTCGCGCGGGGGTGTGAAGCCGGCCTCCACCAGAGCGGCCACATGCTTCTGCCGTTCGCCGAGTTCGTGGATAATGTCCGGACGCGCCTGCTGTACAGCGTAGCGGCTCGCCAAGCCTATCAGCGTTGCGGTGACGGCGAAATTATCCGCGATGATCTCCAGGGGAATGCCCACAACAACTGCGCCGCGATTGGGTTGCATCTGCACCAGATTGCGCTTCTCCAGCTGTCGCAAGGCGTCGCGTACGGAGCCTCGGCTGGCGTCAAAGCGCTTGGCCAGTTTCACCTCGACCAGCCGCTCGCCCGGCTTCAACCGTTCAGCGGCAATGTCCGAGGTCAGCGCCTTGGCGATGGCTTCCGGCACAGAGGGCGCGAGAGTCGATGTGGAGGGCTTCATGGGGGCTCCCGATTGTCTGCTTGTGTCGGCATCAGCAAGCATGGCGACTATGATTGTAGGACAATATAGGCGAATTTTGTCTTATCAAGCACAATTACGGTAAAAATTCGAGTATTCCTGTTTTGGTCGATTGACAATCGAGCGTGACGCGAGAGGATTGTCCATCAAAATAAGAGTCTTTGTTCAGCAAAGATATAAACAGGGAGGCTCCATGAGCGCGTCGGTTCAGTCCAGTCGCGAGGCTTATCTCGCTGATGTACAGCAACGCATTCAGGCATCCTGGCCCACAGGAATGCCAACCGAACCGGTCTATCCATTCGGTCAGATTTCGGTGCCCTCCTATCTGCGTGCCTGGGCTAAGCAGAAGAGCGATGCGGTTGCGATAGACTTCTATGGCTACCAGCTGAGCTGGCGCCAGCTCGACCAGCTGTCTGACGCCTTCGCTTCCTATCTGTATGCCGAGGGTATTCGCCCTGGTGACCGTGTGGCTGTGTTCCTGCCGAACTGTCCGCAATTCTCCATTGCCTTCTTCGGCATCCTGAAATGTGGCGCGATCCTGACGCCTGTAAACCCGATGGTGCAGGACAGGGAACTCGCCCACTATCTGAACGATTCCGGCTCTCGTCTGGTCGTCACGCTCGACAAGCTGGCCCCGCTGGTCACGGCCGTGAACACCGACAAATCCATCAACATCCTATGCACCACGCTCGCTGACTTCCTCCCCAGCGAGCCCCCTATACCGGTCCCGGCTGGTGCACTCGACCCGCGGGTCGAGGTGCCGGGAACCTCCCTTTTCTCAGACGCGCTGGAGACGCCAGTCAATCCGGACGCGCTGGCCGAGACGGAGTGGGATCAGATTGCCGCCATCAATTATACCGGCGGTACGACCGGCCTGCCCAAGGGCTGCCTCCATACCCATGGCGACATGATCTATACCGGCGCGTGCGCGGCGACCTTCTGCCTGCCTGCCGGGCAGGATGATGTGATCCTGTCTTACCTGCCGCAATTCTGGATCGCGGGCGAAGTGGCCGGCATCCTTCTGCCGGTCGTCTCCGGGTGCCAGCTGGTGCTGTTCAATCGCTGGGATGCCAGCGCCGTGATGGCCGCCATTGAGCGCAGCGGCGTGACTGGCATGGGCACCATCACCGATGGCGCGGTCGAGATCATGGATCATACGGACGCGCCAAAGCGCGATCTTACATCGCTGAAGGATACGGTCGTCACGTCTTTCGTGAAGATCCTGAACCCCGACTATCGCAAGCGCTGGAAAGAGCTGACCGGCGCGGTGCTGCGCGAATCCTCCTTCGGCATGACCGAGACCAATACGCTGGACACGTTCACGACCGGCCTGCAGGAAAACGACAAGGACATTACCGGAGAGCCGCTCTATGTCGGCCTGCCATGCCCGGGTGCGGAGTTCATCATCGCCGATCCAGACACTGGCCTGCCGATGCCGTTTGGAGAGCCGGGTGAGATCCTGATCCGCACGCCCTCCCTGATGAAGGGATATTGGGGCGGCCTCAGTGGCGAAGAGAAAAATCCGATCAAGGATGGCTGGTTCCACACAGGCGATACCGGCGTCATCGACGAAGACGGGATTATCTATTTCCGGGGGCGCCGCAAGGAAATGCTCAAGGTGAACGGCATGAGCGTGTTCCCGACCGAGCTGGAAATTTCCATCAGCCGCCATCCATCCGTTGCGCTGTGCGGCGTAGTTGGCCGTCCGGATGAGCGCAAGGGCCAGGTGCCCGTCGCGTTCGTCCAGCTGGAAGCAGAGGCCATTGGCAAGGAAACGACAGACAATATCCGTGCCTGGTGCAAGGAGAATATGGCTGTCTACAAGGTTCCGGAAGTTCGGTTCATCGACAAGATGCCGCTGACCGACACGGGAAAAGTGAAACGGAATGCTCTGCTGAGCGAACTGTAAAACCCCAAACAATCAATCGACAATTGGCGCAATCAGAGACGCCATGGAGGGAGTGCTATGAGAGTATTATTGACAAGTGTGTGTGCTGTCGCGCTGATGACGCCGGTGGCTATGGCCCAGGCGCAGGACGACGATACGGCTGTGCAGGCGGAAGCCGGTGCGACCACGGACGAAGACACCAGCGCCCGCCGCCTCGGCGCTGTCACTGTGACGGCAACCCGCCGGACGCAGGACATTCTGGATGTTCCGGTCGCGGTCTCCAATATCGGCGCAGAGCAGATGGAACGCTCCGGCATTTCCGATGTGAAGCAGCTGACCAGCATCGCGCCGAGCCTTGATATCACCAACACGATTGGCGAATCCTATGGCGCTGTGATCCGTGTGCGCGGTATCGGCACCAGCGGCTCGAACCCCGGTCTTGAATCCGCAACCGGCGTCTATGTGGACGGCGTCTACAGAAGCCGCTCGAACCTCGCCCTGAACGACATGCCGGGCGTTGAGCGCGTCGAGCTGCTGCGCGGCCCGCAGGGAACGCTGTTCGGCAAGAACACGACCGCAGGCGTTCTGAACGTCGTCACCGCGAAACCGTCTGACGAGTTTGAAGGCAGCGCCGCTGTCACCGTTGGCAATCTGGGCCTCAAGCGTTTTGACGGTACGATCGAAGGTCCGCTGGCCGACACTCTGGGCGGGCGCCTGGACATCATGACGATGGATCGTGACGGCTATACCGAGAACGAGTTCACCGGCCAGGAATATGGCGGTCGCGAGCGCTTTCAGGCCCGTGGCCAGCTCTATTGGGAGCCGACCGACACGGTGGATGTGCGCGTAATCGCGGACTATACCGACAAGAGCGAAGACGGCAGCAACTTCCTGATCTATCGCAGCATCACGCCAACCGCAGAGGCTCTTCTGGGCCAGTTCGGCCCGGTGCCGACGGCGCAGGATGAAATCAGCGATTACTACGTAACGCCTACAGCGGATCGTAAATGGGGCCAGACGGTTCTGGACCGGGGTATCTCGGCTGAAGTGAACTGGGATGTGGGCCCTGGTACGCTGACCTCCATCACAGCCTGGCGCAAATTCGATGCAGACCGCACGTTCGATCCGGATGGCGGTCCGGTGGATCTGCTATATGATGACCGCGATGGTGAAGTGTTTGAGAGCTTCAGCCAGGAACTGCGCTATCAGGGCGTCTCAGGGGACCTCGACTATCTGTTCGGCGTCTTCTATGCGAACGACAAGATCGAAAGCCGGGACAGCTATAGCTTCGGCGCAGACCTTGAAGACTGGCTCGGTCTGCTCGTAGGCTCCGATACGCTGTTCTCTGCCGTCACGGGCCTGCCGGCTGGCAGTGTCTTCCCGGAAGGCGGCGGCGCATATGACGTGTTCAAGCAGGAGGGCGATAGCGTCGCCCTGTTCACCCACAACACCTATCAGCTGACGGACAAACTCTCCCTTACCGGCGGTCTGCGCTACACGATTGATGACAAGTCTCTGGACGCAAACCTGACCTCCGACAATCCAGCCTGTGAGGCGGCGATTGCGTCTGGTGGTGAGGGGCTGACAACCACGCCGGCCGGCTTGCGAGGCCTGGTCTGTATTCCGAACTTCGACACCCGCCGCGATGGCCGCTACACCGATAGCCGCTCTGAGGAAGAATTCTCCGGCGTTCTCTCGGCGCTCTATCGCATCAATGGCGATCTCAGCACCTATGCCTCCTACAGCCGGGGCTACAAATCCGGTGGCTATCAGTTTGACCGGGGTGGCCTGACCATTCCGAACCCGAACGGCGCACAGCTGGAGTTCGAGCCGGAATTCGCAGACGCCTACGAACTTGGCCTGAAAGGCGTGTTCATGGATGGTCTGGTGCGTGCAAACCTGGCCCTGTTCTACACGGAGCTGACAGACTATCAGTTCAGCTATGTGCAGGCTGCGGCCAGCGGGGAAACCCAGCGCGTTGTGGCGAACCTGCCGCAACTGACCAGCCAGGGCGTGGAACTGGAAACCGTGTTCAACCCGACCGAAGAATTGTCAGTGAACTTCGCGGCCACCTATCAGGATGCGGATTTCGGCGAGAGCGATTTCCCGGCCTCCCTGTCCTATCTGGAAGACCGGGGCAATTTCAACGCGCCGAAATGGACGCTGGTGAGTTCCGCAAACTATGACCGGAATATTCCAGGCACGTCTCTGCGCACCTTTGCCTATCTCGATGCACGCTGGCAGTCGAAATCCGATGTCAGCTTCTCGGCCTCCGTTGGCCCGAACCATGAGCAGAAGGCCTATGCCACGCTGAATGGCCGGATCGGCCTGGGCAAGCAATCTGATCTGTGGACCGTTGAGGTCTGGGGCCGTAACCTGACAGACGAGAAAGCCTGGGCCATGACCGGCGCGGGGACGCTTCAGCCGGGCACGGTGCAGGGGTATGGCGTTGAACCACGCACCTATGGCGCCACCCTGCGGGTGAAGTGGTAACCGGATTTTCCGGGGCTTGAGGAGGCAGACATGTTCAAGAAGATCCTGATCGCCAACCGGGGGGAGGTGGCTGTGCGCGTTGCGCGGGCTGCTGCCGAACTCGGCGTGCCAACCGTAACCGTCTATTCCGTAGACGATGCAGCATCTGCCCATGTGACAGCAGGTGACACAGCGGTGGCGCTGGGCGGGGCAGGGCCGTCTGCCTATCTCAATGCCGACAATATCCTGGCCATCGCGGCAGAGCAGGGGTGTGATGCCATCCACCCCGGCTATGGCTTTCTCAGTGAGAATGCCGGCTTTGCCGCAGGCTGCAAGACAGCCGGGATCTGTTTTATTGGCCCGAATGTGGAGGCATTGAACGTCTTCGGGGACAAGGGACAGGCCCGGCAGATTGCCCTGAAATGTGACGTGCCAGTCCCTCAGGGAACAGATGGTGCGGTCACACTGGAAGAAGCGAAAGCCTTCTTCAAATCCCTTGGCGATAATGCTGCCGTAATGGTCAAATCCATTGCCGGCGGAGGTGGCCGCGGCATGCGCCCGGCACAGTCCCTTGAGGAATTGGAACAGGCCTTTGAGATTTGCCGCGCCGAAGCGGAACTCGCCTTTGGCTCCGGGGAGCTCTATCTGGAACAGCTGGTGCAGCGCGCCCGCCATATCGAGGTTCAAATCGTTGGCGACACGCAGGGCCATGTCGTGGCGCTGGGAGACCGTGATTGCAGTGCGCAGCGCCGCCGCCAGAAGCTGATAGAAATCGCTCCGGCGCCTGACCTGCCGGATGATATTCGCGCCGCCATGCACGAGGCCTCTGTCCGTCTCGCCAAAGAGGCCGGATACGACAATGTCGGCACGGTGGAGTTCCTCTATAATCTGGAAGAAACAGACCCCGCCCGCGCGATCCTGTTCATGGAGGCCAATCCGCGCCTGCAGGTCGAACATACGATCACGGAAGAAACGACAGGCGTTGATCTCGTCCAGACGCAGATCCTGCTGGCCTCCGGTGGTACGCTGGGGGATGCCGGCTGCAGCCCGAAACCGCAGACCAAAGGCGCGGCCATTCAGGTTCGCATCAATGCAGAGTCGACCGCGCCGGACGGTCAGGTGCGCCCCTCTGGTGGCACGCTGAACAGCTTCTATCCTCCAGGCGGTACCGGCGTGCGCGTGGACACGTTCGCCTATCCCGGCATGACGCTTAGCCCGGCTTTCGACTCTTTGCTGGCCAAGCTGATCGTACGCGGACAGGACATGCAGATTGCGGGCCGGCGTGCGCAGCGGGCGCTGAAGGAATTCGGCATTTCCGGCGTGCCAACCAATAAACTGGATATGCTGGCGCTGCTGGAACAGGAGGAGCTGCTCTCTGGCCAGCTCGACACCCAGTTCGTGGAGCGTGAGCGGGGCAGACTGAACGCGGCTGCTGAGCGCCTTGCCGAGACGGCGGAGACATCCCCTGCTGTGGCTGCGGCGACTTCTGCTGCCAGCGAGACCACGCGGTCGGCGCCTGCGGGGCAGGTGTCTGTTCCGGCGCCGCTGTCCGGTCTGGTGGTCCGCGTGGATGTGGCTGAGGGCGACGAAGTCTGGCCGGGCAAGCCGGTCGCGCTGGTCGAAGCCATGAAGATGCAGCATGTCGTTGAGGCGACCGAGAGTGGCATCGTGCGGGAGATCCTGCTGGAGGCTGGCGCGGTGCTGTCCGAAGGCCTGCCGATCCTGTTCGTGGAACCAGCCGAAGTGGAAGCGGATACGGCCGCAACTGATGCGGAGATTGATCCGGATTACATTCGTGAAGACCTGGCTCATGTTCAGGAGCGGATCGGCCTGACGATGGATGCGGCGCGCCCTGAAGCGGTGAAGAAGCGCCACAAGACCGGCATGCGCACGGCGCGGGAAAATCTGGACGATCTGTTCGACGACGGCACGTTCCATGAATATGGCGGCCTGGCCATTGCTGCACAGCGCCGCCGCCGCAGTCTGGACGATTTGATGAAGAACACGCCCGCGGATGGCCTGATTGGCGGTGTGGGCGAGGTGAACAACCAGCTGTTCGGTCCGGAGCTGACGCGCTGTATGGGCATCTCCTATGACTATACCGTGCTGGCGGGTACGCAGGGCTATCTGAACCACAAGAAGACCGACCGCCTGATCGAGCTGGCGCATGATCAGGATTTGCCGATTGTTCTATTTGCGGAAGGTGGCGGCGGACGGCCGGGCGATGTCGACGCGGTAACGGCCTCTGGCCTGGATGTGTCGACCTTCCGCAACTTCGCCGCGTTGAGTGGCAGCCAGCCGCGTATCGGCATTGCGGCCGGGCGCTGCTTTGCCGGCAATGCGGTTCTGTTCGGCTGCTGCGATATCACCATCGCGACAAAGAATTCCAATATCGGCCTTGGCGGCCCCGCGATGATCGAGGGCGGCGGGCTAGGCAGTTTCAAGCCGGAAGACATCGGCCCGATTGATGTGCAAAGCGTCAACGGCGTTGTGGATCTGGCCGTAGAGAATGAGGCCGAAGCTGTCGCGAAGACACGGCAGATCCTCGGCTACTTCCAGGGCAATGTGGCCGACTGGAAAGCGCCGGACCAGCGCCTCTTGCGCCATGCCATCCCGGAAGACCGGCTGCGCGTCTATGACATCCGCAAGGTGATTGATCTGCTCGCCGATGAAGGCTCGGTCGTTGAGCTGCGCCGCGAGTTCGGTGTTGGCATCGTGACGGCCTTTGCCCGTATCGAAGGCCGGGCCGTGGGCCTGATGGCGAACGATCCGAAATGGCTGGGCGGGGCGATTGACTCCGAAGCTGCCGACAAGGCCGCACATTTCATGCAGCTGTGTGATGCCTACAATCTGCCGATTGTTTCCCTGTGCGACACGCCGGGTTTCATGGTGGGGCCGGATTCCGAGAAGACCGCGTCAGTGCGCCATGGTTCGCGGATGTTCATCGTCTCTGCGGCGATGAGCGTTCCGGTCTATACGGTCGTCCTGCGCAAGGGCTATGGCCTCGGCGCACAGGCCATGGCTGCAGGCGGGTTCCACAGCACGGCGATGACGATCAGCTGGCCCAGCGGCGAGTTTGGCGGCATGGGCCTGGAAGGCGCTGTGAAGCTGGCCTATCGCAAGGAGCTGGAAGCCATCGAAGACCCGGTAAAGCGCGAAGAGAAATATGCCGAGAAGGTTGCCAAACTGTATGAAGTGGGCCGGGCAACGGCGGTAGCCCAGTATCTGGAAATCGATGCGGTGATTGACCCGGCCGACACGCGGGCCTGGCTGATGCGCGGCCTGAAGATGCGTCCGCCGGAGCGTAAGAGATCCGGGCGGCGCTATATCGATACCTGGTAGGATTCCAGCTGCACATGCGACGCCCGTGAAGGCGCTTCGTTTCCAGAGATTGAATTTTCATCCGTAAAGAGACGGGTCAGGTGTCTGGTGGGGGCAGCATACATCCCGCAGCATTGGCGCTCATCCCGGCGAAAGCCGGGACCCAGAATTGCGCGTCCAGAGCCTGCCGCCCTGGGCCCCGGCTTTTGCCGGGATGAGCGGACATGAGGGATCTGCCATCAAGCGCCGCTGCGAAGGCCTGGCTTGGTTCCCACGCAAACGGATATTGCTGTTTCTGTTTGGCGAGGGCCGCGTCACGTTCGGCTTCCGTGTCGCCAATATACACGAGCGTGACATCACCATGGCGGTTCATCGTGAACATGAACGGCACGCCGGGCCCCTTGATCGAGCGGATATACATCCGCACGACAATCAGCTGCAGCCAGATCCAGAAGCGGTAAGGCTCCAGTTCCGGTGTCAGATTGCGGGGAGGGGCGAAGAGCTGATCCATGCCGCAAGTCTGCCCCGGCCGCCTCTCCTACGAATTCAGAAAAGCAAAAACCCCTGATCCGGAGGCAGATCAGGGGTTTTCTTGCCCTTCAAAAGTGCGGGATACGAGACGGGGTCTCCCCGTATTCCGACAAGGGCAGACTAGAGGCAGGCTGGAAAGTCCAGCTGGCCGTATCCATGTTTTTTCAGCCATTCAGCGTCGTAATAGCTGTCAAAATAGCGCTCGCCGCTGTCGCAGATCAGCGTGACGATGCTGGCTTTTTCGCCTGCGGCTTCCAATTCCTGGGCCAGCCGGTAGGCGCCGCAGAAATTGGTGCCGGTGGAGCCGCCAAAGCGACGCCCGGTCAGGCTTTCAAGATAGTGCAGGGCCGCCATGGAGGCGTGGTCGGGCACCTTGATCATCCGGTCGACCAGTTCCGGGAAGAAGGAGGGCTCAACACGCGGGCGGCCGATACCTTCAATGCGCGATGGCATGGCGGAGCGGAGTTTTTCATCGCCCGTGCAGTAATAATCGAACAGGACGGAGTTTTCCGGGTCCACGACGCAGAGCTTTGTCTTGTTGCCCGTGCGCACATAGGAAAGGTGACGGCCAATCGTGGTGGACGTGCCGCCCGTCCCCGCGCCAACAACGATCCATTCCGGGATTGCGCACTCTTCATCCGCCATCTGACGGAAAATCGAGGCAGCGATATTGTCTTCCCCGCGCCAGTCGCTGGCACGTTCGGCATAGGTGAACTGGTCCATGAAGTAGCCGTTCTCGGCTTCGGCCAGACGACAGGCATGCTCGCTGATCTCGGATGCGGGCACTTGTTCGCAATGCCCGCCATAGAATTCGATCTGCTGGATCTTCTTGCAGGCCGTGCCTTCGGGAACCACAGCGACGAATTTGAGGCCAAGCAGTTTTGCGAAATAGGCTTCGGAGATGGCCGTGCTGCCGGAGGAGCATTCGATGATGGTGGTGTCCGGACCGATGCGTCCGCTGCACAGCGCCCACAGGAATAGGGATTGGGCCAGGCGATGCTTCAGGCTGCCGGAGGGATGGGAGCTTTCATCCTTGAGATAGATGTCGACATTCTGGAATTCATTCAGCTGCAGCTTGATGAGGTTCGTGTCGCCCTTGCGGTTTGCCTCCGCGCGGATGCGGATGACAGACTGGCGAACCCAATCGCGATAGGATTGCGGGCGCTCTTTCCGCTCTTCACGAAACGCTACTGGGGTGCTCTGATAGGTATCAGCTGCTGCTCTCACGAAAGGGCCTCGCTTCATATCTTAATTATCATTGGAAGATGATTATTATCTGATTTCCGCGAGAATTTTGTCCCATATATTTGGCCAAGCGAGGATAGTTTGGGAAAATCATCCAATTTCGGGTGATGTTTTGGGGTGAAGACGTGGTTTTTGGCCAATGAAGGGTCATGGAAGATGATTCCCATGACCCCCGCCCCTGAGGCGAAAACAGGGTTTCGTGTCTTCTAATCATCGGACGCACGGGACTGTCGGCCCGGAAGACGCCTGGCGGGTCAGGTGCCTTTCTTGTCCTTCTGGCGGGACTCCAGGAAATCCGCACTGTTTGACCCTTCCGGCGCGTCCACTTCGACAATCGCTTCGGGGCGGTCATCAAATTCGGTTTTCAGGGCGCGGGACATGATGGCGTGCATGACATACATTGAGATGATGTAGGTGAACTCCATGATCTCCTCATCGCTGAGGAAGGTTTTCAGTTTTTCTGTGACGTCAAAAGGCGTACGGCCGTGGGCCGTCGCCAGGCAGTCAGCATAGGCCAGAACGGCGCGTTCCTTGTCATCGAACAGGTCTGATATCTGCCAATGGGCCACGGCCTTGATCTTGTCGTCGCTGAGGCCCAGCGCACGGAGCATCTTGCAGTGCTGAGAGAAGACAAACTGGCTGCCGATGGCCCAGCCGACGCGCGTCTGGCCGAGTTCGCGCAGGACAGGATCCAGCTTGATGTTTGGACTACGGTAGAGTTTGAAGCCGGCGACGGCGTGTTCGAATACTTCCTCGGAATTGGCAAAGACGCTCCACCAGTCGCCGGGCGAGCCGGTGGCCGTTCCGGGATCGTCAATCGGGTCACGGTCCGGGCCGAACAGGTGGTTGAAATAGGCGAGTATGGTTTTGTTGGTGATGTCCTTGCGGGGAACGGGTTTGATGGCTGGCATGGGGTATCGCTTTCTGATCAGGTGTGCAGCATGTCTTCAGCGGGCTTGCCGTCCGCGCGCATGGGGGCGTGACGCACGTCATGCGCTTCAAACTCAGTGGTCCAGGCAGCCAGTTCCAGGCAGATGCCATCAGGGTCAAAGAAGTAGACAGACCGGACAAAGACATCCTCGGTGACCTCTTCCGACACCTGAATGTCGGAATCGTCGTGGTTGAGAATGATCGTCACATCAATGCCCTTGGCCTTCAGTTTCTCATAGTATTCGTCAAACTTGTCGGCTGCGACGTTGATCGCGATGTGGTTCATGGAGCCGTGAGCTGAGCGGATGTCTCCGCGTGTCGGAAGGTATTCCGGCGCGGCCACGCCCGGCGCAGCTTTCGGCGCATCGGGGAACCAGAAGAAGGCGATGCAATCGCCATTGCCGACATCAAAGAAAAAGTGCTGACCATAACCGCCCGGCAGGTCAATCGTCTTGATCAGGGGCATGCCGAGCAGGTCGCGGTAGAACTCTACCGTGCGGGCCATGTCCTTGCAGACCAGAGCCAGATGATTGACGCCCAGAAACTCGAATTCCTTGTTTTGTGGTCTTGTCATGGGTCTCCTCCCGAATGCCGCCCTTTGCCGGGCGTGTTCTGTTTTCAAAAGAATATGAGCGCCCTGATATACTGTCAAACTAGTTGACGTTGTTCGGAAAAGAGGAAAATCGCTCGGGCCGAACGCCGCGTCTACGGGATCTGTTTGCATAGCACCGGAACCGGCTATAAGTCGCTGATATGAGCGAGACCTATAATGTCACCCCGGAAAACCAGATCCTGTTGAACCTGCTGTCCGGCTTTTACTGGCTGGATGAAGGGCTTCAGAGCTATATCCGCGCGCGGGGCTGGCCGACGGTTACCCGGCCGCAATCCATGGTCATGGCAAATATCTTGATGGGCGTGCGCTATCCATCTGATATTGCGCGGCGACTGGGTGTCAGCCGGCAGGCGATCCATGCAACGCTGAAGACCATGGGGGAAATGGACATGGTGAGGCTGGTGGATGACCCGAACAATATGCGCGTGAAAGTGGTGGAGCTGACCGAGACGGGCGAGGCTATGCGGGGGGATGCTCAGCAGGCCATGGCCCTGATGACGCAGGAGCTTCAGCGCCGCCTGGGCCAGGAGGCGTTCGCGCAAACCGCCGCCACGCTGGCTGAGGATTGGGGCGCGCCCTTGTCTTTCACGCCGGAAGATGTGGCCCGCGACTAGCCCGGCCTGACACTGCCGAGCATTACTTTCTTGGCTCTCTGCCTTGCCTCTGGTGCAGAACATGCGCAATGCTGACCCTATGTTAGCGTGCACAGTTTCGCGGAGGAAAAGATGAAGAGCTGGCTCAAGGCGACTGTCTTCAGTGTGATGATTGCGGGTCTCGGCGCCTGCCAGGTACAGGCGCAGGCCGCCCCACAAGCGGAAGCCGCGCCGCAGGCCAATCTGCCAGACCTGCCGATTCCGGAGGATGCGCCAGATGCAGACGCGATATCCCTGATCCCCGGCGCGGAGGACAAGGAGATCTGGGAGCATTTCCTCAATCAACTGACGGTCAGGAATGTCACAAGCCCGCAGATTTATCCCATCTATCCCTCGGCAGAGAATAATAATGGCAAGGCCGTTATTGTCGTGCCGGGCGGTGGATACATGTTTGCCTCCATCGAGAATGAGGGCTTCCCGATTGCAGAGCGGTTGGCCGAAGAGGGCTATACGGCGTTCGTCCTGAAGTATCGAACCGTGCCAACCTCTGCTGCGCCGGATGCATTCGTGCAGGAAATGATGCAGGTCTTTTCCGGCCTGGGCAGCCGGGAGCTGGATGCCTACCAGCCGGCCGTAGATGATTCGCGACTGGCTATGGAATATGTTTCAGCGCATTGCCCGGAGTTGGGGTGTGAGCCTGGCAGTGTTGGCCTGATCGGCTTTTCGGCGGGCGCCATGTCGGTGATGGAAGTCTTGCGCGCGCCACCTGAAGACGTGGAGGTCGACAGCGCCGCCCTGATCTATCCGCCCATGACCCAGGCCGTCGATGGCGAGATCACTCCGCCGCTCTATCTGGCGATTGCGTCTGATGACCCCCTGTTCCAGCAAGGCCGGTTCACCCTGCCGAAAGCCTGGGTGGAGGCGAATGGCGCGATGGAGTTGCATCTCTACAGTGATGGCGGACATGGCTTCGGCACACTGCGGAAAGGCACGAGCGCCTCCAACTGGCTGGAGCAATATGTGAACTGGCTGACGCTGGGGGCTGGCTCTGGCAAATAGGACCTGGCGCGCCCTATTTCTTTTTCAGCTTTGATTTCAGATTGGCCTTGGCGTCGCTCATGCGGGCGTCGAGATCCTTGCGTAACGTCTTGCGCAGGTTTGCGGCAGCGCTGTTCGGCGGGCTATCATCCGGCGCCATTTCGGGCTGCGTGACGGCGCCGGAACGGCTGCCTTGCGCGGCAGGGTTTGGTGTCTGCGAATAGTTACAGTTCGGGCATATGGATGTCAGCGGATCGAGCGGGTAGCCGCAGATATAGCAATCGCCCTTACCGGATTGGGTGTCTGACATGATGGACGTCTCCCGATGGGCGGCAAGCCGCGAAAAAGCTCTCCATACAAGACAGGCGTAAAATCCTGCGCTTTCGGGTCAGGCGGACATGTTTGGGAACGCGTATGACAGTCCGCGGTAGTGCCCATGCGAGATATTTTTCAAGATAACTCTATTCGACTAGATTAATCTATCTTACACTTTCCGAAGATCCGGGCAGAGACTCAGGACGATAAAAAGACCTTCGGGAGGAAAACCAAAATGAAACAAGCACCTATGGTGGCTGCGGTCAGCGCCATTGCGCTTATGACGGGTGGACACGTCTTTGCTCAGGAAATGGATGAACCGGTCGATACCGGCGATGAAGTCCGCGAACTGGACCAGGTAACGGTCACGGCGGTCAAGCGCGAGCAGGACCTGAATGATGTGCCCGTGTCGGTCACGGCGTTCACGTCAGACCTGCGTGAAGAACTGGCACTGGACGATTTGTCGGACCTGTCGCGGTTCACGCCGAGCCTGGCATTTTCCGCCGGGGATGATCGCGTGTTCATCCGCGGTGTGGGACGCCAGACGAACACGAACGGCTCTGATCCGGGCGTGGCGACCTATTCGGACGGTATCTATGATGCGTCGACGGCGGCCATCTCCAAAAGCGACTTTTTCGTAGAGCGCGTGGAAGTGCTGCGCGGTCCGCAAGGCACGCTCTATGGCCGGAACTCTATTGGCGGCGCGATCAATGTGATCTCCAAGCGGCCGACGGATGAGTTTGCCGCCGAGGCGCGCGTCACGATCGGCAATTACTCCCTGGCGGAGGTCAATGCGAGTGTGTCCGGCCCTGTGGCCAAGGGCGTGAACCTCAAGCTTGCAGGCTCTTACTTCAATCAGGCCGATGGCTATTTCAAGAATGCTGCCGGCGGCCCAAGCGAAGCCGGCGCCGAAGAGGTTGGCTATCTGGAATTCCAGATGGACGCTGATGTCACAGAGAATTTTTCTCTCTGGCTGAAGGCAGACACAACAGGTGGAAACTACCGTAACCGGACGACCATTTATGGCGGGCCATATGACAGGGCGCCATTCCCGAACGGGTATCTGACGCCCGGACCGGCCTTTGGCTTTCTGACCCCCGGCTTCAACAGCAAGAGTTCTGAAACCACCAATCCGGCGATTGATGACATCCGCACATTTGATGTGAACACGCCGACCAGCACCAAGATCAAAGACAATTACGGCCTGTCGACCGTAGCGACCTGGAGCCTCGACAATATCGATATCAAATATCTTGGGGGCTACCGGACATATTATTACGATTCCTATCGGGATGACGACGATACCAGCATGATATCCTATACGTATCCGCTGGACCCGGCGAATGCCGCTGCCGGAGAGGTGCTGACAGGTGGGCCAAACTGCCAATGGCTGCTTGAGAATGTCGGTCAGGTATGTGCCCCGGCCACGATCTATCCGTCTCGCACATTCGGCTATATCGAGGATAAGGAATATTGGAGCCATGAGATCAACATCCAGTCCTCGGATGATGCTGATTTATGGTGGATTGTCGGGGCCTATGCCTATGAAGAAGACTTCAGCCAGCAATCGCATTTCGGCAATGCGGCCCAGCCGCAAATGAAAACGCCGCTGGCGGCGCCTGAGAATCCAAGTGGGGATTTCATTACGGCGCTGTCTGATATTAAGACGAAATCCTATGCGCTGTTCGGTCAGGCGGATTATGCACTGACGAATGAGCTGACGGTCACAGGCGGCCTTCGGTATTCGATGGATGAAAAGGAAGGCTCCGAGAGTGTGCGCGTGCTTGGATATGGCATTGCGCCGGGCTTCACGCTGGGGGGCTCTGGTATCTTCGCGCCGGTTCTGGACCTGACGGCTTCCTCTATCAGCTTCCAGCCGGCTGCTGGTGTGGACAGCGCGGTGAGCATTGACCCGAACACCGGGCTGGCACATCGACGCCTGAAGAATTCCTGGAATGCCTTGAGCGGGGCCGCGGGCATTCAGTGGCAGCCTGACATGAATTCAAACTACTTCTTCCGCTATGCGCGCGGATACAAGTCAGGCGGGTTCAATGCAGGCGGTATCAGCCAGTTTCCGCAAACGAATGAAGAGCTGATCGACTCCTACGAACTTGGCCTCAAGAAGACGCTGGGGAATAATCTGCAGGTGAATGCGACCGCCTATTACTACAGCTATGACGGTTTGCAGGTTCCGCTCGACGTTCAGGAAAATGGCCTTCGCCTGACACGCTTCTTCAATCTGGAAGAGTCGACGGCGCAGGGCATTGAGCTGGAGGCGAACTGGTCGCCTACGGACAGGCTGCGCTTCCTGTTCAGCTATGCGTATAATGACTCCGAAATTCAGGATGCTTGCTGCTTTGTGGACATTGCAGACCCATACGCCACTCAGCCCGGCGCTACCCCAGTGGGGCAACCGGACCCAAGCGGAAACCAATTTCAGAGCCTTGATGGCGAGATGTTGCCGCGCACCATTCCCAACAAGTTCGGCCTGAATGCCAGCTACACTGTTCCGTTGGCAGACAGCGGAGACCTGACGCTGACGGCGAACTATTCCTGGCAGGACGCGACCTATCATAGCGTCTTCAATCGGTCTTACAATGAGACGCCTTCCTATGAGCAGGTTGATCTGATCGCGCTCTTCAGAAGCGTGGATGATGCCTATAGTATCATCGGCTATGTGAAGAATGTGTTCGATGAGCAGGGCTTTGACGGCTCCAAGGGCACCTTCCTCTACCAGCCCTTCGGGACGGTCGGACAGACCTACTACATGACTGCGCCGCGTACCTTTGGTGTACAAATCCAGATGCGGTTTTAACGGGCGGAAATATGCAACAGGTACCGCTTCAAGCCGCCGCAAAGCTGCCCATGTCGACCAAGCTCATTTATGGGCTTGGTACGGTGGCTTTCGGAATCAAGGACAATGGCTTCAATGCCTTGCTGATGATCTACTATAATCAGGTCATTGGCTTGTCTGCGGGCTGGGTCGGCGCCGCGATCATGATCGCCATGATCGCGGATGCCGTGCTGGACCCGATTGTCGGGCAATGGTCTGACAGTTTACGGAGCAAGTGGGGGCGGCGGCACCCCTTCATGTACGCATCGGTTCTGCCGGTCGGCATATTGTATTTTGCCCTCTGGATGCCTCCGGCGGGCGTGTCTGATGTCATGTTGTTTGCGTATCTTCTGGTGATTACCAGCGCAACGCGGATCGCGATTGGCGTTTATGAAATTCCCTCGACCGCCCTGCTGGCGGAATTCACTCAGGATTATCATGAGCGCACTGTGCTCGTCGCCTATCGCTTTTTCTTTGGCGTGGTGGGGGGCATCCTGATGGGTATCGTTGTGTTCAGCATGATCTTTGCCGATGACCCGGCCAGCCCGGGTGGCCTGTTGGACGCGTCGGGATATCATCGCTATGCCGCCATTGCGGCGCCCTTGATGGCGATGGCAATCTTCATCTCCACGCTGGGCACGCATAGTCGCATCTCCAGTCTGGCCAAATTGCCGCCGCCGCAACATGAGGGGATCTTGAAAACGGCGCGCAATATGTTTTCAACCCTGTTCGACCGCACCAATGCCCCGATCCTGATCGGCAGTATTTTCGGGTCCATGGCGGGCGGTCTGAATGCCGGGCTGATGATCTATCTTCAGACTTATTTCTGGCAATTATCAGCCGACCAGATTGCGGCCCTGACATCTGCTGGTCTCCTGGGCGTTGTGCTGGCCTTCGTGATGGTATTGCCCCTGTCCAAGAGTTTCGGAAAGAAATGGACGACCCTGGCGCTCTATAGCCTGACCCTGCTGGCCATTGTTCTGCCTGTCGCTCTCAGGCTGTTAGGTCTGTTCCCGGACAATGGAAGCCCTGCGCTCGTGCCGCTGCTCTTCGCGTTCATGGCCGTTGTGGTGATGTCTGTCATCGCGGCGTCGATCCTGATCGCGTCCATGGTCGCGGATGTGACCGATCAGATCCTGTTGAAGACAGGGCGGCAATCCGAGGGCCTCATTTTCTCGGCGACGACCTTCGTCAACAAGACCATTTCCGGCACCGGCGTGCTCGTGTCCGGATTGATCCTGACGCTGGTTGGTTTTCCGGAAGGCGCCAAGCCCGGTCAGGTGGAGCAGAGCATTGTTACCAATCTGGCAATCGTGTTCTCGCTCGCGACACTGTTCTTCACCAGCGCAGCCCTGATCATCACCAGTTTCTATCCGGTTTCGGAAGAAGATCATCAGTCAGCGGTAGAGGAGCTGGCCCGCAAGCGTGCGCCGCAGCCAAATTTAAAGCAGGAGGTTTCATGACCGTCCCCAAAGAGACCAAGATCACGAATGTGAGGATATATGCAGATGAATAGTCTGGATTTGTTGATCCGGATGGGCGGGTGTCTTAAGGGCCCGGGAGATTATTCGTGCCGGTCCAAGAGGACCGGTTCAAGAGAAGTGTAATGGTAGATCGTTCCAAATCAGACAAGTCTGCGCGCTTGGCGGAGGTAAAGTATCCGCGCCGTACAGAGCGGCGCCGGCGTACGCGCGCGTCTATCCTGCGTGAGGCGGCAAAGCTGTTCGGCAAGGATGGCTATGGCGCAACCACGATGCAGGCGATTGCGGATGCGGCAGACATTCACGTCACGACACTGTTCATGCACTTCAAAACCAAGAGCGATCTTGCGTTGAGCCTGGTCACTGTGCGCGCGGATGAGCTGCGGGACCGGGCCACTCAGGCGCAGGGCGAAGTGGCGTTCCTGGATTTCTTCCGCAGCGAAGCGCTGACTTTGGCAGATGCTCTGAAGGCGGATACGCGCCCGGGCGTCGCCCTGTGGAACGCACTGCGGAACGAGGCTGACCTCGCCTTTGCATGGAGCGAATATGACCGCGAGCAGCAGGACATCTTCGCCAATTATGTGGCTGCGGAATATGGGCTGGATCGTAGTGTGGACTACAGACCGGAACTGGTCGTGTCGCTCTTGCTGACAGCCATATCCCTGCCGCACCGCAAATGGGTGGAGGCCGGCGGAAAGATTGAGCTTGGGGTCGAAATTGAGCGTGCGCTGGACATCGCCATTCCGGCTGCACGCCAGATGCTGAAATAGGAGGCGCGGCACAGCCTGCGCCAAATGGGGAGACATTAGCCGCTTTGCATATATGATGTGGTCTGCCTTGAGACATTCATATCCGAAACGGACCGGCAGATCAGAGCAAGTGAAACGCCATGACGGAACTTCCCTATAAAGCCCCCGCCCTGGAGAAAGGGCTCGATATTCTGGAGTGCCTCGCCACGGTGAGGGTGCCGCAATCGATTTCAGATATTGCGCGGAATCTGGGCCGCTCCCGGAGTGAGATCTATCGCATGGTCGTGGTGCTTGAGGCGCGCGGATATGTTGAGCGCACGGATGACCCGGAGAAGCTGCAGCTTTCCAACCGCCTGTTTGAGATCGGCATGCGGTCCCCGCCGAAGATGAATTTGCACGAGGCGGCGCTGCCGGAAATGTCCGCGCTTGCCAGCCGCATGATGCAATCCATTCAACTGGCCGTTATCAGCTCGGACCAGATCGTGGTGATCGCACGCACGGAAAGCCCAGATGATGTCGGCTTCAGTGTACGGTTGGGCCACCGGCGCTCCATCATGAAGTCGGCATCCGGACTGGTTCTGTTTGCCTTTGCCTCGCCCGCGCAGAAGACCAAGATCCTCGCTGATCTGAAGGCGGGTGGAGCCAGCGCTGCCGAGATCGACTCGCTTGAGGGGCAGTGCGAACAGGTTCGTGAAACTGGCCATGTCTGCATGCCTTCTCGCATGGTGGATGGGGTGACGGATATTGGCGCGCCGATCTTCGACTCCGCATCCAGCGGCGCGGTTGCCAGCCTGACGGTTCCCTTTGTTGTGACGCGGCGTGCCGCAGTGACCGTTGAAGACGCGCCGGGTCTGGTGGCGGAAGCGGCCGGGCGCGTGTCTGCCGCATTGGGGCACGTCCCCATTCAGGGCGCCTAATCCAGGTGAAACACTTCTTCCATGGGCACCCACCATTCGCCCGTCTCGGCTGAGTCGAGCGGGGTTTGGCATGGGTCTGTCAGGGCCCACCATTTTTGCGTGTCCGGGTCTTCGCCCATTTTCGCCATGTCGGCCTCGAAATCATCGCCGTGATATTCATAGATGCCGACGAGCAGGTTTTCCGGTTCTCTCAGGAAGATCGTGTAGTTGCGGATATTGCACGCGGTAATCTGGCTGAGAATGCTCGGCCAGGCATCAGCGTGGAGCGCCTTGTATTCCGTGGCTTTCTCCGGCTTCAGTTTGATCATCCATGCTTTGCGTTCCATCAGTTACATCTCCCTTGAACTTTCTTCGACTGCCACGGTCAGTCCTCTTACTGACTATGCTGCCATGAGCGGGCCGGGCAGGCGATGATATTTTTCCAAAATTATATCGTTCATATACGATCATCTAGGTTGCATATGAAACGCTCGGGGCGTATAAAGCAAGTAACAGCCAACCCGGATAGAGGTGGCGAGGGAGGAAAATCATGCGAGGCAGCCTGCGCTGTTCCCACATCGGATGTGGATGGCTTCTGATTGCCCGCAATGGGGGATCAGATCTTTGAGTTACTTACCGACAGTTGAGAGCCTGCAGACGCATGAGGCGCCCGATTGGTTCCGTGATGCGAAGTTTGGCATCTTTATTCACTGGG
>NZ_AWFF01000035.1 GCF_000682755.1 Hyphomonas beringensis
AAACTTTGCCTTGGCCATCGGGCCTCTCCTTTATTCTAACTAACGGCCCTAAAAGAGGGCCTTGCTTCCTTACGAACCGGCGACGTCCGAAATGATCTTCTGCGCTTCAGCACGCGGCACTTCATCATAGTGATTGAAGAGCATCGTGAACTGGGCGCGGCCCTGTGACATGCCGCGAAGGTCGGACACGTAACCGAACATGTTGACCAGCGGGACGAAGGCCTTGATCACAACCGCGTTGCCCCGGGGCTCAGAGCCCTGGATTTGACCGCGGCGGGAGTTCAGGTCGCCAATTACGTCACCCATATAGTCTTCCGGCGTCACAACTTCCACTGCCATGATCGGCTCCATCAGGCGCGGGTCGCCCTGGCTTTTCAGTTCGCGGAAGGCAGCGCGGGCTGCGATTTCGAAGGCCAGGACCGAGGAGTCCACATCGTGGAAGGCACCATCGACCAGCGTGGCCTTGAAGTCTGTGACCGGATAGCCAGCCAGAAGGCCGTTTTCCTTGGCCATTTCGAGGCCTTTTTCGACGCCCGGAATGTATTCCTTCGGAACAGCACCGCCGACGATCTTGCTTTCGAACACGAAGCCTGAACCGGATTCCAGCGGCTCGAATTCCAGCTTCACGCGAGCGAACTGACCGGTACCACCGGACTGTTTCTTGTGCGTGTAGTCGATCTGGGCATCGCGGCCGATCTTCTCACGGTAAGCCACCTGCGGCTGACCGATATTGGCTTCGACCTTGAATTCGCGCTTCAGGCGATCGATCAGGATGTCGAGGTGAAGCTCGCCCATGCCTTTCATGATCGTCTGGCCGGATTCGAAGTTCGTTTCGACCTGGAAGGACGGGTCTTCTGCGGCGAGGCGCTGCAGACCAACCGACATCTTCTCCTGGTCAGCCTTGGATTTCGGCTCGACAGCGATCTCGATCACTGGATCGGGGAACGTCATCGTTTCCAGAACGACCGGCTTGTTCGGATCACACACCGTGTCACCCGTGGTGGTTTCCTTCAGGCCGGCGAGCGCCACGATGTCACCTGCATAGGCTTCCGTGATCTCGTCCTGCTTGTTGGAGTGCATCATCACCATACGGCCGACGCGCTCTTTCTTGCCCTTCGTGGAGTTCATGAAGCTGTCGCCTTTGGACAGCGTACCTGAATAGATCCGCGTGAAGGTCAGCGTGCCCATGTAAGGGTCGTTCATGATCTTGAATGCGAGGCCGGAGAAAGGCTGGCTGTCATCGGCTTTACGCTCGATGTTACGCACTTCTTCCTCGTCGCCCGGTGCGAAGCCCATATAAGGCGGCACGTCGAGCGGACCCGGCAGATAGTCGATCACAGCGTTCAGCATCGGCTGCACGCCTTTGTTCTTGAACGCAGAGCCACACAGAACCGGCACGAAGGCCATTTCCAGCGTACCCTTGCGGATCAGCGTGCGCAGCGTGGCTTCGTCAGGCTCGTTGCCTTCGAGATAGGCTTCCATGGCCGCATCGTCGACTTCAACAGCGACTTCGATGAGCTCGGCGCGCATCTCTTCGGCCTTGTCCTTCAGGCTGTCACGGATCGGCTTGATGACCCAGCTTGCGCCGAGGTCTTCACCTTCCCAGACCCATTCCTGCATCGTGATCAGGTCGACATGGCCTTCCAGCTCGGTCTCAGAGCCGATCGGCAGCTGGATCGGAGCCGGCGTAGCGCCCGTACGGTCCTTGATCATCTTCACGCAGTTGAAGAAGTCAGCGCCGATCTTGTCCATCTTGTTGACGAACACGATGCGCGGAACCTTGTAACGGTCAGCCTGACGCCAGACGGTCTCGGTTTGCGGCTCAACGCCGGCATTGGCGTCGAGAACGCAAACAGCGCCGTCGAGCACAGCCAGGGAGCGCTCAACTTCGATCGTGAAGTCAACGTGTCCGGGGGTATCGATGATGTTGAAGCGGAACTTGGCTTCTTCCGGCGTTTCGCCGTAGATGCCGGTAGGGTTCACGCCGTCTTCGGTGCGGAACCAGAACGTGGTCGTCGCAGCAGACGTGATCGTGATGCCGCGCTCCTGCTCCTGCTCCATCCAGTCCATCGTAGCAGCGCCGTCATGGACTTCGCCGATCTTGTGGGACTTGCCGGTGTAGTAGAGGATACGCTCGGTCGTGGTCGTCTTGCCAGCATCGATGTGAGCCATGATGCCGAAGTTACGATAGCGTTCCAACGAATATTCGCGGGCCATGAGATAAACCTTCGTGTCTGGTTTCCGGGAGGAATTTCGGGGCGATTTGCGGGCGCGTTACCCGCAATCGCCCCGGACTTCCAGTGCTGATTACCAGCGGTAGTGAGAGAACGCCTTGTTGGCGTCGGCCATGCGGTGCGTATCTTCCCGCTTTTTCACGGCGTTGCCGCGGCCTTGGCTTGCATCCATGAGTTCGCCAGCAAGGCGCTCACGCATGGTGTTTTCGTTACGGCCTGCTGCAGCAGCGGCCAGCCAGCGGATCGCGAGGGCCTGGCGGCGCTCGGTGCGGACTTCAACCGGAACTTGGTAGGTTGCACCACCAACACGGCGGGAGCGAACCTCAACAGCCGGAGCAACGGCTTCGAGTGCTTCGTGGAACACTTCGACCGGGTTCTTCTTGGCGCGGCCTTCCACAAGATCGAATGCCCCATAGACAATGCGTTCGGCGGTCGACTTTTTGCCGTCGCGCATGATCTGGTTCATGAACTTGGAAACGACCACATCCTTGAACTTCGGATCGGGAAGTACTTGGCGCTTTTCTGCGCTGTGACGACGAGACATGGTGCGGCTTCCTTACTTCGGCTTTTTCGCGCCGTAGTGCGAACGGCGTTGCTTACGGTCTTTGACGGGTTGGGTATCCAGGGCACCACGCACAATGTGGTAGCGCACACCCGGAAGGTCTTTCACACGGCCGCCGCGGATCAGGACCACAGAGTGTTCCTGCAGGTTGTGGCCTTCGCCCGGAATGTAGCACAGCGATTCGAAGCCGGACGTCAGACGCACCTTGGCCACTTTACGAAGCGCCGAGTTCGGCTTCTTCGGGGTCGTGGTGTAGACACGCGTGCAGACGCCGCGACGCTGCGGGCAAGCCTTGAGGGCCGGTGTTTTGGTACGCGTGCGCTTGGGCGAACGCGGATTACGAATAAGCTGTTGAATCGTTGGCATTCGGGCCTTCTTGTCTCTTTTAACATCAATGGCCCGATGGGCCGGTAACGAATTATGCCCCGAAGGCCGAGAATGGCTTCCGGGACGGACGAAAACTTGGGGGTCAGTTTGCCGGATCTGCCTGAACCGGTACGGCAAACGGTCTATCAGACCATCCACCTCTCTGACGATGGGTGCGTGTAAGCCCCTCAGACGCTGGCGTCAAGGGTGCGGTGCTGTATGGCGGCAGCTAAACCTCAGCCATTTGAGCGGGTTCGCGCCTGAAAGCTAGAAAGGCAGACCGACCCGGCCGACACAGGCCTTTTCTGCCTCACTCCCCTGCCCTGTTTCAAGACGGGATTTCAGTGCCTCCAGCTCGGGGTCTGCGACATCCCCCTCGACCGAGGCAAAGTCGTGCCAGCGCAGCAGGTCCCGGCAGTCTGCGCTGGCCAGGGACTCATGTGCCAGCCATGCCACCAGGCCGATGGAGACCACCGCACAGGCCGCGCCGATCACGTCTTTCCGCCCGAATTGCATGTCCTGCCAGCTCCCTTGTCAGGCCTTGTCGGCCTCTGCCCTTCAAATGCAGAAAAGCCTGCCAAGACTGGCAGGCTTTTCCGAGTTTCTCAAGCGGGCCGAAAGGCCGGGGCTTATTCGCCCGAAGTTTCCGGCTGCGGCTCCGGTGCCGGCAGGGCCGACACTTCGAGCACTTCGGCAGCTTCCTTGGCCACATTGGCCGCACGCTTGGCTTTCAGCTTCGCATCGCGGTCGGCAGCCACACGGCGCATCGCACGGATGCCACCGCCGGTACCGGCCGGGATCAGGCGACCCACGATAACGTTCTCCTTGAGGCCTTCCAGCGTATCCATCTTGCCCTGGATCGCTGCCTCGGTGAGGACGCGTGTGGTCTCCTGGAAGGAGGCCGCGGAGATGAAGGACCGGGTTTGCAGGGAGGCCTTCGTGATACCCAGCAGCAGCGGGTTCGCGGTGGCTTCCTTCTGGTCCTTCTTGCGCGACTTGCGGACGAGTTCGTTGGCTTCCTCGAACTCGATCACATCGACATGTTCGCCGGTGATCAGGCCCGAATCGCCACCATCGACGATCTCGACCTTCTGCAGCATCTGGCGAACGATCACCTCGATGTGCTTGTCGTTGATCGGCACGCCCTGCAGACGGTAGACCTTCTGAACTTCGTCGATGAGGTAGTTGGCCAGAGCCTCGACGCCCAGCGTGGACAGGATGTCCTGCGGTGCCGGGTTACCGTCCATCAGATACTCACCACGCTTGATGAAGTCGCCATCCTGCACGGCCAGGTGCTTGCCTTTCGGCACCAGGTAATCGATCTGCTCCTTGTCTTCCTCCATCGGCACGATGGAGACGCGGCGCTTGTTCTTGTAGTCGCGGCCATAGACGACCTTACCGTCCATGTCTGCGATGATGGCGTGGTCCTTCGGACGACGCGCTTCGAACAGTTCGGCCACACGCGGCAGACCACCGGTGATGTCCTTGGTCTTCGCACCGCCGGTCGTGACACGGGCCAGCGTATCACCAGCAGAGATCGTGTCCCCATCGGCAACAGACAGGATCGCGCCCACAGACAAGAGGTAGACCGCATCAGAGCCATTCGGCAGTTTGACCGGTGCACCGTCCTTGTCGACAATCTGGATGGACGGCTTGATGTCCGCAGATTTCGACGCGCTGCGCCAGTCGATGACCACGCGGGAGGAAATTCCCGTCGCTTCGTCGGTTTCTTCGCGAACGGAAACACCGTCGATCACATCGACCAGTTTCGCCTGACCGGCCACTTCGGACACGATCGGCTGGGCAAACGGATCCCAGTCAGCCATCAGGATGCCTGGTTTCACCTTCTGGCCATCCTTGACCATCAGGCGCGTACCATAGGCCGGGCGGAAGGATTGGCGGGTGCGGCCTTCGCCGTCCACCAGTTCCACCTGCATGCGGCGGCCAACAACAACCAGCGACTCGTCCTTGCGGGCCACGAATTCCGCATCCTTGAAGCGGATCGTGCCTTCAAAGCTGGACTCGATGGAGGACTGGTCCGCCACCTGGGCTGCGCCACCAATGTGGAACGTCCGCATGGTCAGCTGCGTACCCGGCTCACCGATAGACTGGGCAGCGATAACGCCGACCGCTTCACCGCGGTTGACCGGCGTACCGCGGGCCAGGTCACGGCCATAGCACTGGGCACAGATGCCATTCTTGGTTTCACAGGTCAGCGGCGAACGGGCCTTGATCACGTCCACACCGGCCTTCTCGATCGTATCGGCCAGGTCTTCGTCGATATAGGTGTTCGCCGGGACAACCAGCTCGCCATCAACGCCTTTGACATCCTCAGCCGTCACACGGCCAAGAATACGCTCTGCCAGGGAGACGGTCACATCGGCGCCTTCCAGAACAGCCGCGATATCGATGCCGCGCTCGGTGCCGCAATCATCTTCGTTGATGATGCAGTCCTGGGCCACGTCGACCAGGCGGCGTGTCAGGTAACCGGAGTTGGCGGTCTTCAGAGCCGTATCCGCGAGGCCTTTACGGGCACCGTGGGTCGAGTTGAAGTATTCAAGAACGGTCAGACCTTCCTTGAAGTTCGAGATGATCGGCGTCTCGATGATTTCACCCGACGGCTTGGCCATCAGGCCGCGCATACCGGCCAGCTGTTTCATCTGGTTCTTCGAACCACGCGCACCGGAATCGGCCATCATGAAGATCGAGTTGATCTGTGCCTTACGGCCAGCTGTCGCTGCCTGCGGACGCGCAGACGCGTCCATCATGGCATCGGCCACCTTGTCGGTACAGGTCGACCAGGCATCAACCACCTTGTTGTACTTCTCACCCCGTGTGATCAGACCATCAGCATACTGACGCTCATACTCGGAGACCTGCTCCTTCGTCGAGTCGACCAGTTTCTGCTTGGCTTCCGGGATGACCATGTCGTCCTTGCCGAACGAGATGCCGGCTTTACAGGCTTCCTTGAAGCCCAGGCCCATCATCTTGTCACAGAAGATCACCGTCGCCTTCTGACCGCACAGACGATAGACCTCGTCGATGATCTTGGAGATCGTCTTCTTGGTCATGGTCGTGTTGACCAGGTCAGGCTGGATGCCCTTCATGCGCGGCAGGATGTCGGCAATCATGAAGCGGCCGGCGGTCGTGTCGATCACACGGCGCCATGGATTGCCCTCATCATCGACGCCTTCATACATCGCCTTGATCTTGGAGTGCAGGCTGATCAGGCCATTGTCGAGCGCCTGCTCGATTTCGGCCATTTCGGAGAAGATCATGCCTTCGCCAGGCTCGCCATCCAGATCCAGAGACAGGTAGTAGAGACCCAGAACAATATCCTGGGACGGAACGATGATCGGCTTGCCGTTGGCCGGTGACAGGATGTTGTTCGTAGACATCATCAGCACGCGGGCTTCCAACTGGGCCTCAAGGCTCAGCGGAACGTGGACAGCCATCTGGTCACCGTCAAAGTCGGCGTTGAAGGCCGCACAGACCAGCGGGTGCAGCTGGATGGCCTTGCCCTCGATCAGTTTCGGCTCGAACGCCTGGATGCCGAGACGGTGAAGCGTCGGCGCGCGGTTCAGCAGAACCGGGTGCTCACGGATCACTTCGTCCAGAATATCCCAGACTTCCGGCTTTTCTTTTTCAACCAGCTTCTTCGCAGCCTTGACCGTACCGGCCAGGCCCTTCGCGTCGAGGCGGGCATAGATGAACGGCTTGAACAGCTCCAGCGCCATCTTTTTCGGCAGGCCGCATTCGTGCAGACGCAGGCTCGGGCCCACCACGATGACGGACCGGCCGGAATAGTCGACGCGCTTACCGAGAAGGTTCTGACGGAAGCGGCCCTGCTTGCCTTTCAGCATGTCGGAGATCGACTTCAGCGGACGCTTGTTGGTGCCGGTGATCGTACGGCCGCGGCGGCCATTGTCGAACAGGGCATCAACGGATTCCTGCAGCATCCGCTTCTCGTTGCGGATGATGATGTCCGGCGCGCGAAGCTCCATCAGGCGCTTCAGGCGGTTGTTCCGGTTGATCACGCGGCGATACAAATCGTTCAGGTCGGACGTTGCGAAACGGCCGCCATCCAGCGGAACCAGCGGGCGAAGATCCGGCGGAATGACCGGCACAACGGTCAGGATCATCCATTCCGGCTTGGCGCGGGACTGGAGGAAGGATTCGACCACTTTCAGACGCTTGGAATATTTCTTCGTCTTCAGTTCGGACGTGGCTTCCCGCAGGTCTTCACGCAGCGTTTCGGCCAGAACCGGCAGTTCCAGCTGCATCAGCAGTTCGCGGATGGCTTCCGCGCCGATCATGGCGGTGAACGCGTCCTCGCCAAGCTCGTCCTGCTTGTCCATGTACTCTTCTTCGGTGAGCAGCTGCTTCGGCTCAAGCTCGGTCAGGCCGGGCTCAACCACGATGTAGCTTTCGAAGTACAGCACACGCTCAACGTCTTTCAGCGCCATGTCGAGCAGCGTTGAAATCCGGGACGGAAGCGATTTCAGGAACCAGATGTGCGCAACCGGCGCGGCCAGGTCGATATGGCCCATGCGCTCACGGCGAACGCGCGCCAGGGTAACTTCCACGCCGCATTTCTCGCAGGTGATGCCGCGATACTTGATGCGCTTATACTTGCCACAAAGGCACTCATAGTCCTTCGTCGGGCCGAAGATACGGGCACAGAAAAGGCCGTCCCGCTCCGGCTTGAAGGTCCGGTAGTTGATGGTTTCAGGCTTCTTGATTTCGCCCGAAGACCAGGACCGGATTTTCTCCGGGCTGGCAATGGAAATACGGATCGCCTCGAAAGTCGGGGCGGGGGTATTCGGGTTGAAGATACTGGCGACGTCCTGGCGCATGGGTGTCTGCTCCTTGGGTGGGCTTGGTTATCGGGGCTGGCGGGCCCCTGCCCTATGAAATCTTCTTGTCTCGTCCGGTTCGCCCCGCCGCAGTGGCGGGGCGGTCCGGTTTAAGTCTCATTCTACTCGGCGGCGACGGTGGCTTCGTCTTCGTCATCACGTCCGGAATCTTCCTCGATCAGCTCAACATTGAGACCGAGCGAGCGCATTTCCTTGATGAGCACGTTGAAGCTCTCCGGGATACCGGCCTCGAAGGTATCGTCACCGCGGACGATCGCCTCGTAGACCTTGGCACGGCCGGCCGTGTCGTCAGACTTCACGGTCAGCATTTCCTGCAGCGTGTACGCGGCGCCATAGGCTTCCAGAGCCCAGACCTCCATCTCCCCGAAGCGCTGGCCGCCGAACTGGGCCTTGCCGCCCAGAGGCTGCTGCGTGACGAGCGAGTACGGTCCGGTCGAACGGGCGTGGATCTTCTCATCGACCAGGTGGTGCAGTTTGAGAAGATATTTGTAGCCCACAGTGACCTGGCGGCTGAACGCCTCACCGGTGCGGCCGTCATACATGCGAACCTGACCCGACGTATCGAGACCGGCACGCTCCAGCAGGCCGTTGATGTCGCTTTCGCGGGCACCATCGAAGACCGGCGTAGCGATCGGCACACCATTGCGCAGGTTTCCGGCCAGTTCGATGATCTCGGCATCGGTTTCCGGCATTTCCTGTTCCTCGCCATAGGCTTGGGTCAGGGCGGTGCGGAGACCTCCGACATCACTGTTCTGGTGGAACTCGTCCACGGCATTGTCGATGATCCGGCCGAGACCACGGCAGGCCCAGCCTGTGTGGGTCTCAAGGATCTGACCGATGTTCATCCGCGATGGAACGCCCAGCGGGTTGAGCACGATGTCGACCGGGGTACCGTCTTCCAGGAAGGGCATATCTTCCTGCGGGTTGATCTTGGAGATAACCCCCTTGTTCCCGTGACGGCCGGCCATCTTGTCGCCCGGCTGCAGCTTGCGCTTCACGGCCAGGAACACTTTGACGACCTTCATGACGCCCGGAGGCAGGTCATCGCCGCGCTGAACCTTGTCGACCTTGTCGTTGAAGCGGGCTTCCAGCTCATTGATGGAGTTCTCGAACTGCTCGTTCAGGGCGTCGAGATCGGACTGAGCCTTTTCAGACTTCAGGGCGATGTCCCACATCTGGTTCTCGGTCAGAGGCTCCAGGGATTCGGCCGTGATCTTGCCCGGCACGAAGTTCTTCGGCCCGGCGGCCGCTTCATTGCCGATCAGCAGGTCGCGCAGACGGTTGTACGTGTTGCGCTCCAGAATGGCCTGTTCGTCCTCTTTATCCTCTTGCAGCTTCTCGATCTGCTCACGCTCGATCTGAAGGGCACGCTGGTCCTTGTCGATGCCGTGGCGGTTGAAGATGCGGACATCAACAACCGTACCGGCGTCGCCCGGAGGCACACGCAGGGAGGTGTCGCGAACGTCAGAGGCTTTCTCACCGAAGATGGCGCGGAGGAGTTTCTCTTCCGGCGTCATCGGGCTTTCGCCCTTCGGCGTCACCTTGCCGACGAGGATGTCGCCTGCCTTCACTTCGGCGCCGACGGCAACAATGCCGGCTTCGTCGAGGTTACGCAGGGCTTCTTCCCCAACATTCGGGATGTCGCGGGTGATTTCTTCCGGTCCCAGCTTCGTGTCGCGCGCGGCGACTTCGAATTCCTCGATGTGGATCGAGGTGAAGACGTCGTCTTTCACGATCCGCTCGGAGATCAGGATGGAGTCCTCGAAGTTGTAGCCATTCCACGGCATGAACGCGACGAGCACGTTGCGGCCGAGGGCCAGTTCGCCCATGTCGGTGGACGGGCCGTCTGCGATGATGTCGTTCTTCGCAACGGTGTCACCCACGCGCACAATCGGGCGCTGGTTGATGCAGCTGTTCTGGTTCGAACGGCGGAACTTGGCCAGACGGTAGATGTCGACGCCCGATTTGGAGCCTTCGAGTTCTTCCGTGGCGCGCACAACGATCCGCAGCGCGTCGACCTGCTCAACCACCCCTGCCCGGCGGGCAACGATAGCTGCGCGGGAGTCGCGGGCCACAACCGATTCCATGCCGGTCCCGACGAATGGCGCTTCAGACTGCACAAGCGGCACCGCCTGACGCTGCATGTTCGCCCCCATCAGGGCGCGGTTGGCGTCGTCGTTTTCGAGGTACGGAATGAGAGACGCAGCAACCGAGACAACCTGCTTCGGAGAGACGTCCATATACTGGATGTCTTCGCGGGCAACCATGGTCGCTTCGCCAGCCACACGGGCGTTGACGAATTCATTCGCCAGCTCGCCAGCCTCGTTCACCGTCGCATTGGCCTGGGCGATGGAATAGATGCTCTCTTCCATGGCGGACAGGTAGACAACTTCGTCGGTCAGCTTGCCGTTCATCACCTTGCGGTACGGGCTTTCGATGAAGCCGTACTTGTTGACGCGGGCATGCGTGGCCAGGGAGTTGATCAGACCGATGTTCGGGCCTTCCGGCGTTTCAATCGGGCAGATACGGCCATAGTGGGTCGGGTGCACGTCGCGCACTTCGAAGCCGGCCCGTTCGCGGGTCAGGCCGCCCGGTCCAAGCGCCGAGAGACGACGCTTGTGGGTGATCTCGGACAGCGGGTTGGTCTGGTCCATGAACTGCGACAGCTGCGAGGAGCCGAAGAATTCGCGGACAGAGGCCACAACCGGCTTCGCATTGATCAGGTCGTGCGGCATCACCGTGTCGATGTCGACAGAGCCCATACGCTCCTTGATCGCACGCTCCATGCGCACGAGGCCGATGCGGTAATTGTTTTCCATCAGCTCGCCGACGGAACGGACGCGGCGGTTGCCGAGGTTGTCGATGTCGTCGACTTCGCCCTTGCCGTCTTTAAGGTCCAGGATGACCTTCATGACGCCGATGATGTCGTCATTGCGCAGCACGCGCATGTCGTCTGCGGCGGCTTCATAGCCCGGCACGCCAACGTTCAGGCGCATGTTCATTTTCACGCGGCCAACGGCGGACAGGTCATAGCGCTCCGGATCGAAGAAGAGCTGGCCGAACAGGGCGTCAGCAGCTTCCTGGGTCGGCGGCTCGCCCGGACGCATCACGCGGTAGATGTCGGACAGGGCTTCGAAACGGGTTTCGTTCTTGTCCGCTTTCAGCGTGTTGCGCAGCCACGGGCCACGGCCGGAGGCGTCGATGTCGAGCACTTCGATCGTCGTGATGCCGTAATCGCGCATCTCGGCGAGCATTTCCTCTTCCAGCATGTCGCCGGCTTCACCGAAGATCTCGCCGGTTTCGTTATTCACAACGTCGCGGGCCAGGAATTTGCCGATCAGGGCGTCGGACGGCACGATGATCTCGTCCGTGTCAGCCTCTGCGATACGCTTGGCTTTCAGGGCGGTGATCTTCTTGCCGGCTTCGGCGACCGTCTTGCCGGTTTTTGCGTCGACCAGATCGAATTCCGGCTTCACGCCTTTCCAGGCTTCGGCGCGGAAGCCCGTGATCCAGCCCTTCTTGTCCATGCGGTAGATGGAGTTGGTGTAGAACAGGTCCAGGATCTGCTCGGTGTCATAGCCGAGAGCGTACAGCATCGTGGTCGCCGGCAGCTTGCGCTTGCGGTCGATCCGGATGTTCAGGATGTCTTTTGCGTCGAATTCGAAGTCCAGCCAGGAGCCGCGATACGGAATGATCCGCGCCGCGAACAGCAGCTTGCCGGAGGCATGCGTCTTGCCCTTGTCATGGTCGAAGAACACGCCCGGAGAGCGGTGCATCTGCGAGACGATCACCCGCTCGGTGCCGTTGACCACGAAGGTACCCTTCTCGGTCATCAGCGGGATGTCGCCGAGATAGCATTCCTGCTCTTTCACTTCCTTGACGGAGCGCGCGCCCGTGTCTTCGTCGACATCGAAAACGACCAGCTGGAGACGCACTTTCAGCGGCGCCTGGAAGGTCAGGTCGCGCTGCATGCATTCTTCCACGTCGAATTTCGGCGCTTCAAACTCGTAAGAGACATATTCGAGCGTTGCCCGCTCGGAGAAGTCAGTGATCGGGAACACGGACTTGAACACACCGCCCAGACCATCATCCGTCCGCTTTTCAGAGGGCGTGTGCATCTGGAGGAAGTGTTCGTAGCTTTCGCGCTGAACCTCGATCAGGTTTGGCATTTCGATGGCTTCGGGAATGCGCCCGAAGGATTTGCGGATACGTTTCTTTTCCGTGAAGGAGAGTGCCATCCCAGGATCCCATTTTTTGTGTCCCCGGCCACCTGGCCGCAGACTTTATCGCCAGAACGCGAGTTCGCGGCGGCCTCATTTGAGACCGCCGCGCTGTTCTTTGAAAGGGCAACGCCTCGCGCGAACGCCACCCGGATTTGAAGTCGCTGGAGCTTACTTGAGCTCGATTTTTGCGCCAGCTTCTTCGAATTTCTTTTTGAGCTCTTCAGCTTCAGCTTTCGGAGCGCCTTCCTTGACAGCTTTCGGAGCACCTTCAACGAGCTCTTTAGCTTCTTTCAGGCCGAGGGACGGCTGAACTTCGCGGACCAGTTTGATCACGTTGATCTTCTTGTCGCCAGCGTCGGTCAGGACAACGTCGAACTCGTCTTTTTCTTCCGCAGCAGCAGCGCCTGCGTCACCACCAGCAACGGCTGCGACAGCAACCGGAGCAGCAGCGGAAACGCCCCACTTGTCTTCAAGCAGTTTAGCAAGCTCAGCAGCCTCAAGCACGGTGAGGGCGGAGAGGTCTTCGACAATCTTTTCGAGATCTGCCATTTTTCAAATTCCTGTTAGGTTCGGTGTTTGTAGTCTTAAATAGCGAAAACGGATGGCTTATGCGGCGTCTTTGTTGCCGTAAGCAGCCACCACGCGAGCGAGCTGCCCAGCCGGAGCCTGAACGACGCCTGCAACTTTCGTTGCCGGTGCCTGCAGGAGGCCGATAAGCTTGCCACGAAGCTGGTCGAGAGATGGCAGTTTCGCGAGGCTTTCGACGCCTTTGGCATCGAGAACCTCATCCCCCATCACCGCACCGATGATCACGAGTTTGGAATTCTCTTTCGCAAACTCGTCAGCCGCTTTCGCAGCCGACACCGGGTCCGGAGAGAAGGCAATTGCCACAGGGCCCTGGAAGAGCTCCTGAGCAGCATCACCACCTTTGCCGTCGAGGGCGATTTTCGCCAGACGGTTCTTGACCACCTTAAGCTGTGCGCCGTCCTTGCGGAGCATGCCACGCAGCTTGGTCATTTCCGCAACAGTAAGACCGGTATAGTGCGTCACGACGACAGCACCGGACTCGTCGAAAACCCCTTTGAGGGTCTCGAGAGCCACAGTTTTTCCAGCTTTATCCATAGCGGGTCTCCAGTTTGAGGCGCCCGGACCATCCGGCCGCCCTGGTATTCGCCTTCTGGCCCGGAAGCCTTCCAGCGCCTGCCCAGGGATTGGCCTGCCCGGTTTTCCACAAAGGGCCTGTAACCCCCTGTTTCCGAACCGATTATACGCCTCACCCCGTCTGCATAGGTGACAGTGAAACTGTCTTTATCACCCCCGAAAGAGCGGCCTATGGTCTAGGACAGGAAAACGGGAGGCCCCCGATGCATATCGGAGTACTCCCGTCAAGAGGGGCTTGTTAACGCTTTATCCGAGCCGCCGCAACCCCCTATTGTGAGAAAATGTCAAGCTTTCAGGCGGAGGCAATCTGTCCCCCCCTGATACAAGCTGTGGACGCATGGCGCCACCCGCCTAGCTGCTCCCATTCCCAGCCTGACTGGCAGGGAGGTTAGTAGACTGAGCCCCGCTCTTATCTTCCTCAGGCCCGACAACCAGTTTGGGCTCTATCTTCGTCTTACTCGATGGAATGTCATCTACCTCATAATATCCTGAATGCGCTCCCATAGCGCCGGATGCCTTTATTGCGCCTGTACCATCATAGAGAACGAAGTGAACCGTAGCCCCTCCAGCGACCTCAAACGGCATATCCCCCAAGGACGACCAGACATTTTTCTTGGTGTAGAAAGAGCCGCCCGCTGAATCGATCTTCAGCTCCAGGGTGTACTTGAATTCTTTCTTCGCAAACGCCCGCGACCGCAGCAATTCCGACATGGCAAGAGGCCCATCTACAGTACCGAGCGCCTTTATCAGCTCATCATAGGATTTCCGATAACTTGCCACGGTGCCTGCATATTCATTTGCCTTAGCCTTGATTGCAGCCAGAGAGATTTTCAGCTCCGTCACCGTGTCCACAGGACCGCTTGGAGCGGGCTCATCCTCCTCATCCACCTTCTCGGCCAAAACCGCTAGGGCCTCATCCAATTTGGTAATCCGACTCTCAAAGTTTTTCTTTTGATTCTCAAGATTGGTGAGATCAGCCTTTTTCTTATTCAAATCGTCAATGAGGGCGATCTCATCGACTTTAACGATAGAGCCATTGAATGATCCGGCGCTGAACTTGTTGGAACTATCAAGACAGCCCACGACTTCAGAGACCAGGGCCTGATCATATTCAGACACTTTCACACCACCGACGGTGAAATCCGTAGCGAACAGCTGCGTGAATCCTGCAACTGCATTTCCGACAGCCTGAAAAGCTAGAACCTCCGGGACCAGACCTGCCTTTTTACCCTCATCCTCATAAAGGCGCCTTGTGACGTCTAAATCGTCTTCGAATTTCGCAATTGCTATATTGAGCGTATTTTCCTGTTCAACGCCTTGGTCATAGAGCGTTTTCAGATATTTCAGTTGGAACTTGAACAATATATCAGCTCGTGAAGGGTCCGCCTCACCTGCAGTACGAATATAAATATTCCCGGACACCTCTTTAGAAGTCTTACTGCAGATTTCTTGGGCGCTCCTTTTTAAGGCCGCCAGCGCTAATAGCTCACCTTCTATCTTTCCGCCGCCCTCTTTCACGTCCACACCCCCTGACTTGTCGGGGTCGAACTCCGGAGTCAGCGCCTTCAATTTCTCTGCATCGGAATATTTGGACGCGGTTTGCGCGGCTATCTTTGCGCTTTCGGCTTCTGCTTTCAGCTTTTCCGCTTCGGCCGCGGCCTTTATGAGCCCGGCATCATGGTTCTGCGCCGCCTGAAGTGTTGCGCAGACCACCTGGAAATCTGCCGCCGCCACCCCGTCGGGCTTACCACTCTTGCAGTCATCCAGTGTTATCACATCCCCAAACGCCTCACCGGCCAGCAGGCACACGGCCGCAAATACCCAAATCAGCTTTTTCATTGTCCCATTCCCCATTCAGCCCGGGGAAAGAATAGCACCTTTTGATTGAAATCAGTATCCCGGAAAGGGGTTACAAAGCCCCCCTCGCTTGTCCTGCTCATTCGCGGCGACGGTCTCAGCCCAGTACGCTTTTCAGCTGTGCAGGGTTGATCGGTTTCAGCAGAATGTCATGCGGGTGGTCTTCATGGATGCGCTCCATCGTGCCCGGATCATCCGACCCCGTGATGTAGACAATCTTCGTCTGCGGGCGCGCACTGTGAATTTCCATCGCCACGTCGACGCCGTCCCGCTGCCCTTTCAGGCGCATGTCCATCAGCACATAATCGGGTTTCTTGTCGGCCACTATCTGCAAGGCATCAGAGGCGCGAACGGCGTGACCAACGACGGTTATGCCGATCTCCTCGCACATTTCCGCGAAATCCTCGGCAATCAGATAATTGTCTTCCACGACCAAAATAGTCTTGCTCACGCGCCGTCCTCTCAAGAGGGCTATCCCAAGATGTCTGTGCACTATACTGTTATTACACTAGAAATCCATCCCTCGGAAAAGTGGAAAGACGGGGCCGCCCGCACGAGAGCCCACTTTCCCACAAAATCCCGCGCCCTGCCTTCAACCAAAACAAGGGCCTGCGAAATAGGTCAGCGAACTTGTCCCCCTCGCCGCGCGCTGTGGGATACTTCTGTCCATGTCACCGGACCTTGCCTCCCTGGAAGATCGCGCCCGCACTCTGCTGGCAACGCTGATCACCACGATCTGCCGCCTTGGCGCGACCAGCATGGCGGCGGCCGAGGCCTGCCTGAAGCGTGTCGGCCTGGCCGAGGCGATGATGCGCCGCCTGATCTGCCTGCGCGCCTTGCAGATGCAGGTGCCAGACACGCCGCCCGCAACATCTGCCGCCCGGCCTGCGCCCCCGGGCCTCCAGCCCTCCGCCCAGCCGGCCTCGGACAGCCCCACGCCGGATGAGCTGCCCTGCCCCCGCTTCCGCATGATCGAGCCGGCCCCGCGCCCATCCCGGCAGGATGAGGCCCGCGAGACAGGGCCCGCAGAGGACTGGCTGCCCGAAGCGCTCTGCCCGCGTGTCACGCTGATGGATGCGGGCGCCCAGCCCGGCATCTCGCCTACACCAGACCGCGTGCCCGCGCCGCCGCCGACGCCCCTTGCCCGCCTCATCCCTCGGATGAAGGCGCTGGGCGATGCGTTCGACAATACAGATGTCTATGCCCGGCGCATGGCCAGATGGCTTGCCCGCCAGCGCGCCGCTGAGACTGGTTCAGACAAGACTGGCCGCGCCCTGCCGCTAGCGCCTCCGCCAGACATGCCCGACAATCTGGACCCGCTCGACCGGGCCCTGCACCTTCTCCTGAGGGCGATGGACCATGATGTCTTCGCGCCCCCCGTCCCCGACACAAGCTGACGCCCGCGCCCGGACCGCCACACCTTCCCACCCCCGCTGAGGCCTCGCCTCCAGCGGCGCCTGTGCTGGGCGCCGCCAAATCACAGCCCCGTGTGCAAGTGTCGCGTTCATAAATGCCGCCCGCAGGTTTAAAGGGCCGGGGGATGACTGATCTGTTCCGCCATCTGAGGACGCTTGCCCTGCTGCTGATTGTGGCGGGCCTTGGCGTGCGCGGCGCGGTGCCCAGCGGCTACATGCTGGACAGCGCCGAAGATGGCCCCATCATCGTCCGCCTGTGCGGCGATGGCGTGGGCCAGCTGATGCAGCTCGACCCGGAAACCCGCACGCTGACGGCCCTGCCCGCCGATTACGACCCCGATGCGCCGCCCGCCGATGACCAGGCCGACCAGCCGGACTGTCCCTATGCCGTCACTGCGGCATTTGACCTGCCCAATACCCCGCCGCTGCTAATCCAGCCTGTGGCCTTCGGCCTGCCCCTGCTTGGCGCGCGCCCCTATGCTGTGCCGCTGACGCAGCGCCCCATCGATTCCCTGCTGCCCCCGCGCGGGCCGCCCCTCTCCCGTCTGATCTGACCCACCCCCAATTCTCAATCAGACACCACCTGCCCCACCCCGCAGGTGAAGAGGACATCTCTCATGAAACGCACCCTTATGACCGGCGCGGGCCTCATCGCCCTCGCCCTGCCCGGCCTCACCGCCCACGCCCAGGATGACACCGCCCCTGCCCTGCAGGATGTCATCATCGTCACCGGCCAGCGCGTCACCACCGCCACGGACACCACCATTACGCCTGAAGCCGCCCCGCTGACCGGCATGGACATCACCCACCTCACCGCCCGCACACCGGGTGCCGCCCGCATCGGCAATGGCGAGCTGTCCGGCCAGGTCCAGTATCGCGGCCTGTTTGGCGAGCGGATGAATCTGCGGCTGGATGGCCAGAGCATCGCCTCTGGCGGACCGAACCTGATGGACCCGGTCTTTCACTATGCCCCCACCCCGCTGATCGCCTCCGTCGTGATCGACCGGGGTGTCAGCCCCGTCTCGGCGGGTCCCGGCCTTGCGGGCGGCGCCGACGCCGTCTTCAAGAAGGTGGACTTCTCCGACAGCAGCGATCCGGCGCTTGGCTATGATGTGATGCTTGGCGGGCGCACGGCGAATGACAGCTACGCCGCCGGCGGCGTCATCGGCGCATCGACAGACACATGGCGCGCAAACCTGCTCGCCTCCTATGAAAAGGGCGGCGATACGGAGTATAAGGACGGCACCATCGGCGGCTCGGAATTCGAGCGCGGCGTCTATGGCCTCTCCACGGGCCTCCGCACGGATATCGGCACCTTCACGCTGGATGCCCGCCGCCAGAATACCGGCCCCTCCGGCAACCCGCCCTTCCCGATGGACATCCGCTATTTCGATACGGACTTCGCCCGCCTCGGCTACAAGACCGAACTGGGCGGTGTGACATGGGAAGCGGAAGTTCACTATTCAGACGTCGCCCACGCGATGAACAATTACGACCTCCGCCCCGCCCCAACGCCCGCGAAGCATCGTGAGACCATGGCCTATGCCACCACCAAGGGCGCCAGCGTGAAAGCGGGCCTTGATGCATTCGGGGGCAATCTCCTCATGGGCGTGGACATGGAAAATGCGGAGCACGACGTCCTCATTACCAATCCGAAGAATGCCATGTTCTTCGTCTCACCTTTCCCGGATATCGAGATGGACCGGCTTGGCGCCTTCGCGGAATGGACCGGCGGGCTGGGCGTCTTCGAAGGGCAGCTTGGTGTACGGATCGACCAGAACGAGTATGATTCCGGCAACGCCACCCTCGGGGCCATGCTGCCGGCCGGCCCACAAATGCTGGCCATGCAGTTCAATGCCGCAGACCGCTCCGGCGAGGACACGACCGCTGACATCGTGGCCCGCCTGTGGACACCGATGGAAAACAATATCTCCTGGCGCGTTACCCTGGCCCGCAAGCAGAACATGCCCGGATATATCCAGCGTTATGGCTGGCTGCCGATCAATGCGAGCGGCGGACTTGCCGATGGCAACATCTATGTCGGCAATCTGGATCTCGACCCAGAAACCGCCCTCATTGCTGAGGCTGGCTTCGACTATGCCACGGGCAAGGTCTATGCCCGCCCGACGGTTTATGTGCGCCAGATCGACGACTATATCCAGGGCGTGCCCTTTGATGATACGCCGGGCACGATCAATTCTCCCGTTGAGATGGTCGCCAACATGAATGGAGACCCGACGCCGCTGCGCTGGGCGAATGTCGATGCGCGTCTGTATGGCTTCGACATGGATTTCGGCTACGACTTTGACGGCCCGCTCCGCATAGACAGTGTGCTGAACTATGTGCGCGGGGAACGCCGTGACATTGATGACAATCTCTATCGCATCGCCGCGCCAAGCCTGACAACAGGACTCACCTGGGAAGGCGGCGTCTGGTCCGCCACCTTCGAGACCCGCGCCGTGGCCGAGCAGGACGAGGTTTCACTCACCAACAGCGAGGCTGCCTCACCCGGCTATGTCACGCTCAGCCTGTATGGCGACTGGCAGGTGAAAGACGGCGTGCGCCTGTCTGCGGGCGTGGAAAATCTGCTGGATCAGGTCACCCGTGACCACCTCTCCGGCTACAATCGCAACGGCTTTGGCGACGTGGCCCTGGGCACCCGCGTGCCCGGCGCCGGCCGCGGCGCCTTCATCCGCCTCTCCTTCGTAGGCTGATTATCCTGCCGGCCCTCCCCCGCCCAAGCGGGGGAGGTGCCCGATGAGCGCGAGGGGGTATGGCCTCATTCCTCAGGCAGAGGCGCATCCCGGTCCCAGGTTGCCTTGACCATCGCGTTAATCTCTTCGCGTGTGTAGGGCCGCACATCTTCCTCAGGCCCCAATTCGCCTTCGGGCTCAGAGAACAGGCTCTTCATCACCTGGCCCCATACCTCGCTCGCATCCACCTGACGCCCCTCTTCGTCGCGTTCGGCATTGCGCTTCTGCATCTCAGGATAACTCTCATCATCCCAATAGGTGTCATAGCTCAGATATCGCCCCTCACGGTCATAAAACACGAAGACCCTTTCGGCTTTCTCCAGCGCATGATCCGGCAAGGCGGCAATTGGCGTACCGTTCGGCAGGTTACCCCTCGAATAAATATTTTTCAGGTTTGCACGGATGAAGTCTGCCTGAAAACATGTCCGGGCAACTTCTTCACGGGCATAGATACCGATCGTGTCATTAAAGTATGTCTTCGGAGCAATTTGCGCCCAGTTCGGGCTGTCGGCGTATCGGTCCCATCCGCTCAGAAGATCGTCCATATAGACCACGGGCGCTTCCGGGGCGATGGCCATGATGGCCCGCGCCTGCCAGGTCTCTGGATGGAAGAAAGCCCAGGCCACCAGCCACTGGCAGATCATCAGGCTGGCGATGACAGTATTCGCTATCCCCAAAATGAGATCCCGCAGCCGCCATGATTTCTCCACCAGTGAGGTAAGCCCCATGGCCGCCACCAGACCCATGCCGGCAAAGCCCACCGCCGCCATCGTGTCCAGTACAGCATCAATCCGGCCTGGCCTGCCCAACAGAAAGAGCTGCATCGCCCCGCAGACCGGGACCCGGGTCAAGGCATCCATGTAGCCGATCTGGCTGATTATGAAAAAGCCGATCAAACAGGCAAAGACGGTCAGCCCCATCCCTGTGGAAAATGCGCGCCGCCCGCGCGGCCGATGCTTTCTGGTAGACCCCATCTTCCCTCTAAAGCGGATTCCTGCTGCGCGCGCTACAGAGGAGAGCCCCCAACGAAAAAGCCCGGCGCATCGCTGCACCGGGCTTCATCTCTCCCTCGCTTTTCAGCGGGGCCTTATTGAGGGATCGTCTGGCTGACTTCAGCCGTGTCGATCACAACACCGGCGCCCATGGTGGACGACAGGGCGATCTTGCGGATGAACTGGCCTTTAGCGCCCGACGGACGGGCTTTGGACAGGGCGTTGAGGAACGCATTCACGTTCTTCTCGATGTCGCCTTCAGAGAAGCTGGCCTTGCCAACGCCTGCGTGAACGATACCAGCTTTTTCGACGCGGAATTCGACAGAGCCGGATTTCGCATCTTTGACAGCCTGGGCAACGTTCGGCGTGACAGTGCCGACTTTCGGGTTCGGCATCAGGCCGCGCGGGCCCAGCACCTTACCTAGGCGGCCAACAACAGCCATCATGTCCGGAGACGCGATAACGCGGTCGAAGTCCATGAAGCCGCCCTGGATTTTTTCCATCAGGTCTTCGGCGCCGACGATATCGGCTCCGGCTTCCTTGGCTTCGTCAGCCTTGGCGTCTTTTGCGAAGACAGCGACGCGAACGTCTTTACCGGTGCCTGACGGCAGGTTGACCACACCGCGGACCATCTGGTCAGCATATTTCGGGTCAACGCCGAGGTTCACGGCGATTTCGACGGTCTCGTCAAACTTGGCCTTGGCGTTTTCCTTCACCAGCTTCACAGCTTCGGTGATGGTGTAGGCCTTGTCCTTGTCGACGCTTTCATTGATTGCGCGTGCGCGCTTGCCTGGTTTCGCCATGATCCTACTCCACCACTTCGATGCCCATTGCGCGGGCAGAGCCGGCAATGATCTTGGACGCTGCGTCGAGGTCGTTTGCGTTCAGGTCTTCCATTTTCATTTCCGCGATTTCGCGAACCTGAGCCATGGTGACCTTGCCGACGATGTCATAACCCGGCTTCTTGGCGCCGGAAGCAGGCTTCTTGCCGAGCTTCAGCTTGGCAGCCTTCTTCAGCAGCACAGTGGCCGGCGGAGACTTCACGACGAAGGTGAAGGATTTGTCCTGATAGTAGGAAATCACGACTGGAACCGGCAGACCGGGCTCCATGCCCTGGGTCTTGGCGTTGAACGCCTTACAGAATTCCATGATGTTGATTCCGCGCTGACCGAGCGCCGGGCCGACAGGCGGCGACGGGTTGGCTTGGCCGGCAGGAATCTGGAGCTTGAGGTGCCCCAGCAGTTTCTTAGCCATATTGTCCTCTCGAACGTTTCAGATGGGGCGGTGGTCTTTCGATCCGCCCGGTTACTTTGGAGGCCCGTGGTATAGCCGGGCTAACAGCCTCCCACGGAAGCGGGGCGTATGAAGCAGAATCCCCCACGGGTCAAGGGGATCCGGGCAGATACAGAAAAGGCCGCCTCCTTGCGGAGACGGCCCTTCCCTAACCTTGTAATCCCGAAGGACTAGTCAGCCTGGATCGTGTCGACGGCGGTCTTGCCGTTACGCGGGTCCTTGGCGGTCGTGTAAGAGACCTTCTGACCTTCGGACAGCGCGTGCATGCCGGCGCGCTCAAGCGCCGTTGCGTGCACGAACACGTCGGTGCCGCCATCATTAGGGGCGATAAAGCCGAAGCCTTTTTGGTCGTTGTAGAATTTTACGGTGCCACTTGTCATGAAACACTCCTGTATAAAGATGCGGTCCTGCAACATGCGGGTCCGCGGGAATTCGAGTTTTGTATGGGAGTTTCTGAAATGAGCGGCAGAGTGAGACTCTGACAGTCTAGGCCTGATCGTCCGGCTAAAAGTCGAATTGCCTATGTAGAGGCACATTGTGTTCAAACAAGGGCAGAGCCGCTTTTATATTTCGCGGGCGGCAATCCCCTGCCCCCGGCAACACGAAAAAGCCCGGCCGCATCCTGCGCGCCGGGCTCTTGTCTCTTCGCTGCGGCGGGTGCCGTTACATCAGAGCATAGCCCTTGGCGTTGATATAGGTGCGCAGCTGCTGCGCACGGCGGGCCGGGTCCGGGTGTGTGGACATGAATTCCGGCGGGCGCTGGCCCTTGGAATTGGCATCCATCAGCTCCCACAAACGCACGGACTGGGTCACGTCATAGCCGGCATTGTGCATGTAATCGACGCCCAGGCGATCCGCCTCCAGCTCATGACGGCGGCTATAAGGCAGCACGACGCCAAACTGCATGGCCGCGCCACCAAGGGCGGCAATCTCGTTGCCATAGCGGCTCAACTGGTCAGATTGCGCGATGGCGATCTGCCCGGCCATCAGGCCGACCTGGCTGGCGGTGGAGACAGACAGGCGCTCTGCTGCGTGACGGCCGACAACGTGGCCGGTCTCATGGCCCAGTACGGAGGAGAGCTGGTCGTCATTCTCGGTCAGTTCGGTGATGCCGCGATAGACGCCCACCCGGTTGCCCGGCATGACGAAGGCGTTGACATCATCAGTGTCGAACACGGCGACGTCCCAATTGGCATTCGGATCAATATGGCCCGCCTTCACGGCGCCATTGGAGGTGCGGCTCCACACATTGAGCACGCGGTTCTTCAGGCGGGAGTTGGAAACAGTCGGCGTCTGCGCCTTCATGTCGGTCCAGGCGGAGGCGGCCATGCTGGCGACTTCCGCATCGCCGAACAGGATCAGCTGGTTGGAGCCCGTCGCCGGATTGGTCGTGCAGCTGGAGATGAACGGAAACACCGTTCCGGCAGCCATGCCCGTAATCAGCGCCCGTCGGGACAAGCGTACCGTGGGCGCGCCTACGAGCGCCTCACCATCGAATTCGACCAGGTCTGCCATCTCAAATCTCCCTTGTGCCTCGAAGCGGGAACGTAACGCGCCCCCTTCAAAAAGCAATCGCACCAACGTTCGATCTGTTCCGAACGTGCCTGTTCCTGCATGAATTTTTCCTGAACGGCCACAGCCGCTCCGGCCCGCAAGCCAGCCGATGAAGCGCCGCGATCAGGCGTCTTCCTCGGCCATGTCCCCGGCCAGGATGGCGGCCTGCTCGACCCAGCCTTCGCGCACGATGCGGCCGGAGAAGTTCAGCTCGCGGTCCACCCAGGCGATATTGTCCGGCGTCCAGGCGGCGATCTGCTCATAGTGCCAGATGCCCATGCCGTTCAGCAATTCCTGGATCTTCGGGCCGATGCCGCCAATCACGGTGAGGTCGTCGGCATGACCGGCCACCGGCTTGTCGAGCGCGTTGGGCGCGGTGCCGACCGGACCGTCATCCTCTCCCTCGTCTTCTTCAGAGTCGGACTCCTCTTCGGTCTCGGCATAGACATCCTCGTCTGGCGCCTCGCCTTCCTCATCAGTCTGGTCTTCGGCGTAGAGGTCTTCGCCCTCTTCCTCATCAGACTCATCGTCTTCGTCGTCTAGCGAATCGTCGCCATCTTCCTCATCGGCGTCTTCGTCATCATAGTCGGACTCGTCGTCTTCATCTTCGTCGAAGTCTTCGTCATCTTCGTCGAAATCTTCGTCCTCGTCCTCGTAATCATCCTCGTCTTCGTCGTCGTCGTCAGACTCGTCCTCATCCTCGTCGGACTCGTCATCCTCGTCGAAATCTTCATCGTCTTCGGAGTCGTCATAATCTTCGTCATAATCTTCGTCATCATCGGAGTCCTCGTCATAGGCCTCCTCATCATCCTGGTCGTCTTCGGCGTCGGTCTCTTCACCCTCAGCATCGGCGACCAGTTCGTCGTCTGACGCAGTGTCGTCATCCTCAGCGGCGTCCTCGTCTGTCTCGTCCTCATCATCGAGTTCGAGCGCAGCCAGAATGGCGCGGCTGGCCTCTTCGCTGGAGGCAACCGGAGGCGCTTCGTCTTCCGTCTCGTCGTCGGTCTCTTCTGCCGCGTCGGACGTCTCGTCCTCTACAGCGGTTTCGCCTTCGCCGGAGACCTCTTCTTCGGTGTCTGCGCCGACCGTCTCTTCAAAGACATCGGCGACAGTGACAGGCTCTTCGTCAGACGCGCCGACATCCTCTTCCGGCTCCGCCTCATCCGGCATGTTGTCTTCGAGATCCGCCTCTTCCAGGTCAGCGACTTCAGGCTCAGCCGCTTCCGGCTCGATCTCTTCGGCCTCAGCTTCTTCGGCGGGCAAATCTTCCTCGGCCTGAACTTCGTCTTCGGCGTGTATTTCGTCCTCGGCAGGCGTCACCTCTTCCAGCGCGCCAAAGGCCGGGGCAATTGCGACCGGCGGTTCTTCTTCTGCGACGGGCTCATCGGCCTGGAAGCCGAAATTCGGCCTCTCCTCCGGAATGGCCTCCGCCGGAAGGGTGTCAGCAGGCTCCTCCTCGGCAACAGCAGCAGCGGGCTCTTCCAGAGCCTCCCGCGCATCGCCCTCGAAATAGGCGAGCCGGCCTTCCAGGAAGCGGTTGCGCCAGCGCAGGCGGGCCAGTTCTTCCTCAACCTCGCCTTCGCGGGGCGTATGCGCCGGGGCAGCCGGGGCCGGCGCTTCAGCAGGCTGGGCGGCCGCTTCGGCCTTCGCGGCTTCCGTCGCCTCCAGCGCTAGTTTCGCTTCGCTCTCAGCCTTGATCAACTGGTCTTCCAGCGCTTCGACGCGCTGGCGCAGGAAGCCGACTTGCCATTCTTCCTTGGCCGTATCAGCGCCCGTTTCCGGCGCAGCGTCAGCGGCGAGGCCCACTTCGGTCGGGTCAGCCTCTGCGCCGGTGGCAACGGCCGCTTGCGGGGCGGTCTCTTGCGCGGCCGGGGCCGCCACAGCAACGCCCTGCTCAATCAGGTTTTCCAGATGACGTACGCGGCTTTCCAGATGGCGATTACGCCAGACCAGCGCCGGGGCCGGATCAGACGCGACCGCTTCGCTGAGGGAACGCGGCGCAAATGACGCTGCAGCTTTCGGCGGCTCCGGGCGGTCTTTCAGGTCTTCTAGTTGTTTCTTGGCGCGTTCCAGCTCATTCGCCAGGCGGCTGATCTTCACTTCGCGCTCGGCCAGCTCTTCGCGGATATTGATGTCCCCGCCGCCAATCGGCTTGCCCCGCTGGGCGGCGTAGAGGCGTTCAATCTCGTCCTTGGCCTGCTCCAGCTCGGTCATCGTGATGTCGCGCTCAACGGTCGCGCGGCGCATCTTGCCCACCAGCAGCATGCCGCGAATGGACCAGCCCAGAAGCAGACCGAACACGGCGACGCCTGCCAGCGCTGCCCAGATATGTGCCAAAAGCCACGCCATCATTCGCTCCGTTCTCGAACCTTGAAACTGATCGGGCGATTCTTCGCCTGACCCTCCTCAGTGTCATTACTCTGCACTGGCTGGTCTGGACCATACCCGATTACAGTCAGCCTTGCAGCGTCAAATCCTGTGGAAACCATATATTCCTTCACAGCTTCAGCCCGATCCATGCCCAAGCCTGTAACGCTGTCGCGGTCTCCTGTCGCAGGCCCCTGCCCGCCGATTTCGATGACCAGCCCCGGCGCGCAGAGCCCGGCCACTGTGGTCAGCTTGTCCAGCGTCTGCCCGCTCTCGCGCGGGATCTCTGCGCTGCCCGGCACGAAGGCCAGCGGATTGGCGTCCATCACGGCGTCAAAGGCCTGCTGGCAGGCCGCCACCGGGTCCGCCCTGAAATTGATGTCGCTGATCTCGTCGACGGGCACAGCCACGCTATCGGTGAAGAGTCTGACGGGATAAGGGCCATCCAGGCCAGAAAGGTCTTGTTGCAGGTATTGCAGCGTCGACGGCGCAGCATCGCCCTGAACGCTGAAGCCCGTCTCTTTGGGGTCAAACGCCATCTCGCCTCTGGTGAAGCGGCTGAACTGAGGCAAGCCTGCGCGCACGCCGACCATCCAGCCATCATGCGGCTCGCCGGCCACCTCCATCTCGTCGCGTACTTCGCCGCCATAGTATTGGCGGGCAATGCTGGCGATCTCTTCGCGTTCCGCCTCACTTGAAACCTTGCCGGACAGGGTCAGCACCCCCGGCTGAAGCTGCGCAGTCCACAGGGCCGGGCCGCGGATCAGCGGCTCGCCATGGAAAGGCGCAACGACATTGGCGATCTCGGCCGTCAGGCGCGCGCGGATGGGGCCTTCCATCGACAGGCCGCTGAGACGCACGCGCGTGTCGCGCAGGCTCGCCTCGCCTGTGTCCAGCTGTCCCAGATCTTCCAGCACCATGCGGGCCATGCCCTGCCAGTTCGCGCCGGGCGCGCCAGCCGCCAGCTGCATCCGGTCTTCCACCGGAGCGCCCGCCGCCTGTGCGTTCGCCTGCTCGACCAGTTTCTGCTGCGTGCCCCGCGAGGGCACATAACCGGTCAGCACATAGCCGCCCTCCGGCGTCTTGATCGCGCGCCAGACATAGGGGGACACAGGCGGGGCCGCATCGACCGCGCTCTCGATGATCGTCACGCCGCCAAAGATGACGCCGCCCGAACCGCTGGAGGTCAGTACGGTTTCCGCCGCCGCCTGCACGGCATCGGCGGACGGGGCCTGTCCGTGCAGCACAGCGTGCTGTCCGCGCATCTCCACGCTGGCCCAGTCAAAGCCGCCCGTCTCCAGCGCGGCACTCGCATTCTGCTGCAAGCGCGCTTGAAGGTTTACAGGCGTGTTTGGTGACTGGTACACGGCCCACCAGCTCGTCAATCCGAGCCCGATAAGCGCCACCAGTCCGAAAAGGTAGTCGAGCAGTCTCATAGAGGCCCCGCGACCTCCTCCATGTCTAATCCCCTGTGTTTGAGGGATGCCCTATTCAGCATTTTGCTGCAAGAGTCCCCCGCACACTCATATAATGTCACACATATACAGCATGACACGCCCAATCGAGACCATAAGCAGCGCATCCAATCCGCTCATCAAGTCTTTGAAAACCCTGGAAAGAAAAAAGGGCCGAAATGAGACCGGCCTCTTTCTGGCCGAGGGCGCACGCCTGATCGGGCAAGGCCTGGCCAATGGCTGGAAGCTGGACAGCCTGGTCGTCGCCGCGTCCATGGCAGATCGGCCGCATCTGTCGGATCTTATACAGAAAGCGCAGGATCGCGGGGCCCGCGTCGTGCTCGCCGCCGACAAGCTGATGAGCCGCGTGACGCACAAGGATAACGCCCAGAGCGTGATCGCCGCCTTCGAACAAAAGCACCTGACGCTGGCAGATATGCCACAGGACGAGGCAGGCCTGTTCATCGCCCTGTATGAAGTGCGCGACCCCGGCAATCTGGGCACCATTCTGCGCACCGCTGACTGCGCCGGCATTTCCGGCGTCATTCTGGTTGAAACCTGCTGCGATCCCTACAGCTTTGAATCCGTGCGCGCGTCCATGGGATCGATCTTTGACATGCCCTTCGCGGCGGCCTCGTTCGAGGCCTTCAATGCCTGGCGCCAGGGCCTTGGCCTCTCCATGAGTGCGGCCAGCGTCAATGGCACCGCGCGCCACGACCATACCGATTTCAAGCAGGGCTCCGTCATTATAATGGGCAATGAGCAATCCGGCCTGACGCCAGAGGCCGAAGCGGCCTGTGACCAGCTCTGCCTCATTCCGATGCGCGGCGGCGCCGACAGCCTCAACCTGGCCCAGGCCACCGCCATCATGACCTATGAAGCCTGGCGACAACGGGATTTCAAATGAAGACGGACACACGCCTCCTCATCGCCGATGACTGGGAAGACTATGCCCTGCTCGATAGCGGCCATCTGCAAAAGCTGGAACGCTTTGGCAGCCAGACCGTCATCCGGCCTGACCCGCAAGCCTTCTGGGAACCGGCCCGGGCGACGGATAGCTGGCGCGCCGATGCGCGCTTCTCCACCAAATCCAGCGAGGATGACGGCGCCGGCAATTGGGACGTCCTCTCGCCCAAGGCGCTGGACAGCTGGCCGATGCAATGGAACGGCCTGACCTTTGAGGCCCGCCGAACCGCCTTCCGCCATATGGGCGTGTTTCAGGAGCATTCGGTGCATTGGCGCTTTGCGCAGGAGAAGATCCGCGCGGCCGGCCGGCCGATCAAGGCGCTGAACCTGTTCGGCTATACCGGCATGATGTCGCTCGCCTGCGCAGCCGCGGGCGCGGAGGTGGTGCATCTGGACGCCAGTCCGAAATCAAATGGCTATGGCAAGGACAATCAGGCGATGAGCGGCCTGAATGATCGCACGATCCGCTGGATCGCCGATGACGCGATGAAGTTCACCGCCCGAGAGATCCGCCGCGGCAATACGTATGACGCCATCATCCTGGACCCGCCCAAATTTGGCCGCGGGCCCAAGAACGAGACCTGGCGCTTTGAGGAAAACCTTCCCGAGCTGCTCGACACGGTGAAGACCCTGCTCAGCGACCGGCCGCTCTTCGTCATCCTGACGGCCTATGCGGTGCGCCTGTCCTACCTTGCTTTGTCGCAGGCCCTGGCAGACCGGCTCTCCCCGCTCGGCGGAACCATGGAAACCGGCGAAATGGCCCTGCCCCAGCAAGGCACAGGCCGCCTCCTCCCCACGGCAATCTACGCCCGGTGGCATTCCGGCTGAACTGACCCTGCTTTACAGGCCAGCGTGTAAAAATCTTGCGGGAATGTCTTCAGATAGCAAAACATGATGCTTGAATGTCACAATTAGTCACAATTGTGAGTTATTTGGCCTGATAACAGATTACGCTTGATTGACAGTTTGTAATCCAAAACGCAGCGTGGCCTCACCTTGTCAGTTACCGGTTCCAGAATGTGGGATGGGTGACTGGCCTATTTGTAGACTGGCGGGGGCGTCAGTTTTATCTGGAGGCAACAGGTGAAGACGTACAAATCAAAACTACTCCTTACATCCATGTTTGTGGGCCTCATCGGGGGAATGCATGCTGCGCCAGCAATGGCACAGGAAGATGCTGATCCGATTTCGGTTCCAGCGGATGAAACAGAAGAAGAAGCAGCGGTTCAGGAAAAGATCTACGTGACGGGTTCACGTATCGTTCGTGACAGCAACCTTACTTCTTCTATCCCGGTGACCAGCCTTGGCCTGGAAGACATCCAGTCTTCTGGTGCTTACAACATCGCTGAACTTATCCGCGACCTGCCATCTGCCGGTGTTCCCGGTCTGACGGCGTCAACGACGAACTTCTCGGTGTTCTCAGGTGGTCTGGAATCCATCGACCTTCGTAACCTTGGTGACAGCCGTACGCTGGTCCTGATGGACGGCCGTCGTGTCGTTCCGGGTGCGCCAGGCACATCGATCGTCGACTTCTCGATGATCCCGCCGGACTTCATTCAGAATATTGAAGTTGTCACGGGCGGCGCTTCCTCCGTTTACGGTTCGGAAGCTGTTGCAGGTGTTGTCAACATCATCCTGAAAGACGACTTCGAAGGCGTTGAACTCAACGTTCGCGGTGGTTCGACTTTCGACAAAGGTGGTGAGCAAGGCCGCGTGTCTCTGACGACCGGTGGTCCGATTGCTGACAAAGGTAGCTTCATTGCAAACGTCACCTATGACGTTCGCGGTGGTATCTTTGCTAAAGATACGGACTACCCGGATGACGAGTTCTACTATGGTGCGCCTTACGGCTTCATCCTGAACCCGGCTTACTCCACCTATTCCGAGTTCGGCCGTTTCGACGTTGGTGCTGGCGGCACCTACTCCAACCTCGTTTATGACAACGAGCTTGGCGAAGTTGTGACCTTCGACGACGTTCCGGGCGCTTACGGTTATAACCGTAACCCGAACCGCCGTATTCTCATCCCGCAAGAGCGTTATTCTGCTGCGCTGAAGGCTGACTACGAACTCAACCCGTATGTGAACCTTTCCACCACGCTGCTTTACGCTCACGTGTCTTCCGACACGGACATCGAGCCCTACCCGCTCTCCTCTGAGGACGTGTATGACCCGACGGGCCTGATCGCTGCAGGTGCAGTAAATGGCGGCATGCCGCTGACCAACCCGTTCATCCCGGCCGAGATCCGCGACGCGGCTATCGCCAACGGTTACGAAAGCCTGCCTTTCGTTCGCCGTATGTCTGATGTCGCTGCACGTACGGGCCGTTATGACCGCGAAACGCTTGACCTGACCATCGGTCTGGACGGTGACCTCGGTGATACGGGCTGGACGTACAACACCTACATCAACCACGGCCGGTCTTCTTCCGTCCGTATTGGTACAGGCCAGATCAACGTCTCCAACCTGCGCTACGCGCTGGATGCTGAAGTTGACGGAGATGGCAACATTGTTTGTTCCGACCCGACGGCTCGTGCCTTTGGCTGTGTGCCGGTCAACCTGTTCGGTAAAGGTACGATCACCCCAGAAGCAGCAGCTTACATTGCTGCTCCGGGCCTTCGTTCTGCTGAAACCGAGCAGACTGTTGTTCAGGCATCCATCACGGGTAACGCCTTCGAACTGCCGGCTGGCCCGATTGGCCTGGCTTTCGGTACGGAGTATCGTGAGCTGAGCACGGTTGACCAGGTTGACGCTCTGACCTCCGCAGGTCTGAACGCTGGTAACCGCATCGACCCGACCATCGGTTCTTACGATGTGTACGAACTGTTCGGCGAGATTCTGGTTCCGCTGATCAAAGACGCAGGCGTCATCGACTCTGTCGACTTTGAAGGTGCATACCGCGTTGCCAACTACTCTTCTGTTGGCACCAACGAGTCCTGGAAGTACGGTCTCACGTCTTCCATGTTCGACGAACAACTGCGCTTCCGCGCTGTTGGCGCTCGCGCAACTCGTGCACCGGACATCAGCGACCTGTACTCTGGTAACTCCCAGAGCTTCGAATCCACCGTCGACCCGTGCGCCGGTATCGAAGCTTCCACGGCTGGCGACTATGCTGCAGCATGTGCTTCCCTGCCGGGTGTTCAGGCTGCCTTTGCCGCTGACGAGCCGTTCGTGTACGACCAGCTGGAAACGCAGGCTCAGTACGTATTCTACTCCGGTTCCGAGAACCTGGAATCTGAAACGTCTGACTCCTACACGGTTGGCTTCGTCTACACGCCGCATTGGATGGAAGGCCTCACAGCGTCTGTTGACTATGTGAACTTCGAAATCGATGATGCGATCACCAGCCTCAGCACGACGCGCGCTGCTCGTCTGTGTATCGAAGGTGGCAACGTGGCCGGCGACCCGATCTGTGCGAACATCGTCCGTGATCCGAACACCAGCAAAATCCTTTATGGCTTTGCTGTTCCGATCAACGCTGCGACGTTCAAAACAGACGGTATCGACGTTCAAGTCTCCTACCGTGGCGATGTGCCGACATTCGGTAACACCGCGGCTGACTACGGTTCGTTCAGTGCCCGTATCCTGTACGGCTACACGAACGAGTACGAGTATCAGAGCTCTGCAGATTCTGCTCCGAGCAGCTTCATGGGCTCTGTCGGCTACCCGGAACACAAGTTCAACGTGAACCTGGGTTGGGACAAAGGTCCGCTGTCTCTGGGTTGGCAGACATACGCCACGTCCGAAGTGGACTACGGCACGTATGCTGACTGTGACACCGCTCTGGCTGAGTACTATGCTTCCCTGTATCCGGGCAGCCGCTGCTACAACCTGGAGCCGGAATGGTACCTGGAGCACTCCATCAATGCTGCTTACAGCATCGAAGACTGGGGTGTTGAACTGTACGGTAGCATCGACAACCTCTTCGACGAGTTCGTCTACCTGCCGTCCGGCCTGCCGGACAGCGATACCGGTCTCTCCACCGCTGGTGGCGTGTTCGACCCGATCGGTCGCCGCTACACCATCGGTCTGCGCAAGACCTGGTAAGCTGATGATCTGAGCGATCAGATCAACCAAGAAACAGAACGGGCCCTGCCACATGGCAGGGCCCGTTTTCTTATTGCCCGCCTCACAACTCAGAGTGATGCAAGCTTACGCCATTTGTGCTCGCGGCTTTCATGACTGCGCCTCTCATGCGGCGCACTCAGGATTGGGGACATGCAGAAGAGAGCCCGGGCCTGCGCATTGGCAGATACACCACAGGCCAAAAGGGCTGTCATAGGGAAGATGAAGGGGCTGACTTTACGGGCCTGATCCGATGGGGAGCGTGCTCAGGTCGCTGCGCAAGCGCGCCTCGCCGAAGGACGCGAGCCCCCTCTGCCCTTTCACCTGCGGGCCCAATACCTCGGACCGGTCAGACCAGGTAGAAACTGAGTACGACGAGGCAGATGCTCAAAGTGGAGAGAATGATTGTGCTGATGAACAGCAGGGTCCAGGTACGCATCAGAGACATGAAACGCCCCGTGTCATAGGTCACCCGCAACTGCTTGTAGATATAAATCACCGGCGCCGTCAGGCCGAAGGCGATAAGCCATGGGACCTGATGCGGCAACAGCGCGCCCAGCAGCAACAGGCCAGTCAGCATGAAATAGATGAATGTCTGGATGTGCAGGGCCGTGATCACATGATCATAGATGTAGCGCTTGCGATGCCAAGCATACAGCAATGCCAGCAACAGGGCCAAAATCGGCATGAAGAACAGGCTGAAGCGCGGGGCCCATTCGCGAATCCGCGCGCCGAACTTGTCCTGATTCTCATAGACGGTGGCAGCATGGTCTGCCGTGCGCCACATCTGCTCGCGCTGCGCTGGCGTGGCATCGGGGCCGACGCGCTCCTCCACCGCCTCACGCAGGGCCTCGCGGTCCACCTCGCCGGAGGGCGTGAGGATCTTGTTCAGATTGATGCCGCCCTGGACGTTCGCAAGTTCCTTCGCAACCTCTTCCCGGCGCGCGTCGGTGGTGTCCTCGGCAACGAGTTCCTCCCGCAATTGCTGGACATAGTCTTCATCGACGACGGGGGTCTCCTCATCGACCGGAACATCGTAGGTCACCGTGCCGGCAATTTCTTCGCCAATATCACCGCCGACACGCAAATTATCGTACCAGCCAAGCTGGTCTCCCAGCGTGAAGAGCGTCAGGAAGAACAGGACGGAACTCAGCAGGAACAGGCGGAATGGCGGCACATAGCGCGCCCGCTTTCCCTCCAGATAGTTCCGCGTCATCCGGCCCGGCCTGAACAGGAGCATAGGCAAAGACCGGTTGAGCCGGCCGTCCAGCGCAAACGTGTCCGCTAGGCTGGTCATCACCAGATGCCAGACCGGGCGATGGAAGTTTGAGGCAAGCTGACCGCAGGTGGAGCAGTAGCGGTCTTCCACGATGGCCCCGCAATTGGCGCAGGGCTGGCCGGAGCGCACCGGATGGTGCTCTCCGTGTGACAGGCCCCCGGCAGAGCCGAGACCTGCAACCTCCATCTCATGTTCCATGGGTTAGCTTCCCCCTACTCACAGGAAGGCCTAGTCGGCAGACTTCATGCCATCACGGCACAGGAAGCGCGAGCGGTGATTGTCCTTCGCGTTCTCTTCCCAGCCGGTCAGCGTCGGATCGACCAGATTCTTGGTGACCTGGAACCACATCGGCGTGATCGGATAGTCATTCAGCAACAGCTCTTCGGCTTCTGCGAAGGTCTCGGCACGGGCCTTCAGGTCCAGCTCCTGGTTCGACTTGTCCAGCAGGGCGTCATATTCCGGGTTGGAATAATCGCCGTAATTCTGCTGTCCGGTTTCGCTGTCGAGCAGGTAGAGGAAGTTGATTGGATCATCATAATCGGCAACCCAGGCGGCATCGGAGAAGGCGAAGTCTCCGGTGCGCAAACGGGAATACAGCACTTTGGTGTCCTGCTTCACGATGGTCGGCTTCACCCAGGGGGCAATGTCGCTCCAATTGGCCTGGGCGACCGGGGCCACTTTCGGGTTGTCGTCCGTGGACCGGTGAATGAATTCGAACTCAAGCGGATTGTCCGGGCCAAAGCCGGCCTCTTCCAGCAGGCTGCGGGCCTCTTCGAGGCGCTGCTCGCGGGGCATGTCTTTCCACTCCACTTCCGGACGGTCGACATCATAATTGTTGATGCCCGGCGGCACGAAGGAATAGGCTGGCAGATAGCCGGTGGTCAGCACGTTCTTGACCATGAATTCCCGGTCCAGCGCCATGGAGAGCGCCTTGCGCACGCGCGTATCGTCAAACGGGGCCACTTTCGTGTTGAACGTCCAATAGGTGGAAATCAGCGCCGGCGTGGTGCGCAACCAGCCCGGCAGCTTTTCGTCCAGCTCCTGATAGCGGGTACCGTCAAAGCCGTTATTGATGTCCATCTCTCCGGCCGCGATCTTGTTTTCCACGGCAACCAGGTCTTCCAGTTCGAGATAGACCACCCGGTCAAAGCAGGCCTCTGGCGCGCCAAAGCCGGTCGGGTTCTTATCGGCGACCAATTGGTCACCCGTCCGCCAGTAAACCAGCTTGTACGGTCCGTTCACCACGATGTTTTCGGGCTGGATCCAGGCATCGCCATATTGCTCCACCGCCCAGCTGGGGATCGGGAACGTCGTGTAGTGGCTCAGCAGACCCAGCAAGTAAGGCGCCGGATATTCCAGCGTGATTTCAAGCGTCTTGTCGTCCAGCGCCTTCACGCCCAGCTCTTCCGGCGGCAGTTCCTGATTGCTGACTTTTTCGGCATTCTTGATAAGCCAGAGCAGAGACGCATATTGAGAGGCCGTTTCCGGCTTCTGAATGCGGTTGAAGCCATAGACAAAGTCTTGCGCCGTCACCGGGTGGCCGTCAGACCATTGATAATCGCCCAGCTTGAACGTCCACACCAGGCCATCATCGCTGACCTCATAGCTTTCGGCCATGCCCATTTGCGGGCGGCCATCCGGGCCATCCGTCGTGAGACCGATGAACATGTCACCGATGATGATGTTCTCCCACTGAGCCGACGATTTGTTGGGGTCCAGCGTGTCGACCTTGGCCGAAATGCCACGGCGCAGGGTTGGCACATCCTTGGACGCGTCTCCGCCACCACCGCCGCAGGCTGCCAGGGACAGCGCCAATGCAGCCGCAAGACCGGTGCTCATGAGGGATTTCAGCATATTGCAAACTCTCCTGAAAAATGAGGACGGCCGCCCCCTGTTCGGGGCCAGCCATAGCATATCTTTGCTCTTTACCATCCTTGCTGCCAGAACCTTACCGTTTTGCAAAGTAGCCTGCCGCCTATGATATCCCGAATATGCTGTTTTTGCCTGCCAGAAGGGCGAACGGCAGAGGCCCCTTGCGCCCAGAGGATAGGCAGAGCCCTGATCCGGCCCCGCAACAGCTCTCTCCCGGCTTGAAACAGAGCTTCAGCGACCTAGCCTTTGACGGGAAAACGCCGCCAGAGAAAGGGATTCAGCATTTCAGAACGGATAGACAAGTTGAAGCGGCGTCCGCGGTGGCTGAAGCGGTTTCGGCCGCCGACGCTGTTTGCGCTGGCAGGGATCGCCCTGCTGGTCGGCACGCCTTATGTGCCGGAAGAATATCTTGGCGATTTTGATCTGGTCGGCCTGGCAAAGATTGCCGCCAATGTCCTGTTCGTTATCGCCATTGGCTGGCTGATCGCCACCATTGTGGATGCGCTGGTCAAGCGCCGTCTGGCCAACCTGCATCTCGACGCGGAAGACAATCTTGAAGCGCGCAAGTCCGCGACGCGGCTGGATGTCGTGCGGCGGATCTGGATCGTCACGGCGGGGGTCGTCACGCTGGCCGCCGCGCTGACCGTCATTCCCGGCGTGAAGCAGATCGGGGTCAGCCTGTTCGCCTCGGCCGGGATTGCCGGCATCGCGATCGGCCTGGCCGCGCGGCCTGTGCTGTCCAATGTCATTGCCGGGCTTCAGATTGCCTTCACCCAGCCGATCCGGATTGATGATGCGGTCGTCGTGGAAGGCGAATGGGGCTGGATCGAGGAGATCAGCCTGTTCTATGTCGTCATCCGCATCTGGGACTGGCGCCGTCTGGTCGTACCGCTGTCCTATTTCATCCAGCAGCCCTTCCAGAACTGGACACGCAAGAATGCCTCCATTCTCGGCAGCATTTTCTGGACGGTGGATTACAAGGCGCCGGTCCAGAAAATGCGGGAAAAGCTGGAAGATATCTGCAAGGAGTCAGATTTGTGGGACCGGAATGTCGTGAACCTTCAGGTCACCGAATCCCAGGGCACGTATATCACCATCCGCGCCCTCGCCTCTGCCAGCACATCGCCCAAGGCATGGGACCTGCGCTGCTTCATCCGTGAGAAGATGATCGAGTGGCTGCAGGCCGAGCATCCGGAGGCCCTGCCCCGCCTGCGCGCAGATACCGACATCAAAGGGATGAACCCGGAAGACATGAGAGACATGGCCGCCAGCGCGTCACAGCGTGGCGGGCCGGAAAGCTGACCCCCTACCAGGGCAGGACATTGCCTTCATAGTCAAAGAAGCGCAGCTCAGTCGCCGGGGCCGTTCCGGTGATGACCTTGTAGAGGCCTGCCGCGCTCTCTTCAGCAGAGACAAGCGCATTCGGCCCACCCATATCCGTCTTCACCCAACCGGGATGCAATGTCAGCACACTGATCCCCTTCCCCGCCAGGGTCCGGGCCCCGGCCCGCAGCGCCATGTTCAGCGCGGCCTTGGAGGTGCGGTAGATCAGGGCGGACGGCGCATCCGTCACCTCAATGGAGCCCATTTTGCTGGTGAGGTTCGCAATAACCTTCTTTTCCCCGGCGGCGACATTGTCCGTCAGCGCTTCGATGACCCGCAGCGGCGCAATCGTGTTGACGCGCAGCACATGTTCAAACTCGCCATAGTCAAGATCGCCAAGCCCTTCGCGGCTGGCAATGCCCGCATTGTTGATCAGATAATCAAGCGGCGTATCGCCCAGCCCGGCTTTCAGCGCGGCGATGGAGTTCGGGTCCGTAACATCCAGTTGCATGACTTTTGCGCCAGCCGCCTTCAGCTCGTCTGCCTTGTCCGGCTCACGCGCGGTGCCGATCACGTCACATCCGTTGGAGAGAAACTCCCGCGCGAGGGCAAGGCCCACGCCGCGATTGGCTCCTGTGATCAAGACGGTCGGCATGGCGGTCTCCTGTAGGTGTATGAACTTCTTGCTGTCCCGATATCAGCTAGGTCATCGCACGCGCAGAACAAGCCGGATTCAGTCTGACAGGATGCGATAGACCGCTGTGGCCTTCATCACGGGCACACCGTTCTGCTTTGCCAGGCCGCCGGTGAAGAGAATGGTGCGTGTGCGCCGGTCCACCTGGGCCTCCAGTTCGACCGGGCCATCAGCATCCGCAGCGGCGGAGACATCAATCGTGACGGACACCATTTCGACGGCTTGGGGCGCGCAGATCGTTTCAGCATCGGCGCGAATGGCCGCCATCAGGTCCAGCGCCAGCCGCTCATCCGCCTTCAGTGAATCCCGATCCTGCATCTCTGCCTGCCCCTTTGATAATCGACACTCGACATAGACAGGCTGGGCCCAAATGAAAAGGGCCGGACCCGACAAGCAGGCCCGGCCCCCATTGGTCGACCCGCATATTTCAGCGGTTAGGAATAAAATATACAGGTCACAGTTTCCTACGCAGAGGGGAACAATTCGTTCAATTTGTCTGCAGTTTGTCTAGCGGACATGAAAAAAGCCGCCCCGAAAGGCGGCTCTTTCATAGGGCCTGCAGGGCCTGGATCAGGCCGCTTGGGCGGCGGCGGCCTCTGCATCAAGATCGGAGCCGATCAGGTCTCCCAGATGGCCGAAACCTGTCAGGCCGTGACGCTCTTCCATATAGGAAGAGATCGCAGGCAACAGCTGGCCGATGGCCTTGTGGTCGAGGCCCAGGGCATGCAGTTCGGTAATCATGGATTGGGCCACGATCCGCTTGCCGCCTGGGGTTTGCTCGATCATCCGGGCGATGGTGCCGGTGGGCGCGCCAATGTCGCTGCCGGTGCGGGCAGACAGGGCACGCGCGCCAGGAATGGTCTTGAACATGGCCAGCGCGAAAGGAGACTCCTGACGCTCTGCCGCATTCAGAACGATGCCCAGGGCACGTTTTGCGGTATCCTCAGAGAGACCGTTATATTTGGCGAGGTGCGCAGTAATTAGAGTCAGCATGTGCGAAGGCACTCCCAGGATTAACGGTTTCAGTTTCTTTATTAACCCCTGTTGTGCTTACCGCTTCGTTACCATAGGGGGGCAGCAAAGGACCGTTTACGGCCATTAGTGTTAAGAGCCGTTAGGGCCGGGTAAACAAAAAGGCCGGATCTGTTTACTTCTTATCCACAGGCCGGTTACCAGAGAGACGCAAAAGGGAAGAATTTGATGATCCGCATCGGGATACTCGGAGCCGCCAAGATCGGGCCCATGGCGATAATTCAGCCAGCCTCTCGCCGCCAGGACTGCACCATTACCGCCGTTGCCTCACGCGACGGTGACAAGGCGAAATCCTATGCCGAGCAACACGGCATCCCCGCAGTCGTGACGGACTATCAGGAACTGATCGAGCGCGAGGATGTGGACCTTGTCTATAACGCCCTGCCCCCGCACCGCCATGCCGACCTGACCATTGCCGCGCTGGAAGCCGGAAAGGCCGTGCTGTGCGAAAAGCCATTCGCGATGAATGCCAGGGAAGCCATCGACATGGTGACAGCGGCGCACCGCACGGGACAAACCCTGGTCGAGGCATTCCATTATCGCTTTCACCCCGCCTTCCAGATGGTGGTGGACATTGTCCGCCGGGAAGAGCTGGGCGCGCTGCACACGATGGAGGGCTGTTTTGATGTCGAGATTCCCTATCGCGACGGCGAGCTGCGCCATACGCTGGAGCTGGGCGGCGGCGCACTGATGGATCTGGGCTGCTACCCCTTGCACATGGTGCGCACCCTGGCCGGGGCCGAGCCGCAAATTCTGTCGGCCGAGGCCGTCTGCGAACGTGAGGGCGTCGACCTCAGCATGAAGGCGCAGCTCAGCTTTCCGGGCGGCGTGAAGGCAAAGATCCACACCAGCATGGCCCCCGGCGTGACGCGCAAGATCTTCCTGCGGGCAGAATGTGCCGACGGCTCCATCGAGATGACCAATCCGGTGCACCCACAGCTCGGCCATGAGATCACCATTCACCATAAGGGCCAGACGCGCGTAGAGAGCGTTCCTTCCAGCACGACCTATGATCACCAGCTGAGCCATGTGCTGAATGTGATGCGCGGACGGGCCGCTCCGCTGACCGGCGGCGCCGATGCGGTTGGTAACATGTCCGCGATCGACGCCATTTATACTGCTGCAGGCCTCAATCCGCGGGGGTAGCGGTCTGGTGTATCAGCACCGCGCCCTTATATTGGGTTTACAGTGTCGCTATGGAGGGCTGACCCAATGAAAATCGCCGGTATCATTTTTCTCATCCTGGGCGCCCTGGCGATCCTGTTTCCGTTCATTGCGGGGCTGTCCTATAATTTCATCCTCGCCTATCTGATCATCATTGGCGGCGCGGCTCACTTCTGGTGGGCCTGGCGCCCCAGCGTGCATGGAAAGCTGCACCATCTGCTGCTGGCCTTGCTCTATTTCGCGGGCGGTATCGCCCTGCTGGTCTTCCCGATGATCGGGCTTCTCTCCTTCGCGATTATTCTGGGCGTGTCCTTCCTGGCGCAAGGCATCGTACAGCTGGCCCTGGCGCTGAGCAGCGACCGTCTGCAAGGCAGCGGCAAGGGCATGCTGGTCTTCTCTGGCCTGCTGGGCCTGTTGGCGGGCCTGTTCATCCTGATCGGTCTGCCGAGCAGCGCAACATGGGCCGTGGGCACATTGGCCGGTGTGAACCTGCTGATATTCGGCGCATCCCTGATGGCGATGGACAAGGCTCTGTCCAACACGACAGGTGACTGAGGCCTTTCGCCTCTCTCGCCCATCTTGCGCGGAATAATAATCACATGATATGGCACGGACCTCACAACAGGCGCTGAGCGCGGTCTTATCCCCATGATGAGGCAACCGCGGCGCAGGATAAGTCCTGTGTGTGCGCCCGTTGAAGGCAATCTCCAGGACCTTGCAGAGCCAGGAGTGCCAGAACATGAAAACCATTATCGAACCTTTCCGCATCAAATCGGTCGAGCCGATCCGCATGACGACGCGTGAGGAGCGCGAACGCCTGCTGAAAGAGGCGGGATACAATCTCTTCAAACTGCACTCGGATGATGTGCTGATTGACCTGCTGACCGACAGCGGCACCTCTGCCATGAGCGCGGCGCAATGGGGCGCGGTAATGACCGGCGATGAAAGCTATGCCGGCGCGCCCAGCTTTTACCGCTTTGAAGCGGCGGTGCGTGACCTGATGGATTTCAAGCACATCATTCCCGCCCACCAGGGCCGCGCGGCAGAGCATTTGCTGTTCTCCCTGATCGCAAAGCCGGGCCTGGTCATTCCCTCCAACACGCATTTCGACACGACGCGCGGCAATATCGAGGCCGCGGGCGCCGAGGCGCTGGACCTGCCCATCGCCGAGGGCAAGATCCCGTCGCTGGACCACCCCTTCAAAGGCAATATGGATCTCGCCGAGCTGGAACGCCTGATGGCGGAGCGCGGCGAGGATGTGCCCTGTGTGATGATGACGATCACAAACAATGCCGGCGGCGGCCAGCCGGTCAGCCTGGAAAATATTCGCGGCGCGGCAGAGATTGCCCATGCCCATGGCAAACCCTTCTTCATTGATGGCTGCCGCTTTGCGGAGAATGCCTGGTTCATCAAGCTGCGTGAGAACGGCCAGCAAGACCGATCCATCAAGGAGATTGTGCGCGACACATTCCGCGTCTCTGACGGCATGACGATGAGCGCCAAGAAGGATGCGTTCGCCAATATTGGCGGCTGGCTGGCGCTGAATGATGACAGCCTGGCCGAACAGGCCCGCACGCGCCTGATCCAGACAGAGGGCTTCCCCACCTATGGCGGCCTTGCCGGGCGGGATCTCGACGCCATCGCGCAAGGCCTGACCGAGATCGTGGACGAAGACTATCTGCGCTACCGGGTGCGGACCAATGCCTATATCGCCGAGCGGCTGGACGAGATGGGTGTACCGGTCATGAAACCGGCCGGCGGACATGCCGTGTTTGTCGATGCCCGCGAATGGCTGTCACACATTCCGCCCCTGGAATATCCGGGCCATGCGCTGGCCTGCGCGCTCTATGAAGAAGGCGGCATTCGCGGCTGCGAGATCGGCACGGTGATGTTCGGGCGCAAGCCGGATGGCAGCGAGGAACCGGCCCGGATGGATCTTGTACGGTTGGCCATGCCCCGCCGCGTCTACACACAATCGCATGCGGACTATATCGTCGAAGTGTTCGAGGAACTCGCCGCACGCAAGGATGACATTCGCGGGCTCAAAATCGTGAAGGAGCCGCCGATGATGCGCCACTTCACGGCAGAATTTGAGCCGCTTTAGGCCAGGACCGGCCCCGGCCGCCTGGCATGTCTAGGCGGCCGTTTTGGCCATCTCGATCCAGCCAGTGACTTCCTCTTCGGCGAGATAGTCGTCATCCCGGATCACGCGGTCCCCTTCCGGGGTCTGCAGGAACTCGCTGGCCAGCATGAACAGCGTCCGCGCCGGGGCCTCGGCCAGTTCCGCGCGGTTGCGAATGCCTGCGCCAACCAGGATTTGCGCATCATGTACGCGCAGGCCCGGCACTTCCATCATCAGGATGGTCTGGTCTTTCCAGTCATTCAGCGTGTCGACGTCGATATAGGCAATATCCAGAATGAAGACGGTTTCTTCCGGGTCGCAATCCAGCAGATCGCCGACCGTGGTGATGCCAGCGCGGCTGAGGCGTTTCGCCGTTTTCTTGCCGATGCTCGGCGCCTCCACAACGGGGGACTCCCGCGTGATGCGAGTGCGGCGTGCAATATCTCCGTGCTCATCGTCATCATCGTCCGCCGGAACAGGTGCCTGCGTTTCAGCGTAGGTGTCATCCTGATCGAACAGGACTTCCTCGGCCTTGGGCGGGGCCTGTTTCTTCGGCGTGGGCGCCTCTTCCGGCTCTACTGCCTCGGCCTCGACCTCTTCTTCACTTTCTTCCGTGACCGGTTGATCCAGAAGGATTTCTTCGGCCTCAGGCTCGGCGGCAACCTCTTCTACCTGCACCTCTTCGGCAGTGGTCTCTTCGGCGGCCTTCAACTCGGCCTCATCCTCAATCAGCTGGGTCAGCAGGCGTTCTTCAACGGCCTTGTTCTTTGAGCCGATTGGGCCAAGTTCCTGCTTGTTCAGCTCTTTGATCGGCGTGCGCAGCACCTGTTTGGCGTGCAGCTTGCGGATCACCTTGTCATCCTCTGGCAGGGTACGGATGACCTTCCCGGTCTTCTGGAATTCCTTGTACATGCGCGTGACCGTGCGCTTGTCAGCGGCATCGGACAGCTTCGCCGTGACCCAGCGGATCGGAATGTCCAGCGTCTCGATATAGCCTTGCAGGGTGAGATTGGTCTTCGGCGCACTTACGGCTGCCTCGCGGATGGCGCGGGTCAGGATCGCGCCGAAGCCGGCCGTGGCATAAGCGACCAGATCCACGATGGCATCGAACATGGTTTCGTCGAGGCCGCTGGGCGGGTCTTTCACGCCGGCGTCGAGATCATAATGGTCAATGAAGGTCTGGTAGTGTTCATGCGACAGGCGCGCGCCATTGCGCACCATGTCTGCAACAAAGCCGACGCCTTCCGGCACCGGAACATCCGGATAGCCAATCGTGGCGATACGGCCGTCAATCTTGTCACGGGATTTCGCGATGCTCCATTCCACGGCCCGGTGAATGGCGCCCTCTTCTTCCGTCTGCCCCGTATGGAAGGGCTGGATCGGGTCAGCATAATAGTGGCTCAGCACGCCCAGGGCATAGGCGGCCTTGCTCCATTGCTTGTTGCGCAGATGGTCGACCGAGGTGGCATACCACTCCATCGCCTTGCCCGGCGCGCCGCCCCATTCACCCTCGGCGATATGCAGGACGTGGTTCTTGAAATCCTTGAAGGTCGAGTCCGGCGCTTTTGCCCCGGCGAGCAGGTGTTCATGGTGGACAAGGAACAGATCCTTCCACATGTCTGCGTCATCAGTTGCGATCAGGGACAGGGCGTCCATCGCAATATAATGGTGGGTCGAGCGGCACCGGTGTCCGCGAATAACTCGTTCGAGCAGAGACATCTCACGTCTCCCTTCCCGCCTGATTCAATCTGGATCAGACAAGAAATGCCTAATGATAGTTACCGCCCGATTAACCATTCGCGCACGAGGGGAAAATTGTTTCCAGTTTAACGCACCGCGAAATCGGTGGGTTCGGTGCTTTTGCCTTTGGCGTCTTTTTCGCCCTTGGGCTGGCCGTGTTTGCCGGGGCCCATGAAGCCGAAAAGATGCCCGCCTACTTTGCGCATCTGGATCTCTTCAGAGCCTTCGGTGATGCGATATCGGCGGTGGTGGCGATAGATGTGCTCAAACGGTTTGTGCCGGGAATAGCCCATGCCGCCATGCACCTGCATTGCCCGGTCGGCCGCGTTGCAGCAGAGGCGGTTTGCCCGGTAGTTGCACATCGAGACCTTGTCGGAGAGATGGATGGCCACGTCCGGCTTTGACATCTGGTCCATTTCCCAGGCCGTCTTGAAGATCAGCAAGCGAAGCATTTCGGCCTCTGTCGCCAATTCTACCAGCGGGAACTGGATCGCCTGATTGGTCGCCAGCGCCTTGCCGAAGGGCTTGCGCTCGCGGGCGTATTTCACGCTCTCTTCGATGCAATACATCGCTGCGCCGACTGAACTGGCGGCCTGGCGGATGCGGTTTTCGTGGACAAAGTGCTGCGCCAGGGCAAGCCCCCCTTCCGGCGGACCGAAGACGGCGTCTTCCGGCACCCAGACATCCTTGAGGGTCAGGCGCGGATGGTCCGTCGGCATATTGAAGGTCCACATGTATTCTTCAATGATGACACCAGGATCGCGGGCCGGGATGATCAGGCAGGTAATGCCTTTGGCGTCGCCGTCTTCTCCGCTGGTCCGGCAGAATAGCATGATATGGGTGGCGACATGCATGCCGGTGATCCACATCTTCTCGCCATTGATCAGCCAGCCATCCTTGCCATCTTTCTTGTGGCGTACGGCGCGGGTTTCCATATGCGTGGCGTCGGAGCCATGGTCCGGCTCCGTCAGGCCGAAACAGGCGAGAAACTTGCCCTCCAGCGCGGCGGTGGCGAGGTGTTTCTGGTCGGGACGGGCAAAGTCCCGCAGCATCAGGATTTGCGGGAAATTGCCGACAATTGAGTGCTCGTTCTGGAGATCATTGTGAAGGCCGAGGCCCTTTTTGGCAAAATGCTCACGAATAATGGCCATGCCGAGATTGGTGCCGTTCTTGCCGCCAAACTCTTCCGGCAGGGCGTAGCGCAGATGACCGGCAGCGTCGGCGCGGCGCTTGGCTTCCTTCAGCAGCGCCTCCCATTCCGGGCGCGGCAGGCCGTCATTGTCAAAATCGGTGCGGGCCCATTCGCGGCGATGATCAAAGAAGCGGATATTATCGTCCTGCTGCTCCAGCGGTTTGATCTCGTCCTCAATGAACTGGTCCAGCACGTCGAGATAATCGGCGATATCCTGCGGGATATTGAAATCCATCTTCGTCTCCTCCTCTGCCGGGTTTGCCCGGTCATCCTGTTTCAACGGTTACAATAGCGAGCCGTCAGAGCGCAGCAATTTGTGCCGCCGGGGCAAGAGGATCGGAAAAAATTGATCACTGAATGATTGACATTTCATTCAGTGATCATAATCTTTGCTTACGGTGACTGATCGCCGCAATAAGCAAGAAGGTTTCCTCCCATGCCATCTTTCCTCAAATCCCTCGCCCCGCTGGCGCTTTCCGGCATAGCCCTGGCCATCGCCCCTGCTGCCAGCGCAGAGACTGGCCGCCCGATCAGCGTTCATATTCAATACGATACAAGCAGCCTGATGAGCCCTACCGGGGCCATGGATGTGCTGGATTCACTGGAAGAACAGGCAATCCGTGCGTGTCGCTATGATGTTCCCGTCTCCGGCGCGCCGCGTGTGGATGAGGACTGCGCGGAACATGCGGTGGCAAAGGCCGTCGCCAAGATCAACCATCCCATGCTGACCGCAGCCTATCGCGACACCACTGAGACAGGCGTACGTTTGATGGCCTCTCAGGAGTAAAAAGCCAAAGCGCCGCGGAAGGCTGAACAATTGACGCTTTCGTCAGTATTAGTTAGTGAGCCTACTCGGAAGTACGGATTTCCACCCTTATCGACGACCCACCAACCAAAAGGCATTCCTCCCATGCTACGTTCTGCTGCTATCGGCGCTGCTTTCCTGGCCCTCACCGGCCCGGCTTTTGCCGCCACCTTCACCTTTGAAACCGCCGCCCCTGTCGGAGACGACAAGGTCGTTGCCAATGGCACAGTCTTCCTGTGCGACGGCACCGTCTGCAAAGGCGACATGAACCGCAAGAAAGCCTCTGTCCGCGATTGCAAGAAGATCGCGAAGAAAGCTGGCGAGATCATCTCTTTCGGCAATGCCGACTCCCAGCTGGACGCAGAAGAAATTGAAGAGTGCAAGGCGACCGCTCGCAAGTAAGCGCCGCACTCATATACGAGACCTCTCCTCGGGCCGCGCTGGTTTTACCACGCGGCCATTTTTTTGCCGCGCCGACCGCCTCCCCGCCCTCGGCGTGAAAGTGAACCTTTCTCCTGCTCACACGTTTGTCGCGTGAAGGGAAAGGAATGTAATGCCCACCTCAAACAATGCTCCGCTGGAAGACGTTCTCTCCACCGTCGTGGAAGAGAGCGACTCTGAAAAAGTCTCCATCGGAGAAATTCTGGACATGTATGGCGACCGGTCCTTTGGCCCGGTCATTTTGCTGCTGGGCGCATTGGTTGTCCTGCCGCCGATTGGCGCGATCCCCGGCCTGCCGATGATTGTCGGCGTCATCATCATCCTGTTCAGCCTGCAGATCATTTTTGGCGCCGACCATATCTGGCTGCCGGGTTTCATTGAGAAACGATCCATCAAGCGCGACAAGCTGAAAAAAGCCGAGCAGAATGCAAAGCCGGTTCTGAAGCGTCTGGACCGGCTGATAACGGAACGCCTGAAATGGGCGACGGGCGATGTCGCAACCTATATTGCCGCCATCGCCGTGACGCTGCTGGCGCTAACGCTGATCCCGCTGGAACTGGTGCCGTTTGCCGTTGCCGCGCCGGGCGTTGTGATCATGCTGTTCGGCGTCGCCTTGGTGGCGCAGGATGGCGCGCTGATGCTGGCCGGGTTTGCCGGTACGCTGGCCGCCGTGCTGGTCACGATCTTCCTGGTCCCGTGGGACAGGATTTCCGGCCTGTTTGGCTAGGCAAAAGTGCGTCAGGCCTCCGAGGCGAGGCCGGATTCGACAGGCTGCCACAGCTCAACCTTGCGGCCGTCAGGGTCCATCACCCAGGCAAACTTGCCGTAGCTTTCGATCATGGGCTCGCCTTCCAGCTCCACCCCTGCTTCACGAATGTGCTCCATCATCCCGTCCAGATCATCCACCATGAGATTGATCATGAAATCGCTGTCTGACGGTTTGAAATAGCCACTATCTTCCTTGAAGGGCGCCCAGATGGTGCGTGCAGCTGTCGGGAATTTCGCGCCTGACTCAGCGTGCAGGAAGCTTGCGCCGCCATAGTCATCCATGTCCATACCCAGAACACGATTGTACCAGGCGCGGGTCGCCTCGACATCCTTGCAGAGGAAGAAAACCCCTCCGAGCCCCAATATTTTCGCCATGATCTTGTCCTCCGTCCGCGGCCTTGATGTCAGATGGCTGCAACGGCGTCAGCCAGCATGTTGCGGACCTGTCCTGCTACAGAATGCAGTGTTTCGTTTTCGATGGCCTGCATGGACGCGACGGGGTCAATCGCACTGACCTCCACGCCGCCCTCCACTTCGCGCAGGATGACATTGCATGGCAGCATCGCGCCAACACGCGGCTCGATCCCGATTGCCTTGAAGGCCATGTCGGGATTGCAGGCGCCCAGAATGCGATAGCCTGGCATGTCGGCATCCAGTTTTTTCTTCATCGTCGCCTGCACGTCGATCTCTGTCAGCACGCCGAAACCCTTTGACGACAGCGCCTCGCGGGTGCGCTTGTCGGCTTCATCGAGGGAAATATTGGAAAGCGTGCGGTTGATCGTATAGGCCATAATCGTCTCCTGTCGCCTGCGGGACACTCAAAATCAGCCTACGCGGTATCCGGCCGATGACAAGCGCGGCAAACCGAAATCGGGTCGTCTGAAATCCGGCCCTGCCCTCACAGGGGCTCTGCCTGTAGGATCACGTCATGACCGATTCTGATCTTCTGCCTGGCGCCGGGTGCGGCGCTGCCATTCTGGACGATGAAGGCCGCCTTCTGCTGATCCAGCGCCTGAAAGAACCCGAAGCCGGGGCCTGGGGCCTGCCCGGCGGCAAGATCGATTTCGGAGAACGCGCCGAAGACACAGCCCGCCGCGAGATCGAAGAGGAACTGGGCGTGCAGATCGAGCTGACAGGCCTCGCCTGCATCGCGGAGACCATCGACAAGGGCGACGGTCGGCATTGGGTCGCGCCGGTCTATTCTGCCAGGATTGTCTCCGGCGAGCCGCGCGTGATGGAGCCGCACAAGCATGGCGGCTGGGGCTGGTTTGCCCTGGACGATTTGCCGGACGCGCTGACCACGCCCGTGCGAGACTATCTGGCCTCGCTCGTCGGGTGAGCGCCCTGCCCGGTTTAACTGTGAATATGTAGTAAGTGTTGCGATTGAACCCTAGCGGCGCTCAGGCATCTCGTGAATATAGCCGTCGTGACTCGACGCATCGGAAAACTCCTGCTCTGGCTTGTCATTGCTGACCTTGCCGCGACGCTCCTGTTCTGGGGCGCGACCCGCCTGTCGGACCAGACCGGCAAGGCCTCAGGCGGCTTGGGCGTTGTTTTCTATACGGATAATGCAGCTGACGCCTCGGCGCGCATCGACAAGGGCATTTCGCTTCTGAAGAAGAAAAAGGTCGACCGCTTGTTGATGGTTGGCGGGCACCGTCCGCAGGATGGTCGTCTCGGCAGCCAGGAAATGGCTCTGCTGGCCGCGCGGCGCTCCGGCCTGTCCGGCCGCATCAGCGCAGACGTGGAAAGCCGGGATACGATCTCTGGCCTCTCCAATCTCGCCAAGCGCGCGGACACGCTGGAGAGCGGCAAGATCGTCTTCATTTCCAACTGCATGCACGTGCTGCGCGCGAAAGCGATCTATTCCAGTCACAAAGGCAAACAGCCCAAGGCGCTCGGCGCCTGCCCCAGCGGTGGATACAATCCCCTGGATATCTGGCGGCGCGCGCATTATGAGGCCGCCGCCTGGGCGCTGTTCCTGTTGCCCGAGGGCGCACGCGATGCCATCATCGACACGCTACGCGGTGATGAAAACTGAAAGTCTTTTGCCCTGAGAGCGCAAAAAGAGTTTCCGGGCATCCGTATGGGCGGGGAGACGGAATGAAAGATCACGATACACGCAAAGATCTTGAAGACACTGTTGAAGACGCGCTGGGCTTCAATTTCAGGTCGATTAGAACCCTCAAAGACCTGCTGATCCATCCGAACAGGGTTTTCAAATCCTATGCGGAACGCGACCGCGAAACCTACACCCCGTCTATCAGACTCTGGTTTGGTCTGCTTGGTGTTCAGGTCATCATATCTACTCTTTGGGGTGGATGGGGTGGCATCATGAAGCGCCAGATCGAAGCCAGTCCTCCGGAACTGAGAGAGTTATATGTCGGTCTGACAGATGGTCGGCTGGAGCCTTTCTACGGTCATTATGGCTCAGCCATGAATGTGCTGATGCCGATTGTTATTTCGTTCTTCTCAGCGCTCGGCGTGTTTCTGCTGAGTGCGTTCGGCGTCAAACTCAGTTGGCCAAGCAGACTGAACATCACGATGGGCATACTGGTTGTAGGCTCTGTGATAGGCCTGATGTATCAGCCCATTGTGCTGTTGGATTTCTATTTTCAGTATCCATGGGTGGGGCTGGTTGTTGTGGTCCTGGCCTATCTGGTGACCTTCTATCGCGGGGCGCCAGGCGTACTGGCCAGCACCAGGAAACTCGCCGCTGTGAAAGCATTAGGGTTTTCGCTTGCGATGATGGTGCTCATCATAACGGGCTCGATCATCTTGCAAATTGCCGCCGTCATCTATGCAATCATGAAGATCGGCCCGCCGGTCAGCTAAGATCGCCTAGTTCAATGTACCGCAGCGGCGTTCGTATTCGGCGATCGCCTCGGGCATCCATTTACGGAAATTGGCAGCGCGGGTTTCAGAAGCCGGGTGTGTAGACATCCATTCCGGCGGCCGCTGACCGCCCATCTCGCCCATACGTTCCCACAGATCCGGTGCCTCACGCGGGTCGTAACAAGCGCGAACCAGCAGATCGAGGCCAATCTTGTCGGCTTCGGTCTCGTGCTTTCGGGAATAGGCCAGCATGCTGCCCTGCGCCGCAATCCCGAAAGCCTGCATGATGGCGCGCTGCTGGGATGGGTCCATGTCGCCCAGACCGACGCCGACGGCGAGTTGGCCCATCTGCATCACTTGCTGCTGGCTCATCCGCTCTGCCCCATGATGGGCAAGCGCATGGCCGATCTCATGGCCCATGACGACAGCCAGCTTGTCAGGGTCCGCAATGTCATCCAGCGTGACCTTCCCGTCATGATTGCCGGTGATATCCAAGATGCCGGTATAAACGGCCACATACCCGCCCGGCAGGCAGAAGGCGTTCGGGGTATCAGAGTCCACGACATAATAGGTCCAGTCGAACTGATCCGCGACAGGCGTGAAGGTGTAGCCTTCAGACAGCAGGTCCTGCTCAAGCTGCACGGCAGCCGCCTGCAGGCGCGCGCCAATCTGCCGGACCGTGCCGGTCATCTCCTCGGCGTCGGGCCCACAGCTGCCCTCTGAGGCGCACAGGACATCATTTCCCTGGCTTTGCTCCTGCTGCAGTATCTGCACATAGGATTGCTGGCCGAGTTGGACCTCCTTTTCGATGGAGACCGTGTTCAGCTGCTTGCGCCCCGAAAACGGCACCTCCTTCTGATTGGCCTGCCAATAGAGGAAAAGGAGAAACAGGCCGACAAGGATCAATGTGAAGCGGCTGCGCAGCAGACCACCCAGCCCGCTGGACCGCGACCGGTGACCATAAGCATGACGCGGATACCGCATGGGCTGTTCTCCTGAAAAGCGAGGTAAATACTCTCTTAACCTTGGCCAATCGTGAGGGAAAGCAAGGGCCACGCCTTCACGAAGCCCATGATCGTCGCTATTTCAGGAACATGACCGAACAGACCACGCCCCCCCGCCTCGAAATTCGCATCATTCCGGTGACGCCGCTGCAGCAGAATACCTCGCTGATCTGGTCCACCGAAACCAAGGAAGGCGTTTTCGTCGATCCGGGCGGTGAAGTGGACAAGCTGATGGGCGCAGCCGACCAGTTCGGCGTGAAGATTGTCGGCGTGTGGCTGACCCATGGCCATATGGACCATGCCGGCGCAGCGACCGACATCTCCGAGCGCACGGGATGCCCGATCATCGGCCCGCACGAAGACGACCAATGGCTGCTCGACGAGCTTGAAGCGCAGGGCGCAAAGTATGGGATCACCGATGGCCGCAATGTGAAACCGGATCGCTATCTGCATGATGGCGACGAGCTGGACCTGGCGGGCAATACTTTCGGCGTCGCCCACTGCCCCGGCCATACGCCCGGCCATGTCGTGATCTATCACAAGGATGGCGGCCTGGCCTTTGTGGGCGATGTGTTGTTCAAAGGCTCCGTCGGCCGCACAGACTTCCCACGTGGCAATCATCAGCAGCTGATCGACTCCATCACCGGCAAGCTGTGGCCGCTGGGCCCGGAGATGCGCTTCGTGCCAGGTCATGGCCCGCTCTCTACCTTTGGTCAGGAGCGCCAGGACAATCCGTTCGTGGCGGACTCGATCACGGGTTATCAGGGCACAGCCACGCAAGAGGCCAATCCAACCGATCAGAAACTCGCCAAGCGCTGGAGCTGATGCTCCAGACTTCTGCGCACTATCCCCTTCCTTCCCTTCTGGAGAGCCATCATGAATTTTCGCCTGACTGCCCTGACCAGCGCCTGCGCCCTTGCCCTTGCCGCCTGCGGTGCCCCCAGCCCTGAAGCCTCCCCCGCCCCGGCCGAGCCGGCTGCCGCGCCGGAAGTAACCGTCGACGCAGATGCCGAATGGCATCTGGTGGATGAGGAATCCCGGCTGACTTTCGTCTCAACCAAGGCGGACGAAATTGCCGAAGTGCAGACCTTTGACAACATCATGGGAAATGTCAGCCCGCTGGGCCTGGCCACGGTCGACATCACCCTGAACAGTGTCGATACCAATATCGAGCAGCGCGACGAGCGTATGCGCACCATGCTGTTCGACACAGAGACCTATCCGACGATGACCGTGACCGCCGAAACACCCCTGGATGGGTTCAGCGACCTGGAGATTGGCGACCGCGAGCGCATCAATACGCCGGTAACCGTCAGCCTGCACGGCCAGGACCGCGTCTATGATGCAGACCTCTACGTCACGCGCATCGGGCCGAAGAAGGTGCTGGTCGAGACGGCGAGCCCTGTGCTGGTCCATGCCGATGATTTCGGCCTGGAAGCGGGCGTGGAAGCCCTGCGCGAGGTGGCCAATCTGCCATCCATCAGCCCGGCAGTACCGGTGTCAGTGTCTTTCGTCTTTGAGCAATAGACACACGGGTTTCCCGCATATCAGCGACATTACGATACCGTAAGTCACTGATATGCGGGGGAACCAACCCAAAAAGGGGACGTTTCTGAGCCGTAGACAACGGAAAGGAATATCCCATGACCGCTTATCTGAAGATTGCCGCTATTGGTGCCAGCGCTATTGCTCTGGCCGCCTGTACACAAACCGGTACGACGGAACGTAATGCTGCGGTTGGCGCAGCCGCAGGTGCCGCAGCCGGCGCCGTGATCGGTAACAATGTCGGCGATGGCGACGCACAACGCGGCGCAGCGATCGGCGCTGTTCTGGGCGGTTCTGCAGGCGCGGCAAAAGGCTGTACGGAATCCGATGATTGCGACATGCCCGGCGTAGCCGACCAGCCAGACGAGAAAGACTCAGATGGTGATGGCCGCGTAGATATGTACGACCGTTACCCTTACGATTCTTCGCGCTGGTAAGCTGCTGAGGCAGTTGCGTGATGGTGAGGCCCTGCATCCCCCCGGATGCAGGGCCTTATCTTTTTGGCCTGAAAGACGTCTTGGCCTGTAAGGCTTCGCCACATTTCGCCCTGACAAGCCCACACTCTTACCCCGCTATGAGGGGAACAGGGCCCCCTGTTCCACGTTTGTTGAGGGATGGCATTTTCGCCAAACCGAAAGAACTGGAGACCCTGATGGGAGCCCCCATCCTAGACCTGAACCAATCGAACATCCGCCCGGCGAAAGTCATGTCCCATGGCTCTGCGCCGGATGCCCAGGCCTTGCGCCAGCGGGTGAAGGATTGGTGTCGCAGCTGGCCGGAAGGCAATCGGGGCGGTGTGTTTACCCGCCGCGCGAGCCTTGCCGCCGATAGCGGTATCCAGCTGCTCAGCGATTTCGGCAAAGATGTCGCGATTTCCAACAGCCTGACCGAGTATAAAGCGCTATGGCGCCCTATCCTGAACGACACGTTCCGTAACTGGGACTTCCGCATCGTCACGCCGATTGATCTGCGCCAGACGGAAGAGATGGCGGCGGTCACCTTTTTTGCCTCCCTGAACGGCACCACGCATGATGACCAGGAGATGTCACAGCTGAATGCCGTGTCGCAGATCTGGCAGAAAATCAGCGGCGACTGGCAGCTGGTTCACGAGCATACTTCGGTCCATTCTGAAGGCCGCTGAACACGGCCGCGATAGGCCAGCTGCAGATAGACTGCAGCAAAAGCCCATAATCGGTCCGTTTGGCCTTGCCCCGCCCCCCGACTCCCAGCTATGAGGCAGCCGTTTGGCCGGTAGGAGTAATTTAATATGCCTAAGCGCACCGATATCAGCTCCATTCTGGTCATCGGTGCTGGTCCGATCATTATCGGCCAGGCCTGTGAGTTCGATTATTCAGGTGTTCAGGCCGTCAAGGCGCTGAAGAGCGAGGGGTACCGGGTCATCCTGGTAAACTCCAATCCTGCGACGATCATGACTGATCCTGAACTCGCCGATGCCACCTATATTGAGCCGATCCTGCCAGAGATCGTCGAGAAGATCATCGAGATCGAAAAGCCGGACGCTCTGCTGCCAACCATGGGCGGACAGACCGCGCTCAACTGCGCGCTGGACATGCACTATGCCGGCATTCTGGAAAAGCACGGCGTTGAACTGATCGGCGCGCGCGCCGAAGCCATAGAGATGGCCGAAGATCGCAAGCTGTTCCGCGAAGCCATGGACCGTATCGGCCTGGAAAACCCCCGCGCTGCGATTATCGCCTCCCCCAAGAAGGAAAACGGCCAGTACGACCGGATCGAAGGCCTGAAGCGCGCTATGGATGCGCTGGACGAGGTGGGCCTGCCGGCCATCATCCGTCCGGCCTTTACGCTTGGCGGCACTGGCGGCGGTGTCGCCTATAATGTCGAGGAATATGAAGAGATCTGCCGCTCAGGCCTTGCAGCCTCTCCGATGGCGCAGATCCTGGTGGATGAAAGCCTGCTCGGGTGGAAAGAGTATGAGATGGAAGTTGTGCGCGACAAGGCGGACAATGCGATCATCATCTGCTCAATTGAGAATATTGACCCGATGGGTGTCCATACCGGCGACTCCATCACCGTCGCGCCAGCCCTGACGCTGACCGACAAGGAATACCAGGTCATGCGGAATGCCTCTCTCGCCGTGCTGCGTGAGATCGGCGTCGAGACCGGCGGGTCGAACGTGCAGTTTGCCGTGAACCCGAAGGATGGCCGTCTGGTCGTGATCGAGATGAACCCGCGCGTGTCGCGGTCTTCGGCCCTCGCCTCCAAGGCAACCGGTTTCCCGATTGCCAAGATCGCCGCGAAACTGGCCGTCGGCTTTACGCTGGACGAGCTGGACAATGACATTACGGGCGTAACACCGGCCTCGTTTGAGCCGACCATTGATTACGTCGTCACAAAAATCCCGCGCTTTGCCTTTGAGAAGTACAAGGGCGCCGAGCCTGTCCTGACCACGGCAATGAAATCCGTTGGCGAAGCCATGGCCATCGGCCGGAACTTCCAGGAAAGCCTTCAGAAGGCGCTTTGCTCTCTCGAAACCGGCCTGTGCGGTCTCGATGATATCGAGTTTGAAACAGAGGCGGATTTACGCACGGCGCTGGGTGTTCCGTCTCCGGACCGTCTGCGTGTTGTGGCTCAGGCCCTGCGCCAGGGGCTGAGCGTGGACGAGGTCTACCAGATTACCTCCATCGACAAATGGTTCCTGCGCCAGATCGCGGAACTGATGGAGACCGAGGCGGATGTGCGCAAGAACGGCCTGCCGGAAGACAAGCCCAGCATGGTGCACCTGAAATCCCTCGGCTTCTCTGACAAGCGCCTTGGCGCGCTGATTGGCCATAGCGAAAGCTGGGTGCGCGGCTATCGCCACTCCCTGAATGTGCGCCCGGTCTACAAGCGAATTGATACGTGTGCAGCAGAGTTTGCGGCGAAGACACCCTATCTCTACTCAACCTATGAACAGCCCGCCTTTGGCCAGGACGAGGCAGACTGTGAAGCCCTGCCCTCTACCCGCAACAAGGCGATGATCCTGGGCGGTGGCCCGAACCGGATCGGCCAGGGCATCGAGTTCGACTATTGCTGTTGCCACGCGGCATTTGCCATGGAAGACCTTGGCGTCGAGTCCATCATGGTCAACTGTAACCCAGAAACGGTGTCTACGGACTATGACACATCGGACCGCCTCTATTTTGAACCGCTGACCGATGAGCATGTTCTGGAGATCATCCACAAGGAACAATCGGCTGGTACGCTGCAAGGCGTGATTGTGCAGTTCGGCGGTCAAACCCCGCTGAAACTTGCCAGCACTCTGGATGCGGAGAATGTGCCGATCCTGGGCACCAGCCCGGCCTCTATTGACCTGGCAGAAGACCGTGAGCAATTCGCCGCCCTGCTCGACAAGCTGAACATCCAGCAGGCCCCGTCCCGCACGGCGCGGAGCGTGGATGAAGCACAGGTAAAGGCCAACGAGATCGGCTATCCGGTGATGCTGCGCCCGTCCTTCGTGCTGGGTGGCCGCGCCATGGAAATCGCGCGCGATGATGAAGACCTGCGCAAATTCGCCGCCGAAGCCCTGCAGGTTTCCGGCGACGCATCGCTGTTCATCGACCGCTATCTCTCCGATGCGATCGAGGTGGATGTCGACGCGCTGTGCGACGGCGAGACCGTGCACGTCGCTGGCATCATGGAGCATATCGAAGAGGCCGGCGTGCACTCTGGCGACTCGGCCTGCGCGCTGCCACCTTACACGCTGTCTGAAAGCCTTCAGCGCCGCCTGAAGGACCAGACCATCGCGCTGGCCAAGGCCCTGCAGGTGCGCGGCCTGATCAACATCCAGTTCGCGGTGAAGGATGACGAGATCTATGTGCTGGAAGCCAATCCGCGCGCTAGCCGTACCGTGCCATTCGTGGCCAAGGCCGTCGGCGCGCCGATCGCCAGCATCGCCGCAAAAGTGATGGCGGGCCGTCCGCTGCAGGAATTTGACCTGACCAATGCCAATCCGCGCCGCGTTGCGGTGAAGGAAGCCGTTTTCCCGTTTGCCCGCTTCCCGGGTGTCGACCCGCAGCTGGGTCCGGAAATGAGATCCACGGGTGAGGTAATGGGCTGGGATGATGATTTCGGCATGGCTTTCCTGAAGAGCCAGCTGGCCGGCGGCGTTCACCTGCCCGAATCGGGCACCGTGTTCGTTTCTGTGAAGGATTCCGACAAAAAAGGCATCATCGAAGCGATCAGGAACCTGTCCGAGATGGGCTTTTCCATCGTTGCGACCAGCGGCACTGCAACTTTCCTGGAAGGCGAAGGCCTGTCGGTCACGCGCACCAATAAAGTGCTTGAAGGACAGCCGCATATTGTCGACGCGATGATCAATGGCGACATCCAATTGGTGTTCAACACCACCGAAGGTGCAGCATCCATTGCAGATTCCGCCTCAATTCGGCGGACAGCGGTCAATCGGAAAATTCCGTACTTTACCACTCTTGCAGCTTCGATCGCTTCGGTGCAGGCTATTGCGAGTATGAAAGCCCGGGAAATCTCGGTTCGTGCCTTGCAATCGGCCTGAACGCGCCCCACTTGACGCCCTTCATATTTAAGACAACGATTTTTGCCGCCAACTATAGAGGTGACATCCATGGAACGCATTCCCATGACCGCAGAAGGCCATGCTGCGCTTCAGGCAGAACTGAAAACGCTGAAATCCATCGAACGCCCCAATATCATTGCGGCGATTTCTGAAGCGCGCGCGCATGGTGACCTTTCGGAAAATGCCGAGTACCACGCCGCGAAAGAGAAGCAGAGCTTCATCGAAGGCCGTATTGCCGAGATCGACGACAAACTGGCCCGCGCCGAAGTTATCGATGTCAGCAAGCTGACGGGATCGAAAATCCGCTTTGGCGCAACCGTGACATTGATTGATGTCGATACGGAAGATGAGAGTACCTACAAGATCGTGGGCGAAGACGAGGCCAATGTGAAGGATGGCAAGATTTCCATCACCTCACCGATTGCCCGTGCCCTGATCGGCAAGGAAGAAGGCGACGAAGCCGAAGTGGCCGCCCCCTCCGGGGCCCGCGCATACGAAATCGCCAAGGTCGGGTACAACTAAATGGCGAAGGCGGGGTCGCTCGGACCATCCGTCTGGGCGGTCTCAGACGGCCGCGCAGGCAATGCTGCGCAGGTGCGTGCCGTGCTGCAGGCGCTGGGCGAAACCCGCCGGTGGATCCAGATTGCGCACATTCCAGGCGAAGGCCACCGGTCCGATCCGCTGGTGCTGACCCCGCGTGCGCCCTGGACCTGGCTGCCCGCGGACAAGTGGCCATCTCCCCTCGCCTCCCTTCCGAAGGACCAGCGCGCCCTGCTGACGCCTCCCTGGCCGAATGTATGGATCGCGGCAGGCCGTCGCTCCGCTCCGCTAACGCGCGCAATACGCGAACTGTCGGGCGGCAAGACGCTGACGGTGCAGATCCTGGACCCACGCATTCCGCCGGAGAATTTCGACCTTCTGGTCACGCCAAAGCATGACGAAGTGGAAGGCGACAATGTCATCCAGACCGTTGGCTCGCCGTCCTATTTCGCGCCGGACCTGATCGAGGATGCCGGTCAGTCTTTCGCAGACCTGGCCGATGAACGTGGCAAGAGCGCCATTGTCATTCTTGGCGGGAACTCCCGTGCACATACATTCACAGACGCCGCCGCAGAGCGGCTGGAGTCGCAATTGCGCATTCTGGCAAGCCAGGGCTGGCGCCTGCGCGTCACCACATCCCGCCGTACGCCTGTGCCCATCGTGGCAAAGTTCCGTGCCATGGCGGATGAAATCGGCGCGCGATTCTGGTCAGGCCCTGAGGATGGCGACAATCCCTATCTCGCCTGGCTGATCTTTTCCGATTGCGCCATCGTAACCGAAGACAGCGCCAATATGCTGTCCGATGCCGCCTGGCACGATCTGCCGATCCATATTGTCAGGCTGGAAGGCCGCTCGAAAAAGTTCGACAAGCTTCATCAGAGCCTGATCGACCATGGCGCAGCGCGCTGGTTTGGCGGCACGCTGGAAACCTGGAGCTATCCTGCCCTACGCGAAGCAGACAAGGTGGCCGATGCCATCGTGAAAAAGCTGTTGCAGCAATATCCCCAACCGGAAATGGGCGGCGACGAGACCAAGGTGGCCGCGCCGGACTGGCTCAGCTGACCTGATCTTCGTTTGCATTCCCCGCCTGTTTGGGGCCTAATGCTACCTACCAGTCAGGTGGGGGCTGTTTTTGATGGCAAGAGACATGGAGTCACTTCGCACCTATTTCCGCGATTGCCGGAACGCAGAGAGCTTCGAAGATCTGCGTGTTGCCGCTGTGTGCTATCACAAAACCACCTCAGTCAAGATGGCCAGCTATATGCATTTCCCGCCTGTGGGCGCGCGGGATTTCAATGGCGAAATCCGCATTGCCGAGTTTGGCTATCCGGAAGAGTGGCGGCAAACTTATCTGCGCAAAAAGCTGTACCAGAATGATCCGCTGGCCCGACGTGCGCCGAGCTTCATCCGCCCCTATTTCTGGAGCGAGGTCGGGCAGTTTTCCAATCTGACCGATGAAGAGCGCAGCTATATCAACATGGTCAGCCAGGAGCATTTAGGCGAAGGCCTCAGCGTTCCGGTATTCGGCCCTGCGCAACGAAACGGATATTGCGCCCTCGGCTTTGGCCGCGGCAATCCGGTGCCGTCTGACGACGAGGTTCTGGAATTGCAGGCCGCCTGCCAGATGGGTCATCTGGCCTATTGCGAATTGCTGCTAAAGGATCTGCCCAAGGGCACCAATCTGTCCTCAAGAGAAAGAGAAATCCTGTACTGGATTGTACGGGGGCAGACAAATGCGCAGATTGCGGAATCCACGCGCCTGTCTCGCAATACGGTGGAAACCTATATAAGGCGCTGTTTCCAGAAGCTGAATGTAAATGACCGTGTGTCGGCCGCGCTGCGTGGCATGGCGCTGGGCATGGTGGACTAGGGCCCGTTAGAGCCGGAACGCCTGCTGGACTTTCAGAGCAGCCTGCTGAGGCGTCATATCGCCAGTATCAATTTCCAGATCATAGGTTGCGCCAATATGGACGCGCGTGTGCTGCCAGCGGGCCTGGCCGATATCCCGGTCGCCGCGCGCGACTTCCCGCTGCTCCAGAATGGCGAGAGGCGCGCTGACACCGACGAAGAAGACCTCATGATTGCTCAGCAGGCGGATATAGTCGACTTGTTCCGCGCCCTCTCTCAACCACACATCATCGACGATCATATCCAGACCGCTGTCTGCCATAGCGGCCACCGCCTTGCGCATGCCCGATATCAGCTTCGCACCATAAGCCCCTGTCTTGATTAAAACTTCTGGTGGGGCAGCCCCTTCAACCGGGGCAAAAACAAAGCCGTCAGGGTGATTGTTCAAACGGCGCGGCTGCATGGTCAGAAAGTCATCCATCCGCACATGCAGGAAAGGCCGGGATGTCACATCCTGAAGGGCGCGGGCCAGAGATGTCTTGCCCGCGCTTGTTGTACCATTCAGGATAATGACAATTGCCATGGGCTCACGCAGCCACCACGCGCTCATCGGCCGGAATGGCTTTCAGGATGAAGCCACCGCCCATAATACGCGTGCTGCCTTCCGGATCATACATGACAGCGGCCTGACCGCGCGCGACGCCCTCTTCCGGCTCATCAAACCAGATGACCGGCACGTCATCACTCCAGCCAAGCCGGGCCGGAACCGGCGGCCGGGTAGAGCGAACACGGACGAGCACAGGCGCGCCCGCATTGGCAGCCTCTTCCAGAGAGCCGTCGCCAATCCAGTTCAACTCTTCCAGCAACAGGCCTGACGTCATCAAGGCTTCCCGAGGGCCGACAATAACCCGGCGGTTCGGCGCATCAATCTTGACGACAAAGAGCGGCTCACCCGTCGCAACGCCAAGGCCGCGGCGCTGGCCGATCGTGTAGTGGATGACGCCATTATGTTCGCCCAGCACGCGGCCATCGAGATGCACGATCTCACCGCCGCGGCCTGAGCCTGGACGCAGTTTCTCAACCACATTCGCGTAAGAGCCTGTGGGCACGAAGCAGATGTCCTGGCTGTCAGGCTTGGAGGCCACAGGCAGGCTGAAGTGCTCCGCCAGTTTGCGCACCTCAGTCTTCGGCATCCCGCCCAGCGGGAAGCGCAGATAGTCCAGCTGCTCCGTTGTCGTCGCAAACAGGAAATAGGACTGATCCCGGCTCGCATCGGCGGCGCGGTGCAGCTCTGCCCCGGTCTCCCCCTCTTCGCGGCGGATATAGTGGCCGGTCGCAAGACAGTCCGCCCCAAGATCCTTTGCCGTTTTCAGGAGGTCCGAGAATTTGACCGTCTGATTGCAGCGAATGCATGGGATCGGGGTGGAGCCGGCCAGATAGGTGTCGGCAAAGTCTTCCATCACCTGCTCGCGGAACTTCGACTCGTAATCCAGCACATAATGCGGAATGCCGATCTGGTCTGACACGTTGCGGGCATCATGGATGTCCTGCCCGGCGCAACAGGCGCCTTTCTTCTCGATGGCGGCGCCATGGTCGTAGAGCTGCAGCGTGATGCCGATGACATCATAGCCCTGCGCCTTCAGCAGCGCGGCCACAACAGAGCTGTCGACCCCGCCCGACATGGCGGCGACGACCCGCGTTTCCCCAGGCGGTTTGGCAAATCCAAGAGAGTTCACGCGGCCATCCCAGGCCGGCGGCAATTCATAAGTCATATCTCACTCCAACCGGGTTCAAGGCCCGGAGCAGTTTCAGGAAAGGCAGGCATATAGCGCGAGATGCGCCAAATTGCGAGGGATCAGGCTGCAGAGGCCTCGGCATTCGCGGTTCCGGCGGCGACCCAGCCGCCGCGGAAGTCCCGTGCCGGCTCCAGCTTGTCGGTGATGCCGATCAGGTTTTCGCCGCTGCCGAGCAGCAGCATCGCGCCTGGCATCATCTGTTCGGCAATACTCTCGACCACACGTTTGCGGGCCGGTTTCGCCATGCCGGACAGCACATTGCGGCACAGAACGACATCAAACTTGCCAAGGCCGTGGGCGCTTTCCAGCAGATTGTGCTGACGGAAGCTGACGCGGGAACGCAGATCCTCGGAAAGCTCCCATTGTCCGGTCTCAAGTCGCGTGAAGTGCTTGATCAGGCGGCGAATGGAGAGGCCGCGCTGAACTTCATAATGGCCGAACCGGCCAATACGCGCCTTCTCTGTCACCACTTTGCAGATATCTGTGGAGAGAAGTTCAATCTTCGCGCCCCGCAGAGCTGGCGGCATCTCGTCTTCCAGAAGGATCGCCAGAGAATAGGCTTCCTGCCCAGTGCTGCCACCGGCGCACCAGACTTTCAGACGGCCCGTATTGGAAGCTTTCAGACGCTTGGGCAGCACATCCTCGACGACGCGTTGCAGGCAGTCGCGATCCCGAAAGAACCAGGTGTCCTTGGACACGAGGGCTGCAGCAATCTCGGCCGCAAAGATCGGGTTGGCGCGCGATTTCAGGCAGTGCACCAGATCCGCCATGGAGCCAAAGCCCTCGCGCCGCGCGATGGGCGCAAGGCGGGCCTCAATCAGATAGGATTTGGATTTCGGAATTGCCTGACCGGAGCTTTTCAGCGCCAGATCTGCCAATTCGTTGAAGACCTCTTCCTGCATCAACCACTCCGACCGGACATTCTGCCCCAGAGGTTTACCAATGGGGACGTTTTATTAAGAAAGACTTCAGACCAGCCCGACTTCTGCGAATTTGCTTTCCAGAATATCGGCGTCAAAAGGCTTCATGATGAATTCGTCAGCGCCGCACCGCAGCGCTTCATTGATGTGCTCTGCATCATTCTCGATGGAGCAGAACACAACGAGGGGCCGCGCGCCCCCCTCTTCCCGGCGCAGGGAGCGCAGGAAGTCCAACCCGTTCATGACGGGCATGTTCCAGTCCAGCAGCACAGCATCCGGCATTTTCTCCCGGCACATGCGCATTGCCTGAGCACCGTCACCTGCTTCCATGACGTCAAAGCGCAGGTCCCGCACAATGCGCGCAGCCACCTTCCGCACAACGCGGGAGTCATCAACAATCAGACAAGTCTTCATGGCGTGCCCTGTACGCAATAGTCCCACCGTGCAAGCTCGCTGAGGCCGGTTAAGAATTTATTGCCAAAGTGTAAATTTGCTGCGCCTGCTTACCCTTCAGCGCGAATGCCTGTGGCCATGAAAATGACCGTATCGTCACCCTGACTGGCCGTCAGTTCACCGCCCAGACCATCGCAAATCATCTTGGCAAACAGCGGCTGGATGTTCTCTGGACGCCAGCCATCCTCGGGCTCATCATTGGTGAGGGCCTTTAGGGCGTCTGGGCGCAGTTTGGCGCGCTTGCCCTTGCAGGTCAGCGTAATGGTCATGCCACCCGCCTCGTTGCGGATACGCACGCTGATCACGCCGCCACGTGGCAAGGAATCCACGGCCATCAAAACCATGTTCATCATCATGCGCACATGAGAGAAGCTCAGATGGTCTGTCTGGATGTCGAATTCGATGCTGGGCCGGTGGCTCTTGACGAAATTCTCTGTGATTTTGCGCGCTTCGTGAATGTCCGCCGCGCCGGAGTTCAGCCCGATCGAGCCGAAGGCGTAGCGGAGATACTGGATGCGGGCCCCTGCCTTTTCGGCGCCGTCCTCCAGCAAGGCCTGCGCCTGGGCTTTCATCTCCATGTCGCCGGGGTCGTTCAGCAGGTCGAGCGCATTGGTCACCGAGGAAACCGGCGAGACGAGATCATGGCAGATGCGCGACGCAATATATGCAGACAGGCGTGCAGGATCGATCATGGAAGTGGACAAGCCCCGTTCTTGTATTAACTCGATAGCAGGATTGAGTGAGCCGCGCCGCCTGTCAATCGAGGCACCGTGAACTATACGCTACAAATACACGACTAGATGTCGTGTTCACCACCATCTTCAGGCCGGTCAATATCATCATAACCATGACGTGCGCTGTGGAATGTCAGCATGAACAGGCCAATCGACAGCGCCAGAGTGAGCACACCCCCGATAATGTACGCAGCCCAGCCATGCCCGGAAATGCCATCCCGCATGTTCTGCCAAAACAGCGACAGCACCCAGAGCATGAGCCCGAGTAGGACGAAGCTAGCAGTGATCCAGAGGACAAGTTTGCGGGACATGGCCCTTAGCTAGCCTCTGTCCCGCAACAGGCAACCTATTTCTGCTTCCAGCTGCCGCTGGCGTCCATGTAATACTGGCCGGGTTTGAGATCCGAGATCAGCTTTTCACCGGTCACGCGCGCCACCTGGGCGACGGATGTGCCGGTCTGTGCCGCGATCTCGGCATATTTGGCCGCGCGCTTGTTGTTGATCTCCTGAACCTTGCGGACCACGGCAGGGTCCGCCGAGCCAACAACGCCTAGACGGCCGTCTATACGCTCACCCACCTGACCAGACTGAATGGCAGCATCAATGACAGGGTCACCGGCCCAGGCAGCTGGTGCCATGCTGGCAAGCCCCAGGGCCAGAATGAGAGAGGCAAAAATCGTGCGAAGGGATTTCATGATGTGTCTCCTGACTTCGCTAAACTAGAACAGGTCCGGGTTATCCGCGATCAGGTCTTCGACTTCCTTGTCGAGGATGACGCGAACTTCCTGAGTGATATTGACGTTGAGGTCTATCTTAATCGGCTTGTCGGACGGCTCAAGGCGTACCGTGGGCGTGCAGGCAGCCATAGCCGTCAGGCCGGCGCCGATCAGCAGGACTTTTGGTAAGGTCATTCGGATTCGCTCCTCGATATTCGCGGTGAACATGACACACCGCACCTTAACGTCAATGAATGAGCGCGTTGCCCGTTATTCAGGTTCGCCATTGCGATCTTCCTGCACCTGTTTGACCACAATGTCAGTCAGTTGTTTCTGGCTTGTGTAATATTGTGTGGACTTGAACAGCTCGCTAAGTGCGGAATTGATACTTATGTCGAACTGGAAGGGCTGGTTCATCAGCACCTGACCGTTCTTGCCATAGGTGATGCCCTTTCGGCTGACGCCCTCCAGAAGCAGTGAAATTGTGATGCGATCCATCGCGTTGCCATCAAGGCCGACCTCCAGAACGGTAAAGTCGAAATCCTTCAGCGCCTCGAACGCCATACGGGCATTCGGGTCTGCCCCTGCCGCAGACTCCCCTGCCTCGCCCTGATAGGCCAGCCGCCCGCCATTGGCATCTGCCTTTAGACGCGCGTCCCTGATCAGGATCTGCGTGCCCTTCACGTCAATCGGAAAGCGGCCCGATACAGTGCCTGTCGCCTTGGTATCCGGCAGTTTCAAGGTTTCGACCAGACGCGACAGCTCAATCTTGTCTGCCGTGACTTCCAGGTGCTGGTCTTCCCCGCCCAGCACCCATTTGAAAGGCGCCAGCGCGAGCGTACCGCCGGCAAACGGGAAGGCCGCGGATTCCACGGACAATGTCTTGCCGGAGATGAGCTGGAAATCGATCTTGCCATTCTCAAGCGGGAGACCGGGATTCATCGCGCCAATCGTGATGGTCTGGCCGGGCGCGGTCGTCAGGTCCAGCAAATCACTGAAGGCTACGTCCCCATTCACGCTCTCTACACGGCCCAGGCGCGTTGTCTGAAAGCCGAACTCATCAATCGCGACCTCCCCTGTTCCAGTGATCTTGCCGCTGTCGATGTCCAGCCGGGCCGAAGCATTCAGCGTCCCCCGCGCATCGGTAAAGACACCGCGCAGCCTGTCTGACAGGCGCCAGGGCTGAAGGCCGCCAGGCTCAAAGGTCAACGGTCGGGAGGTGACCGCCGCCATGCCGGTGAGGCTGACAATATTTATCCTGGCCATGCTGTCCGCAATGGTCAGTCCGCCGGACTTCAGCCGCAAGGGCCCGGACATGTCGAGCAGGCCGTCATCAAGAGTGGCGGTAAAGTCTGCCGTAAGTGGTTGATAGAGCGGGTCGTCACGCAGGTCTCGTATGTTGACGCCGCTGGCCTCAAGATTGCCGCGAATGCCGCCGGTTGCGGACACGCCATCAAAGCTGAAGCTGCCTGCCGTCACCTTTGCCGGGATCAGGGAGCCGCTGAAGTCCGTCTCGCCAAGACGCGCAGACAATGCGGGTGCCTCGTTCTGGCGCGCTGCAACGCCCATGCGCAGCTTGTCGCCTTCTATGCCCAGCGTATTGCTGCCAACCGTCAACGGCATGGAGACATGGTCAGCCGTAGCAGAGAGGCTGATGCCACCTGCGCTTTCCCAGTCCATCCGGGCATTGGAAAAGACCAGCTCTCCACCACCGGAAGACAGCTCAAGGGGAAGTTTCAGGTCGCCCAGCCGCGCCGCACCGGACAAGCCATCCTGGCCCGGTGTGGCGAACACGCCTTTCACGGGGCAGACATTCGCCGCGAACGGCGTCAGACGGATCGCCCCGAAGGAGAGGCCCTGACTGCGCCATGCCGCACATGTTCCGTCCACAGCGCTGAGCTGCCAGCCTTCGGGCTGTTTTTCCGCACGCAGGTCTCCCTCCAGGCTGGAGGTTTCAAACGTCACACCGGCAGCATCGCCTGCAAATCCGACCTTTCCCCGCAGGTCAATAATGTCCGCCTGCGTCTCAGAGTGCTGATATTCGAGAACATCCAGTTTGGCAGAGATTGTCCGATCGCCGGCACGCCATGGCGCAAGGGTCAGCGCTTCTGCGCCCAACCGGTTTATACCTGAGGGATCCGCAGAGAAGTTCAGGATTGCATCGAATTTGGGAAAGCCACCGCCTGAAAGGGTGACATGACCATTTACGGCGGTCTGCGCGCCATCCCAGCTGAGCCAGGGGGCACTGCCCGTCGCCTCGCCCTTGATCTGCAGACCAGAGGACGCTGACAGCGACGCCGCTTCCGTGACCACGATTTGCAGCTCATCCGGCGCACGCGTGACACGGGCCGGAAACGCCACATCAAATTCCTGCAGCGCCTGCCTCACGCCCCGTTTCAGGCTGGCCCCGTGATCAGAAAGCAGCCCCGGAAAGGAGAGATAAGTACTGACACTGTCTGAAAAACTGTCAGATGCCGCCGCGCCGGTCAGCACGAAATTGGCCTTTGTCTCGAAGCGGGCCTCTTTATCGCGTTGGATGTCTCCCGTGACGGCCAAACTTTTGGCGGTCCCTTGCGGCGCTTTTGCATCTGCCACTGAAAGTGCGTAGGGTCCCGAGAACATGCCCTGCCTCAGCTTCAGGTCCGCCTCGCCCTTCATACTGGCGCCGGAATAGTCCTGAAGCCGGAAAGCTCCGCTCTTCAGCTCGGCTGATACCGTCTCCAGCGCCGCGAGAATGGCATCAATGCCTGCATTCGGAAGGCGCGAGAGGTGCGCCTCTCCGGAGGTTTCGGCGGCTTCAAGGCTGTAGTCGCTCCAACTTCCCTTCGCGAGGGACGCATCCCAGACGATGCGGGTTTCGCCCTTCCCATCAATTGGCGACGAGAGCAGAGCGGAGAGATCGGCATCCCGGATTGCGACTCCGCGAATGTCTGCGACGTCGAGGTCGAGGGACGCCTCCCCTTCGAGGCGACCATTTTCGGCGACAATATCGACGGCCCCTTCACTCCAAACGATCTTGCCGCGCGGCCCATCCAGAGACACAGGATCGAGCGTCACATTAACGGTGCCGGATTTCGGGAACACACCGTTCACATTGATCGAGGCGCCGACCTCCCCTGCGCTGGTTTCCAGCAAAAGGCGTCCGTTCGTAATGCGCACAGCAGGCAAATCCGCTGCGCCGCCCCCCGATGTATTGCCGCTGCCAATGCGCTCCAGGCCGTGGAAGCGTACTCCCTGATCATCAAGTGTGCCGCGCAGGACAGGCGAATCCACTTCAATCTCTGTCAGAGAGGGGGTGAACCAGTCCCAGCTAAGACGCGCCGTTACTTCATCGGCCTGAAACGGGACGTTCTCACCAGACTTAACAACAAGGTCCGACAGAACGCCGCCCCCGGCTCCCAGCCGGTCGAAATGACCTTCGCAGACAAGCTGCTGACCTTCGCACCAACTGGCCAGCGCCTGCTCTGCCACCGACTTGCGGACGAGCCAGAATATGGCCGCGACAACCAGAACAAGAATCACGGGGCCGAGCAACAACCACCGCCCCCAGCGGAACGAACGCTCCGCCGGGACTTCAGCTTGTTTCTCTAAATCTTTGTAATCTATCGTATCCACTGAGTGTACCGGCTTGCTTCTTGCTTGGCTTGCCTACTAGAATTTCTATGAAAGCAAGAAGGCCAAATTAAGCGCGTTGTCTTTTCTTAACAGGCAAAAGGCATACAAAGCTGAAATGGAAAACACGATCCGGACGGATCATGGTGCCGGGGGGCACCGGGAATGAGGGAGGTCGCTTCGTGAATCACGGCGCAGACAACACGCATACACACACCCTTTCGCAGGGACGGAACCTGTCACACGGTATCAAAAGCCTAATCGTTCTGGGCCTGCTTGGTTCCATGTCGGCTGCACTTGGCCTCATTTCGATTACATCTGGCGAAGATGGCGGCGTTTCTGCCGCTCACGCCTCGCCGCCGCCCCCGCCTTTGGCAACCACCCTTTTCTCGGCTGTTGAATTCACGCCGGTATCGGCTACCCCCGTTCGCCATAGCGGCGAACTCAAGAGCCGCCAGACGCTGACAGAGCTGGTCACCAACCTTGGCGCATCCCCTTCCGATGCAGCAGCTGCCCTGCATACGATCTATGAGAAGGAATTGCTGGACCCACGGCGCCTGCGCCCCGGTGTGAAGGCTGAAACCTTCATCGTGGATGGCCAGATGAGAGCCCTGAACGTGAAGGCAGATGCCGACCGGAATCTTTATATCACGCGCAACATGTCCGGTGGCTGGTCTGCAACGGAACTCAAGGCCCGCCTGACGCCCAGCTATTCCCGTGTCGCCGCCGATATCGAAACCTCTATCTATGATGCAGCCCGCGCCCAGGGCGCCGGAGATCAGCAGGTTGTCGATTTCGCCAGCGCCTTTGCCTATGATGTGGACTTCCAGCGCGAGATCCACCGCGGAGACTCCTTCGAACTGGTCTATGAGACCTTCGTGGATGAGCGCGGACACCCGGTTAAAACCGGAGATGTCATCTATGCCAGCCTGGATGGCGACGCCCTGACCCGCAGCTTCTATCGCTTCGCGCCCAGCGATGATGGCGTGCCTGATTATTTCGACCAGAATGGCGAAAGCGCCACGAAATTCCTGATGAAGACGCCGATCAATGGCGCGCGCCTGTCATCCTCCTTCGGCAATCGCCGTCACCCGATCTCTGGCTATACGCGCCTGCACAAGGGCACGGACTTTGCCGCCCCAAGCGGCACGCCGATCTATGCCGCCGGCAATGGCGTGGTCGAGCGCGCCAGCCGCTATGGTGGCTATGGCAATTATGTCCGCATCAAGCACGCCAATGGTTACAAGACAGCCTATGCCCATATGTCCCGCTATGGCCCCGGTGTGCGCGCCGGCAAGCGGGTCCGCCAGGGCGACATTATTGGCTATGTCGGCTCTACCGGTGCCTCAACCGGCCCGCACCTTCACTATGAAGTCTATATTAAAGGCAAGCCGGTCAACGCCATGAAACTGAAGCTGCCGACAGGCCGCAAACTGGTCGAAAGCCCGGAGATGCTGAAGGAATTCATCGCGCGCAAAGCCGAAATCGATGGCATCCGCTCCAATCAGGGTGCACGGCTGGTTGCCTCAAACCCCCTCCAGGCCCCACCAACCCCGTAATCCCGGAGTGTTGAATCCGCAGATCAGACCTCGCCCAGAGGGCGAGTCTGGCTTGTTTCTTGCGTGATTTCTCCTGACAACCCACCGCCGGGTTCTGCTCGGCAGGGACAGGAGTATCTGGATGATCAGAAACAGCACCAAGACCCCCGCTCGCGTGGACCGGCGTTTCCGCCCCAGCCGCAAGGCTGAGCTGATTGCCGGCGGCCTGATCGTGCTCGCCATGCTCGTCCTGTTCGCGCTGGTGCGGCCGACATCCGATGCTGCCAGCCCTTCTTCGCCGGACTGGCTGACCTATTCGGATTTTAGCCAGGACATGCCGACGATCTCCACCGCAGAACGCGTCGGCACAATCACCCGCCGCGCACAGGCCTCTGACGTGCTGGAAGTGCTGGGCGCCTCCGGTGAGGACGCAGACAACGCCATGGATGCGCTGCGCGACACAGGCCTGCTGAGCCGCAGCAAGCTGGCCGCAGGCACAGTCCTAACCGCCTATTTCGACGAAGCCGCAAATGAGGGACTTGGAGAACTTGTCTCCGTATCACTGCGTGCAGACCCGCGCACCACCCTGCTCGCCACGCGCAAGCCGGATGGCAGCTTCATGACCAGCACGCTGACTGCCCGCGTCTTTGATGGCACGCGCAGGATTGCCGGGACCATTGAGACGACCCTGGCGGACGCGCTGACGGCCCAAGGTGGCCCCCAAGACCTGGCTGGCGATGTCGCCGCCCTCTTCCCGGATGACACGCAGCTGGCCCTGGGCGGCCGCAAGGGCGAACGCTTCGACATTGTCTATCAGGTGGCAGAGGATGAACGCGGCAATGTGCTGGAAACCGGCGACCTGTTGTTTGCGGCCTATAATGGCAAGCAAAGCAATGGCAGCTGGTACCGGTTTGAACCGTCCGACACGGGCCGCGCCGAGTTCTACAATCGTCAGGGCAGCACGCAGAAGCCGCTGCTGACCCGCTATCCGCTTGGCTATGCGCAGATCAGCTCTGGCTTTGGCCGCCGGTTGCATCCGGTTAGCGGCCTGCTGCTGCTGCATAGCGGCGTGGATTTCCGCGCCCCCATCGGCACGCCCATCTATGCCGCTGGCGATGGCGTGATCAGCCAGATGGGATGGGGCGATGGCTATGGCCGCCAGATCTTTATCACCCACAAGCGCGACTTTGAGACGGTCTACGCTCACATGTCCGGCTTCAACACGCAGCTCAGCCCCGGCATGAGCGTGAAGCGCGGCGACCTGATCGGCTATGTCGGCAATAGCGGCACGGCCACCGGGCCGCACCTGCATTTCGAAATCCGGGAGAATGGGCGCTATGTGAACCCGGTCTCGCTGAATTTGCCCTCGGGCCGGTCTCTGGCAAGGAACCCGGAGGAAATGGACAAGCTGCGCGAGCAGATTAGCAAAATCGATACGCTACGCGGCGCAACCGGCCCTTTGACAACGGCCCGGCTAACCACGATGACCATTCCGACCAATCCATGAAAAAAGCCCCGGTATCGATACCGGGGCTTTT
>NZ_AWFF01000036.1 GCF_000682755.1 Hyphomonas beringensis
CCTATCCCCTGCCCGAAGCCCAGCTCGACCGTTTCCTGTTCAAACATACGCTGGATTATCCGAGCCGTGAGGAAGAGCTGGCCATTGTCGCGCAACATGGCACACGCACCGGCATGAAGACTGCGCAAGGCTTCGGTGTGGACCCTGTCGTCTCTGCCGAAGAACTGGCGGAGGCTGTCGCGTCTGTGGCGGAGGCCCGTCTGCAGGATGACATCATCGCCTATATCGTGGACATCATCCGCGCGACACGGACTTCACCAGCGCTGGAAACCGGTGCGTCCCCGCGTGCAGCGGCAGCGCTTGCGACAGCTGCAAGGGCGCGCGCGGCGCTGGACGGGCGGGACTTTGTCATTCCGGATGATGTGAAACTGCTGGCCCTGCCGGCTCTGCGTCACCGCGTTCTGCTGTCTCCCGGCGCGGAGATTGAAGGCAAAACGACCGACGAGACGCTTGCGTCCATCATTGAACAGACGGCTGCGCCACGGTGATCTCTCCCACCCCCCGCGCCATTTTCCTGATGCTGCTCGGCGTGCCCCTGATGGTGCTGATTGCGCTGATGCGTCCGGAATTGTGGACCGTCTGCGCCGGGTGGATCGGCGCGATTAGCGGCCTCATCCTGCTGGATGCCATGGTGGGGGCCAGCCTGCGTGCCTATCAGGTGAAGGTGGATGCCCCGCCCTTGCTCTATGTTGGCGCAACGGACCCTGTGGACCTGACACTGGAATTCACCACAGGGGCGCTCCCCCGTCGGATAGAGATCCTGCTTGAAGTGAATGAACGCCTGGAAGACATGCCGGCCAAGGGCTTGCGCGGCTGGAATGACCGTGAACGGAGTTATACATTTGAGCTGTCGCCCCTGCGTCGCGGCATGGCGCAGCTTGTAAAGCTGTGGAGCCGCTGGCAGGGGCCGCTGGGCCTGGTGCAGAAGCGGCATATCCTGGAGCTGAACACGGACATTCCCGTGACGCCCAATATCCGCTGGGTGAAGGATGAAGCGATCCGCCTGTATTCGCGAGATGCGGAATTCGGCATCAAGATGCAGGTAGACAAGGGCGATGGCAGCGAGTTTGACGCCCTGCGCGAATTCACAACCGGGATGGACCGGCGCGCCATTGACTGGAAGCATTCAGCCCGTCACCGCCATCTGCTGGCCAAGGAATTCCGGACAGAACGCAACCACAATATCGTGTTTGCCTTCGACACAGGCCGCCTGATGAGCGAACCGCTGGGCGGGGTGCCAAAGATTGACCGGGCCATCAATGCCGGCCTTTTGCTGAGCTTTGTGTCGCTGCGCAATGGCGACAGGACCATGCTGTATGGTTTTGATGAGCGCCCGGGCCTGATGAGTGGCTTCCTGGCGGGCCAGCGCGCTTTCACTAAGGCGCAGAGCCTGGCGGCAGAACTCGACTATTCCTCGGAAGAAGCAAACTTCACGCTCGCCCTTTCAAATCTGGCCAGCCGGCTGGAGCGGAGGAGCCTGATCATCATCTTCTCGGATTTCGTCGATACGATCTCAGCAGAGCTGATGCTGGAAAATGTCAAACGCCTGACCGACCGGCATCTGGTTCTGTTTGCCACGTTCGAGGATGAAGCCCTGACCGGCATGGTCGACGCCCAGCCCCTCACGACCGACGATGTCAGCCGCGCAGTGATCGCAGACACGCTGATGGCAGAGCGCGATATCGTGCTGCGGCGCCTGCAGCGTATGGGCGTTCAGGTGATCGAGACACGGCCGGAAGAGTTCGGGGCGGAACTGATCTCGCGCTACATCCAGATCAAGCAGAGGGACATGCTGTGAGCGACCTTCTAAAATCATATCGCTTCCGTGAGGAAAGAGAGACTGACTGGCGGAAGCTGGACCTGATCCTGACGCGCGCAGAAAATAATGGCGTGAAGGCCCTGAGTGATGAAGACATGATGGCCCTGCCACGCCTCTACCGGCAGGCTGTATCATCGCTTTCGGTGGCCCGGTCCATTTCTCTGGACCAGAACGTCATCGCGTATCTCGAAAGCCTGTGCACACGAGCCTATTTCTACGTGTACGGCACCCGCGCCTCCATCGGCGAGCGGATCATGGACTTTCTGCGCAGGGACTGGCCGGCCTGTGTTTCCGCAGCCATCGGGCCGACGCTTCTGGCAACGCTGTTCCTGTTCGGGGGCGGCGCGCTGGCCTTCTTCCTGTGCATGCAGGACATGGACTGGTTCTGGACCTTCCATGGCAACAGTTTCTGGGAAGGGCGCAATCCCGACGCAACGGTGGATTATCTGCGCTCCACAATTTATCACGACCCGACGACGACCGGAGACGGTCAATTGAGTTCGTTTGCGAGCTTCCTGTTCAACAACAATGCCCAGATCGCCCTGTTCGCCTTCGCCCTTGGCTTTGCCTTCGGCATCCCGACCGCCTGGCTATTGATCTATAATGGCGTGCATCTGGGATCGATGTATGCCGTCTTCTGGAGCAAAGGCCTCGGTTATGAATTCACCGGATGGCTGATGATCCATGGCACGACAGAGCTGTTCGCCATTATTCTCGCAGGCGCAGCCGGCTTCGTGATCGGCGGGGCCGTCGCCTTTCCGGGACGCATGACCCGGCTCGCTTCTGCGCGTCAGGCCGGGCAGAAAGCGGCAACGATTGCGATGGGCTGCGTCATCATGCTGATCGTGGCCGCAATTCTGGAAGGCTTCGGCCGGCAAATGATCAATAGCGATGTGATCCGGTATGCAATCGCCATTTGGATGCTCCTGATGTGGCTGTCCTATTTCTATCTGCCGCGCCGGGACGAGACGAAGATATGAACGCAACTGTTCCTCACGCCCCGCAGAATTTGAGCCGCCTTCAGATCGAAGCCGACCAGCGCCGCCGCGCGCGCATGCTGGAAACCCAGCGCCAGTCCAAACTGGTCCGCGAATTGGTGACGCCGGAAGGTGCGGTCATTCATCTGAAGCTGTCTACGGCAACCGAGCGCGCAGGGGCATTCCTGATTGATGTGGCAATCCAGTGGGCAATCGTCATCGCCACCTCCATCGGGCTAAGCTATGCGATGCGCGCCATGGGAAGTGGCAGCGCGAATGTCGCGTTTGCCGTCTGGCTGGTGTTCTTCTTTTTCGTGCGGAACTTCTATTACATATTCTTTGAGCTCGGGCCAAAATCCGCCACGCCGGGCAAGCGCGCACTGGGCATACGCGTAGCCGCCCGGAATGGCGGCAGGCTGACCGCCAATTCGGTGCTCGCGCGCAACTTCATCCGCGAAATCGAAGTCGGCCTGCCCTTTCAGTTCCTGATGATGGGCGGCACGGGCGTTTCGGGCTGGATCGCCCTTCTGGGGCTCGTCTGGTCCGGGATTTTCCTGTTCTTCCCTGTCTTCAACAAGGACAAGATGCGTGTCGGGGACCTGATCGCCGGCACCTGGGTGATCCACGCGCCCAAGGCAAAGCTGATGGGCGATATCGCGTCCTCTGCGGCCAGCCAGGCCTTGCCGGGCAGGTTTGCCTTCACGCCGGCACAAGCCGATGCCTATGGCATTCACGAGCTTCACGTTCTGGAAGATGTGCTGAGAAACTCAACTGAAGAAGTGAAGTCTCAGGTCGCACTGCGTATCCGCACAAAGATCGGCTGGCAGCCGCAGCCGGGAGAAACGGATATCGCATTCCTGGAAGCGTACTACGCCGCTTTGCGCCGCCGTTTGGAACAGCGGATGCTGCTGGGCGATCGCAAGGCCGACAAATACGATACGCGATAGGACGAACCGTCAGAGCCGTCCCTTCACCCAGTCACGGGTCAGGAAGCCGTCAATCAGATCACATACCAGCCCAAGCTCTGTCAGCGCGGAGGTGAACCGGCTCGCATCGACAAGCGGCTTGAAGATAGAGCCTGCTTCGAACTGATCGCCAGCCTCCAGGGCGAGGCTCATATGGCCATCCTCGAACACACCGCGCAGCTTGCCACCTGAGAAGTGGCGTTCCAGGGCGATAAGACGCTCCATCCTGTCCGGCGACAGCAACTCCCGCGCCTCCACCTGATCGGTCGAGTAAACCGTAAAGGCGCGTTGAAGCTCCTTCGAGATAAGATCGACCTTCTTCAGTCCTGCGGTTTTGCGGCCTCGCTTCCACCAGCCGGACCGGGCCATCAGGGTGCGGCCGAGAAAGCGTTCGGGATATTCGATGTGCACCAGGATGCCTTCGAAAACGGTTGTGCTGTTCTTGCCTCCGGTGGCGAGTTTCGCCTCGACAAGGGCAAATTTGGCGCCGGCGCGCTCTCCCGTGATCAGGTCTTCAAAGCGGCGCTTGGAATGCCCCCGCAGCAACCCGGCCGCCTTAAGGATCTCGTAGGCGGGGCTCGGCGCCACGTCTCCATTAAATGTCTCGAAGTCCCCGAAGGGAGTCTGGACTTTCGGGCCTCCGCCCGAATTGTGATACTTCATCCATTCAGACAAGCGGCCGCCAAGCGACCTGAGATCTTCTACGCCGCCCAAATCTGGATGAAGCGTGTCATATCTGAAGCCCAATGGTGTGCACGCCGCAGACAGAACCAATTGCTTGGTCTGGGACTTCATATTGAACACGCGGCCCCACGCCACGCCGGCAAACAGGGCAACAGCCACCATCATCGTAAAAAACATGAGAGGGAAATTAAACATCAGCCCCTGGATGACGCCTGTCACGCTAAGCACAATGAATATGACCAGCACGCTGGCAGCGGCGATAATGCTGTTGCGAATGGCGCGGCCGATGCAGGCTTTACGGTCTGCTTCACGGCGGCCAAGCTCGGGCACGAGAACGTCGGACCAGATACGCGGGGCGTGTTCGAATTCTGGTCTGCTGGCAGCAATTGCAGCCAGTTCAGGCACACTCATGGTGGCGCCGGAATCCTTTTCCGGTAGTGCTGACATGTTTGAATGATCCCCCATGCTCTGCCCGTCAGGGCAGACGCATCAGGCCGCAACCCGTTGAGGTCTTCCCAAAACGGACACGCAATTACGTCCCTTCGCCTTGGAATCGTACAGAGCGTGGTCCGCTTGTTCAAGAACCTTGTCGAAGTCAGCGCCCGGCGGAAGAAGTGCCAGACCGAAGCTGGCCGTCACGTTAACCGGCTGGCCATCCAGGAAGATCATGTGCCGCTCGATGGATGCCCGAACGCGCTCGCAAACGCTTTGGGCCTGCTCCAGCTCGACATTGCTGAGCATGATGACGAATTCCTCACCGCCCCAGCGGCCAAGACGGTCGAACGGGCCTCGCAGCTCGGAATAGGCCACAGCCGCAATCTCGCGCAGTACAACATCGCCGCCGCCATGACCGTAGCGGTCGTTCACGGCCTTGAAGTAGTCCAGATCGAACAATGCGATGGCGGAGGTCACCTCGGTGCGCTTCATGCGGGCCAGTTCCTCGACGGCGAACTGGCGGAAGAACTTCCGGTTCAGCAAGCCCGTCAGCGGATCGGTTGAGGCAATGTCCTCCAGAGTGCGCTGATAGATACGCATCCGAAACTCGTGCTGGGCGGCAATGGCACCTGTCGGCACAGCGACACAGGTCGCGATGAACAAGTTGGCGACAATAAAGTTCTCAGGGTCTGCTGGCAGGCCAAGAGAATAGACAATAATTGAAAAGGTGAATGACAAGCAAAGCGCTGTAATCGCTACAAATGCGAAAAACGTCAGAGACTCGATTACATCTTTGGTTCGATCCGACACCTGCACTCTCCCATCCTGGAGCGTCCTTTTCTCACAAGAAGGATATTTTATCGTCAATCCGATATAAAACTTTCCGCAACCGTCGTTCACCTTTTGGAAACGTAACGCTGAGGCGCATGTACAACATCCTGCAGGAATGATAGCTGTCGCATAGGCTTTTCCGTGCCCGCCACGGTCAGAAGCTGGCCAGCCTATGCCACCGGCATGATTAATCGCCAGCTTCAGAAAAACGGTGTGTCCATTCCGGATTAACTCGAAGAAATTTCGCAATTTGCCGGTTGACGGTGACAGGTCGCGACCTTAACTCCGCATCACCGTTAGCAGTCAGTACAGGCGAGTGCTAAACCCCTGACTGATGCGCTGGCGACTAGACATTCAAGAGAACTCGTCAATTAGGACAAGAGGGCAAAACCAATGAAACTTCGTCCCCTGCACGACCGTGTCGTCGTGCGCCGCGTCAAGGAAGAAGAGAAAACCAAGGGCGGGATCATCATTCCTGACTCCGCAAAGGAAAAGCCGCAGGAAGGTGAAATCGTTGCTGTCGGCGCTGGTGCCATCGGTGACGATAATGAGCGCGTCGCGCTCGACGTCAAAGTTGGTGACCGCGTACTCTTCGGCAAATGGTCCGGCACGGAAGTGACCGTCGATGGCGAAGAAGTGCTCATCATGAAAGAGAGCGACATCATGGGTGTTCTGGAGAGCTAAGCCTCCGCCCCATCGTTTTCGATCAGACAGAATACTCAAAAAAGGTAATCCAATATGTCAGCCAAACACGTAGTTTTCGGCGCAGACGCCCGCGAGAAGATGCTGAAAGGCGTCGATATTCTTGCTAACGCCGTGAAAGTCACCCTGGGCCCGAAAGGCCGTAACGTTGTCATCGAAAAATCCTTCGGCGCTCCGCGCACCACGAAGGACGGCGTCACCGTTGCAAAAGAGATCGAGCTTGAAGACAAGCTGGAGAACATGGGCGCACAAATGCTGCGCGAAGTCGCCTCCAAGGCCAATGACGTGGCCGGCGACGGCACCACGACAGCAACCGTTCTCGCTCAAGCCATCGTTCGCGAAGGCATGAAGCGCGTTGCTGCCGGCATGAACCCGATGGACCTGAAGCGCGGTATCGACAAAGCATCTGCTGAAGTCGTCAAAGACCTCGCTCACCACTCCAAGAAAGTGAAGTCCAACGACGAGATTGCCCAGGTCGGTACGATCTCCGCAAACGGCGACACCGAAGTTGGCTCCATGATCGCTGAAGCCATGGCGAAAGTCGGCAATGAAGGCGTCATCACGGTTGAAGAAGCCAAGTCCCTCGAAACCGAGCTGGACGTTGTGGAAGGCATGCAGTTCGATCGTGGCTACCTGTCCCCGTACTTCATCACCAACCCGGACAAGATGATCGCTGAACTCGACGACGCGCTCATCCTGCTTCACGAGTCCAAACTCTCCAGCCTGCAGCCTCTGCTGCCGATCCTGGAGCAGGTTGTCCAATCCCAGAAGCCGCTGCTGATCATCGCTGAAGACGTTGATGGTGAAGCCCTGGCTACGCTGGTCGTGAACAAGCTGCGCGGCGGCCTGAAAATCGCTGCTGTGAAAGCGCCTGGCTTCGGCGACCGCCGCAAGGCCATGCTGCAGGATATCGCTGTCCTGACGGGCGGCCAGGTGATCTCTGAAGACCTCGGCATCAAGCTCGAGAACGTCTCCATGGACATGCTCGGCACTGCCAAACGCGTCAACATCACCAAAGACGACACGACCATCGTGGACGGCGCTGGCAAGAAAAAAGACATCGAAGCCCGTGTCAGCCAGATCCGCAGACAGATCGAAGACACGACTTCCGACTACGACAAAGAGAAACTGCAAGAGCGTCTGGCCAAACTGGCTGGCGGTGTTGCTGTCATCAAAGTCGGCGGTGCAACCGAAGTCGAAGTGAAAGAGCGTAAGGACCGCGTCGACGACGCCCTGAACGCAACCCGCGCCGCTGTCGAAGAAGGCATCGTCCCGGGTGGTGGTACGGCCCTGCTCCGCGCTTCCAAGAACATCGACGTTGTTGGCGAAAACGACGACGAAAAAGCCGGTATCGATATCGTCCGCAAGGCACTCGAAGCTCCGGTTCGTCAAATTGCCGAGAACGCTGGCGTTGAAGGGTCTGTGGTCGTCAACACGATCCTGCAAACCAAGAGCCGTTCGCATGGCTTCAACGCTCAGACCGAAGAATATGGTGACCTGGTCGGCATGGGTGTCATCGACCCGGTCAAAGTTGTGCGCTCTGCCCTGCAGAACGCTGCTTCCGTTGCCGGTCTGCTGATCACCACCGAGGCCTCTATCTCCGAAGCACCGAAGAAAGAGTCCGCTGGCGGCGGCGGTATGCCGGACATGGGTGGCATGGGCGGTATGGGTGGCATGGGCTTCTAAGCCCTCCCCCAGACGCAAAGTCTCAGAGAGGCAGCACTTCGGTGCTGCCTCTTTTTTTGTGGCCGGAGACAAGAGAGCCTGAACCAACATCTCCGGATGTATCGCGATTTCAGCTTCTCTACCGCCACGGAAACCGCTTACTCTCTACCCAAAATATAATGGGAGAGAAGCGACGTGACGACATCCTCAGACATGAACTTTGGCGATATGCTGGACGCGATCGGGCAAATGCTCGGCCCGGAAGATCTGGCTCTCGCGCATGGCGACCGGCAGATATACTGGCCAGAGCTGACGGCCCGCTCCAACAGGCTGGCGCGTAACCTGCGAGACCTTGGGGCAAAAACAGGTGACAAGGCCGGCTTCTATCTGCGCAATCAGACGGAATATACCGAAGCCCTGGTCGCCTGCTTCAAGGCACGGCTGACGCATGTGAACGTCAACTATCGCTACCTGGCGGATGAGCTGTTCTACATCTTCGACAATTCCGATGCGACGGTCGTATTTTACGATGTTCAATTCATGGATCAGGTGGAGTTGGTGCGCGGACGCCTGCCGGGCGTAAAAGTCTGGGTACAGATTGGTGGCGGAGAGGTTCCCGACTGGGCTCACAGCTATGACAAACTGGCGACTGAGGGTGATCCTTCTCCGCTTGGCATCGAGCGCTCTCCCGATGATTTGCTGTTCCTGTATACAGGCGGCACAACAGGTATGCCCAAAGGCGTGATGTGGTCACAACGTATCTGGCGACAGGCTGCCAAGGAAGGCGCAGAACAAGCTGGCCTCCCCTACCCGTCGACCATGGAAGAATTCCTGCCGGCCGTACAACTGATGGGCAAGACCGCGCGGCAAGTGCCGGCGTGTCCGCTGATGCACGGCACCGGCCTGTTCACAGCCATGGGCGCCATTCTTGGCGGCGGCGCAATCATCACACTGGAGCAAAATACCGGCTTTGACCCTGAAAACCTGTGGGACACAGTTTCCGCACACGGCGTAACCAGCATGGCCATAGTCGGCGACGCGTTCGGCAAACCAATGCTGAAGGCCCTGGATGAGAATCCCGGCCGCTGGGATGTCAGCTCTGTACAGAGCATTGTTTCCTCCGGCGTGATGTGGAGCGCCGAAGTGAAACAGGGCCTGTTGCGTCACATGCCGCAAGCCGCCATGATGGACAGCTTCGGCGCATCAGAAGCCGTGGGCTTTGGCTCATCCACCACCACTCTGGAAGGCGGCACAAAGACCTCAAAGTTCGAGATCGGACCGAAATGCAAAGTCTTCACAGAGGATGACCGGGAAGTTGTCCCAGGCAGCGGAGAGCCTGGCTACATCGCACGGGGCGGCGCTGTACCGCTCGGCTATTACAAGGATGAAGCGAAGTCCGCCAAGACCTTCAGGACGATCAATGGGATGCGGTACGCCATTCCGGGCGACTGGTGCACGGTTGAGGAAGACGGCACGATTACGCTGCTCGGGCGCGGGTCCAATTGCATCAACACAGCAGGCGAAAAGGTATACCCGGAAGAGGTGGAAGAGGCCCTTAAGGAACATGCCGCTGTGAAAGACGCGCTGGTTGTGGGTGTGCCTGACGACAAATGGGGCAGCGCGGTGACGGCCGTTGTCTCAACGGACAGCGATGTCAGCGAAGACGAGTTACGCAGCTTCGTGCAGAGCCGCATTGCGCGCTACAAGGCGCCGAAGTCCATCCTGTTCAAGACGGATCTTGGCCGCGCGCCAAATGGCAAAGCGGACTACAAATCCATCAAGGCCTATGCTCTGGAGCAGCTCGGCATTAGCCCATGAGCAGGAAACCGCGCAGCGTGTAGGCGACAGCCGCCACGACGAGCATGGACACGAAGGCTATACCGAAGAACCAGAGGAGCCGCTTGGCAAGTGGCTCCTCCTTGTCCTCTCCCGGCTGAACCGGTTCAAGACGCATGGTATCCGTCTCCCGGCTTCACCTTGCCCCAGAACAGGCTGTACACATAGGCCGTGTACGTCAGGATGATCGGCAGCATGATAATGGCACCAACAAACATCAGCATCAGCGCATTGTCTGCCGCAGCAGCTTCCCAGACAGAGATCTCATACGGCACAATGTAGGGAAACAGGCTGACGCCAAGACCGATATAGCCGCTGAGGAAGATGCCTACAGCCAGCAGATAAGGCCGCCAGTCAGGCGCAGATCCGAGAGCGCCCGGTTTCATGGAAAGATCCCGCCACATCCAGACGCATAGAACCATACCGACGAGCGGCACAGGCGCCAGAGGCAGGAAACGTGCAGGGTCTATATGGCTCATGCTGAAGCCCCAACGCTCCCCAATGGACGGATCAAGTGACAGGGTCGCAAAGCTGACCGCCAGAAAACATATGGCCACGCCTACGAGCGTCATCCGTGCCCATTTACGGGCTTTGGCGTGTAATTCATTCTCTGTCTTGAGGACGAGCCAGCAGGCGCCCAGCAGCACGTAGCCAATGACGACGGAAATACCGGTCAGCAGCGTGAAAGGGGTGAGCCAGTCAAATGTGCCGCCCGCAAAGGCGCCGCCTTCAACCCGGACTCCCTGCACCATGCCGCCCAGCATAATGCCTTGAGACAGAGCCGCCGTGAACGAGCCACCATAAAATGCGCCGTTCCAGAACAGACGCGTCGGCTTTCGCACCGCCTTGTGACGGAATTCAAATGCCACGCCGCGAAAGATCAACGCAGCCAGCATGATCAGTACCGGCAGGTAAAAAGCTGGCATGATGATGGCGTAGGCCGTCGGGAAGGCCGCGAACAGGCCGCCGCCGCCAATGATCAGCCACGTTTCATTGCCGTCCCATACCGGTTCGACCGTGGCGGTCATCATGTTGCGTTCTTCTTCATCCTTGGCGATGGCGGTGAACATGCCGACGCCGAGGTCGAAACCGTCGAGCAGCACATACATCATGACACCAACAGCGAGGATGAGAGCCCAGATGAGGGGTAGATCAATGTCCATGGGAACCTCCTATTCCGTAGCCACGATGTCGTCGCCTTCTTCGGCCTTGTCATCGACAGAGCCAAGGGGCGAACCAGGCGCACGGCGCTCGCGTTTCGCCGGGTCTGTAGGCTTGTCATCAAAGCCACGTGTCGCGATGCGTGCCATATAGACGACGCCCGCAGTAAAGATGATGGCGTAGACAACCATGAACACGATAAGGGATGTTGCCACCTGCCCGGCCGTGACCGGAGACAGACTGTCCACCGTGCGCAAGTGTCCGTAGACTGTATATGGCTGGCGCCCGACCTCTGCCGTGATCCAGCCGGTTACGACAGCCAGGAAACCAAGTGCCCCGGCTGGAACAGCCGCCATGTGGAACAGGCCAGGCTTGTCCAGCTTTCCGCGCCACCACAGGAAACAGGCCCACAGGCCAATGGCTAGCATGCCAAGGCCAGCGCCAACCATGATGCGGAAGGAATAGAAGATCAGCCACATCGGCGGGCGATCCTCTTCCGCAAAGCTGTCCATGCCTTTCAGCTCTTCACCTTTGGGGACACTCGGGAACAGGAGCGGGCTGGTGTTCGGAATGGTGATGCCTGTATGGCCGCATTCGGAATCATCAGGCCAGGCGATGAGGATCGTCCCTTGCAAGTCCTTTGTTTCACACCAGCCTTCAACGGTCGCGATCTTTGCAGGCTGATGTTCATGCGCGACTTCGCCGGACCAATGGCCGGCAAGAATTTGCAGTGGCATGAGAATGGCCAGCGTGCCGCCAGCCATACGCATCTGCCATTTGGTCGGCTCCGTGATGCGGCCCTTCAGAACCTGATAGCCCCCGGCGGCCATGACGACTGCAGCAGTTGTTGTATATGCCGCCAGCAGCATGTGCGCCAAGCGGCTCGGAAGGCTGGGGTTGAAGATCGCTTCCACAAAGCTGGTTGCGTAGAAATTGCCTGTCTCTGGATCAATCGCAAAACCCGCAGGTGTTTGCATCCAGCTGTTCGCGGCCAGAATCCAGAAGGCCGAGATGGTCGTGCCGATAGCTACGGCGCAAGTTGCGACAAAGTGCAGTTTGCGCCCCACCTTCTGCCAACCGAACAGCATGACGCCCAGGAATGTCGCCTCCAGGAAGAACGCTGTCAGCACCTCATAGGCCAGCATGGGCCCCATGACGCTGCCGGTGATCTCGGAGAACACGCTCCAGTTGGTACCGAACTGGTAGCTCATCACAACACCGGAGACGACGCCCATGGCAAACGCGAGCGCGAAAATCTTTACCCAGTGCAGGTACAGGCGCTTAAAAACCTCCTTGCCCGTCTTCAGCCATAGGCCCTCGCAAACTGCCAGGAAGGCAGCGAGGCCAATTGTGAAAGCGGGAAAGAGAATGTGAAAAGCGACGACAAACGCAAATTGTAGCCGCGATAAGAGAAGTGCATCAAATTCCATGAGGCTGGCTCCGGATGGTTATATGCAATCTTAACAATATACTTATGGAAAGCGTTACACCGGACGTCCTGCCGCGCGATGGTCTGACGCAGCTACAGGTCTCTGTTACGCCTTGCGGCGCAGGGTTCGGAATATCGCATCAGCGCGCGCGGCTATGCCCCCATCGTCTTTCATCAGGCGCGCACTGACATGGACAAGATCGCCGTCGATGAGGGTAACATGAGGGTGGGCTTCAAGCCAGCAGCCCTCTTTCACAATGTCCATGAATTCCATATTGAGCTTGATCGTGACCGACATCTTGCCCGTTTCACTCCAGACGGCCCAGGCCAGGGCGCTGTCGGCGAAGGAGCAAATCATGCCTCCATGCAGAAAGCCCATGCCATTGCAGTGACGGTCCAACACCCAGAGACCTGTGCGCAGATCCCCGGGGGCACTTGCCCGGAATGTGGGGCCATTGTGCAGGGTGAATTTTCCGCGGGATGGCGTTGGTGCAAATCCCGGCGGTGGAGGTGTCATGGACGCGCTGGGGTCACTCACCCAGATTTCCGAATATCTCGTGCTCGACCACATCGCCTGGCTCAATGCCAAGTTCTGCGGCGCGGCCGCCATTCAGCTCCAGCACGCCTTTCACCGGTACGCCCGGATTGATGCGGCGCAGAGAGCCCGGCACGGCATTGCGGGCAATCGCCAGCACGGTGCCATCGGTATCCAGGAACAGCATATCCAGCGGGATCAGCGTGTTCTTCATCCACATATTGGCTTCACGCGGGGCACCGAAATCGAAGATCATGCCGGCATCCGGCGCCATCTCTTCACGGTTCATCAGGCCCATCTGAACCTCTTCAGGATCATTCGCCAACTCAACGGTGAATTCATGAATGGTGTCACCAGACACAATCTTCAGCGGACCTGTTTCAAGCTGGGCATACGCCGCAGGCAGAAGCAGAAACAGCGATGCAATCGCAGAGGTAAGAAAACGTATCATGTGGTATGGTTTAGCCGGGCACCTGCCCTGCCGCAAGCGATCTTGGCTGTACCTCACCGAGGCTTAATGTAGCTCACATGCTCGCCCTTGGCGCCATTCTCGAGCGTGACCTCAAGGCGCGTGCCAGGTTCAATCTCTTCATAGCCCGCTTTGCGCAGCACAACAGCGTGAACGAAAATGTCTTCCTCAACGCCATCCTTCTGGACGAAGCCATAGCCGCGTGTTCGGTTGAACCATTTCAGGGTGACATCCACATATTCGCGGACAATGCCCTTCTCCTTGGCCACAACCGCGCGAGGGCGTTCCATCTCGATGATGTTGGCCGTTTGCCATCCGCGCTCGCCCTGCACCGCATCGCATACGATCCGCGCGCCTTCATCAGCATAGGATTCGCCATAATTGCGCAGGCAGGAAACGTGGAGCATCACATCGCCGGACAAGCTTGCGTCCGATGTCGACTCAGCGACTATGAATCCATAGCCTTTCACCGTGTCGAACCATTTGACGCGGCCAATCACACGCACAGCATCGTCTTCCGGTGACGCGTCAGATTCTGGTTTGGCGGCAATTCTTGTCATCAACCCATATTCCCCAATCACGAAACCTAGAATGTGTTAACGCGCTTGTCACGCGATCTTCACATCTATCGTGAAATTTCCATAGCCGTGCTCAGCCATAGTGCGGCAATATGGGAAGAAGATGGCAGTCCCTAGGGGAATCGAACCCCTCTTTCCAGGTTGAAAACCTGGCGTCCTAACCGATAGACGAAGGGACCGCACCGGCTCGAAGACCGGCGATATAGCGGCTCAGTTCCGGCTCGTAAAGCGCTATTCGTACATCTTTCTGCACTTTGTTCAGTCTGCCGCCGCATCACTGACATCCAGCTGCACCCGGCGCCGGCCATTCCACTCATCCGCCTTGAGGCGACCGACAAGGTGGAGCCTTGAATTTGGGCGAATAACCTCTCCCAGGGGCTGGTCAGCACTGCGCCAGGCGATGCAGTCGAGGCGTCCGGTGGAATCCTCTGCGACGAATTTCAAATGGTTGGCGCCCACTTGGCGCACGCCCGTGACATGCACCGATCGTATGGCAAAGACAGGCTCAGGCGATCCCACGCCGAAGGGGCCGATTCCCGCAATCTGATCCACAAGTGCCGGTGAGGCAGCGCCAGGCGCCAGTATGGCGTCCACAGGCAGCTCCAGCGCCGCGGCACGCTCCGCCGTGAATTGCGCCATGTGGCTGACCATCCATGCGTCAAAGGCCGGGATCTGCTCTGGCTCAAGGCTGAGGCCGCCCGCCATGGCATGACCACCACCAGAAAGGATGACGCCTTCCCGCGCAGCAGCGGAAATAGCGTCTCCAATATTTACTCCGGTCACAGATCGGCCAGACCCCTTGGCGACCGGGCCAAGCCCCTGCCCCCAGCCAATCACGATACTGGGGAGGTGAAAGCGTTCCTTGAGGCGTCCGGCAACAATGCCGATCACACCTGGGTGCCAGCCTTCGCCACCTGCGATAATGATGCCACGCTCAGGATTTCGCGCCAGCGCCTGCTCGGCTTGCGCAGTGGCCTGATCCAGAATGGCGGCCTCGACGGCCTTGCGCTCATCATTCAGGCCATGCAGGCGCTCTGCGAGAGCAATTGCCTCAGCCCGATCATCCGTGGCCAGAAGTTTTGCGGCAATCCAGGGGTCACCGACACGCCCGCCGGCATTCAGGCGCGGCCCCAGCATGAAGGTCGCGTGATAAACGCTGTCCACCTTGCTGATGCCGGAGACCTCTGCCAGAGCGCGCAGTCCCTCATTCTGGCCACGCGACAGGATGGTGAGGCCCTGTTTCACGAAGGCCCGGTTCACCCCACGCAGTGGAGACATGTCACACAACGTTCCCAGTGCGGCGAGGTCCAGGAAAGCCATGATATCCGGCAGGCCCTCTGGCGGCGCAATCCCGCGTTCTCTGGCCAGACGGTTCAGGGCAGCAACAAAGACGAACACGACTCCTGCAGCAGCGAGATGCCCGCAGCCAGACGTATCATCCGGGCGGTTCGGATTGACCAGCGCTGCCGCAGGCGGATGGTGGCCTGCCATCAAATGGTGGTCAATCACGACCACAGGCAGCCCTATTCGTTCTGCCTCTTCCAGCGCCGCCGTTGCAGCTGCACCGCAATCCACAGTGATGACGAGTTCCGCCCCACTTTCCTTCAGATGGCGGAAGGCCTCCGGCGAGGGGCCATAGCCCTCTTCCAGCCGGTCCGGCACGTAAAGACCGAGTTCTTGCCCCCAAGCCCGGAAATATCGGGCCAGCGTGGCGGAGCTGGTACCACCATCTACATCATAGTCTGCAAAGACGGTAACACGCTTCTTTTCCAGGATCGCGTCCATGACGATCTCTGCGGCCTTGTCCATGTCAGCGAAGCTGGAAGGGTCAGGAAAGGTGTCGCGCAATGTGGGCGAGAGATAGCCTGCCGCCTCTTCGGGGCTCACGTCACGCCCGGCCAGCAGACGCGCGAGCAAGTCCGATCCGCCGACGCTGGGAGCCAGACGCCGCACGAGTGCCTCGTCGACATCTGCCAGCGTCCAGAACCGGCCCGTAGCGGACCGCTGAACGTCAAACAGTGTATTGTCGTGCTTTAGGGCAGGATCAGCCATGCAGTCTCCGGGAATCGCTTCCCGGAGACTCTAACGCATATGGCGTCTAACTGTAATCAGATGGATCAGGCGCGGCGGTCAGAGCGCACATAGCGCACCATGCCGTCAGCAGACGTCATCACCAGCGTATGAGTGTGCACGCGGCCGCCCTTGGCCTTCACACCGGTCAGCATGGAGCCATCGGTGACCCCTGTTGCGCAGAACACGGTTTCACCAGAGGCCAGTTCATTCAGGGCGTAGGTGCGGCCGAAATCCGTGATGCCAACGCGCTCGGCGCGCTTCTTCTCGTCTTCATTGCGGAAGACAAGACGGCCGAACATCTGGCCGCCAACACATTTGAGCGCAGCAGCGGCCAGAACACCTTCCGGTGCGCCGCCCTGGCCGACATAGAGATCAATGCCGGTATGCGGGTTGGTCGTGGCAATCACGCCAGCCACATCTCCATCGGTGATCAGCGCGATACGCGCGCCGACGGAGCGCAGGCTCTCAATGATGCCTTCATGGCGGGGGCGATCCAGCACGCAGGCCGTCATCTCGCTGACATCCACACCCTTGTGCTTGGCCAGCGCTGTAATGTTTTCAGCTGGTGTTGCATCCAGGCTGATGATGCCTTCGGGATAGCCAGGGCCAACCGCGATCTTGTCCATATAGGTATCTGGCGCATGCAGCAGGCCACCGCGCGGAGCGATTGCCAGCACGGCGAGGGCATTTGCCATCGCTTTGGCCGTCAGCGTGGTACCTTCCAGCGGATCAAGGGCAATGTCGATCTCAGGACCTTTGCCCGTGCCGACTTCCTCGCCAATGTACAGCATGGGCGCTTCGTCACGTTCGCCTTCGCCAATGACCACACGGCCCTGGAACTCAACTTCGTTGAAAGCGCTGCGCATGGCATCAACTGCTGCCGCATCCGCTTTCTTCTCATCGCCCCGTCCCACCAGGCTAGCTGCAGCAATGGCAGCAATTTCGGTCACGCGAACCATCGAGTCCGCGAGGCTGGGCGTCAGAACATTATTTTTCATGGATATTATTGTCTCCGAACGCAAAAAATCATTTGGCTATGCCTGTGGCTAAAGCAATTAGCTTGCCGCTTCTATGCGAATTAGGCGCGGCGGGTCGACAGGAATTGCAAATTTTTGCAGTCGGGCCAAGGCCGCCTGCATGTTTGACCGCGCACATCTGTGCGTAACGATGGCGACCGGGCTCGCTCCGCTCTCATCTGCGGAGTCCTGAAGGATCTTGTCGACAGAGACCCCCTCTGCGGCCAACGATTCCGACAGGGCTGCCAATGCACCTGGCTTGTCGGCCAGCCTCATGCTCAGGAAGAAGGCAGAAACTTCGTCCCCGCGCCCTTCGGTAAAGGGTCGTGCCATATGGTGCTCTGCGCGGCCAAAGGCCGGACGGATGGCGGGGCGGAACATTTTTGCGACATCGCCCATCACGGCGCTCGCGGTCGGACCAGCGCCCGCACCAGGCCCCGTCAGCGTTACTGCGCCAACCGGATCGCCTTCGATGCGAACCGTGTTCAGCGAGCCGTCAATGCGCGCCAGCGGATGCGAGACAGGCAGCGCCATTGGCTCAACACGGCACACAACACCGTCATCGGTCAGCACACCCTCGGCAATGAGCTTGATCCGCAGGCCCAGTCGATCTGCCAGACGAAGATCCTCCAACTCGATCGTATCGACCCCGGAGACCTTCACCTTGGAGAAGTCGAGGTCTGCGGAAAAGGCGATGGCTGACAGGATCGCGGCCTTGTGGGCGGCATCCATGCCGGAGACATCCAGCGTCGGATCGGCTTCGGCGTAGCCAAGCTTTTGCGCTTCGGCCAGCACATCATCATAGGACCGGCCGGTTTCCAGCATGGTGGTCGTGAGGAAGTTGCACGTGCCGTTCAGGATGCCAGAGACGCGTTTGATCTCGACACCTGCCAGGCTGTCGCGCAGAACGCGCACAACCGGTATGCCGCCCGCCACAGCTGCCTCGAAGAGCAGATCGACCTGCTTTTCTTCAGCCAGCTTGGCGAGCGCCATGCCATGCTTGGCGATCAGGGCCTTGTTGGCCGTGATCACCGGCTTGCCTGCCTTCAACGCCTCTTCAACGGCGAACTTGGCCGGGCCATCAGACCCGCCAATAAGCTCAACAAAGACATCCACATCCGGATCTTCGGCCAAGGTGGCGGCGTCATCGAACCAGCGATACTTGCTGGTATCGACCGGACGGTTACGCGACTGGCTGCGGGCGCTGACGCCTGTAATCTCAATCTGACCCGGAATCCGCAGGCGATCCTGCCGTTCAACCAGTTCAATGAGACCACAGCCGACATGGCCGAGCCCTGCGATACCTATCCGTAATGGCGCCACTTGGTGCCCCTTCTGCTTAGTGTTCAGTCAGGGCAGCGCATAGCGGGTTTGATGGCAGGCGTCGAGGGTGGGCGTTATTCCGCCGCAGCCGGAGAAATGTCCTGCACACCACGAGCCTGAAGGAACTTGCGAATGTTCCGTGCGGCCTGACGAATACGCTGTTCATTTTCGACCAGCGCGATCCGGACATGACCGTCTCCCTGCTCACCAAAACCGGCACCTGGCGCAACTGCGACATGAGCCTCGTTGATCAGCTGGAGAGAGAACTCCAGGCTGCCCATCTCGCGCAGGGGCTCCGGGATCGGGGCCCAGGCAAACATGGACGCTTTAGGGCTTGGGACAGCCCAGCCCGCGCGGGTAAAGCTCTCGACCAGCACATCGCGGCGGGTGCGATAGATCTGACGCGTTTCGTCCACACAATCCTGAGGGCCATCAAGGGCAGCCGTCGCAGCCACCTGGATCGGCGTATAGGCGCCATAGTCCAGATAGGATTTCACCCGAGCCAATGCGCCAACAAGCTTTTCATTGCCCGCCACGAAACCGATCCGCCAGCCAGCCATGGAATAGGTCTTGGACATGGTGGTGAACTCCACCGCGATGTCTTTCGCGCCATCCACCTGGAGGATCGAGGGCGTCGGCTCCTCGAAATAGATCTCGTTATAGGCAAGGTCCGACAGCACGATCAGATCATGCTTGCGGGCGAACTTCACGGCTTCCTTGTAGAAGTCCAGATCGCAGACTTCGGCCGTCGGGTTGGACGGGAAGCACAGCACCATGGCTGTCGGCGGCGGCACGCAATAGCGCACAGCCTTGCCAAGATTGGAGAGGTATTGCTCCGGCGTATGAGCCGGCACCCCGCGAATGGATGCTCCAGCAATGATGAAGCCGAATGAGTGCAACGGATAGGATGGGTCAGGCGACAGGATCACATCGCCGGGAGCCGAAATCGCTTGCGCCAGATTGGCGAAGCCTTCCTTGGAGCCGAGCGTGACAATGACCTCGCGGTCCTTGTCCAGCGTCACGTCAAAGCGGCGCTTGTAATAGTCTGTCACGGCGCGGCGCAGACCCTTGATGCCGCGTGAAGCGGAATAGCCGTTTACGTCAGGGCGACGCGCTGTCTCGCACAGCTTGTCGACGATATGGCTCGGTGTCGGCATGTCAGGATTGCCCATGCCAAGGTCGATAATGTCTGCGCCTTGCGCCCGCAAAGCAGCCTTTTGGCGGTTTACCTGCTCAAAGACATAAGGCGGAAGTCGGCGGATCTTGTGGAAATCTGTATTCATTTGCTTGCGGCCTTCAGGCCCTTCGTAACTCGTGGAACATCAAAAGCGGATCGGATGGCTTCAATCTCTTCTTCCGTCAGGAAGTCAGCATCAGCCTGAAAGCCCGCAAACCCGCGCTGGACTGTTTCCCGAAGGGAGGCAATCTCGGCAGCGACGTCTGCGGGCGGAACCGCTCGTGCGTTCGTTTCAAAGTCCGCTCGCAGCACATCGCTGCGCGCCTTCGACGCCTCAAGAGTTTGGCCGGGCTCTTCGCCCTTCTCGATCTCGGGCACATTAATGATGTGGGGATACCCCTCGCCACGAATCTCCACGCGCCGCTGATCGTACCAATCAGGCGCCTGGTTTATGGCTGTGCGCACCTTGCCAACCGAGCCTGTGCACCCAGCCAAAAGCAAACATGACACACCAATAAGGGGAATCACCGTGTTTTTCATGGTTAAACTCATTAAATCACAATCATTCGGTACGATACTTAGAGGCAATTAAACAAGGCGACATTGGGACGAATGGCGGACCGCAAGGACAACAAAGGTACTCAACCATCACTGGCTGAGCTTCTTTCACACCAGAATCCACTGGAGATGCAGTCCCTGCTGACCACACTGGCTCTGGCCAATACAGAGTCCCAGGCACTTTTTCTAGATGTCCTGACAGGAAATGGTCCATTGGGCACCGTCACCAGTGGTGACCCGATGGGGGTCGGTGAGGCTTTCAGGGCCCTTGGCCTGGCTTTCAGCCAGAAGCCAAGCGCCATCATGAATGCCAATATGGAGCTTATGCAGGGCTGGATGCAGCTTTGGCAGGAGATGGCCGTCGAGGGCATCTCTGGCGAACATGCCAAGAATCGCGACCGTCGCTTCTCTGATCCGGAATGGCAGAACAATCTTGGCTTCCGCTTCATGCGCAAGGCCTATGAAGTGAATGCCAAATGGCTGATGGGCCTGGCAGATCATGTTCAGGACGAAATGCCAGACAATCTGCATTTCCGCACCAAATTCTTCAGCCAGCAGATCGCCGACAGCCTGTCCCCTACGAATTTCCTGGGCAGCAACCCCCAGGCCATGCGCGAGTTCATTCAGAGTGGCGGAGCCAGCGTGCTGGAGGGCATTCGCCTTGCACGCGCAGACGTGAAAAAAGGCGGCGGCAAACTCTACATTACCCAGACCGATGAGAGCCAGTTCCAACTGGGCGAGAACGTCGCGACCGCGCCGGGCCAAGTCGTCTTCCGCAATGACCTGATCGAGCTGATCCACTACACCCCGCCCGGCGAGCAGACCTATGCCCGCCCATTGCTGATCTTCCCGCCCTGGATCAACAAATTCTACATCCTCGACCTTCGCGAGGAGAACTCCATGATCCGCTGGCTGCTGGATCGCGGGCTTTCCGTGTTTGTCGTCTCCTGGCGCTCAGCCGACAAGGTGACGAAGGATTACAGCTGGGACGATTACATCAAGAACGGCATCTATGCTGCCGTTGAAGCAACGCTTCAGGCAACCGGTCAGAAGTCTCTCAACACTGTCGGCTATTGTATCGGCGGCACCCTGCTCTCTTCCGCGCTCGGCCATATGGCGGCGAACGGCGATGACCGCATCAAGTCGACCACCTTCTTCGCCTCACAGTCAGACTTTGCGCTGGCGGGTGATCTGAAAGTCTTCACCGACGAGAGTGGACGCGCCTATCTTGGCTCCATCATCGATGAACATGGCGGCGTGATGCCTGGTACGATGATGTATGAGACCTTCAACTGGCTGCGCCCAAATGATCTGGTCTGGCGCTATGTCATTGACCAGTACATGCTGGGCAAGGAGCCCCGCCCGTTTGATCTGCTCTACTGGAACTCTGACCAGACCAACATTCCCGGTAAGGTGCACAAGAAATACCTGAAAGACTGCTATGCCAAGAACAAGCTGGCCCGCGGCAAGTTCAAGGTGCTGGGCGAGAAGGTCAACCTCAAGAATGTGAAAATACCGGTCATGGTGCAGGCCAGCCGCGATGATCACATCTGCCCGATGGAGAGCGTCTATCGCACGGCAAAGGTATTTGGCGGCAAGACCAATTTCATCCTGGCGGCATCCGGCCATATTGCCGGCGTGGTGAACCATCCCGACGCGCAGAAATACTGCCACTGGACCAATGATGGCGAGTTACCGGAAACCGGCGGAGAATGGATGGAAGGCGCTGAGGAGCACAAAGGCTCCTGGTGGCCAACATGGTGGGAATGGCTGCGGCCGAAATCTGGCCGGAAGGTCAATGCGAAACAGCCCAAGGATATGGGCCTCGGCGCAGCGCCAGGCACTTATGTGAAGGTACGCCTGGAAAACATCAAGCTGCCGCTGGACTAAGCTTCTAGGCGATAAGGCCTGCATCCTCGTCAAAGCCGAGCGAGATGTTGAGATTCTGAACGGCGGCGCCCGATGCGCCCTTGCCCAGATTGTCGAGCCGCGCCACGAGACGCACTTCCTCATCCGATCCGAACACGAACAGCTCCAGCCGGTTTGTGCCATTACAGGCTTCCGGCTCAAGCCCCGTCATCGCATCACACTCTGCCAGCGTCGCGACCTTCACGAAACGCTCGCCCTCATAGGCTGCCGCCAGCGCAGCCTGTAGCTGTGCGCGCTTTGGTTTGCCTGGAATAGCCCACAGCGGAAGACCAATCTCGATAATCATACCCTGCGCAAAGCGGCCGACGGACGGCATGAATACAGGCAGGTGTTCAAGCCGGGAATATTTGCGCATTTCCGGCGGGTGCTTGTGCTTCTGTGTCAGACCGTAAATGCGGAAATTTTCATCCGTGGATGTTTCGGATTCGGTATCCTCGAACTCTGCGATCATGGCTTTGCCGCCACCGGAATAACCGGACACGGCGGACACCACGATCGGCCAGGAAGTTGGCAGCAGCCATTTTGAAATCAGCGGACGCAACAGCGCGATCACACCCGTGGGATAACAACCGGGATTGGAGATGCGACGCGAGGCCCGAATGGCTGCGCGTTGATTCTTGTCCATCTCGGGGAAGCCGTAGGTCCAGCTATTGTTCACCCGGTGGGCCGTTGACGCATCGATGATGACGGTATTCGGACTGGTCACCAGTGACACGCCCAAACGCGCAGCCTCATCCGGCAAGCACAGAATCACGGCGTCTGACATGTTCATCAGCCGTGCACGCTCGTCATTGTCCTTGCGCTTGGCCGGATCAATAGAGATCAGCTCAAGATCGTTGCGGGCCCGCAGACGCTCTGCAATTTGAAGTCCGGTCGTGCCGGCTTCGCCATCAATGAATACTTTGGGGAGCATGCGCGTATTCCCACTGCTGCGCAAAACAAAACGGGCGCCTCGTCACCGAAGCGCCCGCCAGAAAAATCGTAATCTGTTTGCGGCCTAGCGCTTCGAGAACTGGAAGCTACGGCGGGCTTTGGCCTTACCGTATTTCTTACGTTCAACGACACGCGGGTCGCGGGTCATGAAGCCGAACGGCTTGAGAACAGCACGCAGGCCCGGCTCGTAGTTGACGAGCGCGCGGGACAGGCCGTGACGCACAGCGCCTGCCTGACCAGACAGGCCAGAGCCTTTCACGGTTGCGACAATATCAAACTCGCCTTCACGGCCTGCTTCGACCAGCGGCTGGGCGATCACCATGCGCAGCACGGGGCGCGCAAAGTATTGTTCCTGATCGCGGCCATTGATCGTGACCTTGCCGGAGCCCGGCTTGATCCAGACGCGGGCAACAGCTTCCTTACGGCGTCCAGTGCCGTAAGCGCGGCCTTGCGCGTCGATTTTCGGCTCAACCGGTGCAGCCGGAGCTTCAGCTTCCGGTGTGCCAGACATGGCGCCGAGGTCCTGGAGGGAGTTTGCTGTGTCAGTCATGATAATCAGGCGACCTTAACGTTCTTGCGGTTCATGGCCTTGAAGTCGACTGTGTCGGGCTTCTGGGCCTCATGTGGGTGCTCAGCGCCGCCATAGACATGCAGTTTACCAAACTGCTTGCGGGCAAGCGGGCTTTCTTTCGGCATCATGCGCTTCACGGCGAGTTCAATCGCACGCTCAGGGAAACGGCCGTTCAGGATTTTTTCTGGTGTCGTGGACTTGATGCCGCCCGGATACCCGGTGTGGCGGTAGTACACTTTGTCGGTCATCTTGCGACCGCTGAACTTCACCTTGTCAGCATTGATAATGACGACGTGATCGCCCGTATCGATGTGTGGGGTAAAGTCAGCGCGGTGCTTGCCGCGCAGGCGCTTGGCAACATATGAAGCAAGGCGTCCGACGACAACATCGGTTGCGTCGATCACGACCCAGTTATGCTCTACGTCGGCTGGTGCGTTATAGGTTTTCATCGCTCTACTTAGAGCCTCTCGCTTTCGGAGTTCATGGAATGCAATTCAAGCGCTGGCGTTTAGTCGCCACTTCCCCGGTTGTCAACGCAGGGCTTGGCCTTGCCCTGCTTTTTACCGCAGTTGGCTGCTCGAAGAAAGCCGATACCCCGGAGGAAGCGCCAAAAACCCCTGAAATCGCTACAGGCGTGGAATTGCCTGCAGTTTGGGCCACACGCCCCTTGGAGGGCAAAGTCGCCTCCATCGCGCTATCTGGCGGCATGGGCGGCCTTCTGGCCGTCGCTTATGAGCGCGGCGGCCTGCAATTGATCAACATGCAGGGCGAAATCGTTGGCGAACCAGCGAATTTCCGCCTGACATCCCTCGGCGGAGGACACAATGTCACGATCAATGGCAGCAGCGTCACGATTTTCCCGGGAATCACCCGCGAAGGGGAGTTGAAGGCCTATATCTATGGGGATGGCCTGCTTGCCCCGGCCCAGGTCGACATGCCCATACCGGATAACCACTCCATCGCCGGTGTCTGTACCGGAGAGATGAGAACCGGCGGTCTGATGCGCCTCGCCTACTGGACCTCAACGAATGATCGCGTCCTGCAGACGGGAATCATCAAAGAGGAAAATGGCGAGTTCACATGGGATAGCGGCGAATCAACTTTCACCGACTTCCCCATCAAATCCTGCGTCTATACCAGCGACACGCTGGTCGCCTCCCCCCGCGCTATAAGCGCGGCGTCGCTGAACCGGGGTGACTTGGATGCCCTACTCTCCATCGAGGAAGGGAGCGGCCTGCGCGTATCCACGGATTTGGGGATGACGAACACAGATGTAGATATCCGTGACGGCATCACCGTCGTGGCCCCGGACAAGCCAGACGCCCTGGCGGCCAAAGGAGTCATGATGGCAGGCGGCTATCCCGGCGGAGTCATTGTTCTGGCAGGCGAAACCGAGCCCGGTGAATACCAGGCCGTGTTCATTGACCCGAGTCAGCTGACCCTGGCGGGCTCGCGATAATCTGACGGCCCTCGCGACAGCCAGACAAGGCGTACAGCCGCGAGGGTCACAATCACGCCAATGCCCTGATGGATCAGTGCCAGATTCATCGGGGCGGCATGTACAAGCGTCATGATCCCCCAGAGAGCCTGAAGGCTGACCAGCCCCGCCAGAATGAAGAAGGCGTTCTTCAGCGCGGACTTCCGGTACACCCATGCCGCTGTCAGGCTTCCCGCCCAGATCAGATAGGCAAGGATACGGTGATTGAACTGGGTCGCCGCACGCCCTTCAAAAAGACTGCGGATACCGAGGCCCTGCTCAATATAATGAGACGGCACAAATTCTCCCGCCATCAACGGCCAGTCATTATAGGATCGGCCAGCATCCAGACCCGCGACAAGCGCGCCTGCTGCCATCTGGAGAAAGATCGCGACCAGCAGAATCACCGCCACAGCCTTTGTTTGCGATGATACGCGGGGGCGCAGCTTATCCCCCAGGCTCAGCCAGAGCCACGCGATATAGGCTATGATCAACAATGCCAGCATGAAGTGCGTCATGAGGCGGTATGGCGCCACATCCACGCGTGTTGTCTCACCAATGCCGCTGGCGACCATCCACCAGCCAATCGCCCCCTGCAGGCCGCCGAGCGCAATCAGAACGACAATCTGCCCTGTCAGCCGGGGCGTCAGCCATTTGCGAACTGCAAACACGACCAGTCCCAGAACGGCCACCAGACCAATCATCCGCCCGAAGAAACGGTGCCCCCATTCCCACCAGAAGATCTGCTGGAACTCGGCCAGGGACATGCCCTTGTTGACCAATTGGTATTCAGAGGTCTCCCGATACTTCGCAAACTCAACCTGCCAAGCATGCTCTGACAGAGGCGGCAAAGCGCCGCTGACCGGGTTCCATTCTGTAATGGAGAGCCCGGAATCGGTCAGGCGCGTGGCGCCGCCGATCAGAATCATGGCGTAGACCATCAGGCCCATCAGGACGAGCCAGCGGCGGATCCAGACGGCGGATGGGCTGATCTTTGATGTTTCACTCATGCGCGATACATGATCCAAGCTGTTGCGGGCGCAAGAGGCGGAGACGTCGCATGTGCAGCTGAAAGGCAGTTGGAATGAGCTATGAAAACCGGAAAATTGTCGCGACTCTGATCCTGCTGGCCTTCATGATGTGCTGGATCATCATGATCGGCACCGTCGGCCCAATGGTCTCCGGATGGCCCAAATGGGCGATTGTGATGTTCTATGTCGTGGGCGGAATCGGCTGGATCATCCCCTTCAAGCCGATCTTTGCCTGGATGAACCGCAATGCCCCAAAAGACGAAGACTAGTCTCCTGCGGGCTTGTTCTTTGCTGCTTCCCTCAACCGCGCAAACATGACGGCCGGGTCTTCCGGCGTGTCTGCCTCATCCGGCTCAGGATAGTCATCATCCTCGTCTTCCACCTCGTCGACGATCTCTTCCTCGATTTCGTCAGGCTCTTGCACGCCGAGCACATCTTCAAAGAGATCGGGATCACTGGAGGATTTGAGGCGCCCGAGAACGGTTTCGCCGCCGACGAGGGTCTGCCCTGGCCAGATCAGCTGGCCTGTATTTGCCGGAACATAGATATCGCACCAGCCGCCAAGGCGGCGTTTGCCGAACACTCGACCCAGGCGAAGAATGTCTCCCGACTCCACTTCGATTTCCTGGCGCGGTCCCAGCCCACCAGACGCCAGGCGCACACCCACCTGATGGTCCTGGCTTTCAAAAGTCAGATAGGAAACCGTGAGACCATCATCTTCAGGCCGCATGGCAAGCGGCACAGAACGATCCCCCGGCTCAACAATCAAACTCTCCACGCTGCCGGCAATCGGCGCATAGAGGCGATTCGTTGCGGCTGGGGATGAAGAGATTCGGATGCGCATGGTCGGCTTTTCTGTCATGCGCAGCTCGCTCGGCGGATCTTCACGCGAAACCGATACGACAAGACCGTCACATGGTGCGATGATGCCATTGGCGAGATCCGGGGCCGCCCGTTTGGACCAACGCCCGGAGAGAAGCGCGGCGACCATGACCGCGAAGCCAATCCAGAACAGAACCGACCATAACGCGCCGAGCAGCATGCCAATCAACAAGGCTGCCAAAGCCGCTGCCACCCCCTCCCAATCGAAGCCAGCTGTCAGCCAGGGAGTAGATTTGCGTTCAAGGTCTTCGCTCATGCCGGGCGGGCCTTCCTGTTAAACTTCATCGAGTGCAATTTCGGCGCTCTTTGCCTGTCTTTCCCACATATCAGCATATTTGCCGCCTTTTGACAGCAGCTCGGCATGTGTACCGCGCTCAATCACGCGGCCTGCCTCAAGAACAATGATTTCGTCGGCCGATTTCACGGTCGACAGGCGGTGGGCCACCATCAGCGTGGTGCGGCCTTCTGCAGCCTCGTCGAGTGCATCCTGTACCGCCGCCTCTGTCGCACTGTCGAGCGCAGACGTCGCCTCATCCAGGACCAGAATCGCAGGGTCGGCCAGAATGACACGGGCAATGCCAACCCGCTGCTTCTCGCCGCCTGACAGCTTCAGTCCGCGTTCGCCGACACGCGTGTCCCAAGCTTCTGGCAGCGATTCGATGAAATCCAGCAATTGGGCCCGGCGGGCCGCGTCCCGGATTTCCTCATGCGTTGCGTCAGGACGCGCATAGGCAATGTTGGAGCGAATCGTATCGTTGAACAGCACCACGTCCTGAGGCACGAGCCCCAATGCCTTGCGCAGGGATTCCTGCGTCAGCGTACGCACATCCTGATTATCCACCAGAACACGCCCACTATCGACGTCATAGAACCGGAACAACAGTTTCAGCAGCGTGGATTTGCCCGCCCCAGATGTGCCGACAAAAGCGATCTTGCGGCCAGGCGGCAGGTCAAAACTGATGTCGCGAACACCAACCGCGCGGCCTTCATGATTGAAGCCGACATTCTGAAACTCGACATGGCCTGACGGCTTATTCAGTGCATGCGCATCCGGAGCGTCTGCCACTTCAGTCTTCATGGAAAGCAGGCCATAGAGCTTTTCCAGATCCACGGCGCCTTGCTTGATCTCCCGCCAGGCCCAGCCGAGAATGTTCAAAGGGGCGTAGAGCGACAGCAGCATCAGCATGACGGCGGTCAGGTCGCCCACCTTCATCGTGCCCTGAATGACGTTGAACGCAGACAGCACCAGAACGGCCAGCAAGCCGCCATTCATGATGAGCGCCTGCGTCGCGTTCAGGATGTACATGGAGCGCACAGCTTCGACATAGCGATGATTGTACGTGCGCATCGCATCATTGAAGCGTCCTGTCTCGCGGCGCTCTGCTGCGAAGGCCTTCACGGTTTCGAAATTGGTCAGGATGTCGACAGATGTCGCGCGGAAGTGCGTGTCCGCCTCATTCATTCTGCGGCGCTGGCGCACGCGCCACTCTGTGATCACGACGGTCGCAATAACGTAGATGATGATCGTGACGATGGCGATCAGGGAAAGCCTGTAGTCATAGGCCACACCTAACGCGATTGAGGCGAGGATCAGCCGAATGAAGGTCGGACCGATATTGAACGCCAGGAATCGGATCAGATAGTCGATGGCATTGGCGCCGCGCTCGATAATCCGGTTGAGCGCTCCTGTCCGGCGGGTCTGGTGGAAATTCAGGGACAGCGACTGCGCGTGGCCAAAGGCATCCACGCTGGCGATACGTTGGGCATCCTGGCTGACAGGTGAAAATAGCCAGTCCCGCATTTGCGGCATGGCCGCAGCCAGGAAGCGGATGCCGATGCCCAAAGTCAGCCACAGGGCGGCCGCGCCAAAGGCCGCCGCCTCACCGCCCTCAGGGACCGCGCGGTTGATCGCATGGCCCAGCAGCAAGGGAGACACAACTTCCAGAACCGAGGCGGCAAGCGTCAGCAGGATGGCCAGCACCATCACGACGCGCCATTTCGACAATTCCGGCCGACTAAGCAGTTTCAGAATTCGAAGGATTGACCCGCCAAGCCCGCCATCGGCGCTCTCGATCTTGTCATGGTTCGCCGGGGCTTGATGTGGATTCGTCATCGCCCGCATATGGTGGCAAAACATCCAGACAGCAAACCCTGGATGTTGCCAGAGACGGCAAAGCACCGTGAAAATGTCACTGGCGGTTGCGTCGCAGGCCCCATATACGGGCTAGCCCACCCAGTAGAAAGGCGTGTTTCGAATGAGCAAAATCAAGTCGGTCTGCGTGTATTGCGGTGCCTCCGATGCGGTTCAGCCAGGCTATCTCAGACTGGCCGAGGAATTGGGCCGCGAACTCGCCAAGCATGATTTACGCCTGGTCTATGGCGGTGGCGGCGTTGGCCTGATGGGCGCCTGCGCGCGCGCAGCCCATGAGTCTGCCGGCGATGTGCTGGGCATCATGCCCCGCTTCCTGCTGAACAAGGAAATGATCTATGATGAGGTGGAGCACCGCATCGTCGAAAACATGCACATCCGGAAACAGATGATGTTCGATGAATCGGACGCCTTCATCGTGCTCCCGGGCGGCATCGGCACGCTGGAAGAAGCGGTTGAAATCCTGTCATGGGCTCGTCTCGGCCTGCATGCCAAGCCTATGGCCTTCCTGGACGAAGACGGCTTCTGGTCACCCTTCTTCGAACTTATGGATCATATCATCGACGGAAAATTCACGCCGGAAACCTTCCGCGCATCGCTCGTACATTGCGATACGCCGAAGGACGCCATCGACGCCCTGCTGCAGCGTCATATCGTATTGGGGGAATGAGGGAACGCGCCGTTAAAGCTACGGCGCGCCCTGGAAGCCTTGCACGTCTTCGACCGGTTTCTTGTTCAGATCCATGCCCAGCGCCAGCACAATGCTGGAGGCGATGAAGATGGATGAGTACGTCCCGATCAGAATGCCCCAGATCAACGCGAAGCTCATGCCGCGCAGAACCGGACCGCCCAGGAAGAAGATTGCCAACAGCGCCAGAAGGGTCGTGCCGGAGGTCAGCAAGGTACGAGACAGCGTGCTGTTCAGGGCCAGGTCAATCACCTGACGATCCGGCATCTTCTTGTATTTGCGCTTTTCTTCCCGCACCCGGTCAAACACAACAACCGTATCGTTCATGGAATAACCAATGATCGTCAGCAGGGCTGCGATGGTTGTCAGGTTGAATTCCATCTGCAGCAGCGAGAACACGCCAAGTGTGATGATCACATCGTGCGCCAAGGCCGCAACAGCGCCGACGGAAAACTGCCACTCAAAGCGGAACCAGATATAAGCCAGCATCAGCACAAGCGCGACAACGAGCGCGGTAATACCATCCCGGAACAGCTCACTGGACACTTTCGGACCCACGGAATCATTGCGGAGGAACTGATCGTCTGAGATGCCTAGCGCCTCTTTCAGCACACGGACCACGAGCTCATTGGTTGCGCCGGTTGCGCGTTCAGCCTGTTCAGCGGGCGGCAGCGCCTGAAACGCCTCACCCAGTGCTGCAGGATCAGCTTCACCGAACTTTACGACAACGATACTGCGCGCATCGGTGCCGACCGCGCTGTTCACTTCAGCGCTGAGCGGCATGGCTGCGCGCACAGCCTCAACCGTGATCGTATCCGTCTGTTCCAGCTCCATCACCGTACCACCGGCAAAGTCGACCCCGAAATTGAGGCCACGCGTGCCGAGGAAGAAAACGGATGCCGCAATCATCAAAGCTGAAACCATGGCGCCGATCAGGCGCAAATTCATGAACTTCAGATTTGTTTGTTCAGGCCAGTATTTGAGTAGCATGATGTATCTCCTGCAGGCCTAGACTGCGAGCTTCTTGGGACGGAAGGCTTTCAGCCACATGACGGTGAACCAGCGCGTGACGACAAAAGCCGTAAACACGGAGGTCACAATACCGATCGCCAAGGTGACGGCGAAACCTTTCACCGGACCAGACCCAAGCAGATAGAGGATCACAGCCGCAATCAGCGTGGTGATGTTGGCATCCAGAATGGTTGAGAGCGCACGCTCATAGCCCGCCTGCACGGCGGTCATAGGCGACCGTCCGGCCCGCTGTTCTTCGCGAATACGTTCAAACACAAGCACGTTGGCGTCCACGGCCATACCGATGGTCAGGATGATTCCGGCAATACCTGGCAGGGTCAGCGTCGCGCCAAGCCCTGAAAGCGCCCCCAGGATCAAAATGATGTTCGCGGCCAGTGAGGCCACGGCCAGACCGCCCATCAGGCCATAGGCCACAATCATGAAGATCGCGACCAGCACGAGTCCGATGATAGACGCGCGCGTCCCCGCACGGATGGAGTCATGTCCAAGTGTGGGGCTGACAGTACGCTGATCCAGGAACTGAACCTTCGCAGGCATCTCACCGGCTTCGATGATCGCGGCCAGATCCTGGGCCTCTTCCTGAGTGAAGTCGCCCGTGATGCGAACATTGCCGCCAGCGATCGGTTCATTGATCCGAGGCGCGGACATGATCACGTCATCCAGAACGATGCCAAACAGCTTGCCTGAATTGCTACGGGTTGTGTTGTAGAATTTACGCGCGCCATTGCTGTTGAGGCGGAAGTTGATCTGCGGGCGGTTTGCCTCGTCAAATCCTTGCGCCGCATTGGCAATGTCAGAGCCGACGACTTCCGGAATGGTGCGAACCAGAAGCGGACCTGTGGTCGAGCCCTCCAGCAGACGATAGCCAGGCTTCACCACCCCCCTCTGTGCCGCCGCGATGGCGGATGGGCTATTGTCGACCAGATTGAAAGTCATCTTGCCGTCGCGGCTGAGGAGGTCCTTCAGACGCTGCGGATCGGGCTCGCCCGGCGCTTCAAGAATGATGCGGCTATTGCCCTGAGGCGTGATGGAAATCTCCGAAACCCCATCCGGGTCCACCCGGCGGCGGACGATGGTCATCGTCTTGCCGAGGGCGTCTTTCATGAGGGCTTCCTCAGACGCCTGCGGCACGGTCACGATAATCGTGTCGTTCCCACGCGGTTCGATCTCGTAAGTCTTGGCGCCGCCAATGGCGCCTTCCACAGGGCCATTCAGCTTGCGGATACGGCGCAGGGCCTCATCAAGCGGAAAATTGCCATCTGCATCCGGGCGGGTCAGCTTGATCTCAAGCTCACGGCCTTTCACTTCCGGAATGTGGCCAATGCGTTCGGACGGGGCAACATTGCTGAGCGCACCGCGCACATCGCCTGCAAACACTTCCAGACGGTTCGCAATCACCTCATTGGGATTGATCTCCATCATCAGATAGACACCGCCCTGAAGGTCCAGGCCAAGGTTCACGCCCTTCTTTGGCATGAAACCAGGCGCATTCTGCATGTTCACGACGTTGGGCAGCGCCATGACGACGCCCCACGCCAGAGCCAACAGGATGAGCGCAACCTTCCAGGGTGGAAACTGAAGCATTGGGTATTCCTTATCGTGGGGCGGGCCGGCAGCCGGCCCTAAAGGCCCTTAGTCGTTGGCTGGAACGGGATCATTCTTGCCGCGCACTTCGATGACCATCGCCTTGATCATCTGGACGCGCATATTGTCACCCAGTTCAACGGTGATCTCTGTGTCACCTGCCTTGGTAACTTTGCCGACCAGGCCACCGGATGTGACGACCGTATCGCCGCGCTTCAGGCCCTCGACCATGGCTTTGTGCTTTTTGGCACGCTGCTGCTGCGGACGCATCAGCAGGAAGTAGAAGATCAGGATCAGCGGCAGAAACAGCAGAATCTGGCTGATAATGCTTGGACCGGATTGGGATGGAGCAGCTTGCGCCAGTGCGGGCAGGCCAAGGGCAGTCGCCCCGATCGTCAGTGCGGCAAGTCTGTTCAGCATGATATGTCTCCCGTGAACCCCTGAGAATTTCCTGCCCCTATAGCTGTGGCCGCATGTATTGGCAAACAAGGCCTGCACATGCGCAAATCCATCTAGAGAACGCGGGATTTTCCCTCGGCCAGAGGTGGAAGCGGGAAAGACAGGCCAATCCACTCTGTCTTGCGATCCGCATTCATGCGCGCAATCTGTTGTCTGCCCTCGTGCAACATGGGCGCCAGCAGCAGCCCGTCCTTGCCGAGTTGCGAAAGAAGGGTGTCGGACACCTCATCCACCTGTCCTGTCAGAACGATGCGGTCATAAGGTCCACGCTCTGCCCAGCCGAGCATGCCGTCCCCATGACGTACAGCGACATTGCCAAGGCCCAGCCGCACAATGCGCTGGCGCGCGGCTTCGGTCAGGCGGTCATAGCGCTCAACCGCGAAGACATCCGAGCCGAGTTGTCCGGCGAGCGCCGCCGTATAGCCAGACCCCATGCCAACGAGCAGGATACGCGCCAGCCGCGACGGGCCGAGCCCCATGGCCTGCAACAGCTGCCCGGTCACGGCAGGGCGCGGGATGGTCTGGCCACAGGGGATTGGCAGCACGCAATCATCAAAGGCGAGCTTCTTCAGCTCCTCTCCCTCAACAAAGGCGCCTCGGTCGATGGTTTCCATAGCCTTCAGCACCGCATCATCGGTTACGCCCTCCTGACGCAGGCGCAGGACGAGGCGGGCAGCACGGAACGGGTCGGCGATCAGCTCTTCCATATCTCGCGCAGCGTCCTGAGGAACACTTCATGCGTCAAGTCCACATGAAGCGGAGAGATGGAGACATAGCCATCATAGATGGCGCGGAGATCGGTTCCCTCGGCAGGTTTGGAGCGCTTACCGCGATAGCCGATCCAGTAATAATCATTGCCACGCAGGTCTTCGCGCCGGTCGGTATGGATGATGGATTCATCCCGGAATCCCTGACGCGTCACCTTGATGCCTTTAACATCATCAGGGTCCACATCCGGGAAGTTCACATTCATCACGACATCGCCCGGCCAGCCCGTTTCGATCAGCGGCTTCAGCGCCTTGCTGCCCCATTTGCGGGCTGTGTCCCAAGGCAGAGACCCACGCTCACGAAAGCTTTGCGCCTGGCTGAGGGCGACGGAAGGAATGCCCATCTGCATGCCGAACATGGCGCCGGCAATCGTTCCGGAGAAGCTCGTATCCTCGGCAATATTCTGGCCGCGATTGACGCCTGAGAGCACAAGGTCAGGCTTTTCCGGCATCAGATTATGGGTCGCCAGCAACACGCAGTCAGACGGCGTACCCGCCACGGCCCAGGCCTTGTCACCTACTTTGCGGGTGCGCACCGGGTGCGTCAGAGAGATGGCGCGGCCCTTGCCGGACTGCTCCTCTTCCGGCGCGGCGATCCAGATATCATCGGAAATCTCCCGCGCGATCTCTTCCAGCACGGCCAGGCCCGGCGCGTTGATTCCATCATCATTGGTCAGAAGAATTTTCATCGTAGCATTCCCTCACCTCCCATCGCTGACGTGATGGGGCCCTCCTGTCCCGCGACCGGGATAGAGATGAATCCATGTCTCACAGCTAGCCCCCTCCACTTGAGAGGTGAGCGCTCATGCCGAAATCACCTCTAGGCCGTTCATGTAGCCGCGCAGGGCTTCCGGCACGGTGATCGAGCCGTCGGCGTTCTGGTAGTTCTCAAGGATCGCTACCAAGGTGCGGCCGACAGCGAGGCCGGACCCGTTCAGTGTGTGGACGAATTCAGGTTTCGCACCAGCTTCGGGGCGGTAGCGCGCATTCATGCGGCGGGCCTGATAGTCTCCGCAGTAGGAGCAAGAGCTGATTTCGCGATAGGTATCCTGGCTCGGCAACCAGACTTCGAGGTCATAGGTCTTGCGCGCGCCTGCCCCCATGTCACCGGCACACAGCAGCATACGGCGGAATGGCAGATCCAGACGCTTCAGGATTTCCTCAGCGCATCCGGTCATGCGCTCCAGCTCCTGCAGCCCCTCTTCTTGGTTCGCGACGACAGAAACGAGCTCCACCTTGTTGAACTGGTGCAGGCGGATCATGCCCTTCGTGTCACGCCCTGCGCTGCCCGCTTCCGACCGGAAGCATGGCGTGTGCGCGGTAAATCGGCGCGGCAAGTAGCCCGGCTCAATGATCGTCTCACGGACGATGTTCGTGAGAGGGACTTCTGCTGTGGGAATGAGGTAATGATCAGCTGTTGTCTTGAACAAATCTTCCGCAAATTTAGGCAGCTGGCCAGTCCCTACAAGTGCTTGGTCCTTGACCAAAACAGGCGGAGAGCATTCCGTGTACCCATGCTCTTCCGTCTGCACGTCCAGCATAAAGGCGGCGAGCGCACGTTCCAGACGGGCGAGCTTTCCGGAGAGTAGCACAAAGCGCGCGCCGCTCATCTTGGCGGCGGTTTCGAAATCCATCATGCCGAGCGCCTCACCGAGGTCGGCATGGTCTTTCACCTCGAAATCATAGGTTTTCGGCTCGCCCCAGCGGCTCTGCTCGATATTGCCGTCTTCGTCCTGACCTTCCGGCACTTCGTCCAGCGGAATGTTTGGCAGACCATAGAGCAGATCGTCCAGCAGCTTGCGGGCCGCCTCTTCCTGCTCCCCAGCCGCTTCGATCGTTTCCTTGGCATCGGCGACGACTTTGCGCAGGCGCTCAAACTCCGCCTCATCGCCAGAGGCTTTCGCCTTGCCGATCAGTTTGGAGGTTTCATTGCGGGCCTTCTCGGCCTCCTGCTTGTCGGTCACCGCTGTGCGGACGGCGGTGTCATGCGCCAGGATTTCATCCACGGAGTCGCCCAGGCCCGGCTTCTTCCGGTTCCAGGCGGCGCGGAATGCGTCGGGATTTTCACGGATGGCACGGATATCGAACATGGGGTGTTTCCTGTCTGATCAGTCGGTCACTGCTGTAATCCGCAGCGGGCAAAGCTGCAACCGGGGGAAGTGCTTACGAGGCCTGGATCAGGACTCTGCCTCAGCTTCAGCATCCTGCTCGGCCTTTTTCTTCTCGATCAGCTTCACGCACCAGATCGAGATTTCATACAGGCAAAGCACCGGCACGGTCAGCAAAACCTGTGAGATCACATCCGGAGGGGTGAAGAAGGCAGCAAACGCCAGGATGCCAACGATGGCATATTTCCGGCCCTTGGCCAGCGCATCCGATGAGACAATCCCGATGCGGCCCAGAAGGCTGAGAATCACCGGCAGCTGGAAAGACAGGCCAAAGGCCAGCATCAGCGCCATCACCAAAGAGAGATATTCCGAGACACGCGGCAACAGCTTGATCGTCGCGACACTGCTCTCGATCTGCTCCTGAGACACAGCAAAGCGCGCCAGCATGGGCAGCATCAGGAAGTAAACAAAGGTCGCGCCCAGCACGAACAGAAGCGGCGCGAAGACAAGATACGGCCAGAACGCGCCCCGTTCTTCCTTGTAGAGCCCCGGTGCCACAAAGCGATAGACCTGCCAGGCCATGACCGGGAAGGAAATGAAGATACCCGCAAACACGGCCAGCTTCAGCTTTGCAAAGAAGAACTCCATCGGGCCGGTGAAGATCAGTTCCAGCGGCGCACCGCGTACGCCCTCTGCCATGCGCGCAAAGGGCGCCAGCAGGAAGTCGTAAATGTGCTCGGCAAAGAAGAAACAGACAATGGACGCAACGCTAAGCGCGATGAGCGACTTGATCAGGCGGCTACGCAACTCTGTCAGGTGCTCAAGCAGCGGCGCGCGGCTCGCCTCAACTTCATCATCCGTGAAATCGGGCTGTTCGTCTTTGGGGGGCACTTTATTCACGCAGCGTCATCCCCGGGTTTCTTGGTCTCGACGCTTTCCGGCGTGTCCGGCTGGTTGGTCAATTTGGAGTCATCCGGCACCTCAACAGGCTCTGTCGGTTGCGGCCTGGACGGCGCTTCGGCCTGCGGATGCTGCGCCATAACCGCAGAATTGATATCGGCCTCCACTGCGGCGAGATCAGCGGCCGCATCCTGCATGGAATTGTCGCGCTTCAGGCTCTCGATTTCCTTGCGCAATTCATCCAGTTCGCTCTGACGAGCGATATCTTCGAAGGCAGCCTGAAACTCACGTGCCATGGCGCGGCCCTTGCCGACAAACTGTCCGACACGGCGCATCATCAATGGCAGGTCTTTCGGGCCAACAATAATCAGCGCCGCAAGCCCCAGCAAAAGGAGTTCGGAAAACCCGATTCCGGGCAGCATTCTATGCGCCCTCCACTCGGCGAATTATGACGAGGCCTTCGTCTCGTCTTTTTGAGGGGTGACGTTGACCATGGATTCGTCTTTCTCGACGGATTTGGTCTCTTCCTCATCCTTCAGGCCCTTGCGGAAAGCACCAATGCCTTTCGCCATGTCGCCCATGATCGAGGAAATGCGGCCACGGCCTCCAAACAGGAGCAGCGCAACGACCACGACGATCAGCAATTGAATCCAACTCGGCGACATGCGGTTCTCCTTGAGGAATTACCCAATTATAGACAGCACTGCCCGCTGGAACAATGGGGCGAAGCTGCTAATAGAGACCTCATGCGTATCGCCACCTGGAATGTCAACTCGATCAAGGCCCGCCTCCCCACAGTGTTGGAGGTATTACAGGATATAAACTGTGATGTGATCTGCCTGCAGGAAATCAAATGCGAGACGGACGCCTTTCCTTATCTGGAGATAGAAGAACAGGGCTGGAATTGTGCCGTTTTGGGACAAAAGAGCTATAATGGCGTCGCCCTGCTCTCCCGGCATGAGATAGAGGATGTGACGAAAGGCCTTCCGACTCTGGAAGATGATCAGGCGCGCTATATCGAAGCGCTGGTCCTGGCAGACTCCCCGATTCGCGTGGGTGGGCTCTATCTACCGAATGGCAATCCGGCCCCCGGCGTGAAATATGACTACAAGATGGAATGGATGGACGCGCTGGAGCGTCATGCCCGCAACCTGCTGAAGCAGGATGAGGCGTTTGTGCTGTGCGGCGACTATAACTGCATTCCAACGCCGGTTGATTGCTGGGACGAGACGGTCTGGCAGGATGACGCCCTGGCCCTACCCTCAACACGTGCCGAATTCCGCAAGCTCAAATATCTCGGCCTTGCCGACGCTTTCGAACTGACCGACGGGCGCGCCCATCAATACACATTCTGGGACTATCAGGGCGGCGCCTTCAAGAAAGATCACGGCATCCGCATCGACCACCTGCTCTGTTCGCCACAGGCATCAGATCGTCTCCAGTCTGTCGAGATCTACCGCAAGGCCCGCGAGATGGAAAAGCCCTCAGACCATGTGCCGATCATCGGCACGTTTGAGGACTAGTTCCACCTTCAGATTTAGTTGGCGCGGTCGATATCGTCAGCCCAGGCTGCCAGCCAGAAGGTTGCCGCCTGGATGTTGATGCCAACGCCGTTCAGCTCATACGCATCATTGTGATCCACAAAGCAGGTCTGGGCATGGCACTGCTCAATAATTGTGCGCGAAACAGGGCCTGAAGGATTGGTATTGTTGGGCCCACCGGAGACAACGCCTGCCGGGGGCAACGGGTAGCCCGGATAATAAGCGCCCGCCCAGAAGCGATGGTGCAGCGCCTTCACGGCATTCTCGCCATGACCGGAGACATAGGAAATGTCGCGCGGGTTGCGGCCGAGAATATAGTCCAACAGGTCCAGCGCTGCATTGCGGTAGCGCGTATCACCTGTCAGATCATATGCCGTGCCCAGCAGAAGGCCTCGATTGGCCAGCGTGCCAATGGACCCCCACGGCCAGACACCGCGATTGATCGGGATCTGATAACCCTCATGAATGATCTGGCTGGTATAGCCATCTGCCGTAGACTTCAGGCCTTCGATCGCCTGAGCCTTCATCTCTGCATCAGGTGAGAACCGGGCCAGCGTGATAATGCCAAGGCCCTCGGTTTCATGCCAGTTGATCTCTTCCCGGCTGCTCAGCGGCCAGTGATCCAGCTTAGCTTGAGACGCTTTCACATCTGCCTGATATCCCGCCTCTCCTGTCGTGACGTAGAGTTCGGCAGCAGCCCAGTAAAACTCGCTACGCAGATCGTTCGAGGAGTACGGGCCCGTCCCTTGGAAATTGTCATGCGCATAGGCATCCGGCACACGCTTGGCCGCCGCATAGGCACGTTCTGATGCTTTCAGACATTTGTCAGCATAGGCATCGTCAATTCCGCGGAATACGCGGGCGCACTGGGCACCAACGGCCGCAAGGTGCAGGGTCGCCGCCGTGGAAGGCGGGAACAGAGCACGGGATTTTGTGTTCATGTGCGGCATCAAAGGGAAAGACGCCCAGGATGTGTCGCCTGCTTTGTGATGCACCATGCCTGACACGTCGATCACTTCCGGCTTGGCATTGGCCAGGTCGCCGCCTACATCGCCCAGCAGGACAGCTGCGTGAGCATTATCAGGCGCCTGCATGCTCATCATGAAATCAATATTGTAGCGGGCTTCATCCAGCAGATCGTTCTCACCGTTACCGGCTTCCGGGATGTTCACCTCACCATCAGCAAAGCCTTTGGCTCCGCGCTCATACGCATCGAGCAGGGTCCAGACACTGATGCCGCTATCGACAACATATTTGCCGTGGTCGCCCGCATCATACCAGCCACCGGTGACGTCCAGCCGGTAATGGCATCCGGGCCATTTGATGCCGGCCTTGTCGATACCGTTGAAACAGGTCAGCACTTCGTTTTCATGGCCGGCAGGTCGGCTCCATTGCTCGCCGCCAGCATATTTCGCTTCGATCGGCATGCCAGCCCGATTGTGATAGAAATAGCTCAGCATATCGTATTTGAGATCGCGAAAGACATCTTCGGATACGTCAAACGGATGGCTTTCCCCGACATTTTTGACTTGCAGGACAAGCCCCTTGCCTCGCGTGGTCAGGTCGTTCGCAATGATCAGGTGAATAGGCTCGCCAGAACCTTCATGAAGACCGTAAGGCACAGTCATGCCACTGGCGACGATTGTGCCATCCTTGGTCATGATTTCCCAAGGAAGAGGATATGTGATGTCCGTTTCGGCAATGCCGACAAAATTGTAGCCTGGGCGAATGCCGGTCTGCGTCGCACGAACCTTGCCGCGCGGTGCGTTGAAGGCTTCGAGATATTCTTGCTGGCGCGTCTTCCCAATTGGGGTCGCAGTCCTGCCGGATGCGCCTGACGCCTCTGAACTGCCTGTATCTGTTGTCGAACAAGCGGCAAGCAAAACCACTGAAGCGAGGGCCGTCAGGCCGGTTCTGCAAAAAGTAAACATGATGTCCGTCCCAAAATTGCACGAATTCTACGCATAGAAGGTGCAATTATGGGGCCAGACATTCCCGCGCCGCGTATATGGCGCGAAAACTGGGGATCAGTTTACAGAGCCATATTCCGCGCCTGCTTCCGTGAAATATGCGCGCCAGAACGACTTCACATCGGAAATAGGCAGGTCGTAGATCTGACGCGGGACCACGCGGGCGACAACTTCAACGCCTTCCATCTGGGGCTTAGTTTCTGCCAGCTTTGAATCGAGATAGGCGTCATAGTCCGCGCCCGTCTTGTAAAAGCTGAATCCGTCGGAATGCTGCATCAAGTCCGATACCAGCACGACGCGGCGCAGGCCTTCACCTTCCTGGAAATCGGCACGGTCTGCGATGGAATAGATCGCTTCTGACAAGGGGGAACTGGGCTGGCGCTTGTCGAGAAGCGTCTCTTCCACCTTGGCAATCAGCGGTTTGTAGAAGTCATTCTGCCAAGTCTGTTCAATCATTTTCGGATTCTGGAATAGCGGATTGGCATCTGCAGCGCTTCCCGGGGAACACGCCACATACACGACTTTCGGATCGTAAGGGCTTTCGGCATTAGGGGTCATGACCGTCAGGCGGCCGTATTTCGGCAGGCTGCGCGCTTCAGCGTCGACAAACTCATAAACCCAGTCCAGATCATTGGGATTGAATGGGTCAGACTGGTCGACGAGGATGATCGTATGCGCCGGGTCTTTTCGATCCATCCGGCACTGTGTGTCTGCCATCAAGCTGGGCGGCTGGTTGAACGCAACGATTGCGAACAGTCCGAAGACACCTCCCAGCATTAGCGCGATCATGCCGCGCCAAAACCATGGGCCCCTGTCACTTCTGCGACGTGCCATGCCTTACAGTCTCCCTCTACGCGCGCCGTGCCTGATCAACCGGCACATGCGTTGCGCCTTTGGCATCGCGCACTTTGCCAAGTTCGTCAGCAACTTTCTTCTCGATGGAAGACAGACCTTTCTGGACTTCCTGAATGTGCTGCTCCAGCCATTCACGCGTTAGGTTCAGGGCCTTGATGTTATGATCAAGAGCCGAGATCGCATTGTTCGCCTGCTCACGCTCCTTGGAGAAGTCAAAAGGCGGCAGCTGCGGCGTGACGATCTCGTCGAAATAGGCAGGGCACGGCGCCTGGTCGCCCAGACGGTCGCGATTGGCATTGCGTGCACGGCGGTGGGCCTGGCGGTAGGCAACCTTCAGGCTGCGCTCCTGATCTGCAGCGCGTGCAGCAATCGCAGCCGCAAAGTCGCGGCGTGTTTCCAGCAGGTTCATCGCCTTCTCGATCTCACGCTTGGCAGCGACATGACGCGATTGCTGGGTCTCGAACCAGAGGCGACAATTGGAGAAGTACTCCGACAGATCATCCCGCACGCCATTACGCACTTCCTGACGGCGCTCATAAGCACGGCGTTCTTTCCGCCATACGCGACCATAGCCGGGATAGCGGTCCGAGATGCGATCATAGCCCTCATAGATCGCCAGTCCGAAGACAGCGAGCCCCATGAAGAGCAGACCAAGGGCAAGGAAACTCTCCAAGCCAAAGATGTTCGGGAACATGGAATTCAGCACATCCCCCGGCGCAATCGAGAACATGGAAAAACTACCCAGCGTGCCAGCTTCTGCCGCAGCCATGAGGCCCAGTTCCACAGCATCGCGGAAATGCGCGACAAAGAAGTTCAGGAAGATACCTGACAGAATACACACCATGGCGACCGTGCCGCCGAGGATCTTCGCTGGCAGTGCCGGATGGTTCAGGTAACGAAGACCAAAGAAGCCCCCGATGACACCAAACATCACGTTCACGGCTGAGACGCCGAAGGCAATCATCAGGCCGCCCATCAGGCCATTCGCCTGAGCATCCTTGAACAGCAGCGCATTGAAGCCGCCTTCCAGCACCATGATGAAAATCAGAATCGCGATCGCCTGTTCGACATTCTTCTTGATGTCCGGCGTACGGTCACCAATGCGGTCACCATGCCGGGCGCGGAACTGCTGGAGTTCGATGATCGCAGCTGTATGGGTTTCCTTGGCATCATGCACATCGTCCAGCTCATAATGGCGATATTCATTCTCTTCGGACTTGATCGCCTCGCGCAGCTGGTCCGGATAAACGTCTACCGGCGTGTAGTCGCTGATATAGTTGCGAATAGTGGCGGCCGTTGTGGTCAGCCAAGTGCCCAGGCCGCGGCGAACATCCTCTGCGCGCTCGGCAATCTGCTGCTCGCACTCACTCCATTGATCCTGAGTGATTGCTTCGGAGACAGGCAGTCCATCCCGCGCATCCTTTTTGGCCGCCATCTTCGTCAATTGACGGTTCAGACCCAATTGTCCTTGAGCGCGTTTACCCTTCAAACCATGGTCGGAAAGGTCGTTGCGAATCTCCAGCGGCTTAACTTTCGTCTGGCATCCAACGTCTGCGCCCCAGCGCACAGCTTTCTTCGACATGCTACATCCTCTTAACAGCGCAAGGCTTTTTATTAACCTTCGCCAAGATGCGACTCCTTGGTTACCAAACCCTGAAAACTGGAGCCGCAGGTGCGTTTCGTAATGTTTTTTAGCTGTTGGAGCGCTTGCGAATGCTGCAACTGGGTGTAACTGAGTAACAATGAGCAAACGGCGTCTCAACACACACCGCCTGTCCTTTCTGGCTGCGCTGTACATCTTCGTACAGGCGCTGGCCCTTGGGCATTCGGCGGCGCATGCTGACCAGCCGCACAAGCATTATGGCGTTACATGTCAGATAAAGGTCCTCACCCAGGATCAAGCGATCCTGCCGACCTTTGATACTCTGCCACCCGCCTTGCCGGCACCTGAAATTGCTCAAACGTCTTTCTATATTGAAGCGCCTAGCTGGAGCCGCCCGCCGGGCCGTGCGCCTCCTCCCCGAAGTCCACCTTCCTTACAACAATAAGCCCTGAATTCGCTGCCTGTGGGCAGCCCTGCCTATTGTTGTAAGGAAATACCTGAAATGAAATCCTCCCATAAACGCCGCGTGCTTGCGGCGACCCTTCTGTTGGGCGCAAGCCCACTTGCTTTCGCTCAAGAAGCTCCGGAAACGCTGGATACGATCATCGTGACCGGCGTTGGACCGCAACGTGACACCGACGAAATGATCGGCAATGCCACGGCCATCAATCGTGATGAACTGGTTCAAAAACTCTCCGGCACACTGGGCGACACGCTGGCCTCAGAGCCAGGCGTCTCCACCACCTTCTTCGGACAGGGCGCCAGCCGTCCGGTCCTGCGCGGGCTTGGTGCGGAACGCGTCCTGGTTCTCACCAACGGCATCGGCGTGATCGACGTCTCTGCCGCCTCACCGGACCACCAGGCCGCAGCCGACGGCATTGATGCGGAAAAAGTTGAGATCCTGCGCGGGCCGGCAGCGCTCGCCTATGGCGGACAGGCTATCGGCGGCGTGGTCAACGTAATCGATGGCCTGATTGCCGAGGAATTACCTGATGAGCCCCTCAGCTTTGATGGGCTTGCGGCGACCAACAGCGTCAGCGATGGCACCGAGACTGCTGGCAAGGTACGCTACACAACGGGGCCGTTCGTACTGACGCTCTCTGCTTCGGCTCGTGACTTCGGGAATTACGACATTCCGGGATTTGCAGAATCCTCCCGCCTCAGGGCTTCGGAAGAACATGAGGAAGGCGAGACGCATGAAGAGGGCGAAGAAGATCACGACCACGAGCATGAAGAAGCTTATGGCACGCTCGAAAATTCCTTCCTGCAGACCGGCACATTTGCTGGTGGATTGTCTTGGGTAGGCGACAATGGCTTCCTGGGCTTCGGCGTCAGGCACCAAACCTCCGAATACGGCCTGCCGGGACATGAGCACGCAGAAGAAGGTCATGACGGCGAGGAAGAAGCCGAACATGAAGAAGAAAGCCCCTTCATCGATCTTGAGCAGACCCGCTACGACTTCCGCGGTGGTATGAATCTGAACTACGGCATTCTCACGGATGTGGCAGCGAACATCTCTGTCGCCGACTACACCCATACAGAATTCGAAGGACCGGGCGAGCCTGGCACGCGCTATGATACGGATGGCACGGAAGGGCGCCTGGAAGTCGGCAACTTGATCGGGAACATCGAGGGCGCATTCGGCCTTCAATACCTCGACAAGAAACTCGGCGCATTTGGCGATGAGGCGTTCATTACGCCGACAAAGACCAAAAATCTGGGTGTCTTTGTCTATGAGACCTATGAACTGAATGACGATGCAGGTCTTGAAGGCGGGCTACGCTTTGATGATGTCGAACTCGACAACTCCGTCGCCGGAAAAGTCGACTTCAATCTGGTCAGCGGTTCACTGGGAGCGCATGCGCACTGGGGAACAGGCTGGTTCACAGGCGTTCAGCTCTCCTACACCGAGCGCGCCCCAAATGAGAGCGAACTCTTCGCCGACGGCGCTCACCTTGCCACGAGCCAGTATGAAGTTGGCAACACGGCGCTCGACAAGGAAAAGGGCACCAACCTGGAAGCAACGATACGCTGGGAGAATGATTGGCTCAGCGCAGGCGGCAACCTGTTCCTCACAGACTTTGACGGCTTCATCTATCTGACGCCAGGGTCAACCCTGAATGAAGGCGCCCTGACGGATGTGGTGGACGGTGTTCCGGTATACCTGTTCAGCCAGCAGGATGCGAAATTCGTTGGCGGCGAAATCTATGGAGAAGCCAAAATCCCGCAAAGCGCCCTATCAGCCGACTGGACGGCAAAGGCGAGCGTCGACTTCGTGAATGGTGAACTGGATGATGGGGGGAATATTCCTTACCTGCCGCCGGTAACCTTCCACAGCTCAGTGCAAGCCGATTGGAAACTCTGGACGGTACAGGCCAACATGACCATTGCTGCCGACCAGGATGATCCAGGCGCAGGCAGCCTCCCCACCGATGGCTATACGACCTTCGGCGCACGCGCTGCCCTCAAGCTCTCCGCGCTCGGCTTTGGCAAAGAAGGCACGCAATTGTTTGTTGAGGGCCGCAACCTGACGGACGAGGAAGTTCGCTATTCGACCTCCGTCCTGAAAGACACGGTTCCTGCACCGGGGCAGAATATCCGCGCCGGTATCAAGGTCTCGTTTTAAGGGAGCGAGGCCTTAGGCGGCCTTGCGTGAATCTGCGAGGTAGGCGGACAGGACAGCCTGATCAATCACCGTACGAACGTGCAACGGATCGAACGGTTTGGGGATCAGGTAGGCCGGTTCGCCTACTCCACCCTGCAACAGCATTTCCGGATAAGCCGTGATGTAGACCACAGGCACGTCGTCATCGGTGAAGCCTTCAATGTCCGAGACGGCATCAATACCGGTCGAACCATCTGCCAGCCGAATATCCGAAAGGATCAGACCAAACTTGCCATTTCGCGCAAATTCCACGGCTTCTCCCTGCGTGGTCGCAACAGCCGCGATCGTATGCCCCGCGTCACGCACGATCTGGGAAAGCTGATAAGAAATCAGCGTCTCATCCTCGATGATCAGGACAGGCGTCGAAACCGCGTGCGTAATCGTGGTCTCCGCTGTCTTCAGCGTATCCTCTACCTTGTCGATAGTCATGCCAAGGATTTTGGAGGTCTCCGCAATTGTGAAACCTTCAACAATGGTCAGCAGTAGCGTACGACGCTCTTCTGTCGACATGGCATTCAGGATGCGCGCGATGCCACTGTCATCAGACAAGGCTGCAATGCGTTTGCGAGCAGTCTTGTCGAGTTCCGCAAACAGGTCAGCCCTGTTGAATTTTATCTCAGGCGCAACAGAAATGCGGAAGATCAAGGACTCGATCATGTCCTCAACGGCAGCGTCACCCTCGGTTTGCTGACCCATGAGCCCTCGCGCATAACGGCGCAGATACGGCAATTCAGAAGATATCAGATCTGAGAGCATTCAGCCCCCCCTAACCAGAACAGGACAGATAACCTAGTTCCAAGCCCCAAATAAACCAAAGGTTCCCGTTGTCTTGTTTCTCAAGCTCGAAGTCCCCTATTCGTCGATCCTTGGACAGACCACGCCACCCTAAAACCAAACCTAAATCACGCTCTGACACTGTTTCCCCGACAGCTTGAAAAAGCTATACGTATATATCCTAGGGACATAGGTAGAGGAAGCTCCGTTACTCCTTTGTAAATTTATGTGCAAACTGGCAAATCAATACCCTTAATGGTTATTACAGAATGCCGTATATATTGGCCTGGCGAAGCGAAAACCTCTCACCCGAGCCGGGAATTCGCAGTCACTTTGCACGGTCATTCCGCAGCCGCATGAAACTCAAATTGTTCCGGTTAAGCCTGCCGGCTCAGGTGAGCCAATTCTAACTTGGGTAGCCCCATTCACATCTGCTTTTGTAGAGAAACAAAAAACTCCCTTGGCGACTGATAGACCGCAAGAAAGTCTCCAGAAGGCAGATAGGTAACTGCAGGTAGTCCGAGACGCGCGACCTCGCCCTCTACGCCCTTTTTCCATGTCGCCGTGGTCTCACTGCCAGACATGACAAGCGCTGGCACATCCTCGAAATAGCCATCGGTCAAGCAAGGGTCTGTTCTGACCGAAGACGAGATTTCCGTATGGAATGTGTGAACATCCAGCCGGGCAAGAAGGTTATCAATCGCCTCGGACACAAGCTTTGGATTTTCGCGCAGAAAGGAGATGTCTCCCTTGCTTTTTGCCAGAGCAGTTTCATGCACCCAGGCGCGGCCGAAAATGCCCCAAGAGCTTTTGAGAGCCATCAGGGACAGCCTTGCACCAGAGACACTGTTCAGGGTCTGCTGAATGATCTTGCTGTACCACTCGGGCTGGAACTGGGCGATCTGATCGTAATTGAAACAGCAATTGACGAAGATTGATGTCCGGATCCCCAAATCAGGCATCTTGGCTAGTTTGTAACCGATCGGACATCCGGTACCGGACAGCGCGATCACAGCGCCCCTTAAATCATTCTCACGAAGAAAATCCGCAATCAGATCCGCCTGCCCCTTCATGCATGGAAGGGCCGGATTATTGCCAAACCCCGGGCGCCGGACCGCAATCACCTGAAAGCCTGCAGCCTCTGCTTCTTGGCAGAAGTCTTGGGGCGGCCAGCCAGGATATTCTACGGAATGGATAAGGACGAGCGGTACAAGCTCATCCGACCCGCACACCATGTATTCCAGCGAGCACTTACCCACCGAAAATACCTGATAGGGTCGCCCTAGGGCACAACGCATATCACTTGCCTGCATCTTTGAACCGGACAGCTTTCCCGGAGACTTCCGGGTAATTTTCCATAAGCGACCTGATGCTGCCCATCAGCAGGTATCCTTACAGATAAGAGCGCGCATCAAATCTTCTGCACCTAAGATTTGTATACGTAATCAAACACGCCCAGGGCCAGTATAGTGGCTATCTGGCCCTGGGCAGAATAGGTCTCAAACTCCAGGCCGTGTCCTAGAGCGGAATATTATCGTGTTTCTTCCAAGGGTTTTCCAGCTGCTTGGTCCGCAGGGTACGCAGCGCCTTGGCGACGCGGCGCCGCGTTGAGTGCGGCATGATGATATCGTCGATATAGCCCTTGCGCGCAGCGACATAGGGGTTCGCGAAATTATCTTCATACATCTTCGTATGCGCAGCGATTTTCTCATCATCCCCAAGGTCCTTGCGGAAGATGATCTCAACAGCACCTTTTGCACCCATCACGGCAATCTCAGCCGTCGGCCAAGCATAGTTCACGTCGCCGCGCAGATGCTTGGAACTCATCACGTCATAGGCGCCGCCATAGGCTTTCCGCGTGATGACCGTTACTTTGGGCACAGTTGCCTCGGCATAGGCGAACAGAAGCTTTGCCCCGTGCTTGATCAGACCGCCATATTCCTGCTTCGTGCCCGGCATGAAGCCCGGAACGTCAACAAAGGTCACGACCGGAATATTGAAGCAGTCGCAGAACCGCACAAACCGAGCCGCCTTACGGGAGGCATCAATGTCCAGAACACCGGCCAGCGTCATTGGCTGGTTGGCGACGAAGCCAACGGTAGACCCTTCAATGCGGCCAAAACCGCAGAGGATGTTCGCCCCGAAATTCGGGCTGATTTCGAAGAAGTCGCCTTCATCGGCCACCTTCTCAATCAGCTCTTTCATATCGTAAGGCGTGTTCGGGTTCGGCGGGATCAGCGTGTCGAGGCTGTCCTCAATCCGCTCCGCAGAATCGTACACCGTCCGGACTGGCGGGTCTTCGCGGTTGGAGCCTGGGAGGAAATCGATCAGACGTCGCATCTGAACCAGCGCCTCGATGTCGTTCTCGAACGCGCCGTCCACGACACCGGACTTGGCCGCGTGGACCCGGGCACCGCCAAGGTCTTCGTGGGAGACGTCTTCATTGGTCACGGTTTTCACAACATCCGGACCGGTGACGTACATATAGGAAGTATCCTTCACCATGAAGATGAAGTCGGTCAGGGCAGGAGAGTAAACATCGCCGCCCGCACAGGGGCCCATGATGACAGAGATCTGCGGGATCACGCCGGAAGAGAGGACGTTCTCCATGAAGATGTCTGCATAGCCAGCGAGCGAATCGACGCCTTCCTGAATACGTGCGCCGCCAGCATCAAAGATGCCGATCACGGGCGCACCATTACGGGCGGCCGCCTGCTGTACCTTCACGATCTTCGCAGCGTGGGCCTTGGAAAGCGATCCGCCGAAAACGGTGAAGTCCTTTGAAAAGACATAGACGAGACGGCCATTGACCATGCCCTGCCCCGTGACGACGCCATCGCCCGGAACCTTTTGCTCTTCCATGCCGAAATCGGAGCATTGGTGCTCCACAAACATGTCGTACTCTTCGAAGCTGCCTTCATCCAGAAGAACGCCTATCCGCTCCCGAGCTGTCAGCTTGCCCTTGGCATGCTGCTTCTCGATCCTGGCTTCGCCGCCGCCCAGCCGGGCCTGCTCGCGTTTTGCTTCCAGCGCTTCGATTACGTCCTTCATGGGCCTCTCCCAGCCGTCTGTTACTCTTTGTTTCAGACGTGCTTATACAGCAGAACAGCAAACGCAAGTGCGTCGTTAGGCCTTTTCAAACAACAGTGCCCCAGGTGTAAAACCCGAGGCACTGCGCAGAAGCCGCCATTCTGGCTGGCTGGTTAAAAGGGTGACGCGACGTTAGCCGCCTTAGTGACTGCGACGATGCCGACCGTCTCTTCCGTTGCGATAGCCCTGATCATATCTGTGGCCTTTGCGATAATGTCCTCTGTCCGGAATGCCCTCGAGACGGGCAATATGACCGCGGCGAACCACGCAGGTTATATCCTGCTCGCGATCCCGACGCCGGCCTTCAAACTCGACATCATCAAAGAGGATGCGGAAACCATAAGGGCCAACCTGGCGCACACGTCGACCATCATCAAAGTCAACATCACGATAGCCAATACGCCATGCGGCGCGATTGATCTCGGCCCGGCAAGTCTGAACCGCCTGACGGCGTAACTGACGCTCCTCGGAACGTGTCTGGCCCCACTCATTCAGGCGATAGCCTCCATGGCGGCGACCGTGATGGCCACGATTATTGTGCCCCACACTGACCACCAGACCTGTATTTGAGCCCAGGCGGGCTTCAATCCTGGCAGGGCTACTCCGACCAGGATCGGCAACCGCCGGGGCTACGGTGAGAGCTGACGCAGCAACGGCAACGGCAGCCACTCGGATATTCATGATGCGTTTCATCATGCGTGCATCAGAACACGGCACATCGGAACGGTATCTGACCGGCGCGTTCATCGCCGGTTTCACCAGGGTTCATCAGGAATTCAGGTGGCCGACACCGCCAGAAAGGCTCAGTTCAGACCGGACAGCCAGGTATCCAGAGCCTTGGCTTCAATGCGGCGCAGAGCTGTCGCGGCCTTTGCCTCATCATCTTCACCCCATTGCGACGCCTGCCAGGCTTCATCAATGCGGGAAATTTCAAAGGCATCTGTCGCAGACAGCTCTCCTTCGAGAACAGCCATCGCAAGAACAGCAGAGCCATAAAGACCGAAAGCATACACAAGGCCGGTAAGGGCAAAATCATCCAGAGAAAGCGCATAGGTGCGGGCGGCCTCAAGCGAGGCATCCGGTTGCGGTGAGGCAATAATACCTTCCACCGGCACGAGGATGACATCCAATGCCTGCCCTGCCCATGCCCGGATGGGCGCCCAATGGGCCTCTTCACGTTCAGCCAGTTCCTCATCGTCTTCAGCGATATGGCAGATGAGGTCTGTCTCGCAGTACCGCGCCAACTCGTCAGCCATCTCATAGCGAACCTCAGGCGTGCGATCGATCGCGACATTTGCGAGGCGCGTCAGATGCATGGACAGAAGGTCGATTTGTTCTTCCTGCGCATTCCATTCAGCTGCCACGGCTTTTGCCAGTTTTTCAGTCGGCAGTAGCATAGCCGCGCGCGCAGGAGTCTTGATCGCGCGCTCGTCCAGCTGGACCGTCCAGCCACCGGGCATCTGCTCAGCGCGAGCAGTTTCGTAGAAACGCTTAGGCTTTGGAGTTTCGTCAGTCATGGCCGCGCATGTACGCGCTGAAGGGGCGCTTTCCAAGGGCAGATATGCTGTCGGCCAAATATCAACGCATGGCCAGCGTATACCCGAACCACCTGGACCGGATAAGCTTGCACTTCCACTTAGGTCAAGCCGAGTATCGCATGGAGCGAACTAGGCGTTCGGCTTTGCCTCAAACGCCAGCAGGCTGTCGCGCAGTGAACTGAAGTCATGGTGCACTTCGTTTGCCCCAACTTCTTCCAGTTCGTGCGCAGCGCCAAAGCCCCAGGTGACGCCATGCGTGTAGACACCCGCGGCCCGTCCCATTGAGATGTCATGAATGGCATCGCCAATCATGAGGCTTTCGTGGGGCGCAGCGCCAAGCGCCCCCATGGCCTGCTCGACCATATAGGGGTTCGGCTTTCCTGGGCCGTCATCGGCGCACCATATGGTGTCAAAGAAGTGCTCCAGCTGGTGCAGCTCAAACAGGCTGGCAATGCCCCTACGGGTCTTGCCGGTGGCCATGGCAATCAGCCAGCCTTCCTGCCGAAGCGCCTCGAGCGTTTCCAGCGCGCCATCATAGAGTGGCTGGGAAAAACCCGGCTGGCTGCGGGCACGCACCCATGTGTTGCGATAGTCCGCAACCAGTTTCTCGATGTCATCTGCATTGGCATCCGGAGCCAATTGGCCACAAGCCTCGTGCAGGCTTAGTCCCACAATGCGCCGCGTAGCATCATATTCAGGCGGCGTGAGGCCTGACAGGTGGAAAGTTTCCACCATCACATTGTGAATGGTTTCACGACTGTCGACGAGTGTTCCGTCCACGTCCCATATAGCGAGTTTCAGCCCGGACATCAGACGAATGGCGCCAGCGGGTCTTTGCCCGCTTCCTGTTCCAGGAATCCCAACGCTTCGAAGGTCTGCTTGATATGCGGCGGCAGCGGCGCAACGATTTTAATCGGTTTTGCATTCTGACGCGGGATAATCAGCGCGCGCGCATGAAGATGCAAGCCGGGCGCGAGTCCCTGCGGAACTTCCCGGCGGCACTGATATTTGAAATCTCCCAGAATGGAGGTTTGCATTTCCAGCATGTGGAAACGCAGCTGGTGCATCCGCCCCGTCTCCGGCTTCATGGCGACCCAAGCAGCTTTCTGCCCCGCAGTCGAAACGACCGCATAATCCGTAATCGAATGACGCGCGCCTTCGACGCCCTGCGCAGAGCGGAACATGCGCTCACGATCCGCATCACGGCGTCCGCGTGCCTTGGGATTGATAATGCGGTAGCCGCCCTCTTCATTCTCGTCTTCAATGCCCTTCACCATCCAGCAGCGAATCTGACCAAAGGGAGGGTTGGGCACACCGACAGTGACGGCCCAGTAAACCTTGCTCATGTCACGGCTGCGAAACTTCTCAGACAGCTGCGCGGCAGCTTTCGGATACTTGGCGAGCAGCAGTACGCCGCTCGTATCCTTGTCGAGCCGGTGCACGAGAACCGGGCGATGCTCTCCATCCCCCAGAGCCGCGAGCATGCCATCAATATGCCGCCCCTGGCCGGATCCACCCTGTACGGCAATGCCGGCCGGCTTGTTGATGGCGATCATCTCGTCGTCTTCATAAAGGATGAGACTGCGGATGAATTCCCGGTCTTCCTGGGATACCCGATCAGCCTTTTTCTGAGCTGGGCGGGAGGATTCAGTATCCAGAATAGGCAGACGCACCTGCTGGCCAGCCTGAAGGCGGGTATTGGCCTTGGCGCGCGACCCGTCTACGCGGATCTGCCCCGTGCGGAGCATTTTCTCGATCTGCCCCTGGGAGACCTGCACGCGCCGCTTCACCCATCGGTCAAGACGTGTGTCTGCTTCCTTTTCGGAAACCGTTTCGGTGACAATCTGGCCGCTCATGCGAACACTTTCCGGGCTATCCACAGCCCAATAAACAATGCCAAGAGACCAAGAGTGACCGAGAGAACAGCGTAAAGCGCCGCCTTCGTCACGTCGCCACTCCGGATGAAATTCGACACTTCCAGCGAAAACGCTGAAAACGTCGTGAAGCCGCCCAGAAGGCCCGTGGCCAGAAACAGACGCATCGCCTGGGGCTCGCCCTGGCTACGCAGCGCTAACCAGCCAATAAACAGGCCCATGAGCAGGCTGCCCAGTATATTCACAAGGAATGTGCCATGCGGCCAGCCGGCTGGAAGGTGGCGTACGGCCAACAGGCCGACACCATGCCGGAGAGCCGCGCCCAGGGCGCCGCCAGCTGCGACTGCGAGAAATCCGTTCATGGCCGCCTTCTACCGTCAACAGGCGCGCTTAGCCAGTGCCGCCATGACGTTGTTGCGAAAAGGATTGCAGCTTGACTTTGAGGCCCGGAGCACCCGAATGTTAGCGCTAAAATAACTCGAAACTTTAGGGAGGCATTCATGAAAACTCGTATCGCGGCGGGCCTGATAAGCGCCGGTTTGCTGCTCAGCGCGGCACCTGCATTGGCACAAGCGCGCATCGAAGTGCACGCTGACGCACCCACACACACGATTGCGCCAGAAATATATGGTCAGTTTCTGGAACATGTCGGCACCCAGCCCTATGGCGGCATCTGGGTCGGTGAAGATAGCGAAATCCCCAATACTGACGGCATTCGCAACGATGTGTTCGATGCCCTGAAAGCGCTGGAAGTGCCAGTGGTGCGCTGGCCGGGTGGCTGCTTCGCGGACCTGTATCACTGGCAGGACGGCATTGGCCCGGAGGCTGAACGCCCCCTGCGCGTGAACATGGTGTGGGGCGGAACGCCTGAGACGAATGCCTTCGGAACACATGAGTTCTTCGATTTCGCGGAACGCCTTGGCGCGAAAACCTATCTCAATGTGAACCTTGGCACGGGCACAGCAAAAGAGGCGGCCGACTGGCTGGAATATATCACCGCCGAGACCGGCGACCGCGCAGCAGAGCGTGAGGAAAATGGCAGGGCAACGCCATGGAAGGTCGACTATCTGTCCATCGGCAACGAAACCTGGGGCTGTGGCGGCCACTTTACCGCCGAGACCTACGCCGATCTCTATTCGCAATATGCCAGCTTCGCGAAGACCGCTGGAGAGCAACCTGTCCGCATCATTTCCGGCGCGCATGACGGCAATCCGGAATATGCCGACACGATTTTGCAGCACCCCTATATTGACGATCTGGCAGAAGGTATCTCTCTCCACGTTTATACTCTGCCGACGGGTGACTGGGGAAAGAAAGGCCCGGCCACGGGCTTCCCGGAAGCAGAGTGGGCCTCGACCATGAAGCGCACATTGCGCATGGCGGATGTTATCGCCGACCAACGCGCCATCTTCGAAGAGCATGAACTTCCGGCAGACGAGTTCGGTCTCTATGTCGACGAATGGGGCATGTGGGTAGACCAGGACGAGGACACAAACCCTCCGGCGCTATACCAGCAGGGCAGCATCCGTGATGCGGTCGTCGCGGGCCTGAATCTGAACATCTTTCACGAGAATGCCGATGTCGTGAGGATGACGAACATCGCGCAGATGGTGAATGTTCTGCAGGCCATGATCCTGACAGATGGCCCGGACATGGTGCTGACACCGACCTACCATGTGTTCGAGATGTACAAGCCCTTCATGGGCGCCGAGGCGCTGGATCTGGATATTCAGTCACCGGACTACACCTATGCAGATGTTACCGTCCCCGCAATCAGTGTCAGCGCGGCCCTCACAGAAGAGGGCAAGATAGTCCTGGCCGTTGTGAATGCATCCGCTAGAGACAACCATCTGGTCGATGCGAGCGCCTTCGGTGCCTCCACCGCCATAGGCCGGATTCTTCAAGGCAAAACCATGGATGCGCACAACACGTTCGAGGATCCGAACCGTGTCCATCCTGTGCCGTACCGCACGGAAGGCAGCGGCGGCGATTTGATCCTTTCCGTACCGCCGCGCTCGGTGCTTGTTGTCACCCTTGAATAATGTCTTTAGGCATCTGCCACCGCCTTTTCTCTTGCGCGGCGGCAGATTCCATCTCAAATACATTTGCACGGCGGGTGTAGCTCAATGGTAGAGCAGCAGCTTCCCAAGCTGACGACGAGAGTTCGATTCTCTTCACCCGCTCCAGTTTATCACCGACATTTCGAAATAACCCATTGAAAACATACCTCTATTGTTTTCTGGTCGAGGGTTCGATTCTCAAACCGGCGATTTTTGGGCTACTTTTTTGATACAAACTGGGCTACAATTTTGGCATGGCTCAGTCCACGGACGACGACAAATTCCTCAAGCAGCGTGGCGGGCGGTACTATTATTACCGCCGCGTCCCGACCCGTTTGCGCCCCTTCTATCCGAGCGAATTCATCCGGATCGCCCTCGGTACATCGTCGCTCGAAGTCGCCCGGGCGAGACGCGACGAACTCGTCGACGCGGACGAAAGCTATTGGGGAAAACTGCGCCTGTCGCTCGACCTCGAACGCATGGGCGAGCCCATGGACATCGAACATGCGCGAAAGCGATACGAGGTCGCCAAGGCCCGGGCGCTCGCGGCCGGCTTCCGGTTCCGGGCGATGGACGAATTGGCCACTCCGGGCATGATCGACGAGGTCGTGAGCCGGCTTCAGGCGATCGAACGCCGAGCGCCTTCGAACGGCGCCTTGAACGAAGAAGATGTCGCCGCGATGCTTGGCGCAGTGGAGGAGCCGAAGGTCTCAGTCAGTGAGGCGATGGAAATCTACCAGACCAAAATTGCGCCGCCCCTGCTCGTCAAGAAATCTCCCCAACAGAAGCGCCGGTGGAAAGCCACAAAGGATCTCTCGCTGAAATACTTCGTCGACGTGATTGGCGACCTCGCCATGGTCGACATCACCCGGGAGCACGGCCAGAAATATTACGACTTCTGGAACGGCGAAGTGTCTCCGTCTGATCCTGCGGCAAAGCCCAAGCAGCCAAAAACGGCTGATCGGCACTTCGGCGATATACGCAGGCTCTATACGGACTATTTTAAGTATGTCGGCGATGAGACGCGGCTGAACCCGTTCCGGAACCTCACCTTCAAGGATCGGCGAAACCGCGGCACGCGGAAATATCCGCCCTTTGCGGACAAATGGGTGCGCGAAAAACTACTCGTCCCGGGTTGGTATGAGCGCCTGACCGACGAGATGTTCCTAGCGCCGCTCATGATCATTGAAACCGGATGTCGGCCAGGAGAGATCATTAATCTGCGGCCGAAGACATCTGCCTTGACGCCAAGATTCCGCATCTCGTCATTCCAGACCGCGAAGATCACGAGGTTAAAACTGAAACGTCCGTGCGCCGCATACCGCTCGTCGGCATTTCACTGGAAGCGGCCAAGCGCGCGCCGAACGGTTTCCCGAAGTATCACGACAAGACGAACGCGTTTTCGGCGGCCGCCAATGCCGCCTATAGGCGCTTAGGTCTCTTCCCTACCGAACGGCATGTCATCTACTCGTTCCGGCATTCCTTCGAAGACAGGATGAAGGAAGGTCATGTCGACTACGAGCTCCGCATGCTTCTCATGGGACACAAGAATGACCGGCCGGAATACGGAACCGGCGGTTCGCTCGAATATCAACGCAAGGAACTTCTCAAAATCGCGCACCGCGTTCCGAAAAACTTCTTTCGCGCTTTCGACGCCCTGCGCGCGGCGTAAGCGCGGTGTGACCCGACAGGATCGCGTGAATGGACGCTGCTTCCTGTTCGCGTTTTTGAATTTCGTCATCGAGCAGTTTGTAGATCGGCATATAGGTCATACCGAAAGTCGCTACGATTTCGGCGGCCAGGGTGCGCGCGTGAGCGAGTGTGTCGTCCGAAACCGTCATTGCCATAATGATCCGCACGACGGCGACTAATCATAGTTGGAGCGTGGGAATTTTCAGGCAACGTTTAGCAATTGTCCGCAACAGCAATTGCTTCATGGGTCGCTACGGCGTTAGGCAGTCAGACAGCCGAGGCATGCCTACGACTTCGAATGATGGAGCACCGGCAACCTATAATAGCTCTAGCTCCCCCAATAGATAGATCTCCAGACTCTCCAAGTATTACGCCAATGAAGCCGGTGGAAAGTCCGCCTCAATAGTGCCGGCGTACTACCGGTCAATATTTTCTCTATAATTCAAAGAGATATTGTCCTAATTAGCTGGGTTGAGGCTCTTAACGGCTAATGATATGCTCCCTATTAGGGAGCGCTTGACATTGTTCCCAAATGGGGTACATAGGACGAACGGCAATGCACGTCATCTCACGAAAAATTCTCCGCGAGTTTGGCGATGCAGAACCGGAGGCAAAGGCAGCGTTGAACAGCTGGTTCCACGAGGCAAAGCGCGCAGATTGGAAGACCCCTGCGCAAGTTAAGAGCAAGTACAGGAGCGCCAGCATCCTGAAAAACAACCGGGTGGTATTCAATATCGCTGGCAACAAGTACCGCCTGATAGTGCGGATCGATTATGAGGTCGGGATCGTCTTCGTCAGATTTGTTGGCACACATGCCGCTTACGACGAAATCGATGCTGAGGAGATTTAAATGAGCGTCGTGCGCCCAATTCGAAATGATCAAGACTATGATTCTGCTCTAGCGCGGATTGATGAGCTCATGACCAACGCTGTCGATGAGGGTGATCGTGATGAGCTTGAAGTGCTTGTCACTCTCGTTGAGGCTTACGAGGAGCAACATTTTCCCATCGACTTCCCCACTCCCGTTCAGGCCATCGAATTCAGGATGGAACAAGAGTCGCTCACACAAGCGGATCTCGCGAAATATTTCGGTGGTCGCAGCAAGGTCTCCGAAGTCCTCTCAGGAAAGCGGCCGCTTACGGTCAAAATGATTCGAGCACTGAATCACCATCTTGGTATCCCGGCCGAAGTGCTAATCGGCGACGGCGTCGGAAATGACGATGCGCCTGACGAAGTGCAATGGACCCAGTTTCCTGTGTTCGAGATGACAAAGCGAGGCTGGCTCCCCAAGATCGAGCGCCCTCGCGCAAACGCCGAAGAACTCATTCTTGGCCTGATCTCACGGGCCGGCGGGCAGCAAGCTATTCCGCAGCCGTTTTATCGGAAAAATAATTCCGCGCGTCGGAACGCCCGCATGGATCCTTACGCACTTCAAGCCTGGTGCTTACATGTGCTGGCTGTGGCGCGTGAAAATCGTCCTGCTTCAGCCTATCGCCCCGAGTCGATAGACGAAGGATTTCTGCGCTTCCTTGCTACGCTGAGCCGACTGCCGGACGGCCCCCGACGGGCGGTCGAGGCGCTCAATCAGAAAGGCATTGCAGTCGTCTACGCAAAGCATCTTCCGAAAACCCATCTCGATGGCGCTGCGATGTGCACGACAGAAGGCATTCCGGTAATCGGGCTAACACTGCGATATGACCGGCTCGACAACTTTTGGTTCTGCTTGCTGCATGAAGCTGTCCATGTGTGGAAGCACATTTCGCCAGATCATCCGTTTTTTGTGGATGATCTTAGCCTAAGCGAGGCCGATCATGATGAAGATTGGTCAATTGAAGCGGAAGCCGACCTCTTTGCGCAGAACGCATTGATCCCGGATGGCGCGTGGCGCGCATCAGGACTCCCTGAACGGGCCACGCCGGCGCGGGTCATGACATTTGCGCAATCAATCAATGTGCACCCGGCGATTGTGGCCGGGCGTGTGCGTAAGGATACGCAGAATTACCGGTTGCTCACGCAATTTGTCGGTTCAAATGAGGTGAGCAAGCATCTTGAAGACATAGCCTAAAACAGAAGCGGAGCTGGCGCCAACCAGCTCCGCTTCTGAACAGATCATCCGAAGGGACAAGCGCCTCCCGGAGGAACGCCAGCCAAACAGATGGTCCGCTTCGCAAGCTCCGTCTATCCGCTTCGAACTCCGCTGGCAATCAAACAAATCGGCGCAGACGGAGACTGGTTGATGGACCAGAATATGAAGCGACGCGTGTACGTAGTCGTGCCTGACGGTTGCACAGTAACCGAAATAGATGCGCTTAAGCTTCTTTCCGATGCGGAAATCGACCTGGCGACTGTTCAGTTCGTGAAAGCCGAAGCGGACTTTGCAGAGATAGCGTCCCACGATGCGGTCGTCATTGTCCTCGACCGGGACCACACGAGCGACGCGACCGCTGAAGCTGCGGCCCTTGCCGCTGCACAAGTGGGCGTTTGCGCGATCGTCGGCGTATGGGCTCCAGGACAGGAGAGCGATGGCATTCACCCCCTGCTTCTGCAGTTCGGTACGGCGCAAAGGCCATGGGACCCCGGAAAATTGAAAAACGAGCTCGGGTCAGATTGCGAAAAAGCATTCCAGAACCCTGACGGCAGCACGTCAGAACCAAATGAGATTGAGCCCAATGAGTGCGAGTAAACGCCCTAGGCCGCAACGGCTGTATCGCTACGTTATCGATCACGACCGCGGATTCGCACCAAACCCCTTTTTTGGCGTTTGCACGCTCGCTTGCTGCAAACCCGGAATTCGAAAGCATGCAGCGATTGGCGACATCATCGTTGGGTTTGGAACTGCTAAGTATGATCTGGATGGACATATCATTTATTGGATGGCGGTGGACGAGATCAGCGACTTCGATAGCTACTGGGGTGATCCGCGCTTTCTAATGAAACGACCACAAATGGGTGGGTCACTAAGCCTGTGTTTCGGAGACAACATTTACCGCCGATCTGACGATAACGGTCGGTGGATACAAGAAGCCTCCTTTCACAGCGATCCAAATAGTCGTCACGGTGGAGGAAACCTCAAGCGGGACACAGGCACCACAGATAAATTGCTGATAGGCAAGGAATTTGCCTACTGGGGTGGAGACGGGCCCAAAACGCCAGCCGCGTTCGACCCTCTTGTTTGGAGGCGTCGCGGTGAGAAGTACCGTGTTGAGGATCCGAGCATGCAAGCCGAATTTATTAGTTGGCTGAGAAGCATTCCAGAACGGGGACTTCGCCGCCCTCCGGCTGACTGGACGCGGGACCGAAAACTTAGGGCGCTACTCCAGACGGAGAAGAAGGCATGCTAATTAAAGAATATGCAGAATTCGTTCGGAGCACGGATCAATTTTCCGAAAAGAACCCCGCTGAGGCTCGAAAAATTGCAATATACGGCCTTGTAAGCGAGATCGGCTCTGTCGTTTCGGCCATAAAGAAACAATCTCTCAAAGAGAGTGGAGCGCTATCCTCGCCTCTGGCACGGGCAGAGCTTAAAGAAGAATTGGGTGATGCCATGTGGTACGCCTTCGCTCTAGCTCGAATTGAAGCGCTGGATGGAAGCAGAAGCATTTTGCTCCTGGACGTAGAGAATCTAAAGCGTGAAATCGGCTCCGCCAACGCAAGAGGTGACCGGATACGCTCTGTGCTGACGGAAGATGAGGTGACCGCGTTCCTCCGAGGGGCCGATGAATTCTCGCGAAATCCGGACTTGCGGATGTCAGACTATCAAAAGCTTGCCTTCCGAACGGCCCGGACCGACGGTGAAACCCTGTTGGCGGTTTGTGCCGCAGTCCTCACACAGCTCGGCGCGCAGTTGATGCGCCATCATTTGCCAGAGGTAGAGCTTGAACTAAACAAACAGCTCGAGGATCGTCCCATCGACACAATTCTGAGTGCGATCGCGTGGCACCTTTGTGCGGTCGCCTCGCTATATGGATTGGATATGGATGGGGTCGCGCTTACCAACCGAGAGAAAGCAAAGGCACGAAAAAAAGACGGCATACATACGCCTTTCCACGACGAAAATGCTGTCGAAAATGAACAGCTGCCACGCAAATTCGAAATCGTATTCAGAACAATGGAGGATGGATCCTCCCAGATGTTCTGGAATGGTAAGCCGCTAGGCGCGCCGCTGAGAGATCAATACGCCGAGGCCGACGGGTATCGGTTTCATGATGTGATGCATTTGGCAAACGCTGCGTGTCTCGGGTGGTCCCCGGTCCTTCGCGATCTTATGGGCATCAAACGCAGCAGCTCCCCGGAGATCAAACAGGCTCAGGACGGCGGCCGGTCGGCCGTCGTTGAAGAGCTCGTCGTGAAGCTGATCCATTGGGAAGCTTCGCGACGAGCGAAAGAACTGCACCCTGACGTTTCCGCGACTGATCGAATACTCTTTCCAGACAACGAGGAGATCCCGTTTTCACTGCTCAAGCAGGTGCGCGCAGTCACCGAGGGCCACGAAGTTTACGACAACAAATACTGGGAATGGGAGCGCTCAATACGTGAAGGATACCGTGTCTTTCAACAACTCAGAGAAAACCAGAATGGAGTTGTCACAGTCGATCTGGAAGGACGCCGCCTGAGTTTCAGAATCAATCAATGAGCTTTTTGAGGTCTGGCGGGTTTTACGGAAGCAAATCGGAGATTCGTTCGTTGACGCCCCAACTGGGCGGATACCATGGCGCCGGCAACCGACCCACTGGCTTGAACTTCTGCTTGATGCGTGTTCTGCCGGAGCGACCGCTTATCTCGGGAAACGCCGCTCTCGAATATTTGGAAATCTCGCAAAAAATATTCTGGCAATCGATGAGCTGCAGAGGCCGGCCCCAGAGATCTTGAAACTCGAATCCGTAAAATGAGAAGTATTCGTTTTGGAATTCAGCCATGTGGCGAATCACTTGCTCGGCTGAAATGCTATGGGTGCCTTGGAAGCATTTAGATATCCCGTCTAATGCGCCAGGGCCAGCAATCACAAACTCCATTTCTGAGAAACTCGTTAGCGCGCCATAGTTTAGGTCAGTCACGAATTGATACGCCAGAAAGGGTCCGATTGAGGGCGCAGACAATAATAAATTAAACGCTTCCGCCATGGAGGCGCAATTGGAAAGTTTATCAGGGAATCGTTGCTCCACCATCCACTCGATAAGTCGGAGATGGTTGGCATGCTTGGTAGCGTACCCAAACGTATGGCCAGCAGATGGCATTATGTAAGCAGCGGAATAGTTACGAACTCCGTTACATTGCCGATCACTCAGCAAGCGATCAAACTCAGAGAACTTGTACGAGCTTGAACCAATTGCCCCAAACTCACCGGTGAGTGCTTCCCAAGTCTCAATCCGATTGAAGATCTTGAACAGCAAGACTCTAAAAAAAAGGTCCTCTACGGACCATCGGTTATGATCCGACCAAATCACATTCCTGATCAAGTACTGGCTGACCCTATCGGAAGCACGATAGGCATTCGTGAACCTGTGGTGGGCTAAAATGGGATCATTGCTCGACGATGAAGTATTGGAGCCATGAAGGCGTCGTCGAAACATCCTCTGACGTTCACAGGCGAAATACCAATAGGCATCGAAAACTGGTGTCGTATCTAATATCTCGCCATCAATCCGTACGGCTTTTTTTCGACGCAGTTTGGTGATCGGCGACGCGCCGAAATCCGAGGAGAATAGGTCATTTTCATCGTAAGCCATAGGTGCGTGATTGACTTGAGCAGTGATTGGCAGAATGGGCGAAGGTCGATGAGGACGGTCCGGATGTACGGATAACGCGATTCTGGTTGTTACTAGCGCACCAAAAAAAGCAGTTGAGGCAGACTTGTCGTTTCACTGGCGAAAAGCGATATCAATCGCTCAAATCGGTGTAAAGCAGCATTATTCGCTACCATTTCTGTCTCGTGGTTTCCACATTAAGGATTGGATACTACCCAGGATTAATCAACCTGATTCGCGGCTAGTCCGCTGATGGCTTCTGTCGATTCCAGACCATGATTCCGGTCCCATTCTTCTCGTTCTCAAAGAAAGCTGCCCGCATAGGCTTTTCGAAGCTCGGATCGTCGAGTTTGACGGCGAGGTAGGGCGTTTCGCCGTCTTTGGAGTCCTGGCGCCACGCCGCACCGAGTTCGGCCCCGCCAGCATAGATCCGGAAATCAGGCGCGTCGTCATTGGCCTTGTCCTTGTTGGGTACGAGTTGGGCTTTGACGTTGATCGTCATCGTCCGGATCGTGCCGGTGTATTTGCCGTCTTTCAGCGTGAATGAGCCGATCTGCGCCATGGGTTAGTCTCCTTTGCTGGCGTTGGCGTGAAGGGCCTTGCGGGCCCGCTTGAACCCGG